>NZ_JBIRQF010000015.1:0-209159 GCF_044333065.1 Streptomyces sp. NPDC021115
GCCTTCGGCCGCGGTGAGTGCTTCGTCGAGCGCTACCTCGACAAACCCCGCCACGTGGAGACCCAGTGCCTGGCCGACACCCACGGCAACGTGGTGGTGGTCTCCACCCGTGACTGCTCCCTCCAGCGCCGCCACCAAAAGCTCGTCGAAGAGGCCCCGGCGCCGTTCCTGAGCGAGGAGCAGAACGCCGACCTCTACCGCGCCTCGAAGGCCATCCTCAAGGAAGCCGGATACGTCGGCGCGGGGACGGTGGAGTTCCTGGTGGGGACGGACGGCACGATCTCGTTCCTGGAGGTCAACACCCGCCTCCAGGTCGAGCACCCGGTGACGGAGGAGGTCTCGGGCATCGACCTGGTGCGCGAGATGTTCCGTATCGCGGACGGCGAGGCCATCGGCTACGACGATCCGCCGCTGCGCGGCCACTCCTTCGAGTTCCGCATCAACGGCGAGGACCCCGGCCGCAACTTCCTCCCGGCTCCGGGGGCGGTGACCGTCTTCGCCCCGCCGTCGGGTCCTGGTGTCCGCCTCGACGCGGGCGTGGAGTCCGGCAGCGTCATCGGCCCGGCGTGGGACTCGCTGCTGGCCAAGCTGGTCATCACCGGCGCCACCCGTACCCAGGCCCTCCAGCGCGCCGCCCGCGCGCTGGCGGAGTTCCAGGTCGAGGGCATGGCCACCGCCATCCCCTTCCACCGCGCCGTCGTCACCGACCCGGCCTTCACCAGCGACCCGTTCACGGTCCACACCCGCTGGATCGAGACCGAGTTCACCAACACCATCGCCCCCTACGCCGCCGCCCCCGCCGCGACGGACGAGGACGAGGACACCGGCGCCCGCGAGACCGTCGTGGTCGAGGTCGGCGGCAAGCGCCTGGAGGTCTCCCTGCCCGCCTCCCTCGGCGTGGCCTCCGCCCCTGCCGCCGCGTCGAAGAAGCCCAAGCGCAAGGCGGTGAAGAAGGGCGGCTCCGCCGCCTCCGGCGACGCCCTCGCCTCCCCGATGCAGGGCACCATCGTCAAGGTCGCCGTCTCCGAGGGCGACACCGTGGCCGAAGGCGACCTCGTCGTCGTCCTCGAAGCCATGAAGATGGAACAGCCCCTCAACGCCCACCGCGCCGGGATCGTCAAGAACCTGAACGCGGACGTCGGCGCCTCCGTCAGCTCCGGCGCCGTCATCTGCGAGGTCAAGGACTGACGCCGCACTCTGCGCCCCTCATCGGCAGGCCCCACCCCGTCAGGGCGGATTCTAGGGGCCTGCCGATGTGTCCGGGCCGGTCAGTCCTTCAGCGTGCGCTCCAGGAAGCCCAGCACCGTGTCCGTGTACACATCCGGTTGGGTCTTGATGCCCTGGAGGTGGTCGGTGTCCGGCAGCGTGTGCACCTCGGCCAGCGGATAGCGCTCGCCCAGCGCCCGCACCCCCGCGGCCGGGATCATCGAGTCGCGCTCACCGGCCAGGAAGAGCATCGGCGTGCGCTCGTACGCCCCCTCCGCCGCGGGTGGCCACTGCACCCGCAGCATCGCCAGCGCCGCCGACGCGGCGACCGTCTCCAGCGCCTTGCGGGAGGGGCCGGTGCGCAGCGGGCCGGGGATCGGCAGCCCGTCGGCGGCGACGAAGTTGCGGAACAGGGGGGAGAGTTCGAGCGCCGGGCCGCTGTCGCAGATCACCGCGTCGACCGGGCAGTCCTCCGCCCGTCCCAGCAGGTAGAAGGAGGGGAAGGCGGAGATGGAGAAGCCGAAGACGGCGAAGCGCGCCGCCGCGTACTCCTCCCTCGCGCGCAGATGCTTGATGACCGCCACCACATCGTCGGTGTGACGGTCGCTCATGCCCCAGCAGGCCGGGTCCGAGACGCTCTTGCCGTGGTTGCGGTGGTCGAACAGGGCGACCGTGTAGCCCGCCCGGTTCAGCAGCGCCGCCTGGGCGAGGCTCGCCGACTTGCTCAGCCCCAGCCCGTGCCCGAGCACCACCACCCGCGCCTCGTCGCCCGGGATGAGCCACACATGCAGTCCGCGCGGCTTCCCGTTCAGCGGAACCTGGACATCGGTGCTGGTCAGGCCCAGGTCCTCGGGCTTCTTATGATGCGGCCGCCGCGGCGGGTGATAGATGAAGTACGAGAGGAAGGCGCCGTAGAGCGGGGCCACCGGGAGCGTCGCCGCGGAGGCCGCCTTCGTCAGGAATCCCGTCGCCATGTCGCAAACCCCCATTACAGATCGTGCCCGGTCGTGCGCGATCGTAGTGGTGTCACCGGGTGACCGGGTCGGCCGGGATCGGAACGTGTCCGAAGTCACCGGGCGTTCCCGTACGGCAACGTCGCGTCGTGATACGGGCGTTGGGGGCGTGACGCAGGGGTACGGTCGTGGAGGGACGGACGCCGGACGGCGGACACGGATGAACTCCAACGGAGGTAACGGAACAGTGCCGCTCATACGCCCGGCCGACGACCCCCGGGCCTTCGACGACTGGGGCCCGCTCGCCGCACCGCCCCGCCCAGAGGACCGCCCAGGCCCCGGTGAGGTCGCCGTATGGCTGCTGCGGATCCCGCCGTCCGCCGCCGCTGCCACCGCGATCGCGGACCGGATGCTGGACGCGCACGAGCGCGAGCGCGCCGCGGGGATGCGGCACGAGACGGCGCGCGAACGCTACGTCACGTCACATGTGGGGCTGCGGACGCTGCTCGGCGGATATCTGGGCGCGGACCCGGCGGACATCGTGTTCACCCGCGAGACCTGCGGCATGCCGGACTGCGACAAGCCGCACGGCCGCCCGGCCGTCGCTGGCGACGGCACGCTGGCGTTCTCGCTCTCCCACGCCGGGGACGCGGCGCTGTGCGCGGTGTCGGGCGGCGCCCCCGTCGGCGCCGACATCGAGGAGCGCAGCCCGCGGCGCACCGGCGCCCGGCTCGACGGCCTGATCGGCCAGCTGCACCCGGGCGAGCGCGCGGCGATCGCCGCGCTGCCGGACGAGGAGCGGCGGGAGCGGGCGTTCATGAGCTGCTGGGTGCGCAAGGAGGCGTATCTGAAGGGCATCGGGACCGGGCTGCCGGGCGGGCTGCGCACCCATTACGTCGGCCTCGCGGAGGACATCGGCGCCCCGGCCCCCACCGAGGTGTCCACCCCGCCCGGCTGGGCCTTCGCCGATCTGCCCGCCCCGACCGGCTATCACGCCGCCGTCGCCGTCCGTGCCGACGCCGCCCCTGCTGTGACCCTCACCGGTCTACGGCTGGGGTGACCGGGTCGGGTACCTTCGGACATATGTCGCATCGTGACGAGGTGGAACTCTCCGCAGGCACCATCGAGTACGAGGACACCGGGGGTGAGGGGCCGGTCGCCGTGCTGCTGCACGGCGTCGCCATGGACGGTTCGCTGTGGCGCGAGGTGGTCGCCGGGCTCCGTCCCGGCATCCGCTGCATCGTCCCCACCCTGCCGCTGGGCGGCCACCGCCGCCCCATGCGCCCCGACGCCGATCTGTCCGTCCTCGGCGTGGCCCGGCTGGTCGCCGAGTTCCTGGAGCGGCTGGACCTCACGGACGTCACCCTCGCCATGAACGACTGGGGCGGGGCCCAGGCCCTCGTCGCCGACGGCCGCGACGAGCGGATCGGGCGGCTGGTCATCACCTCGTGCGAGGCGTTCGAGAACTTCCCGCCGGGCCTGCCGGGCAGGAACCTGCACACCTCAGCCCGCCTCCCGGGGGGCTTGCGCACCGCGTTCGCCCTGCTCAAGCTGCGCCCGCTGCGGCGGCTGCCGATGACCTGGGGGTGGATGACGAAGCGCCCGGTGCCGCCGGAGGTCATGGACGCCTGGTTCCGTCCGCTGTGGGAATCCCCCGGTGTCCGCCGCGATCTGCGGAAGTACGTGCTCGGCGTGCCGCCCGCCGCTGAGCTGCTGCGCTGGGCCGAGCGGCTGCGAGGCTTCGACCGGCCCGCACTGGTGGCGTGGACGTCCGAGGACCGCGTGATGCCCCCGGAACACGGCCTCCGGCTGGCGGCGCTGCTGCCGCAGGGCCGCCATGTGGAGATCCCCGACAGCTACACCCTGATCCCGGTGGACCAGCCGCACCGGCTGGCCACGCTGATGCGCAGCTTCATGCTGGACCCTGCGACGGCCTAATCCAGCCCGTGCCGCCGTAGAAAGGCATCGACCAGCCGGTCGGTGAACTCCTCGCCGACGGGCCCTTCGGTCACCAGCACCCGGTAGTAGACGGGGCCCATGAGCTGGTCGATCTCGGCCGCCAGATCCACATCCGGCGGCAACTCACCCCGTTCCACGGCCCGTTCCAGCGGCAGCCGGTCCCGCTGCCGCTGCGCGTCCAGGTACCGGGCCCGGAAGTCCCGGGCGAACGCCGGATCGTGCTGCGCCTGGGCGATCAGGGCCCGGAACATGGCGCCGGAGTCGGACGCGTTGAGGAACCCGGCCAGTTGGCGCAGATAGCCGCGCAGATCGGCGGCGAGGTCACCGGAGTCGTCCTGGCTGATGTCCTCGGCGACATCCTGGAGGAAGGCGTCCATGAGGACGTCGGTCTTGGTGCTCCACCAGCGGTAGATGGTCTGCTTGGCGACCCCGGCCCGCGTAGCGATGCCCTCCATGGTGACGCCCGCGAAGCCCTTCTCCGCCAGCAGGTCGTCGGCCGCCCACAGCACCGCCTGCCGGGCCTCCTCGCTGCGCCCGTGCCGGTTGCCGTGGTGGCGCGGTGCCGTCCGTCCGGTGGTGCCCGCCTCGGCGGTGTGTGTCGCGCGTGCCATCTCGCCTCCCCGGAACAGCATATCCATCGCGCTCCTAGACAAGACTCAACGTCGCGTCTACTCTAGCGGTCATGACAAACACGCTTGCCGACCCCCGGGTCGAGACCGCCCTCAGCCGGATGTTCGAGCTGGCCGAGCAGGACGAGGCCACCGCCGCGCGACTCGGCGGGCTGGCACCCGAGACGACGCCCCACCAGGAGCTGGCCGACCTCGCGGCCGGGATCTACATGCCGATATCCCCCGAGGGCGGGAAGCTGCTCTACAACCTGGTCCGGGCCATCCGCCCGGCCACGGTGGTCGAGTTCGGCATGTCCTTCGGGATCTCCACGCTCCACCTGGCCGCCGCCGTGCGGGACAACGGCACCGGGCGCGTGGTCACCACCGAGATGAGCAAGGAGAAGATCGCCGCGGCCCACCGCACCTTCGCCGAGACCGGTCTCGACGACCTGATCACCGTCCTCGAAGGGGACGCCCGGGAAACGCTCGCCGACATCGAGGGCCCGCTGGAGTTCGTGCTGCTCGACGGCTGGAAGGACCTGTGCCTGCCGATGCTGCGCCAGCTCGAACCGCGCCTGCGCCCCGGCGCCCTCGTGGTGGCCGACGACGTCGTCTTCGACGACATGCAGCCGTACCTGGAGTACGTACGCGATCCGGCGAACGGCTACCAGGGCGTGACGTTCACCATCGAGGACGGCATGGAGATCAGCTGCCGCCTATGAACGCTCGGCAGGCCGCGCTGTCGGACCCGCGGCGTACCGTCGGGGGTATGTGCAGATCCATCAAGACGCTCCGCCCGCCGTATGCCGAATCGGTCACCGAGGAGGACATGCGCGCCGCCGCGCTCCAGTACGTCCGCAAGATCAGCGGCTTCCGCCAGCCCGCTCCGCACAACGCCGAGGCGTTCGACAAGGCGGTCGAGGCGATCGCCGCCGCCACCGGGGAGCTGCTGGGCACGCTGGAGGTCAGGGGCCGCACAAGCTGAATGGCCCGGGTGCCGTCACCCGGGCCATTCAGCTTGATCGCTTGTATCGCCCGTCGAATGTGAGGTCAGCGCTCAACGGCGACGAACCTGACGTCCTGGCGGAGCGAATCCGCAGCACCGTCGAGGTCAGCGAGCCGCGCAGCGAGGGTGGCTTCGGAAAGGCGCTGCGGCAGCGCATTGCGTCGCGTTACGACCACATGGCCGCCACCAGGCCCGGCCAGGGGCTCTCGCTGCGCCCACGGCAACCATGGCGCCCCCGTCGCCGGCCATCGGCGGCCTGCCGTCCTCGGTGGCCACCGTGCGACGCCCGGACGCGAGGAGCCCCCAGGGCTTTGACGTGCCCTGGGACAGCGGGCGGTTGCTCGTCCGGCCGTATGTGCTCGTCTGCGAGGAACGCGAGCGGCGCCGGCGGGAGCATCAACGCCGAAAGCAGGAGCTGCAACGGGAGCGGCGGCGGGTGCTGCTGCTGGCCCTCGACGGCGTCGACGCGGGGCCGGAGTGGATTCACGGCGTGCTCGTGGGGGCGTGCCGGTGATCGCGACGAACGACTTGCGGCTGCTGCCGTGGACCACTCCCGACGGTCGCCCGTGCTACCTGGCGCCAGCCGGCGCCAACAGCCGGTTGAGCCGACGGGCGGACGAGGTCGAGGCTCTTCACTCTCCATGGGGGCCGAACTCCTCGGCCACGCCCGCGCGTTGCTCGACGACCGGAAGGCGGACATCGGAGAGGTCCGCTTCCTGTCGGAACGGCTGTGTGAGGCGCTGCGCGACGCGCTTCGGGTGGCCGAGAGCAGAGGAGCGCGACTGCCCACGGGCGACGAGGAGAACGGACCGGCCGAGCCGGAGGACGACGCCGATGACCACCCGGCGTCCGGCAGCGGAGGTGAGGCGTCGTGACCGGCTGGACGATCAGCACTGTCCCGGGGCGGGGCCTGCGCCGCACCGACGGTGGCGTACTCGCACTGCCTCCAGATCGGCAGCGACGGACGGTATCTCGCCGTCACCGAACTGCGGCTGACCCCCGCCTCCGCAGAGCAGTTGCACGCCGCCCTGTGCTACGCGCTGGACGGGCAGCTACCACCCAGTGACGCCCCGGAGTGCCGTCAGCCGGTCCGCTACCCGGGCGGTTGGCAGCGCTACTGAAGGCCGCTGCCCGGCCCTTGTTGGTCCCTGCCCCGAGGCGACAAGGGCCGGGCGGCTTCTGGTAGCACTGGAAACGCGTGATACGCGGCCCTGCTGTCTGAGGCGTCATGCCTGTCTAACGCTTCCGGCGGCGGAGTTGAGGCCGGGAGCCGGTGCGGACATGTGCTGCCGTCCAGCCGTCCACCGTGCCCACCGAAGGCTCGGCGCCGGGCGGAGGCTCAGCGGACGTAGTTCTTCAGAATCTCCGTATCGAGCGTGATGTCCACGGGCTCCGAGAGTACGACCTGCTCGCCGAAGGGTGCGCGGTGGATGTCGAGGTAACAACCGCTCTCGGGATGAGGGTTGGTGTGCACGATGACCGCGCAGGCGTCGCGGTCCACGAGCAGATAGACCGGGATGCCCACGGACGCGTAGGCGGCGGGCTTCTCGATCCGGTCGCGTCGGTCGGTGTCTCCGTCGTGCGAGGTGACCTCGACGGTCATCAGGACCCCCTCGGGGTTCGACCACTCACCGCGGCCCGAGAAGTGCCCATCAGGCGCCAGTACGCCGTCCGGGCGGGCGCGCCCCTTGCGGTACGCCTCGACCTTCAAGCCGCAGTCGCTCGCGTAGAGCCAGAGATCGGGGCGGTGCTGCATACAGCGCTTCTGCAGCCACCTGATGATCTCGCTGTGATCCCCGTCCGGCACGCGCTTCTCCTCGATCCGCCCGTTGATGAATTCCAACGTGACGGTTTCGGGCGCGGTGGAGGCGATCTCCTCGAATTCCTCCACCAGCATGTGGGACGTGCGCTCTGCCATAACCGTCATGTTGCACCCCTTTCCTGGAGGAGGCCAGTGTTCCCGGGCGCATGCGCGGCGGGGGCACGGTCCGTGGTGGATCACTCCCACGAGTGACGGTTCGACATCGGGCGGTGACGCGCGCACACCGCGCAGCTCACGCAGTACGGCGGGCCGGTCCGCGAGCGGATCGGCCGCTGCCAGGACGTCAGCCGCTTCCCCCAGCTCGATGGCGTAGTCGGCCATCTCCTCGGACGTCGGGTCGTCCGACCCCTCCGGAGACTCCATGGCGATCAGCACCCGGCCCCGCCTCCGCAGTGCGGCGAGGCGCGGCTCATGGTCCTTGTCGTTGGCGCTCAGAAGTTTTTCGGCGGCCAGAGCCGCCCGTACGACGGCCAGCGCGGTGGGGAGCTGGTGCCCCGCCGTCTGCTGGGCCACCACGGACTCGGTCCCTTCCTCCAGAGGTGTAGGGAGCGCGGCCACGCGATGCCGTTGGTATGCAGGCTTACGAGAGTGCCAGCCACACACGACTGGGGCTCCCCGATTCATCGGGGAGCCCCAGTCAATGTCACAGTGCGCCGCCAGGGACTCGAACCCCGGACCCGCTGATTAAGAGTCAGCTGCTCTAACCAACTGAGCTAGCGGCGCGTGCTGACGACGTAAATACTACCTGGTCCACAAGGGTGCTCCTGACCAACGCCGGGACGACCCTCAGATGGCCAGCGAGAGCAGCATCGGCGCCGCCTCGCGATTGAGCAGATAGGCGGCCTTCCGCAGCCGGTGGGCGTGCTCCAGCGGAAGGGACAGCGCCAGGCAGCCTGCGGTGTGCCCCGCCGTGACGGGGACGGCCGCGCAGACCGTGCCCACGGCGTATTCCTGGAGGTCGAGCACGGGCACGGTGGGCGGCTGGCTGTCCAGCTGGCGGAAGAGCACCTTCTCGCTGGTCGTCGTGCGCGAGGTGAGCCGCACCGTCTTGTGGCGGGAGAGGTGGTCGCGGCGGCCGTCGTGGTCGAGCTGGGTGAGCAGGCACTTCCCGATCGCCATCGCATGGGCGGCGGAGCGGAAGTCCACCCACTCGTTGACCTTGGGGGTGTGCGGTCCGTCCGCATACTGCGTGATCTTGATTTCGCCGTCCACATAGCGGCTGAAGTAGACCGCCGCGCCCACCGAGTCACGGAGCGCGCCGAGCGACCTCTGGAGCTTGTCCTCGACGGCGCACTCGCGCCCCGGGACGCCGGTGTCCAGCAGGGTCAGCGACGCACCGCCGATGTACGCCCCGTCGGCGATCTGCTCCACGTAGCCCTCGCGGCGCAGCATCCGCAGCAGCTCGGCGAGCCGGTCGTTCGGCAGCCGGGTCGCGCGGGCTATCCCGGTGTGGCTCACCCCGCCGGAGTGCCGGGCGACGACCTCCAGGATGCGCAGGGCGTGCCGCACGGAGCGGAGCGGCGCGATCGGCTCGGGCCCCAGCACCACGGCGTCCCCTCTCGCAGGTGGTGACCGTTTGCGTCATCGCCGTCGCTGCGGGTCACGGGTGTGGGGTGGCGCAAGGCGCCCACAGGAAGCGGCTTCGTACCACGATAGCCGCCAAGGGGGCGATATGGAGCGGAAGTTGAGTGATGGCATGTGCCATCTCAAGCCGCCCACATCGCCCCCTTACGCCACGATGTGCCGATACCGCACGGTGTCGCTGCGGCGCCGCTACAGCACTGCGCTCAGGAACTCCCTGGTCCGCTCGTGCTCCGGCTCCGAGAAGATCTTCTCCGGCGGGCCGGACTCGATGACCCGGCCCGCGTCGAACATCAGTACGTCGTCGGAGATGTCGCGGGCGAAGTTCATCTCGTGCGTCACGCACAGCATGGTGATGTCCGTCGTATGGGCGATGTCCCGCAGGACGTCCAGCACCCCGGCGACCAGCTCCGGGTCGAGCGCCGAGGTCACCTCGTCCAGCAGCATCACCTGCGGCCGCATCGCCAGCGCCCGTGCGATCGCCACCCGCTGCTGCTGCCCTCCGGACAGCTGCGTCGGGTACATGTCGCACTTGTCGCCGAGCCCGACGAGGTCGAGCAGCTCCCGCGCCCGCTCCTCGGCCTCGTCCTTGCCCAGGCCCAGAACGTGCACCGGGGCCTCGGTGATGTTCCGCAGCACCCGCATGTTGGGGAAGAGGTTGAACTGCTGGAAGACCATGCCGATCTTCTTGCGCACCTCACGGGTGTGCTTCTCGCCCGCCGGGACCAGCTTGCCGCCCTTGTCCTCGTGGGTGAGGTAGTCCCCGTCGACCTTGATCGTGCCCTCGTCGGGCTTGAGCAGCGTCATCAGCAGCCGCAGGATCGTGGTCTTGCCGGAGCCGGACGGGCCGATGAGGGTGACGTGCTTGCCGGAGGAGACCGAGAAGTCGAGGTCGTCCAGGACCGTATTGGCCCCGAAGCGCTTGGTCACCTTGTCGAAGCGGATCAGTTCACTGCCGTCCACGGCAGGATTCGTGTGGTCGGTTTCAGTGGCCAAGACGACGCTCCAGGGCTCGCATGAGAAGAGATGCCGGATAGGCGATGAGGATGAAGGCGATGCCGACCATCGTGAACGGCTCGATGTAGTGGAAGGACGACGAAGCCTCGCCCCGCGCCTTCTGCAACATGTCGACGACGCCGATCAGCGCGAGCATCGGGGAGTCCTTGAGCATCGCGATGACGTAGTTGCCGAGGGCGGGCACCACGCGGCGGATCGCCTGCGGCAGGATCACCGCCCGCCAGGTGCGGCCCCGGGAGAGGCTGAGCGCGGTGGCCGCCTCCCACTGGCCCACCGGCACACCGTCGATACCGGCCCGGTAGACCTCGGCGGTGTACGTCGAGTAGTGCAGCCCGAGCGCGATCACACCGGTGGTCAGCGCCGAGAACTTGATGTCCCAGGTGGGCAGCACATAGAAGAAGAAGAACAGCTGCACCAGCAGCGGGGTGTTGCGGATGAACTCCGTCACCGCCGACACCGGCCAGCGCACGAAGCGACTCGGCGAACGGAACGCCATCGCCCACACCAGCCCCAGCGCGAACGCCAGGATCGAGCCGAGGGCGGTGGCCTCCAGCGTGATCAGCAGCCCGTGGCCCAGCTGCGGGAGGAAGTCCCTGGCCACGTCCCAGTTCCACTTCACTGGGCACCTCCTCCGACGACGATGTTGCGCGACTGCTCGGCCTCCTGCTTGCCCAGCAGCTTGCGCGTGACCAGCGAACCCTTGGGCGGAGCCTGGCCGATGTTGGCCTTGGCACGCCGCTCCAGCAGCCGCATCAGCCGGGTCAGGACGAACGCCAGCACGAAGTAGAGGACCAGGATGATCGAGTAGATCTGCGCGCTCTCACCCGTCGCCAGCCGGGACAGCTGGGCGGCGAAGGTGATGTCGGCGACGTTCACGGCCGAGACCAGGGCCGTCGCCTTCAGGATCTCGATCAGCAGATTGTTGAACGGCGGGATCATCTCGGGGATCGCCTGCGGCAGGATCACCCGGCGCATCCGCTGCGCCGGGGTGAAGCTCAGCGCGATGGCCGCCTCGCCCTGCGCGGGCGCCACGGAGGCGATCGAGCCGCGGACGATCTCGGAGCCGTACGCCCCGTAGTTCAGCCCGATCGCCAGTACCGCGGCCCACATCGGGAACAGCTGCCACCCGAAGGCCAGCGGCATCACGAACGCCAGCCAGAACATCAGCACCAGGGCCGACGTGCCGCGGAAGATCTCCACGTAGGCGCCGGTGAGGAAGCGGACGCTCTTCAGCCGCGAGGAGCGCGCCATGCCGATGCCGAAGGCGACCACGAGGGCGAAGGCCGCGCTGTACAGGGTCAGCTGGATGGTGATCCAGACGCCCGGAAGAAGCCAGTGTTCCCACAGCCCGGCCGTCATTTGCACAGCTCCTCGGCGGTCAGATCGGTCATCTCGCCCTCGGTGAAACCGAAGGGCCGCACGATGCGCAACAGCTCACCGCTCTTCTTCATCTTGTGCAGCTCGACATTGAAGGCATCGCGGAGCTTGGTCTCCTCCGGCCGGAAGGCGAAGCCGCCCGCCCCGATGTCCGGTTTGCCGTCGAGCATGGCCTGGAACGGCTCGGTCGCCTCGGCCCGCTTGCTGTTCCGCTGCTTGACCACGTTGTGCACCGTCACGGTCGTGCCCGCGAACACATCGGCCCGGCCCTGCTCCACCGCCAGCAGACCGGCCAGCTGGTCCGGGAGGATCAGCATGTCGCTCTCCTTGACCCCGGCGTTCTTGGCGTAATCGATCTCGGCATAGGCGGTACCGGTGGCCATTTTGGCCTTGGCTTTGACGATGTCTTCGTAATTGTGCAGGTTCTTCGGATTGCCCTTGCGGACGATGAAGGCGTCCCGCATGCGGTAGTCGGGGTCGGAAAAGATCACCTGGGCGCAGCGCTCGGGATTGATGTACATCCCCGCCGAGACCACGTCGAACTGCTGCGAGCGGAGCCCCGGAATCAGGGAGCCGAACTCGGTCGGCACCGGCTGGACCTTCTCCACTCCCAGCCGTTTGAAGATGACCTTGGCGATCTCCGGCGCCTCGCCGGTGAAGTCACCATTCTTGTCGATATAGCCGAATGGGATCTCCCCCGCAATTCCCAGTCGGACCGTGCCCTGCGCCCGCAGGCGCTCCAGCAGATTGCCCCCGTCCCTGGCGTCCGTGCTGGACACCCGGCTACAGCCGACCGCGCCCAGCAGACCAAGAGCCGCGCCGCCGACCAGAAGCGATCGACGGGTTGCCCCTTTTGTTCTGCTATCGATGTCTTTCCCACGTGGTGGAGCCATGGGCGCGCGACTACCCGAACCCACGAAATATATGCAGGTCGTTTCCAGCCCTTGATACAGACGATGCTGGGTATGTCCCCTGGGGAAGGACTGGTAAGGACTGCTTCCGAACTGACCTGGAGGAATGTCGATGGTTGACCGAGCCGACCGGTTCATCGAGGTCTCGCTCGACAAGCGCGGGGTGACCTGTACCGCGAAACTCCTCGACGACCGCGCGCCGATCACCTGCGATGCGGTCTGGAACGCGCTGCCGCTGGGGGGCGACGTGTACCACGCCAAGTACGCGCGCAACGAGATCTACGCGCTGCTGGCACCCTTCGCCCCCGAGGAGCCCCCGCTGGAGAACCCCACCATCACCCCCATCCCCGGGGACCTCTGCTACTTCACCTTCTCCGACACCCAGCTCGGTACGAAGTCCTACGGCTACGAGGCCCAGGCCAAGCACCAGGGCAAGCGCCAGGTGGTCGACCTGGCGCTGTTCTACGAGCGGAACAACCTGCTCATCAACGGCGACGCGGGCTGGGTCCCGGGCATCGTCTGGGGCTCGGTCGTCGACGGCCTCGACCGCATGGCCGACGCCTGCCAGGACCTCTGGCGCGCCGGAGCCCTGGGCGAAACCCTCAGCTTCCGCCGAGCCTGACCCCACCGCCCCGGCTCCGGCCACAGCCGGAGCCGGGACGGCACGCATCACACCAGCGGCGCCCGCACGCTCTCCGCGACGCCCGCCCCGTACAGCGCGTGCGCCACCCGCAGAATCACCGCATCCGCATGCCGCGCCCCCACCAACTGCACCCCGATCGGCAACCCCGAGGCCGACATCCCGCACGGGACGGACGCCGCCGGCTGCTGCGTCATGTTGAAGGGGTACGTGAACGGCGTCCACCCCGTCCACCGCGTGTGCCCCGACCCCTCGGGAACCTCCACCCCCGCCTCGAAGGCGGTGATCGGCAGGGTCGGCGTCACCAGCAGGTCGTACGCGGAGTGGAAGCGCCCCATGGCGTGCCCGAGCGCCATCCGTACGTCCACCGCCGCCAGATAGTCCAGCGCGCTGTACGCGGCCCCCTGGGCGCACACCTCCCGCAGCCCCGGGTCGAGCAGTTCCCACTGCTCCTGCCCGAGCGGCTGCACCACCCGCGCCGCGCCGCTGAACCACAGCGTGTGGAAGGCCTCCACCGGGTCCTCGATGCCGGGGTCGATCTCCTCCACGACCGCGCCGAGACCGGCCAGCAGATCCACGGCCCGCCGCACGGCGGCGGCCACCTCCGGGTCGACGTCGGCCGAGCCGCCGAGCGTCGGGCTGTAGGCGACCCGCAGCCCGTCCACCGAGCCGCCGCCCGCGGTGATCGCCTCCCGGAAGCCGCCCTGGAAGGGGGCGAGCTGCGACCAGTCGCGCCAGTCCGGCCCGCTGATGACATCCATGAGGAGCGCGGAGTCGGCCGCGTCCCGGGTCATGGGCCCCACATGGGCGAGGGTCCCGAAGGCGCTGGCCGGGTAGATCGGCACCCGCCCGTAGGTGGGTTTGAGCGCGAAGACGCCACAGAAGGACGCGGGGATGCGGACCGACCCGCCACCGTCCGTCCCCAGGCTGAGCGGACCCGCGCCCAGTGCGACGGCGGCCGCGCTGCCGCCGCTGGAGCCGCCCGCGGTGCGCCCGGGGTCGTACGGGTTGCCCGTCACCCCGTACACGGGGCTGTCCGTGACACCTTTCCAGCCAAATTCCGGGGTGGTCGTCTTGCCGAGAAACACCGCCCCGTGGTCCCGCATCCGCGCCACCGCGGGCGCGTCCTCGTCCCACGGCCCTTCCGTGCGTACCGTGCGCGACCCGCGCAGCGTGGGGCCGCCGCGCATCAGCAGGATGTCCTTCACGGACACCGGAACGCCGTCCAGGAGCCCCACGGGCTCACCGCGCCGCCACCGCTCGGCGGACTCCTCCGCCTGGCGCAGCGCTTCCTCGGCGTCCACCCGGCTGTAGGCGTTGACCGTCGGCTGGATCTGCTCGATCCGGTCGAGCGCGGCTCGGGTGGCCTCGACGGGGGAGAGGTCGCCGGAGCCGTACCGCTCGAGGAGTTGAACCGCTGTCAGGTCGTGCAGGTCGGTCATCCAGCTCTCCGTTCGGATCGTGTCGATCGATCATTCGGGCCGTGCGATCAGTCCACCGGTACGTAGCCGAGACGCTTGTCGACGATGTTGAGCAGGGGCTCGCCGGCGCTCCAGCGGTCGTAGTTGTCCTGGAACTGTTCGGAGAGGTGGTCGCGCCAGCCGATCGTGTCGCCGCTCATGTGGGGCGAGACGAAGAGCCCGGGCACGTCCCACAGCGGGTCGTCGGGGGCCAGCGGCTCGTTCTCGAAGACGTCCAGCGCGGCGCCCGCGATATGGCGTCCGAGGAGGGCCGCCTTGAGGTCGGCCTCGATGACGAGGGGGCCGCGTCCGACGTTGATGAAACGCGCGGTGGACTTCATCCGGGCGAAGGCGGTCCGGTCGAACATGCCGCGCGTGGCGTCGGTGAGCGGGGCGGCGGAGATCACCCAGTCGGCCCGCTCGAGCAGCTCGGGCAGCTCGTCGTTGCCGCGTACGCCGGGGCGTGCCGTGCGTCCGACCAGGTCGACGGTGATCCCGAGCGCGGTCAGGGTGGTGGCGATGGCCCGGCCGATGGGCCCGGCGCCGACGACGGCCGCGCGGGTCCCGGCCAGCCGCATGGTCTCGCGGTGCTGCCAGCGCCGCTGCCGCTGGAGCTCCCAACTGCCCAGGAAGTCCTTGCCCATGGCGATGACCAGACCGGCGACGTACTCGGCGATCGGCTGCTCGAAGACGCCGCGCGCGTTGGTCAACACGGAGTCGGACGCGATGAGTTCGGGGCTCAGCAGCCGGTCCACCCCGGCGCTCGCGGTGTGGACCCAGGCCGGGCGTGGGCCGTCGCCGGGCCAGGCGTCACGTACGGCGTCGGAGGTGAAATCCCAGACCAGGAGGACGTCGGCGGAGGGCAGGGCGTCGGGCAGGGTCTTCTCGTCGCACACCACGACCTGGGCCCGGCCGGCCAGCCGGTCCAGCCGGACCGGGGGCTGATCACCGAAGACGACAACAGTGCTTTCGGACATAGGCGGGAAACCGTTTCGAAACGTGGGTGAGTTTGGCTGACGACAGTTGGGGCAGGCGCCAAAGTTTGCGGGGATTGACCACGCTAGGCAGCGGAAACTACCGTCGTCAACAACGGCATCTGTCCCGACGTCCCGGCATCGCCGGTGCTCTCTTATATCTCTGGCCAATGGTCCAGCCCTCTCCTTTCTGCATTGGGGCTCGATATATGGACGTCTCCTTTCTCGGTGGCCCGCAGCCGCAGCGTGGCGTGGGCGTGGTCGCACCGTTCGACTTCGCTCTTGATCGCGAACTGTGGCGCTGGGTACCGGACGAGGTCTCCCTGCACCTCACCCGCACGCCTTTCGTCCCGGTCGAGGTCAGTCTCGACCTGGCACGGCTGGTGAGCGAGCACGAAACCCTTCAGGACGCGGTGCGGGCGCTGAGCGCCGTCGCACCGGAAGTGGCGGCATACGCCTGCACCTCGGGCAGCTTCGTCGGCGGCGTGGCCGGTGAGCGCGCGATGTGCGCGGCCATGACACAGGCCGGTGAGCTGCCGTCGCTCACCACCTCGGGCGCCCTGCTGGAGGCGCTGCGGGAGATCGGCGCCCGGCGGGTCGCGGTGGTGACCCCGTACACCCGGTCGGTGACCGACTCGCTGGAGGACTACCTGGGCGAGGCCGGTATCACCGTGACCGGCCGCGCCTACCTCGGACTGACCCGGCACATCTGGAAGGTGCCCTACCGCGACGTGGTCGACATGGCGCGGGAGGCGGTGGTCGGATCGCCCGACGCGCTCTTCATCAGCTGCACCAACTTGCCGACGTACGACGTGATTCCGCAGCTGGAGGCGGAGCTGCGGATGCCGGTGCTGTCGGCCAACCAGGTGACGATCTGGGCGGCGCTGCGGGCGATCGGCGCCCAGGCCGTCGGCCCGTACCAGGCGCTGCTGGACCCGGCAGCACGGCGGGGCCCGGCGGGGATGGCGTCGTCGTCCACGGTGGCCGACCCGATGGCCTCGATGCCCCCGCTCGCGGGTCCGGTGGCGGACGCCGGTCCTGAGCCGGAGGCGGCCCTGGCCGGGGCCGCGTCGCCGGGGCCGGACGTCGACCCGGCGGACGGGCTCGACCCGGGGTTCGGGCCGGGGATCGGCGAGGGCCCGTTCCTCGACGACTCGGGAGGTCCGTCCGCGATGTGAGGGAACCCGCCGGGCGGCTGCGGTGTAACACAGGTGACAGAGCAGGGGCGGCGCTCACGGGGGCCGCAGGTAAGGAGGCAGTCATGACGGACGCGACCACGGCGGCGGCGGGCGCGGCACACGCGACGCCGGACACGGTGGGTTTTCTCTACCCGGGCTATTCCGCCGAGGACGACTATCCGCGTCTGGAAGGGCTGCTCGGCGACAGCGTGCGGCTCCCGCTCGTCCACACCGACATCGGTGAGGACGCGCACCGGGTGGACGCCCTGCTGGAAATGGGGTCGGGCACCCGGCTCGCGGCCGGGGTCGCCGAGCTGAAGGAGCGCGGCGCCCAGGCGGTGATCTGGGCGTGTACGAGCGCGAGCTTCGTCTTCGGCTGGGAAGGCGCCCGCGAGCAGGTGAGCGAGCTGGAGGAGACGGCCGGGCTGCCCGCCTCCAGCACCTCCTTCGCCTTCGCCCACGCGGTGCAGGCGCTGGGCCTGGAGAAGCTGGCCATCGCCGCGACCTATCCGGAGGACGTCGCCGAGTATTTCCGGACGTTTCTGAAGGCCGCGGGCGCCGAGGTGGTCTCCACCCAGGGCAGCGGCATCATCACCGCCGCCGAGGTCGGCACCTGGGGGCGGGACGAGGTGCTGCGGATGGCCCGGGCCGGTGACCATCCCGACGCCGAGGCGGTGCTGCTGCCGGACACCGCCCTGCACACCGCCGCCTGGCTGGCCGATCTGGAGGCGGACCTGGGCAAGCCCGTGCTCACGGCGAACCAGGTCACGGTCTGGGAGGGGCTGCGGCTGCTGGGCCGCAGGCCGGTCCATGACCGGCTGGGCACGCTCTTCGCGGCGAGCGGCTGAGAAAAGGGAGCGGGCGGTGACGGACCGGTGAACCGGGCTGGAATTCCCTCTCTCCGGACATCCCCGGCAGGGTTCCGCTTTCCGAAGTCCGCTTAGCATGCAGCCGTGCGCCGCCTTCCTCCCTTTCTCCCCGGATCGCAACGCCCGCTGCTGATCGCCGGTGCGGTGGCGGTCGCCGCGGCGGTGGCCGCCGCCACGCTGGGCACCGGTGGGGCATCGCCGGACGGCCGGGGGCCCCGGCCGTCCGCCACCGCAGCCGACGGGCTGCGGCACACCGCGGTCGAGGTGTCGGAGGGCGGCTGCGGCAAGGGCTGGGCGCATCCGCACCGCGGCAAGCAGGTCTTCGACCTGACGAACACCTCCAGCAAGGCGGCCGAGGTCTATCTGACCAGCCCGGCGAACGGCTCGGTCTACGGGGAGGTCGAGGGGCTGGGCCCGGGCACCACCCGCCCGCTGCGGGTCACCCTCGGCGGAGGCTCCTATGCCTTCCGGTGCCTGCCCGACGACACGGACGCGATCACCGGACCCACGGTGACCGTGGCCGGACCGGCGCGGGGCGGCGGCCCGGCCGCCGTTCCGGTCACCCAGCAGGATCTGATCCCCCCGACCATCGCCTACCAGCGGTATGTCCAGGACCGGATGGGCGAGCTGGTGCGGCGCACCGACGCGCTGCGCTCGGCCATCCGCGCGGGCGACCCGGCCGGCGCCCGCGCGGCCTGGCTGCCCGCCCATCTGGTGTACGAGCGGATGGGCGCCGCCTACGGCACCTTCGGCGACGCGGACGGCGCGATCAACGGCACCACGGCGGGGCTCTCCGGCGGGGTCCGCGATCCGGGCTTCACCGGCTTCCACCGCATCGAGTACGGGCTGTGGCACCACGCGTCCGCGAGCAGTCTGCGCGCTGCCGCCGACCAGCTCGACCGGTCCGTCCGCGCGCTGCGGGACAGCTGGCCGCAAGCGCGGATGGATCCCGCGGACCTGGGTCTGCGGGCGCACGAGATCATGGAGAACACCGTGCAGTTCGAGCTGACCGGCCGCACCGACTACGGCAGCGGCACCAATCTGGCCACCGCGCGGGCCAACCTCGACGGCACCCGGGCCGTGCTGAAGCGGCTGCGTCCGCTGCTGACGTCCCGTGACCCCGGGCTGCCGGAGATCGACTCCTGGCTGGACCGCACCCAGAAGGCCCTGGAAGCCGCCCACCAGGGGGACCACTGGACCCCGGCGGACCGGCTCGGCCGCGGGAGCCGGGAGAAGATCAACGCCGCTGCGGGCGCGCTGGTGGAGCGGCTGGCCGATGTGGCGGCCCTGACGGATGTGCGGAGGACCGGGTGAGCGAGGTGCGGCGGCGGGGCTTTCTGTGGGGCGCCGCGGCGGGCACGGTCGGCGCGGTGGCGGGCGCCTCGGCCGCCCCGGCCGCCGAGCGGGCGGGCGGCACGGGGTCGGACGGTGCGGGGCCGGGCGGGGCGACGGGGGACGGCGGGGGAGGGCCGTCCGCGCGGGTTCCCTTCCACGGTCGGCATCAGGCCGGGATCCTCACCCCGCCGCAGCGCGCCACCGCGTTCGTCGCCTTCGACGCCACCGCCGAGGGGCGCACCGAGCTGACCGAGCTGTTCCGTACCCTCACCGCGCGCTGCCGCTTCCTCACCACCGGCGGCACCCCGGACCCGGTGGGGATCACCGCCCCGCCGGTCGACTCCGGCACCCTGGGGCCCCTGGTCAGCGCGGACCGGCTGACCGCGACGGTCGGCGTGGGCGCCTCGCTCTTCGACGGGCGTTACGGCTTGACGGACCGCAAGCCCCGGCGGCTGCGCGCCATGCCGTCCTTCCCCGACGACGACCTCGACCCCGGCTGGTGCCATGGTGATCTGAGCCTCCAGCTCTGCGCGGACAACACGGACACGGTGCTGCACGCGCTGCGCGACATAGCCCGGCACACCCGGGGCGCGCTCCAGGTGCGCTGGCGCATGGACGGCTTCGTCAGCCCGCCCCGCCCCTCCGGCACCCCGCGCAACCACATGGGCTTCAAGGACGGCACCGCCAACCCGGACACCGGCGACGCCCGGCTGATGGACCGCCTGGTGTGGGCGGGTGATCGCGCCGGGGAGCCGGGCTGGGCGACGGGCGGCAGCTATCAGGTGGTCCGGCTGATCCGGATGCTGGTGGAGTTCTGGGACCGGGTGTCGATCACCGAGCAGGAGCGGATGTTCGGCCGCAGCCGGGAGTCGGGCGCACCGCTGGACGGGCGGCACGAATTCGACACCCCGCGCTTCGCCCAGGACCCCAAGGGCGACATCATCCCGCTGGACAGCCATATCCGGATGGCCAATCCCCGCACCGCCCGCACCGACGACCAGCGCATCCTGCGCCGCGCCTACAACTACGACCGCGGCATGGACGGGAACGGGAATCTGGACATGGGCCTGCTGTTCTGCAGCTATCAGCAGGACCTGGCCCGGCAGTTCGAGACGGTGCAGAAGCGGCTCGCGGGCGAACCGCTGGTCGACTACATCACCCCGTTCGGCGGCGGCTATTTCTTCGCGCTGCCGGGGGTGCGGGACCAAGCGGATTGGCTGGGGAGGGCCTTGCTGTCCTGAGCGTCCGGCGGCGTCCCGCCCACCTCCCGGTCAAGAACGCCTCAAGAATTCCTTGTGTTTCCCTGACCCTCTATTCATTCTCCCTCCTCCATGGATTCCATCGGAATGTCCGGCCCGCGGACGAGGATCACTGTGCAGTGTGAAACGGATACGTGTGGAGGCATGGCATGGGCGGAAGACGACGAGCGAAGCGCTGGAGTGCCCTGGCCGGCGCCGCGGTGCTGGCGGCCGCGGGCGGGGTGGCGCCCGCATGGGCCGCCCCCGCGCCCGCCGAGGGGGCGCAGCGGACCGCGACGCCCGTGAAGCATGTGGTGGTGATCTTCGACGAGAACGTCTCGTTCGACCACTACTTCGGCACCTACCCCAAGGCCGCCAACACCGACGGCACGAAGTTCACGCCCGCCAAGGACACCCCGAAGAACATCGACACCCTCGGCCACGCGGGCCTGCTGGAGAAGAACCCGAACCTCTACAAGCCCAAGCGGCTCGCGTCCTCGCAGGCGATGACGTGCGACCAGAACCACTCCTACGGCCCCGAGCAGTACGCGGCCGACGGCGGCAAGGCCGACAAGTACGTCGAGAACACCGGGGTCGGCAAGTGCACCGGGCTGTTCGGCGAGCCCGGCCTGGTGATGGACTACTACGACGGCAACACGGTCACCGGGCTGTGGAACTACGCCCAGCACTACGCGCTGAGCGACCGTTCCTTCAGCTCCGCCTACGGCCCGTCCAGCCCGGGCGCCATCGAGCTGGTCTCCGGTCAGACCCATGGCATCGTCTCCACCGACCCCAAGTCCTCCACCGAGGACCCGAAGCAGACCGACAAGCCGGATCCGGCCACCGTGTCCTCGCCGGACGCCCACGGCGTCGGCACGATGATCAACGACCCCGACCCGGCCTTCGACGACTGCTCGGGCAAGGACCACACCAGCAGCAGCACCCTGGGCATGCTCAAGGGCAGGAACATCGGCGATCTGCTCAACGCCAAGGACGTCAGCTGGGGCTGGTTCCAGGGCGGCTTCCGGCCCAGCACCCCCTGGGACGGCACGCAGGGCGGCCACGCCAAGTGCTCGGGCACCACCCACGCCAACGTCGGCGGCGCGTCCTCCGTGGACTACAGCCCGCACCACGCCCCGTTCCAGTACTACAAGTCCACGGCCAACCCCCATCATCTGCCGCCCAAGAGCGTGCGGGAGATCGGCCACAACGGTCAGGCCAACCACAACTACGATCTGACCGACTTCGACGCCGCCCTCAAGACGGGCCATCTGCCCTCGGTCAGCTTCCTGAAGGCCGCCGAGTACCAGGACGGCCACGCGGGCTACTCCGACCCGGTCGACGAGCAGCACTTCCTCGTCAAGCAGATCAACGCGATCCAGAAGTCGCCGCAGTGGAAGGACACCGCGGTCGTCGTCGCCTACGACGACAGCGACGGCTGGTACGACCACGCGTACGCCATGCCCACCAACGGCTCCCGCGACACCACGACCGGCTCGAACGGCAAGGCGACCGACAGCCCCGCCTGCCAGTCCGCGCCCCGGCCCGCGGGCGGCTACCAGGACCGCTGCGGCCCGGGCCCGCGTCAGCCGCTGCTGGTGATCTCCCCGTACAGCAAGTCCAACAAGGTGGACCACACCCCCACCGAGCAGACCTCGATCACCCGCTTCATCGAGGACAACTGGCACACCGGCCGGATCGGTGACGCCTCCTTCGACGCCCGCGCGAACTCGCTGTCCGGCATGTTCGACTTCCGGCACCCGAACAACACCCAGGTGCTGCTGAGGCAGGACGGTTCGGTGGACTCGGTGCACCGGTCCGGGCACTACACGACCAGTGCCCTGGCCGCCGGCGCCCCGATCGCCGACGCCCTCACCCCGCACCGCCTCGCCGGGACCGCCGGAAGTGCGGGCGCTGGCGGCTCGGCCGTCCTGCCGCTCGGCATCGCCGCCGGTGCGCTGGTGTTCGGCACCGCGGCCACCGTCCTGGTGCTCCGCCGCCGTACCGCCTGACCCCGCCCGGCCCCGGGGCTCACGGGACGCACGGAACCCAGCAGTTCCGTGGGTCCCGTGGGGCCGGGAAGATGGGGCCGGGAATAAAGCGGAGCCTTCATCCGGTTGACCGTGCGCGGTGCGCGCATGTGCATCGCGGTGCGATCAGTCGTGATCAGGAAGGCGGGCCACCGTGGCCGATGAGCGGGACCGGCGGGACGAAGAGCGAGACGCGGAGCGCGACACCATCCGGGCCAGGGCCCGGGGCAGTGCGCCCGTACCGCTGTCGGTGCTGGATCTGGCGACCGTCGGCAGCGGGCTGACCGCAGCCCAGGCGCTGCGCACCACCACCGCGCTGGCCGGGCTCGCCGAGCGCCGCGGCTTCCACCGCTTCTGGGTGGCCGAGCACCACTCCATGCCGGGCGTCGCCAGCTCCTCCCCGGCCGTGATCCTCGCCCATGTCGCCGCGCACACCGAGCGCATCCGGCTCGGCTCGGGCGGGGTGATGCTGCCCAACCACGCCCCGCTGGTCATCGCCGAGCAATTCGGCACGCTGGAGGCGCTCGCCCCCGGCCGCGTCGACCTCGGCCTCGGCCGCGCCCCCGGCACGGACGGGGCGACCGCGGCGGCGCTGCGCCGCACCGACCGGCTGCGCGAGGGCGCGGACGAGTTCCCGCAGCAGCTCGCCGAGCTGATCCGGTTCCTGGACGACGACTTCCCCGACGGCCACCGGTACGCCCGTATCCACGCGGTGCCCGGACCCGTCCAGGGGACCGTCCCCGGCGGGGTGCAGTCCGCCGACCGGCCGTCGGTGTGGCTGCTGGGGTCCAGCGGGTTCAGCGCCCGGCTCGCGGGGCAGCTGGGGCTGCCGTTCTCCTTCGCGCACCACTTCTCCGCGGCCCATACGATCCCGGCGCTCGATCTCTACCGCGAGTCGTTCCGCCCGTCCGCGGTGCTGGACCGGCCGTACGCGTCGATCGGCGTCTCGGCGTTCGCCGCCGAGGATGAGAACGAGGCCCATCGGCAGGTGCTCACCGGCGCCCTCTCCATGATCCGACTGCGCACCGGGCGCCCCGGCCTGGTGCCGTCGCCGGAGGAGGCCGAGGGCCACGCGTTCAGCGACATCGAGCGCGACTTCGTGGACAGCTGGCTGGCCAACGTGGTCTACGGGACACCGGACGAGGTGCGCGAGGGGCTGGACGACCTGGTCAAGCGCACCGGGACCGATGAACTCAAGATCACGACGACGGCGCACGGGCCGGAGGCCAAGCTCCGTTCGTACGGCCTGATCGCGGACGCGTACGGCCTCCCGGACGCGCCCGCGTAAGGGTCTACCGGCCGGGCTCCGGGCAGGCGGGGAGCATGGGAGGGATGCGGTCCGGCGGCACCGGGCGGGAGTAGAACCAGCCCTGGCCCGTGTCGCAGCCGATCCGTCCCAGCCGCTCCGCCTGCTCCGCGCTCTCCACGCACTCCGCGACCACTGTGAGCCCCAGCCGGTGCGCCAGCTCGACCAGCGCCCGGACGATCGTCTCGTCCGCCGGATTGGGGTGTTCCTCGGCCCGGAAGCCCTGGACGAAGGAGCCGTCCAGCTTGAGCGTGGAGACCGGCAGCCGGCTCAGATAGGCCAGGTTGGAGTAGCCGGTGCCGAAGTCGTCGATCGCGATGGCCACCCCCATGTCGCTCAGCTGCTGGAGCGCCTGGAGCGGACGGCCCGCCGAGCCCATGACCGCCGACTCGGTCAGCTCCAGCTGGAGCAGCCGCGGCGGCAGCCCCGTCTCGGCGAGGATCGTGCCCACGTCGGCGACCAGGTCGGAGTCCCACACCTGACGCACGGCCACATTGACGCTGACCACCAGCGGATGCCGGGGATGCGCCTGCTGCCAGGCGCGGGCCTGACGGCAGGCGGTCCGCAGCACCCAGCGCCCGAGCGGCACGATCGCGCCGTTCTCCTCGGCCAGCGAGACGAACCGGTTCGGCGAGAGCCGTCCGAACTGCGGATGGTCCCAGCGCACCAGCGCCTCCACGCCCCGTACGACCCCGTCGACCAGGCCGACCAGCGGCTGGTAGTCCAGCACGAACTCCTCCCGCTCGACCGCCGGTCGCAGCGTGCTGGACAGCGCCTGACGGGTCATGCGGTGGGCGTTGCGCTCGGGATCGAAGAGGGTCCAGCGCGCCTTGCCGTCCTCCTTGGCCCAGTAGAGCGTGGTGTCCGCGGCCTGCATCAGCCACGTGGTGTGGGTGCCCGCCGCCGGGCGCTCCACGACGCCGATGCTCGCCGACACCGACAGCCGCTGCCCGCCCACGTCGAACGGCCGCTGGAGCGCGGCCAGCACCGAGCGGGCCAGCTCGCACAACTGCTCCGTGCCGCTGGACTCCCGCACCAGCAGGGCGAACTCGTCACCGCCGAGCCGCGCCACCAGATGGTCCCCGGGCGCCGCGCACTCGGTCAGCCGCAGGGCGACGGCGCGCAGCAGCCGGTCGCCGACCCGGTGGCCGAGGGTGTCGTTGATCGCCTTGAAGCCGTCCAGATCGAGGTAGCACAGCCCGATCCGGCCGGTGCCCGCGCGGTCGTACGCCCCCGCCTCCAGCGCGGCGGCCAGCCGCTCGAAGAAGAGGTTCCGGTTGGGCAGCCGGGTCACCGGGTCGTGCATCTGGAGATGGCGCAGCCTCCCCTGGAGGTCCCGGCGGTCGCTGATGTCGGCCATCGAGAGCAGCAGACTGCAACTGTCAGGGGCCGGTTCGACGGTGATCTCGGCCCACAGGGCATGGCCGTCGGAATGATGCAGTCGACGGGTGCACGTCATCCGCTCGCGGCGGCCGAGCAGCACATCGCGGTAGTCGCTCCAGGTGCGCGCGTCCTCCCGCAGCTCCGCCAGCTCCGCGGCGCCGCGGGCCGCCAGCTGGGCGGGGTCGGCGCCCAGCAGGGTGCCGAGCGCGGGGTTGGCGTCGAGGACCTTGCCGTCGCGGTCGATGACCGCCATGGCGAGCCGCGCGGCGTTGAAGGCGGCGCGGTAGTCGCTGGGCGCGGCGCCCGGGGGAGCGCCCGGTGGTGCGGCCGGGTGTGCGCCGCATGGCGCGCTCGGGGGCGCACCCGCGGGGGCCGCCGGAGCGGGGGGTGCGCCGGCGCCCGCCTCGATGGGCGGAGCACTGGGGTGGGTATGACGCTCAGTGATCGTCGGCAGCGTCGCGCCGGGCGCGCGGCCCTGCCCGTCGGGGGTTCCGCTCACCGCTCGCTCCCGCGTGGCGTTGGTCGTGTCCAGGTATGTCATCTGTGTCGTACACGTCTCGTGCATCTCTCACACCGGGTGCCGGGCAGGGCATAAGAGCCCTCCTGAGTAGGGAATCCCCGCTGGAAATGTGCCGATCATAGAGGCTCGTACTCCGCGCGTTCCAACGACGCCATCGCGATCACCGCCGCCTTGACAAGGTGTTTGGTCGTAACTGTTCGACTCTGCGCGGGCGCACTGCCCGCTTGACCGGATGTGACCGTCTGTTACGTACCCGATTCCCGGCCGGTTCACTCGACCGGTTCAGTCGAACAGGGCGTACCGCGCGGATCCGGCTCAGGGTGGAGTGGGTGTTCCGCTCTACGCCCGGGAGGCGGCATGGCGCGTCCTCAAGCGTCCGAGGGGGCGTCCCGGCTGCCCAGACTGCGCCGGGCCCAGGCCGTCCTGACCTCGCTGAGCGCCGTGATCGCCACCACCATCGTGGCCGGACCCGCCGCGGCCGCGGGCGCGGGCGGGCCGTGCGCCCTGGAGCGCACCGAGGCCCACCACTCCGAAGGGCTGGACAGCTGGAACACCGACTACCCCCGCCCGGTGCGCTCGCTCCGCGCGGTCATGGTCTTCCTGTCCTTCCCGGACGCCGCCCCCCAGGTCACCCCCGCCCGGCTGGCCGCCGACCACAACCCCGGCACCGGCGACTTCTTCAAGCGCGCCTCCTACGGGCGCTTCTCGCTGGGCGTCCACCCGCTGCGGCGCTGGATCACCATGCCGAAGGCGTCCACCGCGTACGCCATACAGCGCGACTGGAACTCCGCGCGCCGCGCCGCGTATCTGCGCGACGCCATTCGCGCCGCCGATCCGCACGTGGACTTCGGCCGTTACGACATCGTCTATCTGGTCGCCGACCCCGACGCCCCGGGCGTCGACGCCGACGCGACCAAAGTGGTCAACTTCGAACGGCCGCTGCGCGCCGACGGTAAGGATCTGCGCCGCCTGGTGACCGTCTTCGAGCACCATCCGCCCGATCGCAATGTCCTCGCCCATGAGACCGGCCACGTCTTCGACCTGCCCGACCTCTACCACCGCCCCAGCACCGCCGACAACAGCGGCGACTGGGACACCTACGTCGGCGACTGGGACCTGATGGGCAGCCAGTTCGGGCTCTCTCCCGACCCCTTCGGCTGGCACAAGTGGAAACTCGGCTGGCTCACCGGCCGTCAGGTGGTCTGCTCCCGGGCCCTCGGCCCGAAGATGTACACCCTCCAGCCCCTCGGCGCCCCCATGGAAGGCGGCCCCCGCGCCGACACCCGCACCCGGCTGGTGGTGGTCCGCACCGGCCCCACCACCGCCCTGGCCATCGAGGCGCGCGGCGCGTACGGCAACGACGCGGGCACCTGCACCGAAGGCGTCCTGGTCTACCGGGTGCGCAACGACGCCGCCTCCGGCGAGGGCCCGATCCGGGTGCTCGACGGCCACCCCGCCACCTCCGCCTGCTGGGACGAGTCGGTCTACCCGGAGCTTGCCGATGCCCCTCTCGGCGTCGGCGACTCCCTCCTGGCCAGGGAGGAGGCGGTCCGGGTCACCGTCACCGGCCGTGGCGCAGGCGGCTCCTGGGCCGTCAAGGTCTCCCGCGGCGAGCGCTCGTAGACCCGGCGGCACCGGACTCGAGGCCGGAGGCCGACCGGGCAGCGTAGCGCGTCTCCCGGCATCCGAACGCTGATCAAGCAGCGTTCGAGGTCGCGCTCCGAGACTGTGGCCTCGCTTCGATCTCCGGCGCCCGGGAGCTGACCATGCCACGACACGAGAATCTGGCCGAGGCACTGAGAGAACGGGCCCGGGACGGCGGGACCGCCACCGTGGCGCTGGCGCACCCCGACGGCAGCGGCGGCGAGCGGCGGATCTCCTACGCCGAACTCGACGCCCGCGCCGGCGCCGTCGCCGCCTGGCTGCGCGGACGCGACGCCGCCGGGCGCCGGGTGCTCGTCGTCATGGACCCCGGCCCGCACATCGCCGCCGCCCTGCTCGGCTGCCTGTACGCGGGCGCCGTCGCCGTACCCGTCCCCGCGCCCACCGCCTCCCGCACCGTCGCCGAGCGCACCGCGGCGATCGCCCGGGACGCCGCGGTGGACCTCGTCCTCACCGAAACCGCGCACGCCACCGAGACCTCCCGCCGCCTCTCGCTCGTCGGCCGCGCCGATCTCACCTGCCTGCCCGTCGACCGGCTGCGGCCGGATCACCCCGCCGACCCCGCCGCCGATCACACAGCCACCCGGCCCGCCCCGCCCGCGCGCACCGGGCCCGACAGCCTCGCCCTGCTCGCGTACGACTCCGGGCCCGCCACTGCCCCGCGCGGCGCCCGGCTCACCCACGGCAACCTCCTCGCCGCCATGCACGCCCTGCGCGCCACCCTGGGCAGCGGCCCCCGCTCCCGGATCGGCGGCTGGCTGCCCCGCCGCCACACCCCCGGCCTGATCGGCCAGGTGCTGCACCCGCTGTGGCTGGGCGCCACCGCCGTCCCGCTGCCCGCGCGCCCGTTCCGTACCGACCCTGCCGCCTGGTTACGGGCCATCAGCCGCCACGGCATCACCGAAGCCGTCGCCCCCGACACCCACTACGCCCGCTGCGCCGCGCTGACCGCCGACGAACAGCCCGCCGGGCTCGACCTCTCCCGCTGGCGGACCGCGCTCAACGCCGGGGAGCCGGTCTCGCCCGCCACCATGGCCGCCTTCGTCCGCCGCTACGAAGCCGTAGGACTGCGCCCCGGAACCCTGCTCGCCGGATACGCCCCCGCCGAGGGCGCGCCCCTGCTGCTCGCCGAGGGCCGCGCCCCGGTGCCCGGCGCCGAGTTCGGCGTCGTCGACCCGCTCACCTGCCGTCGGCTGCCCGAGGGGGCGGCCGGGGAGATCTGGGCGCGCGGCGCAGCCGTCGCCACCGGCCACTGGGGGCGGCACCCGGACACCGCGCCGCTCTTCGCCGCCCGGGCCGCCGACGGGCCGGGCGGGTTCCTGCGCACCGGCGACCTCGGCCTCGCGGCGGACGGCGGCCTCCGCATGACCGGCCGGATCCATGACGGGCTGCTGGTGGACGGGGTCACCCTGCACCCCCAGGACGTCGAGCGCGAACTGCTCGGCTGCGGGCGGGCGCTGGGGTCGGCCCGGGTGTTCTGCGCGGGGCCCGGCGCCGGGCCGCTGGTCGTCGTGCAGGAGGTCCGTACGGTACGGGCCGCCCGGACCGGACTGCCCCGGCTCGCCGCGCGGATCCGGGACCGGGTGGCCGAGGAGTTCGGCGTGACCACCGGCGCGGTGCTGCTCGTACGCCCCGGCACGGTGCGCCGGGACGGGGCGGTGAAGGTGCGCCGAGCCGTGCTGCGCGACTGGTATCTGCGCGGCGAACTGCGCGCCCTGCACGCCGAATACACCCCGGGACTCAGCGAACCGTGCCGGGGTGGCGCGGCCTGCTGAGAACAATACGTCTGTTCGACAGGGGGATTCGGACGCAAAGAGCTGCGAGGCCCGCAAGCGTTTGGGAATAATCGTTATGCGGGGGCTGCTGGGGAAGGGCGGGGCGAAATGATCAGAGTGCTCATTGCCGAAGACATGCATATGCTGCGCAAGGCACTGGTCGCCCTGCTCGAATTCGAACCCGATATCGAAGTCGTGGCCGAATTCTCCAGCGGTGCCGATATTCTGCCGCGGGCCCGTCAGCTCCGCCCGGACGTCGCGATTCTCGATATCGATCTGCCCGGGGTGGACGGGCTGACCGCCGCCGCCGAGCTGCACACCGCCGTTCCCGAATGCCGGACCATGATGCTCACCAGCCTCGGCCGCCCCGGAAATCTGCGGCGCGCCCTCGCGGCCCATGTCGCCGGGTTTCTGCTGAAGGACAGCAGCCCGGCCACGCTGTGCGATGCCATTCGGGCGGTCGCCCGGGGCGAGCGGGTCATCGATCCCCAGCTCGCCCTGGCCGCCCTGGACGACGGCCCGCAGCCGCTCACCCCGCGCGAGCTGGAGGTGCTGCGGATGGCCTCCGAGGGCGAGGAGGCGACCCGTATCGCGGCCCGGCTCTTTCTGTCGGTGGGGACGGTGCGCAACTATCTGACCTCCGCCGTCACCAAGCTCGACGCGCGCAACCGGGTCGACGCCATCCGGATCGCCCGCGAGGCGGGCTGGCTGTAGCGGGTGCTTCCCTAGCGGGCGCCAGGGACGGCCGGACGTCGCGGCATCGCGCCGTTACGCCGTCACCGCCGGGCCGAACTCCTCCTCCGTACCGCGCCCGCGCCCGCCCCGCTGCGTCCCCGTGGTCACCTCCAGCTCGGCCCGCAGCTCGAACCAGCCCTCGGGCCGCAGATCCGCCGAGAGCCGCCCGCCGAGCCCCGACAGCCGCACCCGGAGGTTGCCGATCCCACTGCCGCCGTCGGTGCCCGCGGTCCCGGCGATGCTGTCGGCGCGCAGGATGGTGGACGGCTTGCCCACCCCGTCGTTCACCAGCGTCAGCCGCACCGTGGACCCCGCCCGCCGGGCCGTGATCGCGCAGTGGTCCGCCTTGCTGTGCCGCAGCACATTGGTCAGCCCCTCGCGCAGCACGCTCGCCAGCACCGTGTCCACCCGCTCGGGCAGTGGTCCGCAGTCGATGTCCGCGGTGGCCCGGATGCCCGCAGCGGCCAGCATGGACCGGGCCGTCTCCGCCTCCGCGGACAGCGACATCTTGCGGTAGCCGCTGGCCACCGCGCGTACGTCGGCGAGCGCCTGACGGGACGTACTGAGGATCTCGGCCAGCTCCTGCTGGGCCCGGTCGTTCTGCCGGGGCACCAGCCGGTGCACCAGCTCGCACTTGAGGGTGATGGTGGAGAGGCTGAGGCCGAGCAGGTCGTGCACGTCCCGGGAGAACCGCAGCCGCTCCTGCGCGACCGCCAGCCGGGCCAGCTCCGCGCGCGACCGGGAGACCTCGGCGACCAGCCCGGAGAGCCGGGAGAGGCCGAAGACCACCAGCCCGGTGATCGTGGTGGACACGGTCGTGTACGCGACCTTGTCCCAGCCGAATCCCACCTGGAACAGCAGCACATCGGTGATCACCAGGATCGCGGCGAACGTCGGCCAGGCCACCGCCGGGGCCAGCACCAGCAGCCCGGAGCCCGCCAGGAAGCCGGGCATGCCCAGCCACGCCTGCTCGAAGACGGCGAACGGCAGAAAGGTCAGCGTCGCCTGGAGCAGCAGCGTCCAGTGCCGGGCGGTGGCCAGCCGGGGCGCCAGGCCGGGGAAGGAGTGCAGCAGTTGGATGCCCAGCAGCACGGCCAGCACTGGCAGGATCTCCAGCATCCGCACCGCCGCGTCCATCGCGCTCCCCGGGGGGAGCCCTTCGACCACGTACGTCACGGCGACGGTGAAGTAACCCAGCAGCACCACCACCGTGATCACCACGGCCAGGCGCGGCGCCAGGTCGTCGTGGTCGCGCGGCGGCTTTTTCCCGGCAGCGTCGGGCAAGAGGCTCCTCTGCACTCGTCCTCCGGATCGTCGGGCCGGATTGGGCGGCTTGCCCGAGAGTATCCGATCTTTTGCGGGGGAGGAGGGGGTGCGGCGAAGACTCATGGTGTACACAGAGTTACGGGTTGTCACCGGGGATCACAGGAAGAATCACAGAAAGAGGGGAACGGGGTTCAGGTCGCGGTACGCGGTCGGCCGCCGCAGCCGCCCCAGCGCCACCGGGACGTCGTACAGCCGGCCCGGGGCGAACCGCGGCCGGTGCGGGCGCAGTCCGGGCACCAGCACCTTGGCCACCGGCAGCCCCACATCCGGCCGGGTCTGGTCCAGCACCAGCAGCTCCATCCCGCGCGCCCGGACCGCCTCCCGGACGGCGGCCAGGGCCTCGCCGCCCGGGGGAGCGGCCGTCCCGGGAAGCGGCACGGCCTCCGGATCGGGCGTCAGATAGGGCTGGTCGGCGACGGTCGCGGTGCGGAACCAGCGCAGCGCCTCCGGGTCGGCCGCGCCGTATCCGCCCCCGTCGGCGCGGGCCTCGACCACCGCGGGCAGCATCTGGTTCAGCTCCGCGAAGGCGTGGCACAGCGCGGTGTGCCGGTCGAAGTGGGCGCCGAATCCCAGCGTGATGTCCTCGGCGGGCTTGTCGGTCCGGCGGGAGAGCGCGGCGACCACCGGGATGCCGAGGTCGGTGGTGAGGTCCAGCGCCCACACCTCGCGCCGCAGCCGGGCGTGGGCGCGGCGCAGTTCGGCCAGCCACGGGTCGTCGAAGGCGTCCAGGGCGAGCGCGGGCTGACGGGTGCGGTTGTACCACCACAGGGCGACCGCGTCCCGCTCCACCAACTCCAGGAAGCCCCGTACGACGGCATCGGCGAGCGTGGACCCGGCGGCCGCGCCGTTGGAGTCGGCCCGGCAGCAGCGCCGCCCCGGGGGCTGCGGGGCGCCGTAGTACAGCAGCGCGGTGGGCAGCAGCCGGTGCCGCTCGGCGGTCAGCGACCACATGGGCGTCCAGTCGATTTCGGCGTCCTCGTCGAACGGATCGGGGAGCCGGTGGCGCGCGGACGCGGTCCGGTCCGGGAGCGTTCTTCCGAACTGCCGCGGGTCCACGAGCTGGACGGCGTCCGGATGCACCGCTTCCGCCGGATCGAGCGCGCGGTAGGCGGCGCGCTGGCACGGTTCGTCGCCCTGGAAGTGGCCGCTGTAGTGCTCGAGGGCCTCGCACAGGGCGCTGGCCCGGGCCTGCTCGGCGGTCCGCCCCTTGCCGTGGGCGGCGGCCCGCAGCCCGGCGCGCACCGCGTCCAGGCCGGTGGGGGAGGCGGCGTACGACGCGTACGAGGGGTGCCGGGCGTGGTAGCAGTTGAGGAAGGCCGGACCGCGCGGATCGCGGCGGATCTCGGTGACCAGGCCGGTGACGGGGTCGACCAGATGGCCGTAGCGCTCCATGACGCGGCGTGGTGAGGCGTCGTCGGCGGTGTTGCCGTCGTCGGGGTCGGTGTCGTCCGTGGGGGCTATGTGGCCGTCGTCGGGCTTACGCGGCGACGGCAGGGCCAGGGGCGCCCGTATCCGCTCCGCGACCAGCGCCGGATTCCCGCATCCCGCGCACTGCGGGCGGCGGGAGAGCGGATGGCGCTCCACGGTGGCGGTGAGGCTGTCCAGAGTGCACAGTGCCCGCTGGCCCGGATGCCGGTGCCCGGCCAGCCACTTGGCGGCCTCCAGGGCCGCCAGCTGGAGCGCGGCCGCACGGCTCGCGGGCAGTGAGGCGGGCGGCCGCGGCACCGGCCCCGGGCGGCCCAGCCTGCGCTGGAGGTACGCCTCGGCCTGCCGCCCCCGCCACAGCCGGTCGGCCAGACACGCCCAGCACGGGTCGTCGGGGGCGCCGAGGAACGGGCCGAGCCACGCCTGGGTGCCGACCGGTTTGACGGGCAGCCAGCGGCGGCCCGCGGCGCGATGGGCGGCGTCGACGGCGGCGAGCCGCGGATCGAGATAGTCGTCGCACACCACAAGGGTGAGTTCTGCGGCGCCATGTTGACGGGGGCCCACTTGACGTACGGCCCATCGGCACTCCCGGCCCTGCGTGGCCGCCCGGCCGCTTCCCGCCTCCTCCCCGTCCGCCGGGCCCGCCGCCCGCAGTCCCGCCGCCCGCAGCGCCCGGACGACTTCGGCGGGGTCGGCCGAACCGAGGATCACCGACGCCACGGAGGCCGCGCCCGGGCGTGCGGCCGGGCGTATGGAGCGACCGTCCCCGCCGCCCAGCCCGGCCAGCTCCCAGTACGCCTCCTCGGGGCCTGGAGCGTGGGTCGGCTCCCGCTCGGACACCAGCCCCGCCGCCCGCAGCCGCGCGATGACCCGCTCGGCCTGTCCGGCGGGCACCGCGCCCGGCGGGCCGGGCGCGCGGGCGGCCTCGGTGAGGATGTGCGCGAGGTCACGCGACCCGTCCAGCAGCGGCGCGAGCGCCGCGATGGCCTGCCCGTGCAGTGCGGTGACGCCGTGCTCGGAGACCAGGTAGACGGCCTCGCCCGGCACCGGTTCGACCCGCAGATGCGGGGTGAAGCCCAGTTCGCCTGCCATGCGCCCCCCGTCCTCTCATTCCCCGCTGAACGTGCAGATGCAGATGCGCGGTGCGACGGCGGACCAGGAGGCGCCGGTCAGATCCTCGATGACCAGGTCGTCCAGGCCGTCCAAGCCGGTGTCAGGTGCGGCTGCCGGGGCGCCGCCGTCGGCGTCGGACGGGGACCGCGTGGGTTGCGGAGGGATGGAGGCTTCCGTCATCACAGGCTCTCCCAGGGTGTGAATTTGTCATGGGTCGAACTCCCAGGACTCATACCGAGTTCGGTATTCCGGCACTGGTCGGATGCACCGCTCACCCGCGAGTCTTTTCTGTGCCTCGATGGCACGGCCGCGCGGCCAGGAGGCACCTGACGGACCGTTGACGGAGGTACAGGACCATGGACATCAAGGTGTTGGGGCCGCTGAGCGTCGAGGCGTGCGGTCAGTCGATCGTGCCCAGCGCGGGCAAGCCGCGGCAGATCCTTGCACTGCTTTCCGTCTACGCCAACCAGATGCTGCCGGTGCCCACTCTTATGGAGGAAATCTGGGGCACGCAGATGCCGCGCAGCGCGCCCACCACCTTGCAGACGTACATCCTCCAGCTCCGCCGCAGGCTGGCCGCCGCTTACGGCCCCCAGGCGCCGCAGGCGTCGAAGGATGTACTGGCCACCCGGTACGGCGGCTATGTCCTGGAGGCGCAGCCGGGCGCGGTCGACATCCATGAGTACGACCGGCTGGTGGCCGCGGGGCGCGACGCGCTCGACGCCGGGGACGATGTCGAGGCGTCCCTGCTGCTGCGCGAGGCGCTTGCGGTCTGGCGCGGTCCGGCGTTGGTCGACGTGAAGGTCGGTCCGGTCCTGGAGATCGAGCTGGCCCGGCTGGAAGAGAGCCGCCTCGGCGTTCTGGAGCGCCGCATCGAGGCCGATCTGCGGCTCGGGCGCCATGCCGAGCTGCTGACCGAGCTGACCGAGCTGACCGCCCGCCATCCGCTGCACGAGGGGCTGCACGCCCAGTGCATGGCCGCGCTGTACCGGGCGGGCCGCCCCTGGCAGGCGCTGGAGGTCTACCAGGGCCTGCGCGCCCGGCTCGTCGAGGACCTGGGGCTCGAACCGTCGCCCCGGCTCCAGAAGCTCCAGCAGGCGGTGCTCGCCTCTGACCCCGCGCTCGACCTCGACCTCGACGGGCAGTGGCGCCGCCCGGTGCTCGACCTGTTCGCCGCCTGACCCGGTCGGCCCGGCGCTCCAGGTCCTCCCGTCCGTCCGTACGGGGCCGTTCGCGCCCGCCGACTGGCCCGCATTCCCCCGAACGCCCGGCGCCGCCCTTCAGCCGGGTCTGCTACGGCTCCGCTGCCCGATCCCCCCGCGCGGGCAAGCGGAGCCGTAGCGCATTTCCCGCCGACGCCCGCCGACGCCCGCCGACTCCCGACGACTCCGCCGAATCCCGCCGACCGCCCGTCCGACATCCGACTCCAGCCGAGGGGGCGCCTTGCGCATCATCGACCTGTCCACACCGGTGGACGCCCCCGCGCCCTCCGGTGCCACCGGTGCGCACGGGACGCCGCGCGTCATCGACCGGATGCCGATGGAGTGGTTCCTGCGCCCGGCGCACGTCCTGGACATCACCTGCGCCGCCGACCCGGACACCCGCACCGCCGGGGTCGACGACATCGAGAAGGCGCTCGCCCGGACCGGCTGCCGCCCCCGCCCGCTGGATGTCGTCCTGCTGCACACCGGCGCCGCCTGCTGGGCCGGTACGCCCCGCTACTTCACCGACTTCACCGGCCTCGACGGCCCCGCCACCGACTACCTCCTCGACCTGGGGGTCCGGGTGATCGGCACCGATGCGTTCAGCCTCGACGCGCCCTTCCACGACATGATCCGCCGCTATCACGCCACCGGCGACCGGTCGGCGCTGTGGCCCGCGCACTTCGCGGGCCGCCGCCGGGAGTACTGCCACATCGAGCGGCTGGCGCGGCTGGACACCCTGCCGCCCACCGGCTTCCGGGTCGCCTGCTTCCCCGTGAAGACCGCGGGTGCGGGCGCGGGCTGGACCCGCGCGGTGGCCCTGCTCGACGAGGGGTGAGTCCGGTGGTGACGGCACGACAGGAGGTCGACACCGACGTCTGTGTGGTCGGCGGCGGCCCGGCCGGTCTCGTCCTGGCGCTGCTGATGCTGCGCTCAGGGGCGCGGGTGACGGTGCTGGAGCGCGCCCGCGCGCACGAGCGGGATGCCCGCGGCGAAATCCTCCAGCCCGGCGCGCTGGCGCTGCTGGACGAGCTGGGGGTGCTCGCCGGGGCGCGGGCGCGCGGCGCCCAGGAGCACGACCGGTTCCGGCTGTTCGAGGGCGACCGGATGCTGCTGGAGGCCGACTACCGGCTGCTGCCCGCCCCGTACGACCATCTGCTGTCCCTTCCCCGGACGCATCTGCTGGACGAACTCCTCGCCCACTGCCGCCGGTGGCCCGGCTTCCGCTATCTGCCCGGCCGGAGGGTCGGCGGTCTGGTGTGGCGGGACGGGCGGATCGCCGGGGTCACCGCCGACGGCCCGCCCGGGCGCTGCGCCGTGCGGGCCCGGGCCGTGATCGGCGCCGACGGCCGCTACTCCCGGGTCCGGCGGCTGGCCGGAATCGGCGCGGGCCGCACCGAGGCGCTGCACCAGGTGCTGCTGTCGTGCACCCTCAGGGCGGGCGGCCCGGACGCCCCGCCGCTCCGCGAGGTGCGGGTGTTCCGCACCGGGGACGGCCCGGTGGTGGTCTACGGCTCCTGGCCGGACCGCATACACCTCGGCTGGACGCTGCCGCAGCACGGCCACCGCGCCCTCACCGCGCTCGGCCCCGACCGGCTCAGGGAGCGGCTGGCGCGCGCCGTCCCGCCGTACGCCACGGCCATCCGCGAGCAGATCCGCACCCTGGGCGACCTCGGGCTGCTGGACGTCTTCTCGGCCCGCGCCCGGCGCTGGGTGGACGACGGGCTGGTGCTGATCGGCGACGCCGCCCACACCCATGGCCCGATCGCCGCCCAGGGCATCACCCTCGCCATCCAGGACGCGGTGGTGCTGCACCCGGTGCTCGTCGGCGCGCTGGCCGCGGGCGACCTCGGCGCGGATCGCCTCGCCGCCTTCGAGGGGCGCCGGGGGCCCGATGTCGCGGCCGTCATACGGATGCAGACCCGGCACAGCCGCGCCCTGCTCTCGGGCGGCGCGTTCGCCACTCATGTGCGCCCCTATCTCGCCCGGGCGCTGCGTCACACCCCACTGCACCGCACGATGCTCCAACGCATCGCGTACAGCGGCCCGTCGATCCGCGTCATGGATGCCCGGGTGTGCGGGCGTCCATGACGGCCGACGCGTGTCGGCCCCGGCGCGGGTCGAGGCGGGCTCGAGTCACGGCGGCGACCATGGCGTTCTCACGAGCATGGCGTTCTCACGAGAGCGCTGCCGGGAACGACCGCGAGGAGGGGGCCGATGGTGCCGAGGATGACAGACGCGGCAGGGCTGTCCGTCGTGGTGCTGGGCGGCACCGGAGCCCTGGGCGGCGCGGTCCGGCGCGCGTTCGAGGCCGTGGGCGCCCGGGTGCTGGTGGTCTCCCGCCGGGAGCCGGAGCCAGGTGAGGCCGTGGCCTGGGCCGGTCTCGACCTGACCCGCGCCCCGGCCGCACAGCTTTCCGCCGTGCTCGCCGAGGCCGGAGCCGATGTCGTGGTGAACGCGGCGGGGCTCACCGGCGGCGGCACCGAGGAGCAGTTGGCCGCGGCCAACGCGGAGCCGGTGCGCACCCTGGTGGAGGCCGCCGCGGCGCTGCCGCACCGGCCCCGGCTGGTGCAGCTGGGCACCGTCCACGAGTACGGCCCGGTGTGCCGGGGCGTCGGCATCACCGAGGATCTGCCGCCCCTGCCGGTCAGCGCGTACGGCCGCACCAAGCTGCTCGGCGCGCAGACCCTGCTGCGCGCCACCCGGGCCGGTGCGGTGGACGGCACGGTGCTGCGGATCGCCCATCCCGTCGGCCCCGGCGCGCCCCGCACCGACGTCCTGGGCACCGCCGCCCGGCATCTGGCGGCACACTGCCCCGGTCCGCTGCGGCTGGAACCGCTGGAGGGCCACTGGGACTTCGTGGACGTCCGGGATGTCGCCGCCGCGGCCCTCGCCGCGGCGACCGCGCCCCGGGCGAGCGGACAGGTCGTCAACATCGGCTGCGGGCAGGCGCTGAGTGTGCGGCGGCTGGTGGAGCGGATGATCGTGCTCAGCGGGCTCGGCGTGCCGCTGCTGGAGGAGCCGGGCGCGGGCGGTCACCCCACGGGCCCCGGCTGGCAGCGGGTGGACATCTCCCGGGCCCGGCTGCTGCTGGGCTGGCGGCCGCGGTTCGGCACGGTCCGGTCGTTGCGCGACCAGCTGGCCGAGGCGGGGGCGCCGGACCGGGCGATGGTGGCGCGCCCATGATGGATCTCGGCCTGGACGGGCGCACGGTCCTGGTCACCGGCGCCACCGGCGTCGTCGGCCGGGCCGCCGCCCGTGCCTTCTCGGCGCAGGGCGCGCGGGTGGCGCTGGCCTTCCGTAACCGCCGGGAGACCGCCGAGGAGCTGGCCGCCGAGCTGGCGGGCCCGGACGGCGACCGGGCCTTCGCCGTGCCGTACGCACTGGAGGACACCGCGTCGCCGCGCTGGGTCGTGGCCGCCGTCGAGGAGCGCTGGGGCACCCTCGACGTCCTGGTGGCGAACGCATGGCGGCGGGGCGCGCGCTGCGATCCGCGCGCCCGTTTCGAGGACATCCCCGAGGGGGACTGGCTGCCGGTCGTCGCGGACAGCCTCGCGCCGGTGATCCGTACGGTGCAGTGCGCCGTCGTCGGGATGCGGGAGCGCGGCTGGGGCCGGATCGCGCTGGTGTCATCGCGCCGGGTGCCCGACGAGTTCCACGGCGCGGCCGAGGCCGGGCTGCACGGTCTGGCCCGCGGCCTCAGCGGGCAGGTGGCGGCGGACGGCGTGCTGGTCAACGCGGTGTGCCCGGAGGGCGCGCCCTCCGTGGCCGGGGCCGCCGCGCAGGCCCTGCTGTTCCTGTGCTCGGCGGCCAACACCCATCTCACCGGCCACACCCTCGCGCTCACCGGCGGCTGATCGGGGAGGGATCGTTGCGCGTCCTGTTCACGACCTGGGCCCCGGGCGGGCATCTGGTCGCGCTGGTGCCGCTCGCCCGGGCGTTCCTCGCGGCGGGCCACCAGGTGCGGGTCGCGGTCCCGGGCGGCTGCGCGGCGGCGGTCGCCCGGGCCGGGCTGATGCCGGTGCCCGCCGGGGTGCTGCCCCGCTCGCCCGGCCTGCCACCGGCCGTGGCGCGCCGCGCCCGCGGCATCTGGCCCGCGGACTGGCCGGTGCGGCCCGGGGTGCTCGGCCAGGAGCAGCACGGCGTGCTGCGCGCCCTCGGCGACCGGCGGGTGGCCGTCGCCGAGGCGATGGCGCAGGGGCTGGTGGCGTACGCCCGCTGCTGGCAGCCGGAGCTGGTGGTGCACGACGCGAGTACGTACGCGGGCACGGTGGCCGCGGCGGCGCTGGGCGTGCCCGCGGTCGGCCAGCTGTGGGGGAGCGCGGCGCTGCTGCGGCTGGACCGGCAGCGGCTCGACGGCCCGCCGTTGCCCGGCTACGCACGCCTGATGCGGCGTTACGGGGCCGATCCGGCGCGTGAACCGCAGGTGTGGCTCGATCCCTGCCCGCCGAGCCTGGCGCTGCCCTCGCCGGAGCGGCGGCTTCCGGTGCGGTTCGTTCCGTACGAGGCACCGCATGAGCGGCCGTACGAACCGCACTACGCGTCGCGCTACGAGGCGCCGTACGAAGCGTCGTACGGGGCGTACGAGGGGGCGCGCGACGCGGTGGGCGAGCCGTCGTACGACCCGAACCGCCCCGGGCCGGGCGCCGGGCCCACTCGGATCTGTGCCGTGTGGGAGGACCCCGCGGGCCCGCCCGAGGGCGTCCGGGCGGCGCTGCGGGCGGCCGAGGCGCGCGGGGTGGAGGTCGTCCGTCTCGGCACCGCGGCCGACGGGCCGCCGCCCGCCGTACCGCTGCACCGGGTGCTGCCGGGCTGTCGCGCGGTGCTCCACCAGGGCGGCGGGGCCGCCGTGCTGGCCGCCGCCGTGGCCGGGGTGCCGCAGCTGATCGTCGCGCCCCGGCCCGAGCAGCAGCTCAACGGCGTGCGGGTGGCTCTCGCGGGCGCCGGCGCGCATACCCCCGCCGGCCTCCTCGGCGGCTCGCCCCGCACCGCCCGGGCGGCCGGTGCCCAGCTGGCCAGGGACCTCTTCGCGCTGCTGGAGCAGCCGTCGTACGTGGTCGCGGCCCGCGCGCTGCGGGAGGAGGCCCGGTCGATGCCCGGCCCGGAAGCGGCGGTGGCCCGCCTGACGGCCCGCGCCTAGAAGGAAACCCTGGAATATACGAAAGGCCCCTCACGTGTGGTGAGGGGCCTTTCGTATGTCTGTGCGCCGCCAGGGACTCGAACCCCGGACCCGCTGATTAAGAGTCAGCTGCTCTAACCAACTGAGCTAGCGGCGCCTGCTGACGTAGAAGACCTTAGCACCCGGGTCAGGCGAAGTGAAAATCGATATCCTTCAGCCCGGAAACAGGGCGGGTGCGCTGGTCACAGCCGTGTCGTCGGCGTCCGTACCGGCGGCGGTACGGAGCGTACGGGCCGCCCGCACACATGCCCACAGCAGCACCTCGGGCCCGGGCAGCCAGGGGCTGCGGACGTCGGGGGCGACGAGCCAGCGGGGCGAGGGGGCGTCGTACGAGGCGATCTCCGCCGGGGGCTCGGGCTCCGCCGAGCCGGGGTCCAGCGGGTACAGGGGCGGTACGGTCACCGTGTCCCCCCAGCCGTAGCAGAGCAGCGGCGGCGCCGCGCCGCCCCACTCCTCCCAGCCGAGCAGCGCGGGCAGCCGCTGGGCCGCGCCCGGGGTCGCGAAGAGCATGACCCGGCCGCCCTGGGCCGCCACCGGGCCCGTGCCGGGCCCATCGGTCCATAACCGGCTGACCACGCGGCGGCCGAAGAGCGGGTCCATGCTCACGACGTCGAACGCGGTGCCGCACGGCAGCGGGACCGAGGTCGCCGGATGCTCCGCCCAGAGCGCGTGGACGCCGCGGGGGGACCGGCTGGCGGAGGCGAGCCAGTCCGCGCCGGCCGGGGTGACGTAGGCGGCGGTGTGAAGTGAGTCCCGAGGCGTTCTGCTCATGTTTCTACAATTACCGTCGGCAGGAGAGGTGTCGGGGGATGCGGCAAAACCAGGACATGGCGAAGGGTGATGGGGTACCTTCCGCCCGCATATGCCCCGGGCGCATGATCGCGGCAGGACGCTGGCCGTTCGTGCGGGTTTTCCGTACGGAGTACGCCCATCAGTCCGGCAGCTCGCCGCTTTGTATCAGTTCGCGACCGAACTCGATCATCTTCTTGGCGTAGTCCTCCGTCCACTCCGCCCGCTCGGCGATCACGGCGGGGGTCAGCCGGTCGAACCGTCTCGGGTCGGCGAGCTGCGCGGCCGCCATCGCCTGGAACTCCATGGCCCGGTCCGTCGCCGCGCGGAACGCGAGCACCAGCTCGGTCGAGCGGCTGAGGAGTTCGCGGGGATCCTCGATCGACTCCAGGTCGAAGAAGTGCGCCTCGTCCCTGACGGCGGCGGCGGGTTCGAAGAGCAGCGCGGCCGGTTTCATGCGCCGTGGCGCGGCGCTGTGCGGGCCCCCCGCCGGGTCCGGCTCGGGCATGTGATCTCTCCTCCTGGGTCGTGAGACACGTCGGGTTTCACGGTGCGTCCTGCTCCCATTGTCGCGCGAGAGGCAAGAGCGCCGCCCCCACCAGGGGTGTCTCCCCACCGGCCCCCGCTCCGAACCCAGCCCCCGGCCCCCGGACCGTGACGGAACGGAGGCCGGGGGCCGGGCGGGGGCCAGGGTGGCGTCAGGGACGCCAGGAGACGCGGTGTTCGGCCAGGTGCGAGAGGACCGCGTGGTTCGCCTCCCAGCCGTCGGGGAACTTCACCGTTACCCCCAGCTGCACCGGCTCCGTCGACGGGTGCTCGTCCAGCAGTTCCGCCACTCCCGCCCGGCACACCACCACACACGCGTGCCGGTGGCGCGACGCCAGCACGCACAGACGGCCCGTCTCCAGGTGGAAGGCCGTCGCGTCCGGGCGGCCGGACAGCGGGTGCAGCACCACCGTCACATCGAACTCACGTCCCTGGAGTCGGTTCGCCGTATCGACGGTGACGCCCGACACCCCCAGCTCCGCAAGCGCCGCCCGCACCGCCGCCGCCTGGTCGCGGTGGGCGGTGCCGACCGCGATCCGGTCGGCGGTCAGCGGCACCGGCTCGTCGGCGCGCTCGCTGACCGCCGCGCCGCCCCGGTCCAGCGTCCGCCGGACCACCTGGGCCACGGCCGCCACCGCCTCCGGGTCGGTGCGCGGCGTACGGCGCGCGGGCAGCTCCAGCAGCCCCCACCCCGAGACGGCGGCCTCGTCCAGCACCCGGTCAGGCCCCGAACCGTCCGAGGCCACCCCGAAGCTCAGCCGCCGGTCGCCGTGGTCCGTGCCGCTGCGGAAGGGCGTGTACGGATAGAACGCGTCCGAGACCAGCGTCGCGGCCGACGCGGGCAGCCGCCAGGACACCGGCAGCCGGTGCTGCGGAAGCCGCGGATTGTGGGCCAGGAGCGTGGTCACCGCGCTCGCCGACGGGTCGTACGAGAGCCCCGCCCACTGATCGGCGCCCACCACGCTGAACGGGTCGAGCTGCCCGGGGTCGCCGACGAACAGCGCCCGCTCGAAGAGCCCGGCGACGGCCAGCAGGGCGTCCGAGCGCATCTGGTACGCCTCGTCCACGATCGCGTGGCTCCACGGCTCGACGTTCTTGACGTGCGCCCACTTGGCGGCCGTGGACACCACGATGCCGAGCCCGGCCAGATCGGCGACCTTCGCCGAGCAGCGCACCGCCGGATGACCGTCGAGCACCGGGTCGTACGGATGCGGATCGCTGCTGTGCAACCGCCCGACCGGAAGGTCCGGGTCCGCCGTGGCGAGCCGGTCCACCAGATCGTCCACCTGCGCGTTGGTCTGCGCCACCACCATCAGCGGCCGCCCGGCGGCGGCCAGCTCCCGGGCCGCCCGGACCACCAGCGTCGACTTGCCCGCACCGGGCGGGGAGTCCACGACGACGCCGCGGTGCGTGCCGTGCAGCGTGTCGTGCAGGATCGCGTCCGTCGCGCGCGCGGCCGCGGCCGACGGGTCGAACGGCTCGCCCCGCCCCGCCCGGGCCGCCCGGTCCGTGGCGATCACAAGTAGTCCTCCTCGGTCACGGGGTCGGGAGCCTGCTCGGGAGCGGCGGCGTCCGGCGGGCCGCCGTGGGTCCAGGGCGTGCTCTCGGGGTCCGGCAGATCCGGACCGCCGCGCGGGGCGTGCTCGAACAGCGTCCAGCACACCCGGTCGCCCGGCTCGGGCACCGAACCCGGCTCCGGCTCCTTGCCCCGGCCCATCCCACCGGTCAGCCGGACCACGAACGCGACGGAGGCCCTGCCGGGCTGCCCGGATTCCTCCGTATCGGCGGGCTCCTCGGCATCCCAGGCGAACTCCGCGGTCTGCGTCCGGCCGTCGTCCATCACCCGGTACAGCTTGATCCGCTCGGCCAGATGCGGACGGTCGTCGGTGCGCACCGTGACCAGCGGCCTCGGCCGCGGCACCTTCGCCTCCGACCAGGCCATCTCCACCTCGGTGACCTCGCCGGCGAACGCCTCTCCCGACAACCGCCGCCCCGCCATGACCAGCGGATCGTCCAGCGCCTCCTGCGCGTCCAGCTGGGCCTGCGCCGTCTCCCGCGCCGCGAGCTTCTGCGCGGCCGTCACCGCGTCGTCCAGCTTCGGCTGGGGCGGCTCACCGGCCCGGATCCGGTCCCTGTGGGCCGTGTACGACCAGCGGTCCCGCTTCCAGCGGTCCGCGACCCGCGCCCCCTCCGGCAGCTCCCGCAGCAGATCCACGCCCCGCCACAGCGCGTCCCAGGTGGGCCGCAGCTGGGAGGCGATCAGCTCGTGCAGCTCCGCCTCGGCCGCCCGCAGCCGCGCCTCCCCGCCCGCCACGCCGCCGGTCACCTCGGAGCGCGCCGCGTCGTACCGGGACATCGCCGGGGCCAGCAGCTTGTTGTCGAAGGCCGGATCGGTGGCGGGACCCGCGGGCGGGTACAGCAGCTGCCCGTCCCCGTCCCGCGCCGACTCGGTGTGCAGCGCGGCCTCCGCGCCCGGGACGCCCTGCGGCGGGTCGATCCAGGCCAGCAGCGACCCGAGGTGCTGGTCCTCCAGATTGCTCTGCCCGGTCGCCCAGTGCCGCCCCAGCAGCTCGGTCAGCGACAGCAGCAGCGAGGATCCTGGCACCCGGGACCGCTCCCCGTAGTGCGTCAGCCACCGGCCGAGCAGCGGTACGCGCGGAGGCGCGGGGAACGGCGTCTCCGGGTCCTGCTCGGCGGTGCGCCGGAACCGCATCGACCGCCCCAGCAGCCGGACGAACGCCACGCCCGCGCCGCTGGGCACCAGCAGCTGCGGCGCGTCCGCGCACAGCTCGACCTGGACCGGCACCTTCTTCCCGGTCTCCGGGTCGGTCTCCTTGCGCTCCTCCAGCTCGACGTCGTCCGCGTACCCCTCCAGATACGGAAGCATCTCCTCCGCCAGTGCGGAGAGGAACGCGAACCGCAGATCGCGGTTGCGCGGCTGCGACACGACCAGCAGCCGCGGCGAGTCCCGCTCGGTGCCCACCAGGGCGCCGAGCGGCGCGCCCGTCTCGCCCGCGGTGGTCAGCGGCACGAACGCCAGTGGCCGCCGCGAGAGATGACGGTGCCGCACCGTGGCGACGGGCCGCGCCCGGCCCTCCCGGACGGCCTCCATCCGGGCCAGCGTGGTGATCAGCGACATGCCGCCTCCACGGGCCCCGCATCGGGCTGCCCGGCGGCGAGCGCGAGGGCCTCGGCGCGCAGGGCCGCCGCGCGCCGCAGGGTGTCCACGGCCGGGTCGCCGGTGGGCTGTGCACCACCGGGCTCCAGGGCGGCCGCGAGCACGGCCTCCACCGTGGTGAGCCCGCCCAGCTCGCCCCGGACGCCGCGCCCCAGCGACTCGACGGCACCCGCCGACCGGGCCCGCGCCCGGCAGTGCAGGGCCAGTTCACAGGTGGACAGGCACTCGGGTGCGTACGCCGCGTCCACCGTCTCGACCGCGGCGGTCAGCTCCTCGAGGGGCCGGGTCGCGGTCCGGCCGTCCTCGGTGAGCCCCAGGTCGAACGTGGTGCCCTCGGGGAGGGCGGCGGCGATCTCCTCGATCCGGGTGAGGCGGCCCAACTGCCGCCGGGTCACGGACAGCTGCTTGCGCACATCGACGAGCTCGGCGGTCGGCAGGTTGGAGAAGTCCTTGGGGCAGACGAGCAGCACCTCGTGCCGCACCCGGGCCGATACGCTGTCCGCCTTGCCCTCCGGGCCCTCCACGGGCTCCCCGAGGTGGGCCGCGATCCGCTCCAGGGCCAGGGCGTAGACGGCTGACTGGCGGGCCGCCGCGCCGACCTTGGCCGGGTCGGCGGCGCCGTCCACCATGGGGAAGGACTTGATCTCGACGACCGTCCAGGAGCCGTCGGGGTGCACCACCACCGCGTCCGGTTCCAGGAAGGCGGGGGAGCCCGCGACGTCCAGGCTCACCATCGGATGGTCGAGCAGTGCCCACCGCCCCGCCGCCGTGGCCTCCCGCAGCGCCAGTGCCGTACGGGCCGTGCGCCCCTGGGGACCGGCCGCGGTCAGGTCGGGGGTCGCGGTGGTGGCCGGGTCGGGCGCGGCCGAACCGTCGGTCAGCCGCTCGTGCAGCAGGGTCATGAGCTGGGTGCCGCGGTCCGCCTTGACCCGGGCCTCGAAGGTGTTGCCGCGCTGGTGCGCGAACTGGGACTGGCCGAACGGCGCTGGCGCCCCGAGCGCCCGCGCGAGCGCGCCCTTGTCGACCCCGGCGCCGTCGAGCAGCGCGCGGCGGCGGCAGCCGGGGTTGGCCGCCAGCGCGGCCAGCGCGCGGGCGTCCATCGGATGCGGAACGGCGGACGGGCCGCGCAGCTCAGCGAGCTGGTGCCGCAGCGCCGTCGTCGGCCGCGGCGGAGCTTCCGCCGCCCGCTCCGGTGCCCCGGGCGCGGCCGGCACCGGCACCGGCTTGCCGTCCGCCGCCGTCGCCGCCATCCGTACGTTGCCTGTCCGAGCCCCTGCTCTGCTGTCGGGGGATCCGTTCCCGTTCACGGGCCGAAGTCTCGCACTTGTCACTGACATTCGCGGCCGGGGCCGGGTTTCCGGCGGCGTCCGCCTCGGGGGAATCGTCGGCCGTACGGGCCGCGGTGGCGGTCGCGGCGCCGGTCGCGGTGGCGGCCTGCACCGGGCGGAAGCGGTCGCGGACGGCGCCCGCGAGCCGCAGCGCGGGCCGGGTCAGTACCGCGCCGACGCCGACGGCGGCGGCACCGGCGGCCGCGTCGAGGAAGTAGTGGTTCGCGGTGCCCATCACCACGAGGGCGATGAGCAGCGGGTAGACCACGGCGACGATCTTCGGCCACACCGAGCGCCCCTGCCACCACAGCGCTATTCCGCACCACAGCGCCCAGCCCACATGGAGGCTCGGCATCGCCGCGTACTGGTTGGTGAGCCCGCCCATGCCGCGCGGCGCGCTCGCGTCACCGCCCCACCAGCCGTACGAGCTGTACTGGGCCATCGTGTCGACGAAGCCCTGGCCCGCCTCCAGCAGCCGCGGCGGGCAGGTCGGCACCACGACGAAGCCGATCAGACCGATCATCGTGGTGATCAGCAGCCAGGTGCGGGCGAAGCGGTAGTCCGCGCTCCGGCCGCGCTTCCACAGCCACACCAGGACCGCCGGGGTGGCCGCGTAGTGGAGCGACGCGTACACGAAGTCGGCCGGTATGCCTATCCAGGCGTGGCTGGTGAAGAAGTCGTTGAGCGGTGACTCGAAATCGATGTTGAACCGCCGCTCGAAACGGAGGATGGCCAGGCCGTGGCCGACGGCGGTGGACACATCGCCTTGGCCCAGAAGCCGACCGCCCGCGTACGCGAGGTACACCACCGCGATCAGCGGCAGCTCGGTCCACCAACGGGGCCGACTGCCCAGTGTCACTCCGGCACGGGGCGCGGTAAGGGGCATCCGGACGCTCTCCCAGTTAAAAGTCAGGCGGCCACAACATGGCGCGCGATCAACCGTACGGTGTAGTCGAGGCGGGCCCCGCACCGCCCCCGGGGCCCCACGGCAGATGACCGCGCGAGGGGGAAGACGCCGGGAGTCCCCCCGAGGTTGCCTCTCGATCACGTGCGCGATGATGGATGGACGACGAACGGACAGCGATCCGTTCCCCAGGGCGCGTATACGCGCAGATATCCGCGGGCGGTCGCGCGTCAGGGCGCACGGGACGCGCGGCACGCATGTATCCGGTGAAAGGCGACCCCCATGGCACCACGCATCCTCCTGGCCCGGCACGGACAGACGCAGTGGTCGCTCCTGGGCAAGCACACCGGCCGTACGGACATCCCGCTGCTGGACGAGGGGCGGCGCGGCGCCAAGCTGCTCGGCGAGCGGCTGCGTCAGGAGCCGTGGGCGGGCCTGCCGGACGTCGAGGTGCGCACCAGCCCGCTCGTCCGGGCCAAGGAGACCTGTGAACTGGCGGGGTTCGGCGACCGGGCGAGTGCCTGGGACGCCCTGCTGGAGTGGGACTACGGCGCGTACGAGGGCATGACCCCCGGCGAGATCAAGACGGCCCGCCCCGGCTGGCTCATCTGGCGCGACGGCGTCCCGGAGGGCGAGTCCCTTGCCGCGATCACCGCCCGGGCGGACGCGGTGGTGGAGTGGGCGCGCTCCGCCGACCGCGATGTGCTGGTCTTCGCGCACGGCCACATCCTGCGCACCCTGGGGGCCCGCTGGCTCGGCTACGACGCCTCCTTCGCGGCCCGCATACGCCTCGACCCCACGTCCCTGTCGATCCTGGGCTGGGCGTACGGCGAACCGGCCATCGAGCGCTGGAACGACACCGGGCACCTGGCCTGACGCCCGGTCACCGCGCGCACGGCGGACGGGACGCCGCCAGTCCCGCCGTCGGACCTGCCCACCGTCACACCGGACTCTCGCGACCGGCCTGCTGATAGCGGGCCAGGAAGTCCGCGACCGCCGCGTTGCGGCCGTGCGGGCGCAGCAGCCGGGCGGTGTCCTCCAGCATGCGGCGGATCCGGGAGGACGTGACCTGGTCCATCAGCCCCAGGGCGCGGCCCGCCGCCGCGGCGGCCGCCTCCGGCTCGCCGTCCGCGACCAGATCGCTCGCCAGCTCCGTGGTGAACAGCGCGATGTTGCGGGTGAAGTGGGGCTTCTGGAGGGAGACCGCGCGGCGCGCGTGCTCCGCCGCGCGCCCCCAGTCGCCCAGGGCCGACCAGCACTGCGCCTCAAGTCCCTCCAGTTCGGCCTCGCCGAAGAAGGTCATCCACTCCGGGTCGTCGCCGCACGGGCCGCGGCCGAAGAGCGTCTGGGCGCGCAGCAGGGCCCGTTCGCAGCCGCCGCGGTCCGCCAGCCAGGCCCGGCCGCCCGCCTCGCGCAGCGCGATGAGCGACAGGAGCCGGGGCGAGGCCAGCCGCCGCGCGGCCCGCTGCGCGGCCTCGGCGGCGCGGACGGCCTCGCGCGGGCGGCCCGCGTCGCGGGCCAGGAAGGCGGTGTTGCAGAACGCGTGGGCCTCCAGGGCGGGATCGCCCGTGACGCGCGCGGTCGCCAGCGCCTCCGCGTAGTGCGAGCGGGCGTCGGTGAGCCGCCCGGAGTCATGGGCGAGCCAGCCCACCGAGATGGCCAGTTCGCCCGCGCCCGCGTACAGCCGCTCCACGACGGACCGGCTGTGGCCGCCCGCGTCGAGCAGCGCGTACGCGGCGCTCAGCGGGCGTGCAGTGTGGACGTAGAGGCTGTCCGCGCCGTGCCGGTCGTCCAGCAGCCGGATGCGGCGCACGGCCTCCTCCACGGCGGCTGCCCCGGCCTGTCCGGACCGCCGTGAGGTCCGTACGGCGTCGGCGGCGGTCGCCGCCCCACCGGCCATGAACGCGCGCCGTAGCAGTTCGCTCTCCTCGAAGACGTCGATGTCGACCGGGGCGGGGGGCTCCGGCTCAGGACGGGCCGCGGGCTCCGGGCGGGGCGCCGGGACGGCGGCGGGCCCGACGGGACGGCCCCGGACCGTCTCGCGGGGGGTGAAACCGAGGTCGGTGAGGGCGCGGCCGGGGAACATGTGGCGGAAGACGCGCTCGTACGCGTAGTTGGGGCAGCGGATCGCCCCCGACTCGACGCGTCCGATGTAGCGCGCGTCGCAGGAGACCTGTTCGCCGATCTCGCGGGCCGCGCGCCGTACGGACGCCGCGAACTCGGCCGCTGAGAGCTGTCCGCGCAACAGCCGGAACGCGGTGTTCGGCCGGGGTGACGAGGACGAGGAGGAGTCCGGAAGCGGCCTCATGGTGACCCTCCCTACGGTGCTGCCGAATCGGCTGCCGTGTCGGCGGGGGAGAACCGTACCGGTTATGACGTTCCCGACATCCAGATATTCACGGCAATAAAGACAAGTCGCCCTCGATCTGCCATGAACTGCCATCCTTTACGGCGGCATTCGGCCGTAGCCGTTGACACTGCCGAGCGTTGAACCCTGTGCAACCCGATGAAGAGGGAGGCCGGAGTGGACATCAGCCGCTCGCGGACGACTGCCCAACATCACCAGCGCCAGGACTGCGATCTGGTCACCGTGCCCGCCCGCCAGGGGCTGGAGGCGGTGGACATCCTGCGTCGAGGCTGTGACGGCCTCGGCCCCGTGATGCATGACAACGCCTGCGACACGCTCGGCTTCCTGGTGCCGCCCGGCACCGCGGACGGCTGGGACCTGGAGGGCAGCGACTGCACCCAGACCGCCGGGCGCGGCATGCGCATAAGTGACGGCGGCGCCCTGGGACAGAGCGCCACCCACTGGCTGGTGCCACCGGACGCCGCGTACACCGGTGCGACCGACCCCGCGGAGCTGCGGGCCGCGCTCGGCGAGGCGGCCCGCACCATCGAGGCCGTCGACCGCTGCCAGTGACCGCCGGGCAGCCGGTCGGGTAACCGCTGGTCAGGAGACCGGCGGACCGGTTGTCGGTGGCCCGGCTCATACTGGGGCACATGGCGAAAGGCACAAGGAAGCGAGCGGCGGAGCGCGGGCGCGCGGCAGGCCGGGGGCGTACCCCGGAGCCGATCGCCGCACCCGTCGACGGGGGCCTCGCCGAGCTGGTGCCGGACCGCGACCGCCCGCGCGGCTGGACGCTGCTGCTGGACGGCAAGCCGCAGTCCCATGTGGACCTGGACGACCCCGCCCACCTCGACTTCGAGTACCAGCGGCGGCTCGGCCACGCCGCCGATCTCGCCGCCCCGCCCGGGCGCCCGCTGCACGCCGTCCATCTGGGCGGCGGCGCCTTCACCCTCGCCCGCTACGTCGCGGCGACCCGGCCCCGCTCCACCCAGCAGATCGTCGAGATCGACGCCGCGCTCGTCCAGTTCGTACGGCGCGAGCTGCCGCTCGGCCCCGGCGACCGGATACGGGTGCGCGGCGGCGACGCGCGGGCCGGGCTCGCCAAGGTGCCCGAGGGCTGGGCCGATCTGGTCATCGCCGACGTCTTCAGCGGGGCCCGCACCCCCGCGCACCTGACCAGCCTGGAGTTCCTGGCCGAGGTCCGCCGGGTGCTGCGCCCCGGCGGGCTCTACGCGGCGAACGTCGCCGACGGGCCGCCGCTGGCCCATCTGCGCGCCCAGATCGCCACCGCCCGCGCCGCGTTCGCCGAGGTGTGCCTGACCGCCGACCCCGCCGTGCTGCGCGGCCGCCGCTTCGGCAACGCCGTGCTGCTGGCCGCCGACCACGAGCTGCCGGTGGCCGAGCTGACCCGCCGCGCCGCCGGGGATCCGCACCCCGCCCGGGTCGAACACGGCCGCGCGCTCGCGGACTTCACCGGCGGCGCGGCCCCCGTCACCGACGCGACGGCCCGGCAGTCCCCGGCACCCCCGGCGGCCGTCTTCGAGTGACCGGCGGCAAATCTGTTGGATTCCGATGATCCGGTCGTGAGCACCGGACCAGCTCGCTAGCGTGCCCCCCGTAAACCACCTCCAACTCCGTACGCAGGGCAGGCACATGATGAGCCGCAGGGGCCGCCGTCGCACCATGGGCCGGAGCACGATGGCGATAGGAGCGTCCGCCGCCGTCCTCGTGGCGGGCGGGGCGGCGTTCGCGCTGAGCAGTGCGGTCGGCGGCGGGGACGCGGTGGACGAGGCACCGGACATGGGCGCGGGCACGGGGCCCGGGACGGGCCCGGGGGCCGCCCCGGGGACGACACCCGGCACGACGCCGGGCACCAGCCCGGGGGAGAGCGCCGGGGGCGGGGCGGGGAACGGGGTGGGGAAGCCCGCGTCCGCGCGCTTCGCCCCGTACATCGACACCTCGCTCCACGCGCCCTACGACATGGTCGGCACCGCGAAGAAGACCGGCGTCAAGGAGTTCACCCTCGGCTTCGTCTCACCCGGCGGCGGCTGCACCCCCCAGTGGGGCGGCCGGACCGCCCTCGGCGCCGACAAGGTGGCCCGGCAGACCGAGGCGCTGCGCGCGGCGGGCGGCGACATCCGGGTCTCCTTCGGCGGCCAGTCGGGGAACGAACTGGCCCTGACCTGCCGCTCGGTGGAGGAGCTGACCGCGGCGTACGGCGAGGTCGTGGACCGGTTCGCGCTCACCAAGGTCGACTTCGACATCGAGGGCAAGGCGTTGCAGAACGCCGCTGCCAGCACCCGCCGGGCGCAGGCCATCACCGCGCTCCAGAAGAAGAAGCCCGGTCTGGACGTCTCCTTCACCCTGCCCGTGATGCCCACCGGCCTCACCCGGGACGGCGCCGAGCTGGTCGCCGACGCCCGGAAGAACGGGGTGGAGGTCTCCGCGGTCAACATCATGGCCATGGACTACGGCAGCTCCTTCGACGACGACATGGGCCGGTACGCGATCCAGGCGGCCACCGCGACCCAGAAGCAGCTCAAGCGCGCCCTCGGGCTGAGCGACGAGGAGGCGTGGAAGGCCGTCGCCGTCACCCCGATGATCGGCGTCAACGACGTCAAGAACGAGATCTTCACGGTCGAGGACGCCACGGAGCTGGTGCGGTTCGCCGAGGCCAAGGGGCTCGGCAGGCTGTCCATGTGGTCCGCGACCCGCGACAAGCAGTGCGCGGGCGGCACCCAGTCCTCGGCGTCGGCGATATGCAGCTCGATCGAGCAGGGCGCGCTGGCGTTCACCAAGGCACTGGGCGCCTACGAGGGCTGACCCAGGGCTGACCTCCTAGTGCTGTCGGCTCTCCTGGTGCTCCCGGTACTCCTCGGCCGTCGGCTTGGCGATCTGGCCGCCCTCGCCGAAGTAGAAGCGGGACAGCCGGGCCCGCAGCCGCACCGAGCGGGACAGCTTCCGTTCGACTCCTTCCCCGTCCACCGCCGGTGGCAGCTCCAGGGGCTCGTACTGCTCGTACGACGTCAGCGTGTACCGCTCGCCCTGTGACAGCTGCTCGTGCAGCTCGATGTACTCGCCGTGCGGCAGCCGCTGGAGCGTGCCGGTCTCGCGGCCGTGCAGCACCTTGTCCCGGTCGCGCCGCTGGAGGCCGAGACAGACCCGACGGGTGATGGCGAACACCACGACCGGTACGAGGAAGAAGCCGATCCGGCCGGCCCAGGTGATCGCGTTGATCGAGAGATGGAAGTGGGTCGCGAAGAGGTCGTTGCCGCCGCCGATCAGCAGGACCGTGTACAGGCCGATCCAGGCGGCGCCGAAGGCGGTGCGGGTGGGGGCGTTGCGCGGGCGCTGGTTCAGATGGTGTTCCCGCTTGTCGCCGGTGATCCATGCTTCGAGGAACGGATAGAGCCAGATGGCGAGCAGCACCATCGGGAAGACGATCAAGGGGATGAAGATGCCGAGGACCAGGGTGTGGCCCCACAGGTTGATCTCCCAGCCCGGCATCAGCCGGATCAGCCCCTCGGAGTAGCCCATGTACCAGTCGGGCTGGGCGTCGGTGGACACCTGGTCGGGCCGGTAGGGGCCGTACATCCAGATCGGATTGATCTGGGCGATGCCCGCCATCAGGGTGGTGATGCCGAAGACGAGGAAGAAGAATCCCCCGGATTTGGCGACATAGACCGGCCACAGCGGCGGACCCACGATATTCATGTTCCTCTTGCCGGGCCCGGGGTGATGGGTGTGCTTGTGATAGACGAGCAGGATCATATGGACGGCCAGCAGGCCGAGCATGATACCGGGAATGAGCAGCACATGGAGGGTGAAGAGCCGGGAGACGATGATGGTCCCGGGGAATTGCCCGCCGAAGAAGAAGAACGACAGATACGTGCCGACGATCGGCACTGACAGCATCGCGCCCTCCATGAAGCGCAGCCCGGTGCCGGACAGCAGGTCATCGGGGAGCGAATAGCCCATGAAGCCGTCGAACATGCCGAGAATCAGCAGTCCGGCACCGGAGAGCCAGTTGATTTCGCGCGGCTTGCGGAAGACGCCGTTGAAGAACGTGCGCATCATATGGGCGATCATGCTCGCGATGAAGAGCACGGCCGCCCAGTGGTGGATCTGCCGGATCAGCAGGCCGCCGCGCACATCGAAGGTGATGTCCATCGTGGACTCGAACGCCTGGGACATGCGGATGCCGCTCAGCGGCGTGTAGCTGCCGTGGTAGACCACCTCGTTCATGGCGGGCTCGAAGAACAAGGTGAGATAGACGCCCGTCAGAATGATGATGACGAACGTGTACAGGGCGATCTCGCCGATCAGGAAGGACCAGTGGTCGGGGAAGACCTTCCGCAGATTGGCCTTGGCCATCTTGAAGAGGCCGACCCGCCCGTCGAACCACCCGGCCAGTGTCTCGCCCTTTGGTTTGCTCATATCTCATGCATTTACCAGCACCGTCCGCCGTCCGCCCCGTCGGCCGGGCGTGTGGCCCACGCGGTAATCCATTCGGGGGAAACAGACGGGAAAGCGCGGCTCCGCCCGCCCCCCAGGCCGGGCGGAGCCGCAGTCCGGATTACGCGTCCGGCAACTCACCGGTGCGCGCGACGTCCGCGTACCAGAGGGCGCTGGACTTGGGGACGCGGGCCTGCGTTGGATAGTCGACGTAGACGGCGCCGAAGCGCTTGCTGTAGCCGTACGCCCATTCGAAGTTGTCCATCAGCGACCACAGGAAATAGCCGCGCAGATCGGCGCCGTCCGCGATGGCCCGGTGGGCGGTGGCCAGGTGGGCGCGCAGATACTCGATCCGCTCCGGGTCGTGCACCCGGCCGTCCGCGTCCGGCTTGTCGTCGTACGCGGCGCCGTTCTCGGTGATGTACAGCGGCACCCCCGGCGCCTCCCGGGTGTAGCGCATCAGCAGGTCGTACAGCCCGGTCGGGTCGACGGTCCAGCCCATCTCGGTGCGCTCGCCCGGCGTCTGGTGGAAGGCGACCCGCTCGGAGCCCGGCCAGGGGGAGTGGGTGCTGGCCCCGTGGCCGTCGTGGCGGGCGGGCCGGTCCCCGTTGTCGGTGGCGGCTGATACCAAGGAGGGCGTGTAGTAGTTGATGCCGAGGGCGTCGAGGGGGTGCTTGATGACGGCCAGGTCGCCATCGCGGACGAAGGACCAGTCGGTGATGGCCGCCGTGTCCTCGATGAGGTCGCTCGGATACGCGCCGCGCAGCAGCGGCCCGCTGAACACCCGGTTGGCCAGCGCGTCGATACGGCGCTGAGCGTCCAGGTCCGCGGGGTCCTGGGTGAGCGGGCGGACCACGGCCGGGTTGAGGCTGATGGCGATCTGGGCGCGGGCCGGGAGGGCGGCCCGCAGCGCCTGGGCGCCGAGGCCATGGGCCAGGTTGAGGTGGTGGGCGGCGCGCAGCGGGGCCAGCCGCTCGGTGCGGCCCGGGGCGTGCACCCCGGAGCCGTAGCCGAGGAAGGCGCTGCACCACGGCTCGTTGAGGGTGGTCCAGTACTCGACGCGGTCGCCCAGCGCCTCCGCGACGATCCCGGCGTACTCGGCGAACCGCTCGGCCGTCTCGCGTTCCGGCCAGCCTCCAGTGTTCTCCAGCTCCTGGGGGAGGTCCCAGTGGTAGAGGGTCAGCACCGGCTGGATCCCGGCGGACAGCAGCTCGTCCACGAGGCCGCGGTAGAAGTCGAGACCGCGCTGCACGGCGGGTCCGCGGCCGGTGGGCTGGACGCGTGACCAGGAGACCGAGAAGCGGTAGGCCGCCAGGTTGAGGTCGGCCATGAGCCGGATGTCCTCGCGGAAGCGGTGGTAGTGGTCGACCGCGACATCGCCCGTGTCGCCGCCGAGCACCTTGCCGGGGGTGTGGCTGAAGGTGTCCCAGATGGACGGGGTGCGGCCGTCCTCCTGCGCGGCGCCCTCGACCTGATAGGCGGCCGCGGCCGCGCCCCACAGGAATCCGGGCGGGAAGGAAAGGGTCATGGAAGCGCTCCCATTCGAGGTCATGGTGCGGGGAGGAACGGGGGAGAGGGAGGCGATGGCGGTGCGCGGGGCGCGGGCGGTGCGGGCGGACGTCTCAGCCCTTGACCGCGCCCTGCATGATGCCTCCCACGATCTGCTTGCCGAAGAGCACGAACGCGATCAGCAGCGGCAGGGTGCCGAGCAGTGCACCCGCCATGATCAGTGATTGATCGGGGGTGTACCCACGGCTCAGACCGGTCAACGCCACCTGCATGGTCGGGTTCCCGTTCTGCGTGAGCGCGATGAACGGCCAGAAGAAGTCGTTCCACGACTGGACGAAGGTGAGCATTCCCAGCACCGCCATCGCCGGACGCGCGGCCGGGAAGACGATGTGCCAGATGATCCGCAAGCTGCTCGCGCCGTCCATCCGCGCCGCCTCGATCAGCTCGGTCGGCAGTGCCTGCGAGAGGTACTGCCGCATGAAGAAGACCCCGAAGGCACTGACGAGCGTCGGCACGATGACCGCCTGGAGCTGGTCGGTCCACTCCAGCTTGGCCACCATCATGTACAGCGGCACCACGCTGAGCTGGGGCGGCACCATCATCGTCCCGATGGTGAGCATCAGCAGGATGTTCTTGAAGCGGAAGCGCAGCTTGGCGAAGGCGAAGCCCGCGATGGTCGAGAACAGCACGGTCGACGCCGCGACCGTGCCCGCCACCACCGTCGTGTTGAGCAGCGCGGTGCCCATGTTGGCGCCGTTCCACGCCTTGTCCAGGTTGTTGAAGAGGTTGCTGCCGAACCACAGGGGAGGGGGTGTCTGGGCCAGCCGGGTGTTGGTGCGGGAGGCGGCGATGGCGGTCCACACCAGGGGGAAGAGCGAGCCGACGGTGAGCAGGATCAGCACGGCGTAGGTGATCTTGCCTGCGTGCAGCTGCCTGCCCGCTCGGCCGCGGCCCCTTCCGCCCCCCGCAGCGGTGCGCGCGGGAGCTGCCGGATCGAGTGTCTGCCGGGAAGAGACAGTGGCGCTCATGGTTCTCCTCGTCTCCCTCACTGGCTCTTCCGCAGCCGTCGCGCGAACAGCGCGTTGGCCGCGGCGATCAGCAGCAGGATCAGGAACATCGTCCAGGCGATGGCGGAGGCGCGGCCCAGGTGCAGGTTCACCCAGCCCTGCTCGTACATGTACAGGCCGAGGGTCTGGTACTGGTGATCGGCGCCGCCGGTGGCCGTTCCGGCGGTGTTGAACAGCAGCGGCTCACCGAAGAGCTGGGTGGCCCCGATCGTGGAGACGACGACCGTGAAGAGGATGGTGGGCCGCAGCGACGGGACGGTGACATGCAGGAACTGCTCCCAGCGCGACGCCCCGTCCAGTGCCGCCGACTCGTACAGATCGTTCGGCACGGCCTGCATGGCGGCCAGGTAGATCAGCGTGTTGTAGCCGGTCCACCGCCAGATGACGACCGTGGAGACCGCGATCTGCGAGGTCCAGGTGCCGTTCTGCCAGTCGATGCCGTCCAGTCCGACCAGTCCCAGGGACCAGTTGACCATGCCGTAGTCACGCCCGAAGAGCAGCGCGAACACCAGCGTGGCGGCAGCGACGGAGGTGGCGTACGGGGTGAGGATCGCCACCCGGAAGAACATCGAGGCGCGCAGCCGGTAGTTGAGAAGATGCGCGATCCCGAGGGCCATCAGCAGCTGGGGAACGGTGGAGATCACCCCGATGGTGAAGGTGTTCCGCAGTGCTTTCCAGAAGAACTCGTCCTCCCACAGCCTGGAGTAGTTGTGCCACCCCGCCCACTCCATGTGGGTGGGGTCGGTGAGTTCCACTTGGTGCAGCGAGGCCCACCCCGTGTAGAGCAGGGGGAAGAGGCCGAAGGCGGCGAAGAAGACGAAGAAGGGGGCGACGAAGGCGTACGGGCTCCATCGCACATCCCGGCGGTAGCGGCGGCTGCGCCGGTCGCGACGCCGCTGCTCGGCCGGGTCGGGCGCGGTAGCGGCGCGCGGGGCCGCGCCCCCCTGCCCTGCGGGGGGCGCGGCTGTATCAGGGGTGAAACCGGAAGGTGCGGTCATGTCCGGGTCACTGGTCCAGCGCGTTGTCGTTCGTCTTGATCGCGGCCTGCCAGCCTTCCTCGGCGGACTTGCCCTGCTGCTCGACCTGGAGCAGGCCGACATCGGTGAAGTTCTGCTTGATGACGGCGTCCTTCGGTCCCAGGACCTGCGTCGGGCTCTTCTTGGCCGCCTCGGAGAAGATCTTGCCGATGGGCGCGTTGTCGAAGTACGGGAGCTTGGCGTCGGCCACCTGGGGAAGGTCGTACGCGGCCTGGGCGCTGGGGAAGCTCGCCTGCTTCTCGAAGAGCTTGGCCTGCTGCTCGGGCGCGGTCAGCCAGGTGGCGAGCTTGACCGCCTCGTCCTTGTTCTTCGCCGCCTGCGGCACCGAGAGGAAGGAACCGCCCCAGTTGGCGGGCTTGGGGGCGGCGGCGACGTCCCACTTGCCCTTGTACTTGTTCCCGGCGTACTCCTTGATCTGGCCGAGCATCCAGGCCGGGCAGGAGACGGTGGCGAACTTGCCGTTGGCGAGCGCCTGCTGCCAGGGCTTGGTGAACTCCTGGAGCTTCGCGGAAAGTTTCGACGCGGACGCGTCGGTCGCCAGCTTCCACGCCTTCTTGACGGCCGGGCTGTCCTTGTAGATGGGCTTCCCGCTCTTGTCGTAATAGACCTCCGAACCGCCGGAGACCGCCGCGTTGAACAGTCCGCCGGCCGAGTCCAGGAACGCGGCTCCGCCCGGCGCCTTCTTCGCGAAGTCCTTGCCGGTGTCGAGGTACTTCTGCCAGTCGCCCGCCCAGAGCTTGGAGACCGCCTCCCGGTCGGCCGGGAGCCCGGCCTGCTGGAAGAGGTCCTTGCGGTAGCAGATCGCCATCGGGCCCACGTCCGTGCCGAGGCCGATCGTCTTCCCGTCCTTGGCGGTGGCCTGCGCCCACTTCCAGTCGAGGAAGTTTTCCTTCTTGACGCCGTCCGCCTTCGAAAGATCAACGAACTTGGCGGCCTGGGTGGTGGTGACCTCATTGATGTTGCCCACCTCGACCGCCTGGATGTCGGCGAGTCCACTGCCCGAGCCGAGATGGGTGAGCAGCTGCGGGTAGTAGTTCGAGGCCGGGTCGATCACGTTCTCTTCGATCTTGATGCCCGGGTGCTGCTTCATGTACTCGTCATAGAGTCCGGCCTGCTTGAAGCCCATGACGCCGTACGTGCCGACGGTCACGAGCGTCTTGCCCTTGCTGTCTCCGCCGCCGGACTTGGTGTCGCTGTCACTGTCGCCGTCGTCGGCGCAGCCGCTGAGCACTCCGGCCCCTAACGCGGCGATGGCAGCGAGGGCCACCGCTCTGCTGCGGTACGTACCAGTGGTCCTGCGCATTCCGTCCTCCTAGCGCCCTGACGTACCGCTCCCGGCCAAAAAGGGGGAATCCATGGGACTTTGAGATGCATCGGCACGGGCGGGCAGTGTGCGGGTTGTGTATGACTCAGGTACTGTGGGAGCGCTCCCAGGTTGATGTGTTGAAGGGTCGCGGCTCCTCGCTGGGGTGTCAAGGGACAGAGCGGAACAACTTCCGGAAACCACACTGCTGTTGAATGTCCACCGCAGCCGCCCGGATGGGGTGGATCTGCTGGGTACGGAGGCTGGAGGCGCGAGATGGCAGGAACCCGGCGGCATGGTGCGGGGCGCGGCAGGCCCACCCTCGAGGAGGTCGCGGCCCGCGCCGGCGTCGGCCGCGGCACCGTCTCCCGGGTGATCAACGGCTCGCCGAGGGTCAGCGACCGCACCCGTACGGCCGTCGAGCAGGCCGTCGCCGAACTCGGCTACGTGCCCAACCGGGTGGCCCGCGCGCTGGCGGCCAACCGGGCCGACGCCGTCGCCCTGGTCATACCCGAGCCCGAGACCCGGCTCTTCGCCGAGCCGTACTTCTCGGACATCATCCGCGGCGTCGGCGCCGAGCTGGCCGACACCGACCTCCAGCTGCTGCTGACCCTCATCCGCACCCCCAAGGAGCGCCAGCGCTTCGCCGAATACCTCTCCGCGCACCGGGTGGACGGCGTGCTGCTGGTGTCCGTCCACGCGGACGACCCGCTTCCGGACCTGCTGGAGCGCATCGAGATGCCCGCGGTGCTCAGCGGGCGCCGCTCGGCGCACGAGTCGGTGCCGTACGTCGACTCGGACAACACCGGCGGCGCGCAGTCCGCCGTGGAGCACCTCATCGGGCGCGGCCGCACCACCGTCGCCACCATCACCGGCCCGCTGGACATGTACGTCGCCCAGTGCCGTCTGGACGGCTACCGCGCCGCGGTCCGGGCGGCGGGCCGGGAGCCGGAACCGGAGCTGGTGGCGTCCGCCGACTTCACCGAGGAGGGCGGCCGCCGGGCGATGCGCCAGCTGCTGGAGCTGCGGCCCCACCTCGACGCGGTCTTCGCGGCCTCCGACGTGATGGCCGCCGGCGCCCGCCAGGTGCTGCGCGAGTCCGGGCGGCGGGTCCCGGAGGACGTCGCGCTGGTCGGCTTCGAGGACTCCGCCGTCGCCCGCCACATGGACCCGCCGCTCACCAGCGTCCGGCAGGCCACCGAGGAGATGGGCCGGGCGATGGTGCGGGTGCTGCTGGAGGAGATCGAAGGTCCCTCCGAGCGCCCCTCCAAGCGCCCGCAGGTGGTGCTGCCGACCCAGCTGGTGCGCCGCGGGTCGTCGTGAAGGCGTAAGTGCGTGAACGCGTAAGGGCGGGAACGCGAAGGGGCCGGCGGACCGCTGGATGCGGCCCACCGGCCCCGCCGGGGGACGGCCTGTTACAGCGCCGGGTAGGCGTTCCGCAGCAGCTGCTGGAACTGGGCCGAGAACCAGTGGCCCGACAGCGGCGCGTTCGCGAGCGCGCCGGACATGTTGTTGCCGTTGCGCGCGTTGCCGGTGTACGTCGGGTCGCACATCCGGTCGAAGCCCTTGCCCTCGTCGTTCGGGATCGAGGAGCTGGAGCCGTCGGACTCGCCCGGGGGCTTCATCCACACGTACGCGTCGATACCGGCGGCGGGCGATGCCTTGGGCCGCTCACCGAGCCCGGCTCCGGACTGGTTGCACCAGTTGCCGATGTGGATGCGGCGGTCGTAGCGGCCGCCGTTGACGTACGTGTCGACATCGGACTTGGCGCCGGGTCCTGACGGGCGGGCGGAGCCGCCCCAGCCGTTGCGGGAGGTGTCGATGAGCGCGCCGATGTTGGACGGGAAGCCGACGTTCACCAGCTCCTGCCGGAACGCCTGGGCGAAGGACAGCTCGTCGACGTAGCGGTTCCAGTCCACCCACTTGGACTGGCGGACCGAGGTGCCGTTGATGTTGTCGTTGATGGTGAAGTTGTTTTCCTTCAGAGCGCTGTAGTTGGCGGTGTTGACGATGATGCCGCTCACCTTGTCGACCGTGCTGCCCTCGGCGGTCGCGGCCTGCTTGAGGACCTGGGCGGTGGCGTTGAAGTTGTCGTCCCAGCCGATCCAGCCGTGGTGCCCGGCGTCCACGTAGTTGTAGACGTTGCCGATGGCGCCCAGCTTGTTGAGCGCGTAGCCGACGCCCTTCACATAGTTGCCGTTGGCCTTCATGGTGTCGCACTGCGGGGTGGCGGTCGGGCGGCCGCTGGTGTTGGTCACCAGGTTCGGCAGCGAGTCGATCTCGATCGTGGTGACGATCCGCAGATTGGAGTTGGCGTACTTCGACTCGCCCAGGATCGACGCGATCGGGTCGATGAACTGCGTCTTGTACTTGTCGATCTCCGTCGGGCCCAGTTCGCCGTTGGAGGCCAGCGCCGCGCAGTCGCGTCCCGGCAGGTCGTAGATGACGAGCTGGACGACGGTGGGGCTGCCGCCCGACTGCTGGAGGGCGGTGTCCAGGTGGGCGCGCAGGCCGCGGGCGCCGGAGGTGCCGTTGATCGCGGCGATGCGGTCCAGCCAGACGCCGGTCGGCTGGTTGGAGATCTTGGAGCCACCGGATTCGGCGGAGGCCTTCGCCGACCAGTCGGGGTTGACGTACACCTTGGCGCCCGCGTACGGGTTGTCGACCTTCGCGGCGGCCTTGGCTGCCCCGTCGGCCTGGGCCGAAGCGGTGCCCGCGAGCGAGCCGACGGTCAGGGCGGTGGCGGCCAGCAGCGCGCCGCCCGCTAACGCGGCCGCGCGGGTGCGGGTGCCGGGCCTGCGGGGGTGTGGGGGAGGTGAGGTGATGCGGCTCATGACAGTCCTTTCAGGTGATCGCGGAGTCCGATGCCGAAGGGGGTCGGTGTGCCGTTGAAATCGCTGATGAGGGACGGTCCTGAGGAGCAGTCCCAGGTGTTCCAGGTCCAGCCGAGGTACGAGGCGCGCTTGGCGTCCAGCCAGGCCATGACGCGGTCGATGTAACCGTGTGAGCAGGTGTTCTCGCCGATCTCGCCCGCCACGAACGGCACTCGGGCGATCACCGGGGCCAGCTGTTCGTCGAAGCAGCTCTCGCTGGAGCAGGTGTTGAAGTTGTACGTGTGCCAGGCGGCGGCGAGGTTGCCCGCCGGGTCGCTCGGTTTGTACGTCAGCCACTGGCGCATGTCGTTGGAGTACGCGAGCCCGCCGAGCAGGATCACGTTCTGGGCGCCCGCGGTCCGTATCGCGGTGACCAGGCTCTGCATCCCGGCGACCTGGTAGTCGATGCCGGGGCAGCTGCCGCCGTCCCGCCAGCACTTCCACGCCGCCGTCAGGTCCGAGGTGGCGCGGTCCGGGAACGGCTCGTTGAACAGGTCGAAGACGACGGCCTGATCGCCCTTGAAGGTCTGGGCGACCGAGGACCAGAACGCCGGGGTGTACTGGGCGTCCGGCATCGGCTTCTGGCAGGTGGCGTACTCGGTGTCCGGGCAGTGGTTGTCGCCACCGGTGTACTTGCCGTGGCTCCAGTGGAGTTCGAGGATCGGAGTGAGGCCGTTGGCCTTGAGACGGGCCACGAACTCCTTGACCGCGTTGATGTAGTTGGCGCCGCGGTAGGCGGAGTCGATGTGCGAAAGCCCGAGCCAGCACTCCTCGTTCAGGGGCACCCGGACCGCGTTCGCCTTCCATCCGGCGATGGCCTTGACCGACGCGTCGTCCACCGGTCCGTCGAAGATGCCCCGTCCCTGGACGCACATGAACTCGCCGCCCGAGCGGTTGACGCCCAGCAGCCGCCGGGTGGCTCCCTTCTCGTCCACGAACGTGTTGCCCGAGACGCGCAGCTTCGGCGGGGTGCCGCCCTGGCCCGGTGGGGGGTCGGTCGGGTCGGTGGGGTCCGTCGGATCCGTCGGTCCTGAGCCGCCGTCGCACGCCACGCCGTTGAGCTTGAAGCCGCCGGGCGCCGGGTTGGACCCGGACCAGGAGGCGGTGAACCCGGCGCTGACGCTGCCGCCCGCCGCGATCTTCCCGTTCCAGGAGGCGTTGACCGCGGTCACCGTCGTACCGGACTGCGACCAGCTGGCGTTCCACCCCTGGGCCACCTTCTGTCCGGCGGGGAAGTCGAAGGTGAGGGTCCAGCGGTCGAGCGCGGTCCCGTTGTTGGTGATCGTGACGTTGCCCTGGAAGCCGGTGTCCCACTGGTTGGCGGTGTACGCCACGGTGCACGCCGCGGCGGACGCGCCGGGCGTCGTGGGCGCCGCGGCGGCGGTGCCCGCCATACCCGCGAGGGTGAGCGACACGGCGGCCGCCAAGGCGTAAAGGCGCGGTGGTGCTCGCATGGAGCGACTCCTCGGGTCCGCGCGCCGTCCCGACGGCGCTGACTGCTGGAACCGCTCCCACTGGTAGAGCTGACCGTAGCGCCAGCGGCGTACATGTCAACAGAGGCGTTCACAGATTTATCGGTCGAAGACGTTCGACCGGCCCATCTTGTTCAAAGACTTGACACTTCCTCAGATGGAACGGACGCTTGGGAGCGCTCCCACTGGTTCGCACTCCCCTCTCATTTCCGAACCCGCGTGGAGGACTCCCATGCGCGTACAGCGAGGCTCACCCTTGTCAGGAGCGCGTCGGCGGATGAGACGGCTGGTGACCGCGCTGGCCGCAGCCCTCTCGCTGCCTGTGGCCATGACCGCCGCCGGCGGAGCCACCCCCGCCCATGCCGCCGCCGTGCAGTGCAACGTCGACTACAAGACCAACGACTGGGGCTCCGGCTTCACCGCCGATCTCACCATCTCCAACCCCGGCACCGAGGCCATCAACGGCTGGACGCTCACCTACGACTACGCGGGCAACCAGAAGCTCGGCAACGGCTGGAACGGCACCTGGTCGCAGTCCGGCAAGACCGTCACGGTCAAGAACGCCGCCCACAACGCGAACATCGCGGCCGGTGGCAACGTCACCACCGGCGCCCAGTTCAGCTACAGCGGCACCAACACCGCGCCCACCGCCTTCGCCGTCAACGGCGTCGCCTGCCGCGGCGCCCACCAGCCGCCGATCACGGTCCTCACCAGCCCCACCCCGGGCGCCGTCTACACCACGGGCGGCACCGTCCCGATGGCGGCCACCGCCGCGGCCGCCGACGGCGCGAGCATCACCAAGGTCGAGTTCTACAGCGACACCAAGCTGCTCGGCACCGACACCACCTCTCCGTACACCTTCGACTACACGGATGCCCCGGCGGGCGACCTGTCGCTGTACGCCAAGGCGTACGACAGCCAGGGCGCCGCCGCGGAGTCGTCCCCCGTCGGCATCCATGTCGCCGCAGGGCCCACGCTGGTCGCCAGCCCCACCCAGCTCGGGGTCGAGCAGGGCAAGACCGGCACCTTCGGCCTGCGGCTGTCCACCAAGCCGTCCGCCAACGTCACGGTCACGGTGGCCCGCACCTCCGGCAACACGGGCCTGACCATTTCCTCCGGCGGCAGCCTCACCTTCACCCCCGCCAACTGGAACACCGCCCAGCAGGTGACGGTTGCGGCCGCCGACTCCGGCACCGGCTCCGCGACCTTCACCGCGACCGCCGCCGGTCACACCAAGGCCGAGGTCACCGTCACCCAGCTGGCCGCGGCGAAGACGTACGACGCCCGCTTCCTTGAGCTGTACAACAAGATCACCGCTCCCTCGGCGGGCTACTTCTCGCCCGAGGGCATCCCGTACCACTCGGTGGAGACCCTGATCGTCGAGGCCCCCGACCAGGGCCATGAGACGACCTCCGAGGCGTACAGCTATCTGATCTGGCTCCAGGCGATGTACGGCAAGGTCACCGGCGACTGGGCCAAGTTCAACGCCGCGTGGGACACCATGGAGAAGTACATGATCCCCACCCACGCCGACCAGCCGACCAACAGCTTCTACAACGCCTCCAAGCCCGCCACCTACGCGCCCGAGTGGGACCAGCCCTCGCAGTACCCGTCGAAGCTCGACGGCAACGTGCCGGTCGGCCAGGACCCCATCGCGTCCGAGCTGAAGAGCGCGTACGGCACCGACGACATCTACGGGATGCACTGGATCCAGGACGTCGACAACACCTACGGCTACGGCAACGCGCCCGGCAAGTGCGAGGCGGGTCCTTCCGACACCGGCCCGTCCTACGTCAACACCTTCCAGCGCGGCCCGCAGGAGTCCGTCTGGGAGACCGTGACCCAGCCGACCTGCGACAGCTTCAAGTACGGCGGCAAGAACGGCTATCTGGACCTGTTCACCGGTGACGCCTCCTACTCCAAGCAGTGGAAGTTCACCAACGCCCCCGATGCCGACGCCCGCGTCGTCCAGGCCGCCTACTGGGCCTCGGAGTGGGCCAAGGCGCAGGGCAAGGGGAGCCAGATCTCCGGCAACATCGCCAAGGCCGCCAAGATGGGCGACTACCTGCGCTACGCGATGTACGACAAGTACTTCAAGAAGGTCGGCAACTGCGTCGGCGAGACCACCTGCGCGGCGGGCAGCGGCAAGAACAGCTCCAGCTATCTGCTCTCCTGGTACTACGCCTGGGGCGGCGCCACCGACACCTCCGCCGGATGGGCCTGGCGCATCGGCTCCTCCCACGCCCACGGCGGCTACCAGAACCCCATGGCGGCCTGGGCCCTGAGCTCCTACGCCGACCTCAAGCCCAAGTCCTCGACCGGCGCGAGCGACTGGTCCACCAGCCTCAAGCGGCAGCTGGAGTTCTACCGGTGGCTCCAGTCCAGCGAGGGCGCCATCGCCGGCGGTGCCACCAACAGCTGGCAGGGCCGCTACGCCACCCCGCCCGCGGGCAAGTCCACCTTCTACGGCATGTACTACGACGAGGCGCCGGTCTACCACGACCCGCCGTCCAACCAGTGGTTCGGCTTCCAGGCGTGGTCCATGGAGCGCGTCGCCGAGTACTACAACCGCACCGGTGACGCCTCGGCCAAGGCCGTCCTCGACAAGTGGGTCACCTGGGCGCTGTCCAAGACCACCATCAACCCCGACGGCACCTACCAGTTCCCGTCCACCCTCCAGTGGTCCGGCCAGCCCGACACCTGGAACGCATCCAGCCCCGGCGCCAACACGGGCCTGCACGTCACCGTCGCCGACTACACCAACGACGTGGGCGTGGCCGCCGCGTACGCCAAGACGCTGTCGTACTACGCGGCCAAGTCGGGCCACACCGCCGCCAAGAACACCGCCAAGGCGCTGCTCGACGGCATGTGGGACCACTACCAGGACGCGCTGGGCATCGCGGTGCCCGAGTCCCGCGCCGACTACAACCGCTTCGACGACCCGGTCTACGTCCCCAGCGGCTGGACCGGCACCATGCCCAACGGCGACAAGATCGACTCCAGCTCGACCTTCCTGTCGATCCGCTCCTTCTACAAGAACGACCCGGCCTGGTCCAAGGTCGAGGCGTATCTGAAGGGCGGCGCCGTGCCGAGCTTCACCTACCACCGCTTCTGGGCCCAGGCGGACATCGCGCTCGCGATGGGCTCGTACGCGGAGCTCTTCGAGTAGCGCCTACGGCACCGTGGCGGGGCTCCCGGGAACGGGGGCCCCGTCACCGTGCCCGGCCAGTGCGGCCTCCAGCCGCTGGATGTAGCGGTGCTGGAGGCGGGCGGTGCGCTGGAGCGACAGCACCGCCCGCAGGAAGCCGTCCATGTCGGCGGCCCGGGTGAGGATGTCGTCCGGCAGCCGCTCGTCGGCCTGGCCCCGGGATTCGAGCACCGCGTGCGCCCAGGCGCGGGTGATCGGCTTGAACATCCCCGGGTGGTTGGCCACGATCCGCGCCCGCACCGCCAGGTCGTTCTCGGCCGCCTCCACGTGCAGTCCGTCGTCCTTGTTGCGCGCGCCGAACAGCGGTTCGTGGAGGTGGCGGGCGGTGAAGCCGCGCTCGGCGCACGCGATCCAGAAGTCCCAGTCCTCGCCGGTGCGCATGGACTCGTCGTAGCCGCCGACCGTCTCCCACACCTCGCGGCGGTAGAGCGAGCAGTAGAACATGATCAGTCGCTGGAGGAGCAGCTCCGGTCGGTACGCGGGCAGCTCCAGCACCTGCGCGGGCAGATCCTCGTCATCGGTGAACGCCGAGACATCGGTGGAGGCGATCGCGACGTCCGGATGCTGGTCCAGCACGGCGACGGTCTTCTCCAGCATCGTCGGCGCGATCAGGTCGTCGGCGTCCAGCGGCAGTACGTAGCGCCCACCGGTGGCCGCGATTCCGGCGTTACGGGCGGCCGAGACCCCCGCGTTGGCCTGCCGCAGCAGATGGATCCGCCGATCGGGATGACGGGCGATCAGCGACCGTGCCACCTCCGCGGTGTCGTCCGGACTGCCGTCGTCCACGATCATCAGCTCCCAGTCGTCGTACGTCTGGGCCACCACGCTGGCCACGGCCTGCGGCAGATAGCGGCCGTAGCCGTGGCAGGGGATCACCACCGAGACCGCGGCCCCCGGGAGATCCGCCTCCCGGGGACCGCTGCCCGCGTCGGCCGTGGACGGCGTCATCGGTCTCCGAAGGGGTTGGCGCCCGGCATCGACCCGCCCTCGACGGCGATGTTGGCGCACTGCCCGCCGGTGATCGGGACGACGACCACATTGCCGCTGCTGCTGGCGCTGGAGTCACAGTGGTTCTTCTGCACCACGCTCTTCCCGCCGCCGAAGATGCGCGCGAAGTCGAGGCAGTCGCCGCCGGCGCAGGGGGTGAGCTGCCGGATGCCGTTGCCGGGAGGGACGGGAGCCGCGGGAGCGAGCGCGGTGGCGTCGGCGCCGCCGAAGGCGACCGCACCCGCGGTCGCCGTCACCAGGGCAGCCGTTTTACCGATGTTCATCAATAGCCTCCTCGTGGACTCTCCGCGGGGACACCCGCGGGCATCTGTTCAACGAGCCCGGAGGGGCGGGGCTTCGGAAGCGCGTGCGACGTCACCTGTACGGAGCAGCGAACTCTGCTTCCGGCAGCGGATGGACCAGCTCCAGCGTGGGCAGCGCCCAGCACTCCGTCCCCATGTCGTGGGCGAGCGCCGCCAGCCCCTCGGTCTCGATGAGCCGCCGGTACGGAACGGCAGGGAACACCAGGCCGTCGCGGTGCAGATCGGCGCGGACCAGCAGCCCCGCACCGCCGACGGAGTCCACCCGCACCCGCTCCCGATCGCGCAGCTCGTCCAGGTAGGTGCGCCCGAAGCCCCTGGGCGGCTGAAGGATTCCGTCCCGCAGCCACCGGTCCCAGTCCAGGCTCTCGGCGTCGGGGGCCAGGGCCCAGGTGTTGAGGTCGAAGGTGGGCCCGCCCGGCTCGGAGACGCAGTGGGGGACGACGATGTCCCCGTCCGCGTCGAGCAGCCGCCGGATGAGGTCGGGCGGACAGCCGGTCACATCGGCGTCCAGCCACAGGACCCACTCCTCGTCGGCGAGCGCCCGCGCGAGCAGCTGGTTGCGGGCCCGGGCCAGCACCGACCGCCGCAGGCGCTGGACGGGGGGCTCCCAGCGCGGCCCGGCCAGCCGCAGCCCGTAGTGCCGCCGTACGAGGGTGACGCGGGCGAACTCGGCGGTGAGCGCGGGCAGCGCGTCCTCCAGCAGCTCCCAGGTGCCGTCCCGGCTGTCGCCTTCGAGCAGCCCGAGCGACAGCGCGTCCCGGGGATGGTCCAGGGCCCGCAGGTTCTCCAGGTGGCGGGGGAGGAAGGCGGCCGCGTCCTTGACCGGGGTGAGGATCAGGACGGTGGGCGGCTCGGCCGGGACGGACGGCCGGGGCCGGGCCCGGGGGACCACCGTTTCCTCGCACGGCACCGGACTCTCCACTTCCGGCTCCGCTTCGTGCTGCGGCTCGTGCTCCGCGTGCACCAGGTCCGCAGGGGCCACCGGCAGCCGGGCCGCCAGCGCGCGCACCGCGGGCGCGTAGTCACCGCCCGTCCAGAGCTGCGTCGCCGCGTCGAAGAGGGCCGCGAAGTGCGGTGCGTCGAAGGTGTTGTCGCCGTGGTGGACGTACGTGTACAGCTCGGGCGCGTCCACGGACACCACCCGTCCCGTCCGCACCACCTGCTCCGCGACCGGGGTGTCCTCGCCGCGCCTCAGCGCCGGATAGCGCGGCAGCACCTCCTTCGCGCACACCATGGACCCCTCCCACACCCGCGTCCCCGAGACGGCGAGCATCCGGCGCGCGGGCCACCACAGCCGCTCCCGGGCCAGGAAGCACGCCGTGGCCCCGAGCGCCAGGATCGCGGCCATCTGGACGTCCAGCCGCTCCGGGTCGTACAGGTCGTCGTCGTCCCACTGGCACACGTAACGCCCGGAGGCCAGGTCGGCCGCGGTGTTCCGCAGATCGCCCAGCCGTCCGCCCTCCGGCGGCAGCCGGTGCAGCCGTACCCGGGGATCGGCGAGGGCGCGGATGTGCCGTTCGAGGGTGTCGTCCGTGCCGTCGTCCACGACGATCAGCTCGGTCCGTGGGTAGGTCTGGGCGCGGAAGCAGCGGATCGCCCGTTCGGCGAGACGCGGCCGGTCCTTGGTGACCATCAGGCAGGAAACCAGCGGTGCGGGCGCGCCCTCGGCCCACCGGGCGCGCTGCGCGTCGAGGTCCAGCGTGCCGCGCGCACACGGCCGCAGGTCCTGGCTGGTCCAGAAGGGGACCGCGCGTCCGTCCGAGGGGCGGGGCGTGAAGGCCGCGTCGTGCGCCCAGCTGCCGGACCAGTGGTGCACGGCGTGTGCCCGCTCCAGATCCACAGCTCTCGGCCCGAACGCCTCCGTGGCGTACGGGCTCGGCTTCGGGTACAGGACCTCAGGGCCGAGGACCGTGAACGTGGCGTCGCGCGGGGCGCCGCCGAGCGCGCGCGTGAGGAAGAACGGCCCGGTCGCGTCCAGCGGGCCGGGCGCGGTGTGGGCGCCGACCAGCTCGCGGTGGACGTGCGCCCAGAGGGGATGGCCGGGCCGGGAGGCGATGAACGCGTTGCCGACCACCCGCGGCAGCCCGGCGCGGCGCGCGCACAGCAGCCGGGAGTGCTCCTCGGGTTCGCGGCCGAGGACCAGTTCGCGGCCTTCGAGCAGACCGTCCAGCGGGCGCAGGGCCTCGAAGTCGAGGTCGGCGTAGACCCCGCCGAAGTGGTCGAGCAGGAAGTACCGGATCGCGTCGGCTCGCATGATCGGCTCGGGATAGCCGTCGTAGACCGGCAGGAACCAGGGGTATCGCGCGGCGAGGAAGGCGCGGTTGTCGGCGTCCGTCCACAGCCGGTAGTCCCACCGTGGATGGTGGCGGCGCCAGGACTCGGCCCAGCGCCGCCACCGGGCGGGTACGTCCGCGTCTCTCCAGGTCTGGTGGATGACGCGCGGAATTCCCCTTTGCTCAGGCATTCGCCCAGTATGTCCGAGAGGTGGTGCCGATCAGCCCAGCGAGGACAACGGCACCGAGAACAGCACCCGTTCGGGCACCACTCGGTCCTCCCAGCCGCTGGACGCCGGGTCCTGCCACTTCCCGGATCCGTCGGCGGCCCATTCGGTGACCGACCACACCGTCTTCGTCTGCCACCACAGCGACATGGACTCCGAGTGCTTGGCCCAGCACGCGATGGCCGGGCTCGTGCCCGAACAGCTCGTCGAGGTCGCCCCGTTCGCGTTCTGCCGCCACATGATGCCGTGCTGCCCAGGCCCGCCGCGCGCGCTGGGCACGTACCAGGTGTTCTGGTACGACAGCGCCCCCTGGACGCCGACCGCCTTGGTCTCGTACGCGTCCGCGGCCGCGGCCTTCTTCGAGCCGTTCACCACCAGCGGCATGTCGTTGGTCACCGGCGCGAGGTCGTAGCGGAACAGCCGCGCGGGTTCGGTGCCGCCCGAGGAGAACCATTCGTTCGCGACGATGCGGTTCGGGCTGTCGGAGCGGTCCAGCGAGATGGAGGCGAAGCAGGGGATGGCGTCGTCGTTCGCCGACGAGCACTTCCCGTTCAGGCTGTACGAGCCGATGGCGGGCATCACGTACTGGTAGCCGTGCGCCGAGTACCCGCCGTCGACCTTGCCGATCTCGTGGCCGTTCTTCGTGGCCTGGAGGATGTGCTTCATCGAGAAGACGAACATCGCGTTGTTGTGCGCGTCGCCGTTGGACGCGGTGACGATCAGCTTGTCCCCGTACCAGACCATCCCGCCCAGGTGGGAGCCCAGCTTCGCGAAGTTCGCGCCGCCCTCGGTCGGCACCGCTAGCAGCACCCAGCGGTACTTCAGGTGTGCCGGGTCGCCTGCGTCGATGAAGGCGACCCGGGCGAGGGCCTTGTCCTCGTCCGGCTCGGAGGGGAACTCCTCGTTGAGGTGGTCGTTGTGCGTCCAGCCGGACAAGATCACCTTGTTGGTGCCCCAGACGCCGTCGTCGTCCGCGTCCCCGGACGAGGTGACGGACTGCGGGAGCCACTGCTGCGTGAGCGCGTCGCCGTCGTCGAAGCAGTACGCCGATGCGGCCTGCGGCTTGATCGGCAGCGCGGCCTTCTCCGAGGCGCGGCACCCCGAATCGGTCCTGGTCATGGGGTGGTTGGCGCTGTTCAGCACCGTCTCCACGCCGACGTTGGGCAGCCGCGAGTCCAGCTCGGCGATGGTGGTCGGCGACACCGTGTTCTCGGTGAGCGTGAGCTTCGCCAGCTCCGACGAGGCGGTGAGCTGTTTCAGCCCGCCGGGGTTGTCGGCCACGGCGGCTTGCGACGCCGCGCCCGTGAACAGCGTCGCACCGGCGGCGACCACCGCCGCGACGGCCGTCGGCCAGGCCATCCGGCGGCGTAACGTGCCGCGCCGGGTCTTCTCTGATCTCCGCATGGGAGCCTCCCGTTTCGTATCAGGCCGAGGGCACCGCCCTCACCCGTCGACCTGATCTTCGGCCCTTTCCCGGCCGTGCGGAAGGTCCGCGCCTTCTGGCGATCGTCACGCCGGGGCCGACGCGCGGTACACGCTGCGCACGTTGTCCTTCGGACGCGGCTGGGTCCTACCCGAAGGCCCCGCCGCGAAGGCGCGCAGCAGGTTCTCGGTGGTGCGGGTGACGAAGGCCCGGGTGCGGTCGTCCATGCCGTGGTCGCGGCCGTTCTCCCGGGTCCCCGCCATCAGCGCCTCGACCCAGCGCATCGTCCCGGAGGCGAAGACTCCGGCGCCGCTCTCCACGGTGTAGTACGCGGAGTCGGAGTGGCTGTGCCTGCCCTTGCAGACCAGAGGGGAGTGGGCGATGATCTCCAGCGGCTCGGGCGTGGGGTCGCCCGGGGTGACCCGGTCGTACTCCACCCCCACCAGGTGGTCGTAGGCGGCGCCGCGTTCCGCTCCCGTCCCCTTGAACAGCCAGTGGCCGCTCTCCAGGACGACATAGGGCGCGTCCGTCGGATAGCCCTCGTACATGACGCCGATCAGCGACGACTCGGGGTCGGCGGCCGGGGGCAGCCGGAAGTCGGTGGTCGCCATGTCGCGGCGGTGGCCGACCAGATAGGGATCGTCGCGGTAGGCGGTCTTGTAGCAGACCACCGTGCGCGCGGGCACTCCGCCCGGCCCCGGTCCGAGCCTGATCCGGCGGAAGCAGGCGTTCGCGCCGAGGAAGGCCAGATTTGTTCCGGCGTCCCGGGCCCGCGTGACGTGCTCCCGCTGCTCCGGCGTCCAGTACTCGTCATGGCCGAGCGACAGCGCGGCCGTCGCACCGTCGAGCGCGGACGGGTCCAGGGCGACGTCCACCCCGGTGGTGTACGCGAGCGGAATCCCCAGCCGCTCGGCGAGCACCACCGCCGCCCGCTCGTACACCAGGAACTTCTCGGCCCCGTTGCCCGCGTAGGGCCGGTTGAAGCTGACCGCCAGCGAACGCGTCCCGTACGAGCCGTCCGCCCCCTGGTAGAGGCTGTACCCGCCCCAGGTGTTGTACGCCTGCCACGTCGCCACCGCGTGCATCAGCACCGTACGGCCGCGCGCCGTGCGGGAGCGCAGGACGATCGGCACGTAGCGCTGATGGCCGTCCTCCGCGTCCAGCCGCAGCAGGTACGCGCCCTCGGGCCAGTTGGCCGTGGCGACGCGGAGCGAGCGCTCCCAGCCCGCCTGTATCGTCCGGGTCGCGGCGCTCAGCTCCGGAGCGCCCTGCCGCACCCCGCGGACCCGCTCCGACCGCCACACCAGCCGCGCCTGCGCCCCGCCGTACCAGCCGACCCGGTACGCCGAGACCCGGAAGCCCGGCGCGGTCGTCGACACGTACAGCCCGAACTCCTCGCCCGGCAGCACGCTCACCCGGTCCGCGTACCCCTGGACGGCGGCGGCCGGACCCACCGACCGGAGGCGCCAGTCCGGGCTGCCGGGCAGCGCCCGCTCGGCCGCCTCACGTGCCCGGCGGGACGCCCGCGACGTGGGCTCGGGGCGTTTGCCCCGGTCCGCGTCGCAACTCGCCACCGTGGCCGCTCCGGCGGCCCCGGCGGCGACTCCGAGGAAGCGCCTGCGGTCCACGGCCCCATCGTCCGGTGCCCCCCATCGGCGGGCGAGCCGGAGTCGCCCGTCCGGGGCCTCCGGGGTGCGCGGGCGCCGGGCGGGCCGCAGCGTGGAACCATGACCGAGAGCGAGAGCCCGCGCGTCACCCGGCCGACGATGGTGGTGCTCGGCGTCCAGCACGGCAATCCCCCCTACCGTCTGGTGGAGGTCGCGGGGGAACTGGTCGGCAAGGCGCACTCGGTCCTGGACATCATCGAGATCGCCCGCCAGCTCGGTCTCGAGGACATCGACCTGGACGACCCGGACGTGGTCCGCTGGGTCGGCGGCGACAAGTTCACCTGGACCCCCTGGTGGCCCCGCCACCCACCGAAGCCCGAGCCGCACGCCTGAGGGCGTCGCCACCTGTCCCGGACGGTTCACGGGCGGGCAGGGCGACGGTGAGCAGCGCGCCCAGCGCCGCGACCGCCGCGAGGACGGCCAGCGCGGGCCCCATCGCGGAGGCGAAGGTCCCGCCGCCCGGCAGCCGCAGCAGCATCGTCGCGGCGGCCACCCCCAGCGTCGGCCCGATGTTCATCGCGGTCTGCTGGAGCCCGCCCGCCACCCCCGCGTGCTCCAGCGACGCGTGACGCACGATGACGGCCGTCGCGGTGACCATCACGGTGCCGAAACCGGCCCCCATCGCGAAGAAGCAGCCGCCGATCTCCGGGGCGGTCGCCGCCCGGTCGAGCCGGGAGAAGAGCACGATGCCGAGCGCCACGAGGACCATCCCCGCGCCCGCCGTACGCCGCGCCCCGTACCGGCGCAGCAGGACCGCCGCGACCGGCGCGCCCAGCACCATCGTCGCGGCCAGCGGCAGCACCCGCAGCCCGCTCTGCAGCGGATCCAGCGCGAGGACGTCCTGGAGGAAGTACGTGCCGACGAACAGCGCCCCGAACAGCGCCGCCGACGCCGTCACCAGCACCCCGAGCGCCGAGGCGACCGTCGCCGAGCGCAGCACACCGGGCGGCACCAGCGGGTCCGGCGTACGGCGCCCGTGCCGTACGAACGCGCCCCCGGCCGCCGCCACGGCGAGGAACCCGAGCGCGGTGGCCGCCGTCCAGCCGGTCTCCGGTATCCCGGCGAGCGTACGCACCAGGCACACCAGGGCCAGCGCCAGCAGACAGGCGCCCGGCAGGTCCAGCGCCACGCCGGTGCGCGGCCCGTCCTCGGGGACGCGTACCAGGAGTGCCAGCACGCCCACCGCGACCGCGGGGGCCACACCCAGGAAGAAGACCGACCGCCAGCCGAACTGCGCGGCCAGCGCCCCGCCCACGATCGGCCCGGCGGCCGCCGCCACCCCGATGGCGCTGGTACGCAGCGCGATCGGCATCCCGAGCCGGTCGCGCGGATACGCGGCGCGCAGCATCCCCAGGGTGGCGGGCTGCAGCAGCGCGCCGAACACGCCCTGGACGACCCGCAGTCCGATCACCCAGCCGACGCCGGGCGCCACCCCGATCCCCGCCGACGCGGCGGCGAAGCCGAGCGTGCCGACCGCGAACACCCGCCTGTGGCCGTACCGGTCGCCGAGCCGCCCGGCGAACACCAGCAGGCTGGCGACGGCGATGAGATAGCCCGTACTGGTCCACTGGACCTGCACGAAGGAGGCGTGGAGATCGCGCTGGAGGGCGGGCTGGACGACGGTCAGCACGGTGCCGTCGAGGGCGACGATCACGGCGCCGGTGACGCTGCCGATGAGCGTCAGCCGCTGCCGGTGCCGCGTCTTCACGCCGCCCCCAGATGGGCGTCAAGAGCCGCCCGCAGCAATGGTTCGACATCCTCCGTACCGGTCGCGAGCTGGAGGCTGCCCCACTGCCGCAGCTGCGCGATGCCGTGCAGGTTGGCCCACAGGGCCCCCGCGACGACGCCCGCGTCGGCCTCGGGACGCACCCGGCGTACCAGCCCCACCAGCACCTCGAACAGCGGCAGACTGCTCTCCCGCAGCCCCAGCCGGTTGCTCTCCAGCAGGTCGTGACGGAACATCAGCTCGAACATGCCGCGGTTGGTCCGCGCGAACTCCAGATACACCCGCCCCAGCGCCACCACCTGCTCCCGGGGCCCCCGCTGCCCGTCCCCGACCGCCGCCCCGGCCTCCCGGGCCAGCGCGTCGAAGCCGCGCCGTGCGATGGCCGAGAGCAGCGACAGATGCGTCGGGAAGTAGCGCCGCGGGGCCCCGTGCGAGACCCCGGCCCGGCGCGCGATCTCGCGCAGCGACAGGGCCGATACGCCCTCGCGGTCCACCAACTCGACGCCCACGTCGACCAGTCGGGCGCGCAGTCCCGTGTCCTCATCACCCATAGACACTGTCTACCAGTCTCACGTAGACGCTGCCTACTGTCAACTTCGGGTTGACACGAATGGGAGTGTCAACTCATAGTTGACACATGACGAACGCGAACCCGAACCCGGACCAGAACCCCGTCGGCATGACCAACCCCGTGCGCCTCGACGAGCTGATCGATGCCATCAAGAAGACCCACTCCGACGCCCTGGAGCAGCTCACCGACGCGGTCATCGCCGCCGATCACCTCGGGGACGTGGCCGACCACCTCATCGGCCACTTCGTCGACCAGGCCCGCCGCTCCGGCGCGTCCTGGACCGACATCGGCAAGAGCATGGGCGTGACGCGGCAGGCGGCCCAGAAGCGCTTCGTCCCCAAGGGCTCCGCCGCCCAGGACCTCGACCCCAGCCAGGGCTTCGGCCGCTACACCCCGCGCGCCCGCAACGTCGTGGTCTCCGCCCAGAACGAGGCCCGCGCCGCCAGCAACGCCGAGATCCGCCCCGCCCACCTCGTCCTCGGTCTGCTGGCCGAGCCCGAGGGCGTGGCCGCCAAGGCGATCCTCGCCCAGGACGTCCTGCTGGACACCGTCCGTCAGGCCGCCACCGCCGCCCTTCCGCCCGCCGCCGACTCCATGCCCGCGCTCGTCCCCTTCGACGCGGACGCCAAGAAGGTCCTCGAACTCACCTTCCGCGAGGCCCTGCGCCTGGGCCACAACTACGTCGGCACCGAGCACATCCTGCTCGCCCTCCTGGAGCACGAGGACGGCTCGGGCCTCCTCGCGGAGCTCGGCATCGACAAGCCCGGCGCCGAGGCGGAGATCGCCCGGATGCTGGAGCAGGTCCAGGTGACCTTCCCCGGCAAGGAGGCGTGACCCCTTACCCACCCCATTACGCACCCCCACTGCCCCGCGGTCCGGTACATCGGCCGCGGGACAGTCGGCGTGCGGCCCGCCGAACGAGTCATGCGGGCGGCGTACGCCGGGAGGTACGCACATACGACCGAGACAGTCGGACTTATGATCCAACGCGTGGACATCCCCGACAGACTCATCGCCCTCCAGCAAGCCGCGGACGCCGAGCAGGCCAAACTGCCCGGCCTCGTCGACGCCGAACGCGAAACCCAGTGGAAGCACTGGTACGAAGCCGCGGTCACCGTGCAGGCCGCCGTCACCGACCACGCCAAGGAGACCGGGCTCAGCCGGGCCGCGCTGGAGGCCGCGGTGAAGCAGGCCGTGCGACATCCGGCCCCGGCCGACGGCTGAGCCCACGGCCAGCGGCCCCGCGGCCCGCGCGGTGTGAGGTGCGCGACCCCGCCGCGTGTTCCCTCCCCGGACCGGCTGAGCGACGATGAGGACGGCGGCCCGGCCCCCGCGGCCGGACGCCGCTCCCCGTGCCCGCTCCCCGAGAGGACGCCCGCCGCACATGCTTCTCCTGCTCGTCCGCCATGGCCAGACCACGTCCAACGTCCGCCACGCCCTGGACACCGACATGCCGGGCGCGGACCTCACCGCGCTGGGCCGACAGCAGGCGGAGGGGCTGGTGACGCGCCTCGCGGACGAGCGGATCGACGCCGTGTACGCGTCCCCCCTGCGGCGCGCCCAGCAGACGGCGGCGCCGCTCGCCCGCGAGCGCGGCCTGGAGGTCGTCGTCCGCGCGGGCGTGCGCGAACTGATCGCCGGTGACCTGGAGATGTGCGAGGACACCGAGTCCGTGCGGCTCTACCTCAAGACGGTGATGGCCTGGGCCGCGGGCGAGACGGAGCTGCGGATGCCGGGAGGGCAGACGGGCGAGGAGGCCCTGGCCCGCTACGACGAAGTGATCGAGGAGATCGCCGCGTCGGGTGCGGAGCACGTCACCGTCATCAGCCACGGCGCCGCCATCCGCACCTGGACCGCCGCCCGCGCCCGCAACATCGACCCCGCCTACGCCGCCCGGAACCCCCTGGAGAACACCCAGGTCGTGACCCTGGAGGGCGACCCGCGCCGCGGCTGGACCGTCACCCGCTGGGGCACCGAACCGGTCGTCTGACGGGCCCGGCCGCATCCGCGCGGGTCACTCGACGTCAGCGGCGGGCCCGTAGGGCCATTCACGACTTCCCGCCGAAGAAGTCCGCCTCGAGTGCACTCGCCTCGCGGTGGGCTCAGCCGCTCGGGATTCTCGGAGGTCCACCCCCGGCCCCCGGCGAGCGCCCGGAGGATGTACGTCCTGCCCCCGCGGACGTCCGAGACGACCGCGTCCCGCCCGGTGTCCTCGTCGCGGACCCGGTCGCCCACCCAGACCTTCCCGTCCTTCACCCGGCCGCCTCGCACTTCATCTCGGCCCAGACCTGCTTGCCCCAGCGGTACAGATCCGCCCCCCCCACCGCTCGGTCAGGGCGTCGACGATCAGAAGGCCACGGCCCCTGGTGCTCTCGCCGCCCGAATCTGTCCGCAGGAGCGGTGCGGCCCGGGTCCGGTCCGAAACGCCGAGGCGGATGAACTCCTCGGACGGGCGGGTGATGACGACCCGGATCGACTCCAGCCGGGCGTGGTTGACGGAGTTGGAGACCAACTCCGTGATCACCAGCGCGGCATCATCGATCAGGTCCTCCTGGCCCCAGGCGGCCAGCGCGGTGCGCACGAGCCTGCGGGCGGCTTCCGCGCTCTCCGGTACGCGTCGCATGGTCTGTGAATAGCCGGGGTGACCTCCCCGCGCGCAGGACGCCGCGCGGGGAGGTCACGACGAACTGGAGCGTATGGCCCTCGCCGGGGCGTCCGAGGCGTTGGAGAAGCAGAAGCTGGGTGCCTCCCAGCGCATCCGCCAGAGGCTGTTCAGCGTGGCCGCCAATTACACGTGCCAGGCCGCCTGGTCGGCCATCGGCGACAAGCGGACCGAACGGGCCCGGGGCTTGCTGGACCGGGCGCTCTATCTGGCCGGGATGGCCAAGGACTCCGTCGTCGAGCTGCAAGCCTGGAACTTGCACTCCAGCCTCTCCCACCATCGTGGTGAGTACACCGAGGCCGTCCACTGCGGCTATGCGGCCCAGGCGACGGCCATCGCCCGACGAGATCCGTTCTACGGTTCCCTGGCCCACATCCGTACGGCGCTCGCCCACTCCAACCTGGGCGACCGACAGGCCGCCTTACGCTCCCTCGGATGCGCCCACGAGGCGTTGGGCAAGGCGTCCCTGGGTGATCCCCGGCCGATCTGGACCGCCTTCTACGGACCTGGCGAGCTGTTCGCCCTCACGGCCATCGTTCGGGACAAGATCGGCGAACCCGCGGAGGCCGAGGCCGCCTCTCACAAGGCCCTGGCGAGCATCCCGAAGGAGTTCCGCCGCAACCGCGCCCTGGCCACCGCACGGCTCGCCCTGAACCAGCTTCACCAGCGGGACATCGACCAGGCATGCGCCACAGCCTCCACCGTCTTCACGCTGATGGCCGGGCACCCGATCCCCGGCCGCATGCGCTCCCTCCTCGGCGACTACTACCGGGACTTGATCACCCTTGCCCCGGACGCGAGCGTCGCCCGGGAGTGGGCCGACCGCTACCGAACCGAATGGAGCCGAGCTTGAGCGCCGCCGATCTGGACGTCCGCCACTTCACCCACACGGACGTTCCGGAGATCCGCCAGACGCTGATCGACCTGCACGCCGACGCCCAAGGCGAGGCGATGGAGGACGAGTTCAATCAGCGCTTCCCCTGGTTCGTGGACCACTGGGGCGGCCGCCCCGGGTTCTCCTGCGTGATCGCGTACGACGGCGACAAGGCGGTGGGCTTCGCCTACGGCGCCCCCGGCAGCCCCGGCCGCGAGTGGTGGCGCGAGCACGTCGACCCGGCGCCGGAGAAGGACCGGACCTTCTCGTACTCGGAATTGGCCGTCAGCCCGGGGTGGCGGAAGCAGGGCGTGGCCGAGCGGCTGACCCGCGCGCTCATGGAAGGACGGGACGAGGATCTCGTGGTCCTGCTCGTGGACAGGGAACACCCAAGGGTGCAGGCCCTGTACGAGTCCTGGGGCTTCCGGAAGGTGGGGGAGGACCAGCCCTTCCCGGACTCCCCGGTGTTCGCCGTGATCCGGACTCCCCGGTGTTCGCCGTGATGCTGGCGGAGCTGCCGCTGAGCTGAACCCCGATCAGCTGGTTGCCGTCAGGGCCGCGCGCGCGTTGGTGAGGATCTGCTCGGAGAGCGGGGAGCCCTTGGTGGCGCGGGCCAGGACGAGGGCGCCGAGCATGGTGCACAGCCGGGTGACGCCGTCCTGGTCCTCGGTGGCGAGCCACTCGGCGAAGTCGCTCACTCCCTCGGTGTAGACGCGGCGGGCCTCGCGATCTTCGGGTTCGCGCGCCATGTCGTTGGCGAGCGCGGCGGCAGGGCACCCGTCCGCCGCGCTGTCGCGGTGCTCGATGGAGAGGTAGGTGTCGATCAGTGCCTGCTGGGCGGCCTCGCGCTGCCCGGCGTACTGCTCAAGTCCGTCCTCGCGAAGCCGGGTGAGCCCCTCGAAGGCATGGGCGGTGGCTTCGTCGATCAGCGCGTCCTTGGAGGCGAACTGCTTGTAGAAGCCGCCGTGGGTCAGGCCGGCCGCCTTCATGAGGTCGGCGACGCTGATGTGGGTGCCCTGTTCCCGGAACAGCCGGGAGGCGGTGTCCACGACCCGCTTGCGGTTCTCCTCCGCCTGCGCCTGCGATACGCGGCCCATCGGCCACCTCCCGATTGGATGTCGATTGACATCCATCCTAGGGCGTGTTTTAGATTATGAAAATAATCTAATCTAGCGCTGGGAGCAGACATGGAACTGAAGAGCGCGGTCGCGGTGGTCACCGGCGCCAACCGGGGGCTCGGGCGGCATCTGGCCGCCCAGCTCGTGGAGCGCGGAGCGAAGGTGTACGCGGCGGCCCGCCGCCCCGAGACGGTGGACCTGCCGGGCGTCACCCCGCTACGGCTGGACGTGACGGACGAGGCGTCGATCCGGGCCGCGGCCCGTACGGCGTCCGACGCGACGCTGCTGGTGAACAACGCGGGCATCTCCACCGCCACGCCGCTGATCGGGGGCGACCCGGACACGGTGCGCCGGGAGATGGAGACGAACTTCTACGGTCCGCTCACCGTGACGCGGGCTTTCACCCCCGTCATCGAGGACAACGGCGGCGGCGCCGTACTGAACGTCCTGTCCGTCCTGTCCTGGCTGCACCCCGCCGGTCTCGCGTCCTACGCCGCGACCAAGGCCGCGGCATGGGCGCTGACCGACGCGGCCCGGGAGGAACTGGCGCCGCGCGGTATCGCCGTCTCGGCGCTGCACGTCGGCTACATGGACACCGACATGGCCGCGGGCGTACCCGCCGACCAGAAGGCCGACCCCGCCGAGGTCGCCGCACAGGCCCTGCACGGCGTCGAGACGGGCCAGCCAGAGATCCTCGCCGACGAGGTCACCCGGCACGTCCGGCAGAGCCTCGCCGCCTCGCCGAACTCGGCGTGAGTCCATCTCTGTCGACCTTTGAGTGAAGGACATCTGATGCGTTACACGACCTTTGGGCACCGGACCGGACTGCGCGTATCCGAGTACGCGCTCGGCACGGCGAACTTCGGCACCCGCTGGGGCGCCGGAGCCGAGCCGGACGAGGCACGCCGTATCTTCGACCGGTTCGCCGAGGCGGGCGGCACCTTCCTCGACACCGCAGACACCTACCAGTTCGGCGAGTCGGAAGAGCTGACGGGGGAGTTCACCTCCGCCGACCGGGACCACTTCGTCCTGGCCACCAAGTTCACCCTCGGGGCCGTGCCGCAGCCGGGCGTCTCCAGGACGGGCAACAGCCGCAAGAACATGGTCGCCTCGGTGGAGGCCAGCCTGAAGCGCCTGGGCACCGACTACATCGACCTGCTCTGGGTGCACTTCCCCGACGAGCTCACCCCCGTGGAAGAGATCCTGCGCGGGCTCGACGACCTGGTGGGTTCCGGCAAGATCCACCACGCCGCGCTGTCCAACTTCCCCGCCTGGCGCGTCTCCCGGGCGGCGACCCTCGCGGACCTGAAGAACTGGGCGCCCATCGTGGGCATCCAGAACGAGTACAGCCTCGTCGAGCGGACCGCCGACCGCGAGCTGCTGCCGATGGCCGAGAGCCTCGGCCTCGGTGCCGCCCTGTGGTCCCCGCTCGGCGGCGGACTGCTCACCGGAAAGTACCGCCGCGGCACCGAGGGGCGGCTGAGCGATCTGGGGGCGGTCATCCACACGGAGAGCACCGACCAGAAGACCGCCGTGGTCGACACCGTCCTGGCCGTCGCCGAGGAGACCGGCGTGACGCCCGCCCAGGTGTCGGTGGCCTGGGTGCGGGAGCGCGCCGCCCGGTCCGCGGCCACGCTCGTACCGATCATCGGGCCGCGCAGCCTCCCTCAGCTCGACAGCTACCTGGGCGCTCTGGACGTACAGCTGACCCCCGAGCAGTTCGCCCGCCTGTCGGACGTCAGCGTGGTGCCGCCAGGAGTCCCTCACGAGGCGATCGCCGGAGCCCTGGGCGGCATCCAGGGGGGCGACCCCGGCCGCGTCATCGCCCCGGTCGCACCGGTGGCCTGACGCCCTGCGTCCGAGGACGAGAAACGGAGACGACGATGAAGGCCTTCATGATCGAGCGGTACGGCGACAAGGCCGGGGTGCGCGCCGGTGAGATGCCCGATCCACCGGTGGGCACCGACGATGTCCTCGTCCGTATCCACGCGGCGAGCGTCAACCCGCTGGATCTCAAGATCCGCGATGGGGACTTCAAGACGATCCTGCCGTACCGTCTTCCGCTCGTCCTGGGCAACGACCTCGCCGGGGTGGTGGTCCAGGTGGGATCGGCGGTCACGCGGTTCGCGGTGGGCGATGAGGTCTACGCGCGGCCCGGCAAGGACCGCATCGGTACGTTCGCCGAGCTCATCGCCGTCCACCAGGACGACGTGGCGATCAAACCGGTCACACTCACCATGGAGGAGGCCGCGTCCCTTCCCCTGGTCGCGCTGACCGCGTGGCAGGCGCTGGTCGAGCGCGCACGGGTGCGGCCGGGCCAGAAGGTCCTGATCCACGCGGGCTCAGGCGGCGTCGGCACGATCGCCATCCAGCTGGCGAAGCAGCTGGGCGCACACGTGGCCACCACCGCGAGCACGGCCAAGGCCGACCTGGTGAAGGGGCTCGGCGCGGACATCGTCGTCGACTACAAGAAGCAGGCTTTCGAGACGCTCCTCGACGGTTACGACGTCGTCCTGGACACCCTCGGCGGCCAGACGCTCAAGAAGTCCCTCCAGGTGCTCAAGCCCGGCGGGATGGTCATCGGCATCGCAGGCCCTCCGGACGCGGCCTTCGCCCGCGAACTGAACGCGAACGCGATCCTCCGGCTGGTGATGAGCGCACTGAGCTTCACGACCCGGCGCCGCGCCGAGCGCCGCCGCGTGACGTACTCGTTCCTGTTCATGAAGGCCAGCGGCGACCAGCTGCGCGAACTCACGCCGCTCATCGACGCCGGGAAGATCCGCCCCGTCGTCGACCGGGTCTTCCCGTTCGAGGAAACCCGGGAGGCCATGGAGTACGTCGAGAAGGGCCGCGCGAAGTCCGGAAAGGTCGTCGTCGCGATGGCCTGAGGGCACTATGGCGCCCACCGGTCCGGCGGATTCGTCTGTCTCACTCGCGGGAGCCTGGGCACCCGGGGGTGGACCCGAGGGGGGAACTTCCCGGAGGAGTTCGCCGTGATCAAGAAGCTGCACGACGTGGGCCTGCGCAGCGAGCACGCCTACACCGCCGCCGTCGCCTCCATCGGACTGTCCATGCTGACCTGGGCCGCCTCGCTCCGCGCCGAGTCCGGCCGCGGCCTCGACCGGGCCGACCGGTGGGGGATCTTCGTCGGCGAGTGGGCGCCCACCTTCTTCGGCCTCGGTATCGCCTTGTCCCACTACGAGCAGGAAGAAGGCTCGCTGATGGACAAGGCGCACGCCGACGGCGAGCGTCAGCGGCAGATGGCGGGCACCGCCTAGGCCGACCGGAAGTCCGTATGTTCCCGGAGCCCGGAGCCCGGAGCCCGGAGCCTGGAGCCCGGGGCACGACAAAGGGCTGACCCGTTCTACCAGGTCAGCCCTTTGATCGTTCAGGGTGAGTAACGGGACTTGAACCCGCGACATCCTGGACCACAACCAGGTGCTCTACCAGCTGAGCTATACCCACCACGACCGGTGCTTTCCGCACCGGCCGAGAAAAACTATACAGGGTCGGCGGGGGTGCTCGCTCCCGGCTATTGCGGGTGCCGGGAGCGAGTCGTCACGACTGCCGGGCGGGCAGGACGTGGCGGGCCGCGATGGACTTCGCCGTGTCCGAGTCCGGGCCGGGCTGGGGGACGAAGACGGCCTCCCGGTAGTAGCGCAGTTCGGCGATCGACTCGTGGATGTCGGCGAGCGCCCGGTGGTTGCCGTTCTTCTTCGGGCTGTTGAAGTAGGCCCGCGGGTACCAGCGGCGGGCCAGCTCCTTGATCGAGGAGACGTCGACGATCCGGTAGTGGAGGTACGCCTCGAGCGTCGGCATGTCCCGCAGGAGGAAGCCGCGGTCGGTGGAGACCGAGTTTCCGCACAGCGGGGCCTTGCCGGGCTCCGCGACGTGCTCGCGGATGTACGCCAGGACCTGGGCCTCGGCATCCGCGAGGGTGGTCCCGCCGTCCAGCTCCGCGAGCAGTCCGGAGGCCGTGTGCATCTCCCGCACCACCTCGGGCATGGTGGTCAGCGACTCGGCGGGTGGCCGGACAACGATGTCCACTCCGTCGCCCAGAATGTTCAGCTCGGAGTCCGTGACCAGCGCGGCCACCTCGATGAGCGCGTCGTCCGACAGCGAGAGCCCGGTCATCTCGCAGTCGATCCACACCATGCGATCGTTCATACGTCTCACCCTACGGGGCGTTCCCGCTGGCCGGGCAGGGTCGGACGGCCCGGGGCGCGGCCCGTGGCCTGCTCGGGCAGGCGGGGGGCGTACGCATCGGACTCCGGCTTGCCCGGTTCCGTACCGCCCGGTGGATGCGGCGAGTGCGGAGGGTGATGGTGGTGGCTCGTATGGGTGACGGGCCCGCCGGGGCGGCGCAGCGGCATGGCGTGCTCACCGGTGCGCTGGTCGAGCAGCTCGGCGCGGTCGCCGCCGAGCCGCTCTGCCCGCTCCAGCCGGTCCATCCGGTCCGGTCCGCGGTCCGGGGCGCCGCCCTGGGGCCTGCGGGCCCGGTACGCGGCCCGGTAGGCGGCCGGGGACGAGCCCAGCTGCCGCCGGAAGTGCCCGCGCAGCGCGACCGGGGACCGGAAGCCGCAGCGCCCGGCGACCTCGTCGACGGAGTAGTCGGAGGTCTCCAGGAGCCGCTGGGCCTGGAGCACCCGCTGGGTGATCAACCACTGGAGTGGAGCGCTCCCAGTGAGCGACCGGAACCGGCGGTCGAAGGTGCGGCGGCTCATATAGGCGCGGGCGGCCAGGGCCTCGACGTCGAACTGCTCGTGCAGGTGCTCGAGCGCCCACGCCACGACCTCGGCGAGCGGATCCGCGCCGATCTCCTCTGGTAACGACCTGTCCAGGTAGCGCTCCTGCCCTCCGCTGCGGCGCGGCGGCACGACGAGCCGGCGGGCCAGGGCCCCCGCGGCGTCCGCGCCGTGGTCGGTGCGCACGATGTGCAGGCACAGGTCGATCCCGGCGGCGGTGCCCGCCGAGGTCAGTACGTCGCCGTCGTCCACGAACAGCTCGCGCGGATCCACGTGGACGGATGGGTAGCGCTTGGCGAGCGTCGGCGCGTACATCCAGTGCGTGGTCGCCGGGCGGCCGTCGAGCAGCCCCGCGGCGGCCAGTACGAAGGCCCCGGTGCACAGGCCCACGATGCGCGCGCCCTCCTCGTGCGCGCGCCGCAGCGCGTCGAGCGCGGCGGCCGGTGGCGGCTGGGTGATCGACCGCCAGGCCGGTACGACGACGGTGCCGGCCCGGGACAGCGCCTCCAGGCCGTATGGTGCGGTCAGTTCCAGTCCGCCAGTCGTTCGCAGTGGCACATCTTCGCCCGCGCACACCAGCAATCGGTACCGAGGGACTCCGGCGTCCTGCCGGTCGATACCGAAGACGGAGAGCGGGATGGAGCTTTCGAAGATCGGTCCGCCGCTGAACAGCAGCACCGCGACGATTTCTCGTCGCCGGCGTCCGGAGAGCTTGCGCGAGGTCTCCGGTACGGTCGTGGAGTCCTGGCTCATGGCTCTAAGCCCCCCTCGGTGGTCGCGTCCTCTCGGTCCTGCACGTTTCCCCTCGGTCCTGAACGGTTCCCCCGCCGGTCATGGCCAAGATCGAATCTACTGTGTCGCGTGTGGTCGCCGTGACCAGTTCACCACCCGCCACTATGTCGACATGACAACTTGGCGCGAAGCATTCGATCACGAAGCGTTGCACTCGTAGCCCTCGCTGTGAAGTGGGCCTCCTGCTGATGCCCACTTCCCGTAGGGGGTACGGCTGGCTCGTACCCCTTTCCACGCTGGCCGGAAGGGGGTTGAGCATGGCGTTTGCCAAGGGAAGAACTGGGATGCGAAGTTGGCCGAAAACCAGCGGGCGCAGACGTGCGGACGGGTACTTCGACCGGCGTACGACCGGCTCATGCAGCAGCGCGGTGGTGTGTACGGAGTACGACGTGGCGCGCTTCCGGAGCCGTCCTGGCCCCGGCGTCAGGTCCGGCGGCCGCCCCGGTGCGTCCCGATCCCGGTGCGCCCGTGCCGTCCCCGGTGCGGGCTCGCCGCCCCGGCGTCCAGCCGGGCGGCCGCGCGTTCGTAGTAGCGCAGCAGGGAGCGGCTGGCGGCGGTCACGGCGGCGAGGCCCACGGCGGCGCCCATCGCGCCGCTCAGGGGTGACCCACAGAGGAGGAGGACGGCGGGGACCACGGCGCAGCCGAAGGCGGACCACCGGATGACCTCGTTCACCGGGTCGCCGCCCGGGCCGCCGCCGGGGGCGTCGTACTCATGGATACGCGGCACGGTGGCGGCTCCTCTCGCGCGGTGGACAGAGCGGTGGACGGGCGGTGGACAGATGAGGGAAAGACGGGTCGGCGGAGACTGGAAGAGCGGTGGAGCGGAGCTCCGGTGCGGGTCCGGTGCGGGTCGGCCCCGGCGTCCGGGACGCCCCCGCGGGGCGGTCGTGGCGGCGGCCGGTGCGGGCCGTCCGGGCCCGTTCCGTACGGAGGTGATCGCTCCGCGGCTACTACAACGTCCGGCCCGCCGACAGGTCACTGCCGTGCCACCGCACGGCGTACGGGAGGGGTCGGCACGGTCCGAGTCGGGACCACTTGGGGCATTGCGTTACGGGCCGCCCTCCGGCATGCTCCGGGGAACGCTTCGGCCGCTCCGCTGCCGGGGCTTCCCCTGGGCGGGTGAGGAATGGCGCCGTACCCTGGGGGGTAAGGGCTTGGAAAGATGAATCCCGGACGGATTTTCTTCGTTCGATACTCGTCTCGAGCTCTAGCGGAGCTCTAGTCCCCCGCCAACTTCAACCTGCCCCCGCCGTATCCCTCCGCACGAGGACACCCTTCGCCGAGACACCGATGGCCGGTCACGAAATCCCCGAACCCGCGGACCGCAAGCGGGTCGCCGATCACATGGCGCACCCCGAAGCGGCGGAAGAAACACGTCATTCCTGCGATCCAGCCTTCCAGCACGGCGTCGTGGTCGGATTCGACGGTTCCACATCGAGCGAGCGCGCCCTCGCGTACGCCATCGGCATGGCCCGGCGCTCCGGCTCAGGTCTGATCATCGTCCATGTGGCCAACCGGCTGCCGACGACCGTCTGGGCGGGCTGCGAGCCCCCCGTCTTCGTCGACGTTCCCGATCACCGCACCGAGGTGCTGGGGCTCGAGCTGGCCTGTGCCGATCACCTCACCGAGGTGCCGTGGATCCTCGTCGAGCGGGGCGGCGACATCTGCCATGAGCTGGAGGAGGTCGGCCGGGAGTACGCGGCCGACGCGATCGTGGTCGGCTCCACGCACGGCCTGGTGGGGCGGATCTTCGGCTCGGTCGCCGGGCGGCTCGCGCGCCGCGCGCAGCGGCCCGTCGTCGTCATCCCCTGAGCCCGGCACCGGGCTCGGCCCGGCTCCCGAAGACACCCGGTCCCGGCCCGGCCTCGGGTCGGACTCGATCCGGTGCCGAGTTGGTCCTGAGCCCTGGGTGGGCCTTGGGCGGGCCCTGAGCAGGCCCTGCGTCGGCCTTGAGCCGGTCGTCGGGGGCTGATCTTTTCTCCAGTCCCCTCCCGCCGAAACCTCCGGGCGGACGCGGCCGCGGGGAGACGTTCAGAACTGGACAGCCTCAACTCCCCATTCCCACAGCCGAGATGGCCCCAGGACCGTCTTGACACCCGCGGAAACTACCCGTGCGTAGAGGTGGATTGGGCACGTGTGCGGGGCATAAACCGTTCGGCGTGGCGCCGGGCGGGAAGTGACGGTTCCCGCGCGGTGGCCAGCGCCGGTGTGAGGGCGACGCCGGCCAAGGGGCGGCCCCCGCGTGCGTGGTGGCACACGCGGGGGACCGCCGATCAGCCGCTGGTCACTCCACGGTCACCGACTTCGCCAGGTTGCGCGGCTTGTCGATGTCCCGGCCGAGCGCCAGCGCCGTGTGGTATGCCAGCAGTTGCAGCGGAATGCCCATCAGGATCGGGTCCAGCTCGACCTCGTTGCGCGGTACCACGATCGTGTGGTCCGCCTTCTCCTGCTCCCGGTGCGCGACGGCGAGGATCCGGCCGCTGCGGGCCTTGATCTCCTCCAGCGTCGCGCGGTTCTTCTCCAGCAGGTCGTCGTCCGGGAGGACCGCGACGGTCGGCACCTCGGGCTCGATCAGCGCGAGCGGGCCGTGCTTCAGCTCGGAGGCCGGGTACGCCTCGGCGTGGACGTACGAGACCTCCTTCAGCTTCAGCGACGCCTCGCGCGCCACCGGGTAGCCGCGCACCCGTCCGACGAACATCATGCTCTTTGCATTCGCGTATTCCGCGGCGAGCTTCTTGATCTCTTCCTCGCCGCGCAGCACCTCGGAGATCTGCTCGGGCAGCTTCCGCAGACCCGCGATGATCCGCTTGCCGTCGGCGACCGACAGATCGCGGATCCGGCCGAGGTGGAGGGCGAGCAGCGCGAAGGCGACGGCGGTGTTGGTGAAGCACTTGGTGGAGACGACGCACACCTCGGGACCCGCGTGGACGTACACGCCGCCGTCCGTCTCGCGGGCGATCGCGCTGCCCACGACGTTGACGACGCCCAGCACCCGTGCGCCCTTGCGCTTCAGCTCCTGGACGGCGGCCAGCGTGTCGTACGTCTCGCCGGACTGGCTGACCGCGATGTAGAGGGTGTCCGGGTCCACGACCGGATTGCGGTAGCGGAACTCGCTCGCGGGCTCGGCGTCCGCGGGGATCCGGGCCAGCTCCTCGATCAGCTGCGCGCCGATCAGGCCCGTGTGGTACGCCGAACCACAGCCGAGGATCTTGACCCGGCGGACGCCGCGCGCCTCGCGCGCGTCCAGGTTCAGCCCGCCCAGCCGGACGGTGGAGAAGCGGTCGTCGATCCGGCCGCGCAGCACCCGGTCCACGGCGTCGACCTGCTCGTGGATCTCCTTGTGCATGTACGTGTCGTGGCCGCCCATGTCGTACGACTCGGCCTCCCACTCCACCGTCGTCGGCGCCGGGGCGGTGCGGCTGCCCTCGGTGGTGTAGGTGCGGTAGTCGTCGGCCTTGATGGTGGCCATCTCGCCGTCGTCCAGGGTGATCACCTGGCGGGTGTGGCTGACCAGCGCGGCGACGTCCGAGGCGACGAACATCTCCTTCTCGCCGATGCCCAGCACCACGGGGGAGCCGTTGCGGGCGACGACGATGCGGTCCGGGAAGTCCGCGTGCAGCACGGCGATGCCGTACGTGCCCTCGACCATGGCGACCGCGTGGCGGACCTTCTCCTCGAGGGTGGCCGCCTGCGAGCGGCCGATGAGGTGGGCCAGGACCTCGGAGTCGGTGTCGGAGATCAGCTCCACGCCGTCGGCGGTGAGCTTGGCGCGCAGGTCGGAGGCGTTGTCGATGATGCCGTTGTGGACGATCGCGACCTTGCCGTCCGCGTCCAGGTGCGGATGGGCGTTGATGTCATTGGGCGCGCCGTGGGTGGCCCAGCGGGTGTGCGCGATGCCCGCGGTGCCCGCGAAGCGCTTGGGCAGCTTGGCCTCGAGATCGCGGACCCGGCCCTTGGCCTTGGCGGTCTTCAGCCCGGCGGCGGACTGCCCGTTCTGCGTGCCCTTGCCCGGCTTGGCCTGGACGGCGATGCCCGCGGAGTCGTAGCCGCGGTACTCCAGCCGCTGAAGCCCCTCCAGCAGCAGCGGCGCCACGTCGCGCTTTCCGATGTATCCGACGATCCCGCACATGGTGTTCAGGCCCTCCCGATTGAATCGATCATGAATGCTCCCCGACTTCGGCGGCGTCAGCCGTAGACGATGCGGCGCAGCTGGCGCAGCGAGAGTTCGGGCGGTGCCACCGCGCGGTACGGCAGCTCGGCCGTGATCCGCTCGAAGATGTCCGCGTTGGTCAGCCCGCCGGACTGAAGCTCGCGGTGGCGTCGCCGGACGAACTCCTCGGTCGTCTCGTCGAAGTACGCCAGTACGTCCAGCACCACCCGGGCCGCCTCGCCGCGGCTGAGCGGCGTGCTGCGGACCAGGTGGTCGATAAGGTCATCGTGGGACATACGGCGATCGAGCATCCGTAGATACTGCGGTTCCTCGGGGTGTTTCGCAAGATTCCTGCCCGATATCGGGCAGGCTTGGGTCTCAATGGCGAGAAAACCGACGGAGTACGGCCTGTTTGGCGAGGGTGAACTCCTCGTCGGTGAGGACCCCGCTCCGGTGAAGATCGCCGAGTTCGCGCAGCCGTCGCAGCAGGGCGTCGTGATCCGCGTCACCGTCGTCCTCGTCCTTGGCGAGCGCGACGGGGGCGGCGTCCGGGGCCGGGGGCGCGTCGGCGGGCTCCGCGGGGGCGAACGGATGCGGCAGCCGGGCGACGACGGCGGCGGCGACCAGCGCCATCAGCGGATCCTTCCGGAAGCCGTACAGGACGACGGCATGCGGGTCGTACTTGGGCGCGGCCGTCGCCGTCGCCTGGGACACGGTGAAGCGGAGGAAGCCGTTCTCCAGCCCGGCGGACGGAAACCACTCCACCGCCGCCAGATCCGCCAGCGGGATGGTGCGGGGGCCGCCGGACTTCTTCGACTCCTCCGTCTTCCAGTTCCATTCCAGCCGGATCTGCTCACCGTCGAAGGACGCGGTGGCGTCACCCGCCGTCGCCGACAGTGGCACCGGCGGACCGGGCAGCAGATAGCGGTCGGACGGGCCGGACGGCACCTGGTCGAGCAGCAGGGCCTGCCGGATCTCGTCGACCAGATACTCGGCGACACCGGTGCGGTCCGCCTCGACCGACAGCTGATACGGATCGGCCGCGTCCGGCAGCTTGCCGCCCGTGGCCTGCGCCAACGGATCGGCGCCCGGGCGCAACCGCAGCCGCAGCCGACCGGACTTGCGCCCCGGTTCGTACGCGACGCCCGCCAGCGCCTCCAGGGGCACGGTCAGTTCGCCGAGCGCCTGCCGCACCAGGTGCACGCCCTTGTCCCGCCCGGGGACGATCCGTACCGACTCACCGTCAAAGGTCCACGCACCATCGCGCTGGGTGATTTCCGCCATGAGATGGATTCTGGCAGGCACATAGCGACACATTGGTCTACACCTTGACCCCAACTGGGCGCCGCGGTACGCAAGATGTCGCGGTATCCACGATGCGGACGCCTCGTTGAAGGGAACCCCTTTGACTGCTCTCCCGGCTGAGGGCGGGTGATTTCTGGCTCAGGCTGCCTTCCGGACCGGCGGTCCGGGAGGTCTTACGCCCTCGACACCAGCCGGGTTCAGACCAGCCCGGATGAGCTTCACGCGGGCGGAGTTCTTGTCCCTGGGGGACACGGCTCCGAACGCGAGGCAGGTGTAGGTACGTTCTGAGAGAGGTAGTGCGTGCTTGGTTCTCGCTCCGCACGATGCGCAGTCCGTGGTGGTGTGCGCAGGGTGCACCAGCCGGATGTCCCGCTGGTGCTTGCGGCCCATCTCGATCAGGGCTGCCTTCGTGGCGCCGATGTCGGCGTCCGCTGCCTTACGCGCCATCGACGTCCTGGCCAGGAACTTCGGGCGGAAGTCCTCCACCGCCACCGCGTCATGGTCACGGACCACCTTCTTGGCCCTTCCCCAAGCTCTCGGCTTCGCTCGAGCAGGGGAGACCCCATCGCGAGCGGTGCCCTGCCGCTGCCGGGCGATCTTCTTGTACAGCTTCGCCGCCTGCCGCTTGGCGGCGCGGTAGCCGTTCGACTGGGGCTTGCCCTTCGGCGAGCGGCGGCGGGCCATCATCCGCTGGTAGCGGCCCAGCTTGGCCATGGCCATTTGGCCGTACTGGGCATGGGGAAGGTCGTGGGCGTCGGATGTGGTGGTGGCGGTCTCCTTCACGGCCCAGTCCACGCCCAGCGCGCGGCCAGTTCCGGGAAGAGGCTCGGCCTGGGCGGGGACGACGAACGACGCGTACCAATGGCCGACGTTGTTCCGGTAGACGCGCACGCTGGACGGGTCGGCTGGGAGCTCGCGCGACCACACGACTGTCACCACGATGCCGCCCGCCAGGTGCAGGCGTCCTTCTTTCAGTCGGAAGCCGCGCCGGGTGTAGTTCAGGGTCGGGGCGGTGTCCCGCTTCTTCTTCCAGCGGGGCATCCCCGCCCGCCGGTGCATGGGGAGCCGGTCTTTGATGTCTCTCAGCGCTTTCGCGCGGGACTTGCCGAAGTCTCGGATGAGCTGCTGCTGGGGAACCGAGGAGCCCTTGCGGAGCCAGGGTGTGACGCGGCGGGCTTTGGTCAGCATCTTGTCGAGCGCGGCCGGTCCGCACTTCTCCCCGCCCTGGTGGGCCCTCTTCGGACGGGCCACGCACTCGTTCCACACCCATCGGCACCGGTCCCACTCCGCCTCAAGCGCCACACGGGCACCGGCAGACACGCGAAGCCGGTAGGTCCACCGGGCATGCCCAGTGTCCTCGCTGGTCTTCACTTCCGCAGTCACGATCGCCAATCTAAACGGGAGGTACGACAGTTGAGAGTTCCCGGCTTGTGCGGCATGCCCCGGCATCTTGCACGGTGGACGCCGCATCGCCCTAACGGCGATGCGGCCACCTCGGCCCTGCTCCGCAGGAGTCTGATTCCTCCCCGGCCTGAAGGCCAGGGCATCCTAGGGGGAACCAGGTGAGACGACGCCGTGCTCGACTGCTGTGCTCCCTGCTGCTGACCGTGGCGGCGGGGGCGGGGACCGCCGCCACGGCCTCGCCGCCCTCCGCTGCCGCCTCCGGGCCCGGCGCCGCTGCGGCCGTGCCGGTGCCGCTGGACCGGGTCGTGCCCGCGCCCGCCTCCGTACGGCCCGGCAAGAGCCCGTACACGATCCGCCCGACGACCCCGATCCGGGTGGAGCCCGGCTCCCGAGCCGCGCGCACGGCGGGCGACTATCTGGCGGGCGTGCTGCGCCCAGCCACCGGCTACCGGCTGCCGGTCACCGCGCGCGGGGGTGGCGACGGCATCCGGCTGAGGATCGTGCGGGACGTCAAACGGTCAGGCGCGAAGGGAACCGTCGCGAAGGGGCTCGGCGCGGAGGGCTACCGGCTGGTGGTGACCCGGCGCGCCGTCACCATCAGCGCCCGTACGTCCGCCGGGTTCTTCCACGGCATCCAGACGCTGCGGCAGCTGCTGCCCGCGTCCGTCGAACGCACCACCCGGCAGTCCGGCCCCTGGCGGATCTCCGGCGGCACCATCACCGATGTGCCGCGCTATGCCTGGCGGGGCGCGATGCTCGACGTCTCCCGGCACTTCTTCACCGTCGACCAGGTCAAGGCGTACGTCGACCAGCTCGCCCTCTACAAGATCAACAAGCTGCATCTCCACCTCTCCGACGACCAGGGCTGGCGGATCGCCATCGATTCCTGGCCCCGGCTGGCGACGTACGGCGGCTCCACCCAGGTCGGCGGCGGGCCCGGCGGCTTCTACACCAAGGCGGACTACCGGGAGATCGTGCGGTACGCAGCCTCCCGCCACCTCACCGTCGTCCCCGAGATCGACATGCCCGGCCACACCAACGCCGCGCTCGCCTCCTACGCCGACCTCAACTGCGACGGCGTCGCCCCGCCCCTCTACACCGGTACCGAGGTCGGCTTCAGCTCGCTGTGCGTGCCCAAGGAGGTGACGTACGACTTCGCGGACGACGTCATCCGCGAACTCGCCGCCCTCACCCCCGGCCGTTTCCTCCACATCGGCGGCGACGAGGCGCACTCCACCAGCCACGACGACTACGTGGCCTTCATGGACCGGGTCCAGCCGATCGTCGCCGAGTACGGCAAGACCGTGGTCGGCTGGCACCAGCTGACCGGCGCGCGCCCCGCGAAGGGCGCGGTCGCCCAGTACTGGGGGACCAACGGCAGCGAGAAGGAGGTCGCCGACGCCGCCAAGAACGGCACCCGGCTCATCCTCTCGCCCGCCAACCGCGCCTACCTGGACATGAAGTACGACCCGAGCACCCCGCTGGGGCTCAGCTGGGCCGGATACGTCGAGGCGAAGCAGTCCTACGACTGGGACCCGGGCAGCTACATCGCCGGCGCCCCGCCGTCCTCGGTCCTCGGCGTGGAGGCCCCACTGTGGTCGGAGACCCTCTCCACCAGCGCCCACATCGAGTACATGGCCTTCCCGCGCCTCCCCGGCATCGCCGAACTCGGCTGGTCGCCCCGGTCCACGCACGACTGGGACGACTACCGAGTGCGCCTCGCCGCCCAGGCGCCCCGCTGGGACGCCCTGGGCATCGACTACTACCGCTCCCCGCAGATCCCCTGGCCCGCCGAAGAGTGATCAGTTACCGGTGACGGTGGGAATCGCCGTCGGCGCCCGGACCGGATCGAACCGGAAGATCTGGCCCGTGTCGTCGGCGGTGCAGGACAGTTGGAGCACCGGATCCCCTTTCCGGGTCGACCCACCGGGCACCGAAACGCACTGGCCCGAGTGCACCGCCTTGATCCGGTAGCCGCGCACCGGCGTGGCGAGGTCAGCCCCGATCTTTCTCTGAGCTCCCGCAGCAGCGCGACGAATTCAGCGGCATTCCGCGCCCTCTCGGGTGACGCGGGAACTCTCGCCGCGACCGGGGTGACCTCCACGGCGGCAGCCGCCCCTTCGGTGACCGGAACCACTCAGGCCACCTCGTTCGTGGGTTGTGCGTCGCTCTACAGCAACAAGCCGGGCCGGGCGCAGATCAAGAACATCTGCAACAAGCGGATCAACGCCACCGTATCCGTGGACTGGGCCTGGGACCTTGACTGCATCGCGATCAACCCTGGGCGCATTCTCTCCGTCTCCTGGGACTCGACCCAGGGCAAGGCGGATTACGCCTACGAATGCTGATTCCGCGCGGCTGACGGCTGAGGGAGGGGAGACAGCGGGGGTGTCTCCCCTCCCTCAGCCCCGCCCCGGGAGGCTCAGCTCGCGAAACCCAGCTCCCGGGCGATCAGCATCCGCTGCACCTCACTCGTCCCCTCCCCGATTTCCAGAATCTTGGAGTCCCGCCACATCCGGGCCACCGGATATTCGTTCATGAAGCCGTATCCGCCGTGGATCTGGGTCGCCTCGCGGGCGTTGGTGACCGCGCTCTCCGAGGAATACAGCTTCGCGATCGACGCCTCCTTCTTGAACGGCTCGCCGCGCACCAGGCGGGAGGCCGCGTCGCGCCAGGCGACGCGGGCCATATGGGCGCGGGCTTCCATGTCGGCGAGCTTGAACTGGATGGCCTGGTTGGCGCCGATCGGGCGGCCGAAGGCCTCGCGGGTCTTGGCGTAGGACACCGACTCGTCCACGCAGCCCTGGGCGAGCCCGGTGGCCAGCGCGGAGATGGCGATGCGGCCCTCGTCGAGGATGCGGAGGAACTGGGCGTAGCCGCGGCCCAGATCGCCCAGCAGGTTCACGGCCGGGACGCGGCAGTCGGCGAAGGACAGCTCGCGGGTGTCCGAGGCGTTCCAGCCGACCTTGGAGTAGGGGGCGGCGACGCTGAGGCCGGGAGTGCCGGACGGCACGATGATGGAGGAGATCTTGGGGCGGCCGTCCTCGGTGCGGTCGGTGACGGCGGTGACGGTGACCAGGGCGGTGATGTCCGTACCGGAGTTGGTGATGAAGCACTTGGTGCCGTTGATCACCCACTCGCCGGTCGTCTCGTCCAGCCGGGCCGTGGTGCGGGTGGCGCCCGCGTCGGAGCCGCCGCCCGGCTCGGTCAGGCCGAAGGCGCCCAAGGTCTCCCCGGAGCACAGCCCGGGCAGCCACTGGCGCTTCTGCTCCTCCGTGCCGTAGAGGAAGATCGGCATTGCGCCGAGCGAGACCCCGGCCTCCAGGGTGATCGCGACGGAGGAGTCCACCCGGGCCAGCTCCTCCAGGGCCAGGCACAGCGCGAAGTAGTCGCCGCCCATGCCGCCGTACTCCTCAGGGAAGGGCAGCCCGAACAACCCCATCCGGCCCATCTCCCGGATGATCTCGTAAGGGAACTCATGGTGCTCCCAGTACTCCCCGATCTTCGGGGCGACCACATCGTGCGCGAACGCCTCGACGGTGCGGCGCAGTTCCTCGTGCTCGGGGGAGAGACGATGGTCGATCGCCATGACTCACATCTCCTTCTGGGAGAGGGCGCGGACGGTGCGGGACGGGCTGGGTCGGCCCAGGTGCCGGGCCATCCACACGCTGGTGGCGGTGAGACGGCGGATGTCGACCCCGGTCTCGATGCCGAGGCCGTCGAGCATCCAGACGAGGTCTTCGGTGGCGAGGTTTCCGGTGGCGCTCTTCGCGTACGGACAGCCGCCCAGGCCGCCGGCGGAGGCGTCGACGGTGGTCACGCCGTATTCGAGGGCGGCGAGGGTGTTGGCGAGGGCCTGGCCGTAGGTGTCGTGGAAGTGGACGGCCAGCCGGTCGGCGGGGATGCCCGCCTCGCCCAGCGTGGCCAGCAGCTCCTGCACATGGCCGGGGGTGGCCACGCCGATGGTGTCGCCGAGGCTCACCTCGTCGCATCCCATGTCGATCAGGCGGCGGCTGACCGAGACGGTCTGCGAGATCGGAACCGGGCCCTCCCAGGGGTCGCCGAAGCACATCGACAGATAGCCGCGCACGGTCACGCCCGCCTCGCGCGCCGCGGTGACGACCGGCTCGAACATCGCCAGCGCCTCGTCCACCGTGCGGTTGAGGTTGGCCTTGGCGAACGACTCGGTCGCGCTGGCGAAGACGGCGATCTCGCGCGCCCCGAGCGCGAGCGCGCGCTCCAGGCCGCGCTGGTTGGGCACCAGCACCGGGAGCCGGGCGCGCACATCGTCGATCAGCGGCATCAGCTCCTCGGCGTCGGCCAGTTGGGGCACCCACTCCGGGCGCACGAAGCTGGTGGCCTCGACGGTGGTCAGCCCCGCGTCCGCCAGCCGCCGGATGAACTCGGCCTTCACGGCGACCGGCACGAGCGCCTTCTCGTTCTGGAGGCCGTCCCGCGGCCCCACCTCATGGATGCGCACCCGGGCGGGCAGCCCGGGGGCCGGGAAGGTCATGGGGAGGGTCATCACTCACGCTCCTCGGTCTCGCGCGGGGCGACCACCGCCAGCAGCTGATCCATGGCGACCGTGCTGCCGGGGGTCACCTCGAGGTCGGTGACGGTCCCGTCGTGCGGGGCGGAGATCAGGTGCTCCATCTTCATCGCCTCGACCACCAACAGGCCCTGGCCCGCGGTGACCTCGTCTCCGACGGCCGCCTTCACGACGGTGACGGTGCCGGGCATGGGAGCCGTCAGCTCCCCGGCGTGCGCCGCGGCCGCCCCGCCGCGCAGCGCCTCCTCGATGGGGTCATGCCCCACCACGCGCCAGGCGTCACCGCTCTGCCCCAGCCAGTGGCTCGCGCCGTCGACGACATGCCGGAAGTGGTGGGTGACCCCGTCGAGGTCCAGCAGCACGGTGCGGTTGTCCACCACGGTGAGCCGCGCCCGAGTGCCGTCCGGCGCCGCCGCGCGGTCGTCGTCCGCGTACTCGATCAGGACCCGTGCCTCCTGGGCCCGGCCGCGGACCCGGACCGTCACCGGGTCGTGGCCGGGAATCCGCAGCCGGTGGACCGTCCAGGCGGGCTCGCCGCCGATCCGCCACCCGGTGGGCACGGAGAACGGATCGACCCAGACATCCGCACCGGAGCCGCTGCCCCCCGCGCCATCGCCCCGCGAGGCACGCGGCTCCAGCGCCGCCTGGCGCAGCAGCGCGGCTGCCACGTAGACCTCGTCGGGGATCGTGGACGGGATCAGCGAGGCCGCCGCGCGGTCGACCAGGCCGGTGTCCAGATCGCCCGAGGCGACCTCCGGGTGGGCGGCCAGGCGGCGGAGGAAGCCGGTGTTGGTGTCGACGCCGAGGACGGTCAGGGAGCCGAGGGCGGCGCGCAGCCGCCGCAACGCCGTGGGGCGGTCCGGGCCGTGGGCGATGACCTTGGCGAGCATCGGGTCGTACACCGTGCCGACTTCGGTGCCGGTGCTCAGCCCGGAGTCGACGCGCACCCCTTCGCCCTCGGGCTCGTCGAGGGCGAGCACCGGTCCGGCCGAGGGGAGGAAGTCCACCCGGCCGTCGACCGCCACGCGGGCGGTCTCGGCGCAGATACGGGCCTCCACGGCATGGCCGCCGAAGGAGATGCCGTCCTGCCCGCAGGGCAGCGGCTCACCCGCGGCGACCCGCAGCTGCCACTCCACCAGATCGAGCCCGGTGATGAACTCGGTGACGGGGTGCTCGACCTGGAGGCGGGTGTTCATCTCCATGAAGCAGTACGCGGACGGGTCGGCGCCCGGGACGATGAACTCCACCGTGCCCGCGCCCACATAGCCGCACGACCGCGCTGCCTGCACCGCGGCCTCGCCCATCAGCGCCCGGGTGGCCTCGTCAAGCAGTGGGCTGGGCGCCTCCTCGATGATCTTCTGATGGCGGCGCTGGAGCGAGCATTCGCGCTCGCCGAGGTGGATCACCTGGCCGTGGCCGTCCGCCAGCACCTGGATCTCGATGTGACGCGGCCGGTCGATCCAGCGCTCGACCAGCAGCGTGTCATCGCCGAACGCGCCGCGCGCCTCGCGCCGGGCGGCGGCGATCTCGTCGGCGAGCAGCGCCTCGTCCCGCACCAGCCGCATGCCCTTGCCGCCGCCGCCCGCGGACGGCTTGAGCAGCACGGGCGTGCCGATCTCCCGGGCGGCGTCGATCAGCTGATCGTCGCTGAGTCCGCTGCCGGAGGAGCCCGGCACCACCGGCACCCCGGCCGCGCGCACCGTCTCCTTGGCGCGGATCTTGTCGCCCATCAGCTCGATCGCCCCGGCCGGAGGACCGATGAAGACGAGCCCGCCGTCGGCGCAGGCGCGGGCGAACGCCGCGTTTTCCGCGAGGAAGCCATAGCCGGGGTGGACCGCCTGGGCGCCGGTGCGGGAGGCCGCCTCCAGGAGCCGCTCGATCGACAGATAGCTCTCCGCGGCGGCCGCCGGGCCGATCCGCACGGCCGTGTCCGCCTCCCGGACGTGCCGGGCGTCCGCGTCGGCATCGCTGTACACGGCGACCGAGCGGACGCCGAGCCGCCGCAGTGTGCGGATGACGCGGACCGCGATCTCCCCGCGGTTGGCCACCAGGACCGTGTCGAACATCGCATGCGCCGCACTCATCGGGTGCATCCCCTCACATCCGGAAGACGCCGTAGCCGGGCGCCGCGGGTTCCTTGGCCGTGCGGTCGGGCAGCGGGGCGCTCGCGCACGCGGTGAGGGCGAGGCCGAGCACCGTACGGGTCTCCAGCGGGTCGATCACCCCGTCGTCCCACAGCCGCGCCGTGGCGTAGTAGGCGCTGCCCTGGGTCTCGTACTGCTCGCGGACCGGCGCCCGGAACGCCTCCTCGTCCTCCGTGCTCCACTTCTCGCCGCGCGCCTCCAACTGGTCGCGCTTGACGGTCGCGAGGACGGAGGCGGCCTGCTCGCCGCCCATCACCGAGATCTTGGCGTTGGGCCACATCCACAGGAAGCGCGGCGAATACGCCCGGCCGCACATCGAGTAGTTGCCCGCGCCGTACGAGCCGCCGATGACGACCGTCAGCTTGGGGACGCGGGTGCAGGCGACGGCGGTGACCATCTTGGCGCCGTGCTTGGCGATGCCGCCCGCCTCATAGCTGCGGCCGACCATGAACCCCGAGATGTTCTGGAGGAAGACCAGCGGGATGCCGCGCTGATCGCACAGCTCGATGAAGTGGGCGCCCTTCTGGGCCGATTCGGAGAACAGGATGCCGTTGTTGGCGACGATGCCCACCGGATGGCCCATGATCCGGGCGAAGCCGGTGACCAGCGTCGTCCCGAACTCGGCCTTGAACTCGGCGAACCGCGAGCCGTCCACCACCCGCGCGATCACCTCGCGCACGTCGTACGGCGTGCGGGAGTCGACCGGGACCGCCCCGTACATCCCCGCGGGGTCGACGGCGGGCTCCTCGGAGGGCGTCAGCGGCCAGGGCGGCGCGCCCTGCTGGGCCGGGGAGGGCGGCAGGGTGGAGACGATCGTACGGACGATGCGCAGCGCGTGGGCGTCGTCCTCGGCGAGGTGGTCGGTGACGCCCGAGACCCGGGAGTGGACCTCGCCGCCGCCCAGCTCCTCCGCGGTGACGACCTCGCCGGTGGCCGCCTTCACCAGCGGCGGCCCGCCCAGGAAGATCGTGCCCTGGCCGCGCACGATGACGGCCTCGTCGCTCATCGCCGGGACATAGGCCCCACCCGCCGTACAGGACCCGAGCACCGCCGCGACCTGCGGAATCCCGGCGCCGGACATCCGGGCCTGGTTGTAGAAGATCCGCCCGAAGTGGTCGCGGTCCGGGAAGACCTCGTCCTGCATGGGGAGGAAGGCGCCGCCGGAGTCGACCAGATAGACGCACGGCAGCCGGTTCTCCAGCGCGACCTCCTGGGCGCGCAGGTGCTTCTTCACCGTCATCGGGTAGTACGTGCCGCCCTTGACCGTGGCGTCATTGGCGATGACGACCACCTCACGGCCCGCGACCCGCCCGATCCCGGCGATCACCCCCGCCGCCGGGGCCTGGCCCTCGTACAGCCCGTCGGCGGCGAGCGGCGCCAGCTCCAGGAACGGCGAGCCCGGGTCCAGCAGCGTGTCCACCCGGTCGCGCGGCAGCAGCTTGCCGCGCGCGGTGTGCCGGGCCCGCGCCTTCTCGCCGCCGCCCAGCCGGGCCGCGGCCAGCTTCTCGCGCAGCCGCGCGGCCAGCTCGCGGTGCGCGGCCTCATTGGCCTGCCAGGCGTCGGATCCCGGGTCGGCGCCGCTTCGCAGCACCGGTGCCTGCTCCATCGCTTCGGGCCCCCTCGACTCGCGTGTGCTCACCGACCGCCGGTTAGTGGTCGTTAACTTGATACCCACCAGGTTAACGACCACTAACCCCGCTGTCTAGAATTGCTTCCATGAGCACGCAAGCCCCTGCACCGACCCGCCGCGAACAGATCCTCAAGGAGGCGGCCCGGCTCTTCGCCGAGCGCGGCTTCCACGGCGTCGGCGTCGACGAGATAGGCGCGGCGGTCGGCATCAGCGGCCCCGGGCTCTACCGTCACTTCGCCGGGAAGGAGGCGATGCTGGCCGAGCTGCTGGTCGGCATCAGCGGCCGCCTGCTGACGGGCGGCAAGCGGCGCACCGAGGACGCGGCGGCCGCCGGGGACGCCCCGGCGGCGGTGCTGGACTCGCTCATCGAGGGCCACATCGACTTCGCCCTGGACGACCGCCCGCTGATCATCCTCCACGACCGCGAGCTGGACCGGCTCCGGGACACCGACCGCAAGCTGGTGCGCTCGCTCCAGCGGCAGTACGTGGAGCTGTGGGTCGAGGTCGTGCGGCAGGTCTATCCGGGGCTCGCCGAGACCGCGGCCCGGGCCTGTGTCCATGCCGTGTTCGGGCTGCTCAACTCCACCCCGCACCTGGGCCGCCCCGGCGCACTCCCCGGCCGCGCGGCCACCGCCGCCCTGCTGCGCCGCCTGGCCCTCGGCGCCTTCGGCGCGGCCCATGATGCGGACGGCTCTGGACAGGCTCAGTGACCGGGCGGTAACTTCGGCTGAGCAAGCGCTTAGCCAGAGGGAGGCCGCAGAGATGCGTCGCACGGTGTTCAACGAGGATCACGAGGCGTTCCGGGAGACCATCCGCGACTTCATCGCCGCCGAGGTCGTGCCGTACTACGAGGAGTGGCGGGAGGCCGGTCAGGCTCCCCGCGACTTCTACAAGAAGCTCGGTGAGCTGGGCATCTTCGGCATCGAGGTCCCCGAGGAGTACGGCGGCGCCGGCGAGACCAGCTTCAAGTTCAACGCGATCATCACCGAGGAGTGCGCCCGCGCCGGGGTCAGCTTCGGCGGCAGCGGCGTCCACACCGCGCTCTGCCTCCCGTACATCCTCAAGTACGCCAACGAGGAGCAGAAGCGGCGCTGGCTGCCCTCCTTCGTCTCGGGCGACATGATGACCGCCATCGCCATGACCGAGCCGGGCACCGGCTCGGACCTGGCGGGCATGAAGACCACCGCGAAGCTGTCCGAGGACGGCACGCACTACGTCCTCAACGGCGCCAAGACCTTCATCACCGGCGGCGTGCTCGCCGACCGCGTCCTGGTCTGCGCCCGCACCGCCCCCGCCACCCCCGAGGACCGCCGCGCGGGCATATCCATCCTGGTGGTGGACACCAAGAGCGAGGGCTACGCGGTCGGCCGCAAGCTGGAGAAGCTGGGGCTGAAGACCTCCGACACCGCCGAGCTCTCGTTCACCGACGTCAAGGTGCCGGTGGAGGACCTGCTCGGCGAGGAGGGCAAGGCATTCGGCTACCTCGCGCACAACCTGCCGCAGGAGCGCCTGGGCATCGCCGTGAGCGCCTATGCGCAGTCCGCCGCGGCGGTCGAGTTCGCCAAGGCCTACGTCCGGGACCGCGAGGTCTTCGGCAAGAGCGTGGCGTCCTTCCAGAACACCAAGTTCACGCTGGCCGACTGCAAGGCCGAGGTGGACGCGATGCAGGCGGTCGTCGACCGGGCGCTCGACGCGCACGACGCCGGTGAGCTGACCGCCGCCGACGCCGCCTCGGCGAAGCTGTTCACCACCGAGCGCGCGGCCGTCGTCATCGACAAGTGCCTCCAGCTGCACGGCGGCTACGGCTACATGATGGAGTACCCCATCGCCCGGCTGTACACGGACACCCGCGTCACCCGCATCTACGGCGGGACCAGCGAGGTCATGCGGTCCATCGTCGCCAAGTCGATGGGGCTGTGACGGTCGCCATGCGCACGCTCACCGGCAACGGCGCCGCAACACAGGTCTGCAAGACTGCTTGAACCATGAATGACGCACTACAGAGCCTGCTCGATCTGCTCGACCTGGAGCGGATCGAGGAGGACATGTTCCGCGGCACCAGCGATGCCGCACCCCTCGTGCCGCGGGTCTTCGGCGGCCAGGTGGCCGCCCAGGCCCTGGTCGCCGCGGGCCGCACGGTCCCGGACGACCGTCCGCCGCACTCGCTGCACGCCTACTTCCTGCGGCCGGGCGACCCCGGCGCGCCGATCGTCTACACGGTCGACCGGATCCGCGACGGCTTCTCCTTCACGACGCGCCGCGTGGTCGCCGTCCAGCACGGGAAGCCGATCTTCCACCTCTCCGCCTCCTTCCAGGCGGACGAGGAGGGGCTCGAGCACCAGGAGCCGATGCCGGATGTGCCGGATCCGCTCTCGCTGCCCACCGCCGAGGAGCTGCTGCCCCGGTACGAGCACCTGTTCGCCGGGCCGGGAGTGGTCGACCGGATGCTCCAGGCACGGGCCGCCGTCGACCTGCGGTACGTGGACGCCCCGCCGTACGGCAGCGTCGGACAGCCCCGGCAGCCGAAGTCGCAGGTTTGGTTCCGGACCGACGGCAAACTGGACGGCGTCGCCGACGATCCGCTGCTGCACGTCTGCCTGGCCACCTATGTGTCCGACATGACGCTGCTGGACTCGGTGCTCCTCGCCCACGGACGCGGCGGCTGGGCGGTCGGGGACATCGTCGGCGCCAGCCTCGACCACGCCATGTGGTTCCACCGGCCGTTCCGGGTGGACGACTGGCTGCTGTACGACCAGGAGAGCCCGTCCTCGTCCGGCGGCCGCGGCCTCGCCAAGGGCCGGATCTTCACCGCGGACGGGCGGCTGGCCGTCTCGGTGATCCAGGAAGGGGTCATGCGGGTCCCGCGCCCGAAGAAGTGATCCCCGGGGGCGGCGTGCGCGTCCTTGTCCGACGCGCGCCCCGGGGCGATGCGCGCCCCGGGCGTCGCCCTGGGGCGCGCGGCGTCAGAACTGGGCCGTCAGCCCCGCCGCGTCCAGCAAGTAGGCCGTCATCGGCGCGTAGAACCGCGGATTGGTGACGTGGTCGTCCAGCGGGACCACCGCCTGGAGCGTCCCCTCCGCCTCACCGAGGAACAGCGCCGGGTCGTTGCAGTCGGCGTACCCCACCGCGTCGATGCCGCGCTGCCCCGCGCACCCCGCCCAGCCGTGGTCGGCGACCACCAGGTCCGGCAGCGGCCGCCCTTCCCGGGCCAGCCCGTCCAGGATGGCCGCCATGGGGGCGGGGGAGTGGGTGTGCCACAGCGTGGCGCCGCGCTCCAGCATGGCCACGTCGCAGAACTGGAAGACGTACCCCTCGTCCGCGTGCAGTCCGCCCGGGATCTCGACGATCTCGCACCCCGCCGCGTGCAGCGCCGACGCCGTGGCGCTGTGCACCTCCAGCAGCCCGCCCGGATGGCCGGTGGCGAACAGCACCCGCCGCTGCCCCTCGGCCGCCTTCCGCAGCACCGACGCCATCCGGTCCAGCGCGCCGACCGTCAGCTCCGGGTCGATCGTGTCCTGCCCGGTGCGGTGCTCCGGATCGTCGACCACCCCGCACCGCTCCGCCATGACGGCCAGCACGTCCTGTTCGTCCACCCAGCGGTCGTCCAGTTCCAGCCCCAGCCAGTAGTGGCGGTCGCCGTTCGCGAGCTTGCGGTAGTGGGAGAGGTTGTTCTCGCGGGGAGTCGCGACGTCACCCGCGATGCGCGTACGGACGAGATGGTCGATCAGCTCGGCACGGCTGGGCACGGTACTGGGTATCGGCATGTGGCCCATTGTCGCCCCTGTGCCGGGCAAATGGGCGGCATTGCTCGCTGTACGGACGTGACGCGGACGTGACGCGGCCATGGCGAGACCATGCGTGCGGCCGTGACGCGGCCATGGCGAGGCGCTGGGGCCGGGGCAGCGCCGGGCCCGTCGCGCCAATGGCCGCGGTGTCCAAATCGCCCGGGCCGGGTGCTGGGGAACGTACATGTGACGGAACGGCCGCTCTCCCTACGCTCGCTTTCATGACCGCAGCAGACCGTGACCCCACCGCACCCCCCGTCGGCCCCGTCGACTCGTCCCGCGTCCCGCGCTACGCCGGTCCCGCCACCTTCGCCCGGCTGCCGCGCGTCGATCAGATCGGTGGCGCCGCGGACGTCGCCGTGGTCGGCGTGCCCTTCGACACCGGCGTCTCCTACCGTCCCGGCGCCCGCTTCGGCGGCAACGCCATCCGCGAGGCGTCCCGGCTGCTGCGCCCTTACAACCCGGCGCAGGACGCCTCGCCCTTCGCGCTCGCCCAGGTCGCCGACGCCGGGGACATCGCCGCGAACCCGTTCAACATCAACGAGGCGGTGGAGACGGTCCAGGCCGCCGCCGACGACCTCCTCGACGGCGGCTCCCGGCTCATGACCCTCGGCGGCGACCACACCATCGCCCTCCCGCTGCTGCGGTCCGTCGCGCGCAAGCACGGCCCGGTGGCCCTGCTGCACTTCGACGCCCACCTGGACACCTGGGACACCTACTTCGGCGCCGAGTACACCCACGGCACGCCCTTCCGGCGCGCCGTCGAGGAGGGCATCCTCGACACCGCCGCCCTCTCCCACGTCGGCACCCGCGGCCCGCTGTACGGCAAGCAGGACCTGGACGACGACGCGAAGATGGGCTTCGGCATCGTCACCTCCGCCGATGTCATGCGGCGCGGCGTGGACGAGATCACCGACCAGCTGCGGCAGCGCATCGGCGACCGCCCGCTCTACATCTCCATCGACATCGACGTCCTGGATCCGGCCCACGCCCCCGGCACCGGCACTCCCGAGGCGGGCGGCCTGACCTCCCGCGAGCTGCTGGAGATCCTGCGCGGCCTGGCGGGCTGCCACCTGGTCTCCGCCGATGTGGTCGAGGTCGCCCCGGCGTACGACCACGCGGAGATCACCGCGGTGGCGGCCTCCCACACGGCGTACGAACTGACGACGATCATGGCCCGCCAGATCGCGCAGTCGCGCACCGCCTGAGCCCTCTTCCGACCCTGCTCTTCAGGGCGTCTCCGGGATCTCCGGGAGGTCCCGCGGGCCGTACAGGGCCGCCGGGGCGCCGGTGTGGAGGGCCCAGTAGCGGTCGCCGTAGGACCAGTGCCACCACTCGGTGGGGTAGTTCACCAGCCCGGCCGAGGTCAGCGCCGCGCCCAGCGCGTCCCGGTGGGCGCGGGCCGCGGCGGGGATGTTCACCGCCTCCGTGAAGCAGGCGCGGGCGCTCTCCTCCGGGGTCGCGTCCCAGGCGGTGCCCATGTCCAGCTCGCGCCCGTCCGCGCCGGCGAGGGTCAGGTCGACGGCGGCGCCGGCGCTGTGCGGGGCGAGTTCGGGCGGCGATACGTAGCGGCTCGCCGCCGTCCGGATCTCCCCGTCCGACCAGGTGGGGTGCGCGGTGCGCAGCCGGGCGGAGTGTCGCTCGAAGTAGTGCCGCTGGAGCTCCGGCGGCCGGTAGCCCTCGATGAACAGCAGCCGCAGCCCCGGCGGCAGGGCCGACTGCGCCGCCAGCAGCCGCTCCAGCAGACCCTGCCGCAGGTAGGCGTAGGCCCCGGCGGGGTCCGCCGCCCGGCCGTCGACCAGCAGCTCCGGTGCGCGGCGTACGTCCGTCAGCGGCTCCCCGCACTCCCTGACCGGCACGGCCGCGACCCTCGGATCGGACATCAAGGTGATTTCGCGCATGGGGTGATCGTCGCAGCTTCACCCCGCGGCGCGGTGGGGCCGCGCGGCCTGGGACCGTGCGTGGCGGGTGCGCGCCGTGAGGCCGCGCGCCCTGAGGGGGCGTCCCCGTCGTACCCGTAATACCTGAGAGCTACCCGGCCAGTGCACTCCCTGGAGTGACGCCAACTACCCGGCCCGCTCCCTACCTTCCCTGTGTACGACATCCGGCATGGAAGGGGACAGGGATGGCATCCCGTGTGCGCGGCCGCATGCGCCGCACTCTGCTCGGTGTGCTCGTCGCCGCCTCGGTGGCCGTGCCGGTGGCGGGGGCCGCGCGGCCCGCGGGGGTGCCCGCGCCCGCGCCGTCGGCGCTGCCTCCGCTGATTGCCGCGACGCCCGCCGCCCTCGACGCGCGGTACGCGGCCCGCCGCGCGGACATACGGGCCGCCGAGCGGATGGCCGCCGATCACGGGGACCGGCGGCGGGCGGCCGCGCTGCGGGAGATGGCGGGCCCGGCGCGGCAGTTCCTCTCCTTCGACGGGCGGGACGGGGGCCGTTCCGTCGAGGTCTTCGGGGATCTGTCGCGCGCCACGCGGGTCGCCGTCCTGGTGCCGGGGTCGGACACCAGCCTCGACAGGTACGGGCGCCTGCGCGCCGGGGCCGTCGCGCTGGAGCACCAACTCGGGCGGCAGGGCGCCGTCGTCGCCTGGCTCGGGTACGAGACGCCGGGCACGGTCAGCCCCGCGGTGCTGACGGCGGGCCGGGCCGACCGGGCGGCGCCCCGGCTCGCCTCCTTCGTCGGGGAGTTGGCCGACGCCGCGCCCCGGGCCCGGATCTCGCTGCTCTGCCACTCCTACGGCTCCCTGGTCTGCGCCCGGGCCGCGTCCGGGACGGCGGTCGCGGACATCGTCCTGTACGGGAGCCCCGGCGCCGGGGCCGACAGTGTCGGCCAGTTGCACACCCGTGCCGCCGTCTGGGCGGGCCGGGGCACCCATGACTGGATAGCCGATGTCCCGCATGTGCGGATTCCGCTGCTGGTCACCACCGTCGGGCTGGGCACCGACCCCGTCTCGAAGGGGTTCGGCGCCCGGAGGTTCGACGCGGGTGACGGCGGCCACAGCGACTACCTCAAGCCCGGCTCCGTCAGCCTGCGGAGCCTGGCCCGGATCGTGGGGGACGGGCATGCGTGAGCTGATCCGGCGCGTCGACGCCGCCACCCCGCCCGAGCGCGACCGCGCCGTGGACGCGCTGCGCGCGTTCGCCATCCTCGGCGTGGTGTTCGGACACTGGCTGGTGACCGCCCTCGTCGCCGACAGCGGCACGGTGCGGGCCGCGAGCCCGCTGCAATACCAGCCCCATCTGGTCCCGCTCTCCTGGGCGTTGCAGACCCTCGCGGTCTTTTTCCTGGTGGGTGGGCAGATGAGCGCGCGCAGCCACGCGTCCGCCCGAGCCCGGGGCGTGACGTACCGGCAGTGGCTGGGTGCCCGGCTGGCCCGGCTGTTCCGGCCGGTCGCCGCGGTGCTGGCGGTGTGGAGCCTGGCGGCGGGGGCGATGCTGGCCTCCGGGGTGGGCCTGACGACCCTGCACACCCTGCTCAAACTGGTGCTGTCACCGCTGTGGTTCCTGCTGGTCTTCGCGGCGCTCACGGCGGCGACCCCGCTGGTGGCGCGGTTGCATCCGCTGTGGCCGCTCGCCGTCGTCATCTATGTCGACCTGTACCGCTTCGGCTTCGGCGGGCCCGCCTGGGCCGGCTGGATCAACCTCGCTGCGGGCTGGCTGGTCCCGTACTGCCTGGGCGCGGCCTGGGCGCGCGGGGGCTTGCGGGGGCGCATGACCGGCTGGGTGCTGCTGCTCGGGGGCGGGGTGATCACGGCCGGTCTCGTCCTCTTCGGGGGCTACCCGGCGGCCATGGTCGGCGTGCCCGGCGCCGCGATATCCAACCTCAACCCGCCCACTCTGGCCGCCGTCACCTTCGGCCTGGCCCAGTGCGGTGCGGCGCTGCTCCTGCTCGGCCCGCTGCGACGGGCGTTGGCGCGGCCCGCGCTCTGGGCGGCGGTGGCGCTGCTGAACGCCTCCGCGATGACCGTGTTCCTGTGGCACCAGACCGCCATGATGGCGGTCACCTCGACCACCCTCCGTCTGACCGGCCCGCTGCCCGGCCTGCACACCGTGCCCGACGACCCGGCCTGGCTGGCGGCCCGACTGGCCTGGCTGCCGGTGTTCGCTGCGGCACTGCTGATATGCCGGGCGGCGTTCGGTACGTACGAGCACGGCAGGCCGCGCAAGGACGGCCGGGTGGTGCGCGAAGGGCGCCCGCGCGGGGCGTTGGGGGAGGCGTGGAAGGGAGCGGGAGTGGTGCGGCGTGGATAGCATCCCGTCCATGAGGGGGCGGCGGCTGGCGGTGAAGGGGGCGCGAGGGCTGCGGGCCGTTCCAGGCATCCTGCGCGAGGACTTGTGGACGACGGCGGCCGATCCGCTGCCCCGCCGAGCCGGACCGAGCTGGCTGGACTGGCTGCCCGCGTTCGCGCTCCCGGTGGTGCTGGGCGCGGTGGTGTTGTTCATCGCGTGCATCGACAAGTACCCGGAGCTGTACGGGGTCGGCGCGAGCCTTGGCGTCCTGCTCGCCGCGCTCCAGTCCCTGGCGCTCGCCATGGCGCTGTTCCGGCCGGTCCCGGCCTGGTGGGCGATCACGGCCGTGGCGGTGGTGCTCGCGTGGTCCGCGCGGTCCGGGACCGTCCCCGAGGCGACGTTCCCCTGGTCCGGCGAGGGGCTGACGGTGGAGGCGCTGGTGCTGTTCCTGGTGGCGCTGCGCACCCGCCCCCGGATCGCGGCCGAGGTGCTGGTGATCAGCCTGCTGGTGTGCCTGGTCTCCCGCCTGTTCATCGGCCCGGTGCCCGTCCCAGGGTCCGGCCCGGGCCTGGTCGTCTCGGTCCTGGTGACCGCCGTGGTGGTCGGCACCGCGCTGCGCGGCCGCCGGGTGGCCCGGGCACGGTTGGTGGAGCAGGAGGAGATCACCGCCGGGGAGCGGGCTCGCCGCACCCTGCTCGAGGAGCGCAACCGCATAGCCCGGGAGCTGCACGACGTGGTCGCGCACCACATGTCGGTGATCTCCATTCAGGCGCAGGTCGCCCCGCATCTGGCGGAGAACCCCTCCGACGAGTTGAAGGAAAATCTCGCGGGCATCCGCCGGAGCGCGGTCGAGGCGCTGACCGAACTGCGCCGGGTGCTGGGCGTGTTGCGCTCCGAGGACGCCCTCGCCGATGGTGTACGGCACGCCCCGCAGCCAACCCTCGACCGGCTGGAGGAGCTGGTGGGCACGGTGCGGAGCACCGGGACCGAGGTGGCCGTGGAGATCACCGGCGAGCGGCGGCCCTTGCCGCCGGGCATCGAGTTGTCGGCGTTCCGCATCGTTCAGGAGGCGCTGAGCAACGTGCTGCGGCACGCACCGGGGGCTGAGGTGCGGGTGGAGATCGGGTACCACCCGGACGGGCTCACCGTCTGGGTCGTCAACACCGCCCCGGACCGCCCCGTCCCGCTCTCGGCGGGTGCCGGGCACGGGCTGCTCGGGATGCGTGAGCGCGTCGCGATGCTCCGGGGTGAGCTGGCCACCGGCCCGATGCCGGGCGGCGGTTACGAGGTGGCCGCCGTGCTGCCCATGCGCGACACCGCGTCACCCGCACGACCCGCACGACCCGCACCACCCGCATCATCCGTGCCGCCCGTCTCCACCGGGCCGACCGAGACCGCCGAGGACACCGCATGACGACGAGCATCCGCGTTCTGATCGCCGACGATCAGAGCATGGTCCGCCAGGGCTTCACGGTGTTGCTGAACGCCGAACCCGGCATCGAGGTCGTCGGCCAGGCCGTGGACGGTGAGGAGGCCATCGCCCAGGTCGCCGCGCTCGCCCCCGATGTCGTCCTGATGGACATCCGCATGCCCGGGCTCGGCGGCATCGAGGCCACCCGTCGGCTCACCGAACCGGGCGGCGCCACCGTCAAGGTCCTCGTCCTCACCACCTTCGACCTCGACGAGTACGTGTACGAGGCGCTGCGCGCCGGCGCGTCCGGCTTTCTGCTGAAGGACGCGTCGGCCGAGGAACTGGCCCATGCGGTGCGGGTGGTGGCGGCCGGGGACGCGCTGCTCGCCCCGAACATCACCAAGCGCCTCATCACGGAGTTCTCCCGGGTGACCGGCGCCGTCCCGCGCGCTCCCCTCAAGGAGCGTGTCGGCGATCTGACGGAGCGCGAGACGGAGGTGCTGGCCCTGATCGCGCAGGGCCTGTCGAATGCGGAGATCGCCGCCCGGCTGGTGGTGGCCGAGCAGACCGTGAAGACCCATGTCGGCCGGATCCTGACCAAGTTGAGCCTGCGCGACCGCACTCAGGCCGCAGTCTTCGCTTACGAGACGGGGCTGGTGCGCCCCACCGCGTTCTGACCCATGAACGCATGTTCACTTAGTGAAGGCGTCGCGCCATCCATTGACCTGTTGTGTTCACCTCTTTATCGTCGCTGCGACCGTCACCGGCGAACCACGACGGAGAACAATGACGTACTCCACCCCCCGGCTGCCGCGCGCCGCCCGGCTGATCGCTCCGCTGCTCGTCTGCGGGCTGGTCGCCGCCGTGCCACCGGCTTCCGCCGCTCCCGAATCCGACTCCTCAGCGGCGGCCCGTGCCGGCGCCGGGGGCTGTGCGCGTGGGCCGTCCGACGGCTGGGCGCTGACCTCCGATCGGATCGATCCCAAGGACAGCTACCACGCGTACGTGGGCAACGGTTATCTCGGCCAGCGCGTACCGCCCAACGGCACCGGCTATACGGGCGGCGGCGACAAGACCGGCTGGCCGCTGTTCACGTCCCGCTATGACGGCGCGTTCGTCTCGGGCCTGTACGCGCACAACAAGAAGACCACCGAGAACCGGCAGGTCGCCGCGGTCATCCCCAACTGGTCCACGCTGAACGTGGCCACTGGCGGCAAGGGCTCGGAGACCTTCGGCTCCGGCACGTCCGCGGGGCGCGTCTCGCACTACCGGCAGACCGTCTTCATGCGCTGCGGCTTCGTCCGTACGTCCCTCACCTGGACGGCGTCCGACGGCCGCGCCACCGACCTCACCTACGACGTGCTCGCCGACCGCGACGACGCGCATGTGGGCGCCGTACGGCTGCGCATGACCCCGCACTGGAGCGGCGACGCCACCGTCACCGACCGCATCGACGGGCGCGGTGCGCGCCGCATGACGCAGACCGGCGGCGGAAGCCGTGGCGACGGCACGGTCGATGTGGCCTTCCGTACGGACGGCACCAGGACCGACGGCGCCGTCGCGTCCACCCTTCGCCCCGGCCGCGCCGTACGGAACACGAAGGCGGAGCGGGCCGACAAGGGCGACGAGGACGGCACGCTGAGCGCCCGGCAGGGGATGCGTTTCCCGGTGCGGAAGGGCCGCGCGTACGAGGTCACCAAGTACGTCGGCGTCGACACCGCGCTGACCTCCCACGCCCCGCGCGCCGACGCCGTCGCCGCCTCCCGCCGGGCCGCCGACCGCGGTTGGCCCGAGCTGTTCGCGGAGCACACCGCCGCCTGGCGCAAGCTCTGGCGCTCCGACATCGAGATCGGCGGCCGCAGGCAGCGCGACCTCCAGGACTGGGTGCGCTCCGCGCAGTACGGGCTGCTGTCAGCGACCCGCGCCGGTTCCCGCAACAGCATCGCCCCGACCGGGCTGACCAGCGACAACTACGGCGGTCTGATCTTCTGGGACGCCGAGACCTGGATGTATCCGGGGCTGCTGGCCGGCCATCCCGAACTGGCCAAGTCCGTGGTCGAGTACCGCTACAAGACCCGCGCCGGTGCCCGCGATAACGCGCGCAAGCTCGGCTACCCGGGCCTGTTCTACCCCTGGACCAGCGCGAGCAAGGGCGGGCTGTGGACCGAATGCCACAGCTGGGACCCGCCGCACTGCCGCACCCAGAACCACCTCCAGAGCGACATCGCCCTCGCCGCCTGGCAGTACTTCCAGGCCACCGGGGACGCCGCCTGGCTGCGCGAGCGCGGCTGGCCGGTGCTCAAGGGCATCGCCGAGTTCTGGGCCGGGCGCGTCACCCGCAACGACGACGGCAGCTACTCCATCAACAACGTCGCGGGCCCCGACGAGTACAGCAACGGCGTGGACGACGCGGTGTTCACCAACGCCGGGGCCGCCACCGCCCTGCGCGACGCCGCCCGTGCCGCCCGCGTCCTCGGTGAGAAGCCTCCCGCCTCCTGGAGCCGCATCGCGGACAAGCTGCGCATCCCGTACGACAAGAAGAAGCAGGTCTTCCAGCAGTACGACGGCTACAAGGGGTCGATGATCAAGCAGGCGGACACCGTGCTGCTCATGCATCCGCTGGAGTGGCCGATGTCCCGGAAGACCGCCGCGAAGACGCTCGACTACTACGCGGCGCGCACCGACCCCGACGGCCCCGCCATGACCGACTCGGTGCACGCGATCGACGCCGCGTCCATCGGTGAGCCCGGCTGCTCCTCGTACACATACCTGATGCGCTCCATCAAGCCGTTCGTGCGCGGCCCGTTCGACCAGTTCTCGGAGGCGCGTGGCCAGAAGGCGGGCGCCAACGACCCGCTGGCCGGGTCCCCCGCGCAGGACTTCCTCACCGGCAAGGGCGGTTTCCTCCAGGTCTTCACCCACGGCCTGACCGGGATGCGGATGGGCGAGGACGCCGTACGGCTCGACCCCACGCTGCCGCCGCAGCTCCGCGACGGCGTCACCCTGCGGGGTCTGCGCTGGCAGGGCCGTACGTACGACGTGGCGATCGGCCCGCACGAGACGACGGTGCGGCTGACCGCCGGTGCGCCGTTCGACATCGAGACCCCGCAGGGCGGGAAGCAGGTCGTGAGCGAGGGCGCCCCCGCCGTCCTCAAGACCCGCCGCCCGGACCTCACCCCGACCACCAACCTGGCCCGCTGCCAGGACGCGACGGCCAGTTCGCAGGAGCCGGGCATGGAGCCGGGCGCCGCCCTCGACGGCAACGAGGCCACCGCCTGGGTGCCGAACGCGGCCCGCGGGGCGCTCACCGCCGACCTCGGCCGGACCGTACGGATCGGCGAGGTCACCCCGCGGTGGACCGCCAACCGCCCCGCCTCACACCGCGTCGAGACCTCGCTCGACGGGCGGCACTGGCGCGACGGTGCGACGGGCCCGGCCCGCTACGTCCGCGTCACGCTGCGCTCGGCGGACGAGAAGGACGAGAAGAAGCGCGCGGGCATCGAGGAGCTGAAGGTCATGCGGGACGGCTGACCGGGGGCCGTACCCCACCGCGCCCCGCCGCGCCCCGCCGCAGTGTGGCGGGGTGCGGCGCCGGGCGCGCCGGAGCGGCCGGGTGCGCCGCCGGACGTGGCGCAATTCTTATACCGGTATTAGTGTCACGGTCATGGTGCGCACCCCTCTCACCCCGTTGGAACGTGAACGCGGCCGCTTCCTCGGTGCCCTGCTGCGGCAGGCCCGTGGCGAACGCAGCATGGCGGACGTCGCCGCCGGGGCCGGGATCTCGGCGGAGACCCTTCGCAAGATCGAGACCGGCCGGGCCCCGACCCCCGCCTTCTTCACCGTCGCCGCCCTGGCCGCCGCGCTCGGCCTCCGCCTGGACGACATCGCCGCGCGCTGCGCCGCGGTCACCGTCCCGGAGGAGTCGTCGCACAAGGAGGCCGCGTAGGCGCACCCGCGCCCCATATCCCGCTCCGTTTGTTGCGGAAGGATGAAATCCGCACACCTGTGTGTTGGGCCTTCCGGCAGCGATAAAAAGCGGGAGGTCACGAGTGGCGGACGGCAAAGGCGACAAGAGCGACAAGAGCAGCAAAGGCGACACAGCAGGCAGTGGTGCGGAACCGGGCTGGGGACGGCGGCTGACCCGCCACTGCATGCGGTACCGCCGCAACGTGCTGCTCGCGCTCGGGGCCTCGCTCGCCGGGATGGGCGTCATGGCGCTGGTCCCGCTCGTCACCAAGCTCATCATCGACGAGGTGATCGTCCGGCACGACCGGGCGCTCGCACCCTGGGCCGTCCTGCTCATCGTCGCGGCCGTCGTCGTCTACTCCCTCACCTACGTCCGCCGCTTCTACGGCGGACGGCTCGCGCTCGATGTCCAGCACGATCTGCGGACCCAGATGTACGAGTCCCTGGTCCGCCTCGACGGCAGGCGCCAGGACGAGCTGTCCACCGGCCAGATCGTCGGCCGCGCCACCAGTGACCTCCAGCTGGTCCAGGGCCTGCTCTTCATGGTGCCGATGATGATCGGCAACGTGCTGCTCTTCCTGGTCTCGCTGATCGTGATGGCGGTGCTCTCCCCGCTGCTCACCGTCGTCGCCCTCGCCGTCGCCCCCGCCCTGTGGGTGCTCGCCTCGCGCAGCCGTGTCCGGCTCTTCCCCGCCACCTGGTACGCCCAGGGGCAGGCGGCCGCCGTCGCCGGGGTCGTGGACGGGGCCGTGACCGGTGTTCGCGTCGTCAAGGGCTTCGGCCAGGAGGCGCAGGAGAGCGGCAAGCTCCGCGCGGTCGGCCGCAGCCTCTTCGCCGCCCGGCTGCGCACGGTCCGGCTGAACGCCCGCTACACCCCCGCCCTCCAGGCCGTCCCCGCCCTCGGCCAGGTCGCGATGCTGGCCCTCGGCGGCTGGATGGCGACTCGCGGGCAGATCACCCTCGGCACGTTCGTCGCCTTCTCGACCTACCTCGCGCAGCTCGTCGGCCCGGTGCGCATGCTCACCATGATGCTGACCGTCGGCCAGCAGGCCAGGGCCGGTGTCGAGCGGGTCTACGAACTCATCGACACCGAACCGGTCATCCAGGAGCGCCCGGACGCGCGCGAACTGCCCGAGGACGCGCCCGCGACGGTCGAATTCGAGCACGTCACCTTCGGCTACGACCCCGACCGGCCCGTGCTCTCCGATGTGTCGCTGCGCATCGAACCGGGCGAGACGGTGGCCGTCGTCGGCGCCTCCGGCAGCGGCAAGTCCACCCTGTCCATGCTGCTGCCCCGCTTCTACGACGTGACGGACGGCGCGGTACGGGTCGGTGGCCACGATGTGCGCGAGCTGACGTACGCGTCGCTGCGCGCCGCCATCGGGCTCGTCCCCGAGGACAGCTTCCTCTTCTCCGACACCGTGCGCGCCAACCTCGCCTACGGGCTGCCGGACGCCGACGACGAGCAGATCAGGGCCGCCGCCCGGGCCGCCCAGGCCGACGGCTTCATCTCCGCCCTCCCTGACGGCTACGACACCGAGGTCGGCGAGCAGGGCCTCACCCTCTCCGGCGGTCAGCGCCAGCGCATGGCCCTGGCCCGCGCGATCCTCACTGACCCCCGGCTGCTCGTCCTCGACGACGCCACGTCGGCGGTTGACGCGCGCGTCGAGCACGAGATCCACGAGGCGTTGCGGGGCGTCATGGCGGGCCGTACGACGCTCCTCATCGCCCACCGCCTCTCCACCCTCGCCCTCGCCGACCGCATCGCCGTGCTGGACGGCGGCCGCCTGGTGGACCTCGGCACGGACGAGGAACTGCGCGAGCGCTGCGGGCTGTACCGCCGCCTGCTGACGGACCCGGACGAGCTGAGCGGCATCACCCGCGACCCGGCCGGGCGCCTGGCCGGGCGACCGCGCGGCGGCGACGACCCCGAGCACGCGGGTCCGGCGGCGACCGCCGCGTTGGCCGGGGCGTTCGGCGGCGAGGCCGCCGCCACCGGGCTGGTCGAGCCGTGCCAGGACACCGCCGTCCACGGAAACGGCGACCGGCCGACGGGGCAGGTGCGCGGCGGCGACGATCCGGAGCACGCCGTACCGCACCCCGCGGGCGGCGTCACACCGGAGCTGTGGGTGCGGCGCGACGGGGACGCGGACGGGAACGACAAGACGGCCCCGGAGGCGCGGTCCACCGCCGCCCCCGCCCCCGGGATGGCCGGGGCGCTGGCCGGGATGCCCGCCACGCCCGAGCTGCTGGCCAAGGTGGAGGCCCTGCCGCCCGCCGACGACACCCCCGACGTGGACGAGGAGCGGGCGGCGAAGCCCGAAGAGGCATACGGGCTGCGGCAGTTGCTGCGCGGCTTCGGGACGCCGCTGCTGTGCTGTCTGCTGCTGGTGGCGGTCGACGCGGTGTCCGGACTGCTGCTGCCGGTGCTGATACGGCACGGCATCGACCAGGGTGTCCAGCGCCTCGCGCTGGGCGCGGTGTGGGCGGCGTCCGGGCTGGCGCTGGTCGTCGTCCTCGCGCAGTGGGCCGCGCAGTTCGGGGAGACGCGGCTGACCGGGCGCACGGGTGAGCGCATGCTGTACGCCCTGCGCGTCAAGATCTTCGCGCAGTTGCAGCGGCTCGGACTCGACTACTACGAGCGCGAGCTGACCGGCAAGATCATGACGCGGATGACCACCGATGTCGACGCGTTGTCCTCGTTCCTCCAGACCGGTCTGGTCACCGCCGTCGTCAGCCTGCTGACCTTCTTCGGCATCCTGGTCGCGCTGCTGGTGATCGACGTCCAGCTGGCGCTGGTGGTGTTCGCGACCCTGCCGCCGCTGATCATCGGCACGTTCGTGTTCCGCCGTAAGAGCGTCAAGGCGTACGAACTGGCCCGTGAGCGCGTGGGCGCCGTCAACGCCGACCTCCAGGAGAGCGTCGCGGGGCTGCGCATCGTGCAGGCGTTCCGGCGCGAGGGCGTCGGCCGGGAGCGGTTCGCCGGGCGCAGCGACGCGTACCGGCAGGCGCGGGTGCGCGGCCAGTGGCTGATCTCGGTGTACTTCCCGTTCGTCCAGCTGCTGTCGTCCACCGCCGCCGCGCTGGTGCTGATCGTCGGCTCCGGGCGGGTGAGCGACGGGACGCTGACGGCGGGCGCGCTGGTCGCGTATCTGCTCTACATCGACCTGTTCTTCGCGCCCGTGCAGCAGCTCTCCCAGGTGTTCGACGGCTATCAGCAGGCGACGGTGTCGCTGGGCCGCATCCAGGAGCTGCTGCGGGAGCCGACCACCACTCCGGCGGCGAAGAACCCGCGCGCGGTGCGGGCGGTGCGCGGCGAGGTGACCTTCGACGATGTGCGCTTCCGGTACGGCGGCGACGGCACCGGGGCCACCGAGGAGGCCCTGTCGGGGATCCGGCTGACCATCCCGGCCGGGCAGACCGTGGCGTTCGTGGGGGAGACGGGCGCGGGCAAGTCCACCCTCGTCAAGCTGGTGGCCCGCTTCTACGACCCCACCGGCGGCGCCGTGCGGGTCGACGGTACGGATCTGCGCGAGCTGGACACCACCGCGTACCGCAACCGGCTGGGCGTCGTCCCGCAGGAGCCGTATCTCTTCCCGGGGACCGTGCGCGACGCCATCGCCTACGGGCGGCCCGACGCGAGCGACGCCGAAGTGGAGGCGGCCGCGCGGGCGGTCGGCGCCCACGCCATGGTGGCCTCGCTCGACGGCGGCTATCTGCACGCGGTCTCCGAGCGCGGGCGCAATCTGTCGGCCGGACAGCGCCAGCTGATCGCGCTCGCGCGCGCCGAGCTGGTCGGCCCGGACATCCTGCTGCTCGACGAGGCCACGGCCGCGCTGGACCTGGCCACCGAGGCCCTGGTCAACCAGGCCACGGACCGGCTGGCGGGCCGTCGCACCACGCTGGTCGTCGCGCACCGGCTGACCACCGCGGCCCGCGCGGACCGGGTGGTCGTCCTGGACCACGGAAGGGTGGTCGAGGACGGTACGCACGCGGAGCTGGTGGCGCGGCCTGACGGCCGGTATGCCGAGCTGTGGCGCACCTTCACGGGAGAGACGGCCCCGGTGGGGGCGTAGCAACCCCCGCTGTCGGGGCGTAGCACCCCCCGCTGTCGGGGCGGGACACTCCCGCCGTCGGGTCGGGGCGGCCGCCTCAGGAGTGCGCCGCCCGGCCGTGACTATACGGCCGGTAACTCTCGGCGTTCACCGCTCATCACGTACGGTGACGTCACGGTTCCATGCCGCTCGCCCTCGCGATGCCCTCCACCTCGCGCCGGTCCGCCTCCCGCTGCTCCGCCTCGGCCGCCACGCGCTGCTTGTGGCGGTGCAGGAAGTCGGGGTCCTGGGCCCGCTCCTGGGGCACCAGCACCTTCATGCCCTTGGCGTGCGGGCTGTCGCCGAGGTCGACGACCACCCGCTCGTCCTGGGAGGTGAGCAGGCCGAAGAGCACCAGCAACTCGGCCTGGAGTGCGGGGGTGAACAGCTCTTTCTCCTCGGGCCCCATGCCGAGTTCGTACGTCCCCCCGCGGACGGCCGGTGAGGTGCTCAGCTCGCGCAGCAGCCGCATGAGCAGCTCAAGCGAGCGAGGATCGATTCGTTCCTGCAATTCGGTCAGATACTGCGTCAGCCGCTCGGCCCGTTCGCTCCGGTCGTGCCGTTCGTCTCGGTCCATGTAGGCAGGATGCGCCATCACAGCCCGCTACGAAAGAGGGTGACGGTAACAACTCTCCGTATTCGGCGGCAGGTTGGCGTGATCGGTCGCCTCTAGCCACTGTCGTGTGTGCCCCGATAGGTTCTCGGCGACCTGTGCGATTGATGTGCACCCAGGTGATGTGCACCCAAGGGGAGGGCGAATGGGCAAGGCGCTCAGATGGCTGTTGTCGCTCGTGATAATCGTGGGGGCGGTCGGCGCCGGTGCGGGCAGCGCACCGGCCGCAGCGGCCGCCCCCGCGAGCGAGCCGGACATCAAGGAACGCGTCCTGGCGATACCCGGGATGAGCTTCGTCGAGGAGCAGCCGTACGACGGCTACCGCTTCCTCGTCTTCACCTATCGGCAGCCGGTCGACCACCGGCATCCGTCCAAGGGCACCTTCCAGCAGCGGTTCACCCTGCTGCACAAGGCCACCGACCGGCCGACGGTGTTCTTCACCTCCGGCTACAACGTCGCCACCACGCCGCGCCGCAGTGAGCCCACGCAGATCGTGGACGGCAACCAGGTGTCCATGGAGTATCGGTTCTTCACGCCGTCGCGGCCCCAGCCCGCCGACTGGTCGAAGCTCGACATCTGGCAGGCCGCCAGCGACCAGCACCGGCTGTACCGGGCGCTGCACCGCGTCTACGGCAAGAAGTGGCTCGCCACCGGCGGCAGCAAGGGCGGCATGACCGCCACCTACTACCGCCGCTTCTACCCGGACGACATGGCCGGGACCGTCGCCTACGTCGCCCCCAACGATGTCGTCAACAACGAGGATTCGGCCTACGACCGCTTCTTCGCGGGTGTCGGCACCGCCGAATGCCGTACCAAGCTGAACGCGGTCCAGCGCGAAGCGCTCGTGCGGCGCGACGAGATCGTGGCCCGCTACCAGAAGTGGGCCGACGAGGAGAAGCAGACCTTCACGGTCGTCGGCAGCGCCGACAAGGCGTACGAGAACGTCGTCCTCGACCTGGTGTGGGCCTTCTGGCAGTACCACCTGCTGAAGGACTGCGCGGACGTCCCCGCCACCACGGCCTCCACCGATGAGCTGTACAAGTTCATCGACGACATCTCCGGCTTCTCCGCCTACACCGACCAGGGCCTGGAGACGTACACCCCGTACTACTACCAGGCGGGCACCGAACTGGGCGCCCCCACCTTCAAGACCCCGCACCTGGACGGCCTGCTGCGCTACCCGGGCATCTACAACCCGCGCAACTACGTCCCGCGCGACATCCCGATGCGCTTCAAGCCCGGAGCGATGCGGGACGTGGACCGCTGGGTCCGCCACGACGCGCGGCGGATGCTGTTCGTCTACGGCGAGAACGACCCGTGGGGCGCCGAGCCGTTCCGCCTGGGCAAGGGCGCACGCGACTCCTACGTCTACACGGCCCCCGGCGGCAACCACGGCTCCAACATCGCCCAGCTGACGGCGGACCAGAAGGCGAAGGCGACGGCCGCCGTCCAGAAGTGGGCGGGCGTCACCCCCTCGTCCAAGCCCCTGGCCCACCACGACGCGAAGCTGGACCGCCGAGAGGTGGAACGCGAGCCGGTGCTGAGGCCGTAACCCCTGCCCCCGCGGTCGTGTGGCCCCGGCCCTCCGGCCGGGGCCACTGGCGTGTCCGGACCCGTGCCGTCCAGGCGCGGGGGCCGGGGCGGCCCCGCCCTCAGTACGTCAGCCCGTGCCCGATCGGGTACAGCACCCGGGACGGGGCGTCCGCGCGCCGTACGGCGACCGGCAGCCGTCCGCGCGGGTTCCGCTTCCCGGTGATGACCCGGGCCGCCGCCCGCACCTCGACGTCCGTCCAGCCGTACGTGGCCAGCGATGCACCCGGGTCGTTGCCCAACTGGGCGATGTCGTACGGATCCTTGATCGCGACATGGACCACCGGCACCCCGGTGGCGGACAGCTCCGAGACGAGCCGCCGCTGACCGCCGGCCCCGGCGTCGACGTCGCGCGTCAGGACGATCACCGCGTCCCGCTCGCGCGCCGCCGCGACCGCCTCGTCGATCCGTCCCGGGGACGGCTCGGGCGCGCTGCCGGTGCCGGTGGACAGGGCCTTCGCGGTGAAGCCGAGCGCGTCCAGGGCGCGGGCGAGGACGGCGGTCGGCGGGCCGCCGGTGCCGGTCGGGGCGGCGGGGTCCACCCCGACCACCAGCAGCTTGCGGTGGCGGTCGCGGGACAGCGGCAGCAGCCCGCCGCGGTTGGTGATCAGCGTGGTGGTGCGGTCCGCGATCCGCGCGGCGGTGGCGGCGTGCTCGCGGGTGCCCACCGTACGGTCCACCGCGCGGCCGCTGGTGTACGGCTCGTCCAACAGCCCCCGGCGCGCCTTGAGCTGGAGGATGCGCAGCACCGACGCGTCCAGCCGGACCTCGCTGATCTCGCCCTTCCGTACCGCCGTGCGCACGCCGTTCCAGGCGGCGGGCAGATCCGGCGGGGTGAGCAGCTGGTCCACGCCCGCCTTGAGCGCGAGCACCGGCACCCGGCCGTCGCCGTACTTCTCGCGCACGCCCTGCATGCCGAGGGAGTCGGTGATCACGACCCCGTCGTAGCCGAGTTCGTCGCGCAGGACCCCGGTGATGATGGGGCGGGACAGCGTGGCCGGGTCGTCGGCCGGGTCGAGCGCGGGGAACAGCAGGTGCGCGGTCATGACGGAGTCGATCCCGGCGGCGATCGCCGCCCGGAACGGCGGCGCGTCCAGCCGCTCCCACTCCTTGCGGGAGTGGGTGATGGTCGGCAGCCCGACATGGCTGTCGACGGAGGTGTCGCCGTGCCCGGGGAAGTGCTTGGCGGTGGCCGCGACCCCGGCGCCCTGATACCCCTCGACCTGGGCCGCCACCAGCCGGGCGACGGCCTTGGGATCGGCGCCGAAGGAGCGGATGCCGATCACGGGGTTGGCCGGGTCGACGTTGACGTCCGCGTCCGGCGCGTAGTCCTGCCGGATGCCGAGCGCGGCCAGCTCCGCCCCGGCGACCCGGGCGGCCTTCCGCACGTCCGGCACGCTGCCGCCCGCGCCGAGCGCCATCGCGCCGGGGAGCAGCGTGGCGGGCGCCCCGATCCGGGCCACCATGCCGTGCTCCTGGTCGGTGGAGAGGAGCAGCGGCACGCCCGCCGAGCCGTCGAGGGCGGCCTTCTGGAGGCCGTTGGAGAGGTCGGCGATCTGCCGGGGGCCGCGGACGTTGTTGGCCCACTCGGTGTACATGATCCCGCCGAGGTGATACTTGGCGACCAGCTCGGCGGCGCTGCCGACGCCGTACTTCTTGCGGTTGGCCGCGGCGTCGGCGGGATCGGGCGCGGTGGCCGAGTGCCCGTACACCGACAGGACGAAGAGCTGGCCGATCTTCTGGTCCAGCGTCATCCGGCCGAGCAGCGCCGAGGCGCGGTCCCGGTCCCGGTCGCTACGGCGGGCAGCGGCGGACCGGGAGGGCGCCGCGGAGGCGGAAGCCTGGGTGGCGGACGTCGACGCGGACGCGGATTTCTCGGGTTCGGGCGAGCTGAGCGTCCGGGGGCTGCACGCGGTGGCGACGGCGGCGGTCGCCGCGGCGAGCAGGGTGCGGCGCGAGGTCGGCTGGTGCACCCGCACTCCTTCCATGATCTTCGGAGGGGGTGACTGGCGTTCATATGACACGCTGGTGTGCCGGGTGGGGCTCGGTCAATGGGAACCGAGGATTCGGTTCAACTTCGTTCCGGGACTGACGACTTCGTTCATCTAGGGGTGGCGAAGCGTGGCCTTGTGGGCAGCCGATCCTTGGGCACCGTAAAGATCGCGATGATATGGAACGGCGCGAAGCACTCCGGCGGCGGGGAGGGACGCGCGGCCGCGACGAGCGCGAGCCGATCGCCGCCCCCGGGCCGGTGCAGCGTGGCCGACGGCCACTTGGCGCACCCGGTGGTCGTGGACCAGCCGACGAGGGCGTCGCGGCCGAAGCCGTTCTTCCCGGCCTGCGCGAGGATCGCGTCCGCCCGCGTGCCGAAGCGCCGCGCGTAGTCGGCGAGCTGACCCTTGGTACGCAGCACGGCATGCGTCTCGGGTACGGCGCCGGTCGCGCTGCGGACGTAGGCGAGCCCGGTGTCGACGCGGCCCGTGCCGCCGACGCTCTGGGAGGGGTGCGCGTCGGCGGCGGGCCGCTGATGGCCGCAGGCGGCGAGGAGGGTGGTCAGCGACGCAGCCAGCAGCGAGACCGATACCGCCGTACGGAGACTCCCCATCAGCACGCCCCTTGGACGCTCGGCCGAGCGGGTCGGTTCCGCGCCTGGATCGACCTTCGCCAATCCCCCCATAGACTCCCGCATGCCCTCATAGTGGCACCGCCTCAGCCCAACCCGGGGGCAGGGGCCCGGCCCTGTCCGGAGGCGCCCCCCACACAGCCCACGGTGTCCCCGGTTCGGGAAGGGGCGGGGTGGGGAAGGCCCGGCCGGAGGCGTCAGGCGTCAGGCGTCAGGCGTCAGGCGGTGGCGGCGCGGCCACTCCTCGCTCAGCACCGCGACCGTCTCCGTGATCGCGGGGCGGCGCGCGGCGCCCTCGCGCCAGAGGGCGTAGAGGTGGCGTACCGGCACCGGCTCCAGCGGCACCGCCCGCACCCCCTCCGAGAGGGGGCCCCGACCCAGGCGCGGCATCAGGGCGATGCCCAGGCCCGCCGCCACCAGGGCGATCTGGGTGTGGTTCTCCGCCGCCTGGTAGGCCAGGTCCGGTTCGCTGCCGGATGCGCGGAGCGTCCGTACGAGCCAGTCGTGGCACACCGTCCCCGGCGGCTGGCAGATCCACCGCTGCCCCGGCAGGTCCTCCCGCCGCAACACCCCGCGCCCCGCAAGCGGATGGCCCACCGGTACGAGGACGTCGCACAGGTCCTCCCCGATCATCGCCCGCTCCAGACCGTCCGGGGCGGGCAGTGGGGCGATGTCCCAGTCGTGGGCGACGGCCAGGTCGATGACGCCCTGCGCCGCCAGGTCGACGGACAGATGCGGGTCGACCTCGACGAGCCGGGCGTCCAGCGACGGGTGCTCCGCGGCGAGCCGGGCCAGTACGGCGGGCATCAACCCCCGCGCCGCGGACGGGAACGCGCCGATCACCAGCCGCCCGGTCGGCCGTCCCCGCCGCTCCTCCAGGCCGGTCTCCGCCCGTTCGACGATCGCGAGGAGCTGCTGGGCGGTGGTGGCCAGGTGCTGGGCCGCGTCGGTGAGGACGACGCCGCGGCCCTGCCGCTCCAGCAGCGTGGTCCGGGTCTCCCGCTCCAGTTTGGCGATCTGCTGCGACACGGCGGACGGGGTGTAGCCGAGCGCGGTGGCGGCCGCGCTGACCGAGCCGTGCACGGCCACCGCGTGCAGCGCCCGCAGCCGGGACAGATCGAGCATCGCCCCCACCTTCCACATTTCACGTTTTCTGCATCCAACCATGAAGTCATCCGCGCTGGTGCTAAAAGGTGCTGTCGCCCGATCATCGGCCTATGCGACCTGCACACATCGGCCTCGCCGTGCTCGTCACGGCCCTGTGGGGCGTCAACTTCGTGGTCATCGACGTCGGCCTCGACCACTTCCCGCCCCTCCTCTTCTGCGCCCTCCGCTTCCTGGTGGCTGCGGTGCCCGCGATCTTCTTCGTCGGCCCGCCGCGGGTCTCCTGGCGATGGGTCCTGGGGGTCGGGCTGGCGCTGGGCGTGGCGAAGTTCGGGCTGCTGTTCATCGGGATGCACGAGGGGATGCCCGCCGGGCTGTCCTCCCTCGTCCTCCAGGTCCAGGCGGTGTTCACCGCGCTCTTCGCGGCCGTCGTCCTCGCTGAACGCCCCGGCCGCCGACGGCTGCTGGGCATGGCCGTGGCGCTCACCGGGATCGGCGTCGCCGCCGTCGACGAGGGCACCTCGGGCCCGCTGCTCGGCTTCGTCCTCGTCATCGCGGCCGCCGCCTTCTGGGGCGTCTCGAACGTCCTCACCCGCAAGGCCGCCCCGCCCGACCCGCTGAGCTTCATGGTCTGGGTGAGCGCGGTGCCCGTACTGCCGCTGCTCGGGCTGTCGCTGATGTTCGAGGGCGCGGACCCCGGCCTGCACGCGCTGGCCACGCTCGACTGGGCCGGGGCGGGGGCCGTCGTCTACGTCGCCTGGCTCTCCACCGTGCTGGGCTTCGGCCTCTGGAACTTCCTGCTGCGCACGTACGACGCCTCCGCGGTCGCGCCGTTCTCCCTGCTGGTGCCGGTCTTCGGCATGTCCTCGGCGGCGCTGGTGCTGGGGGAGGGGATCAGCCCGTTGCGGTGGCTGGCGGCGGCGCTGCTGGTGGGCGGCGTGGCGCTGACGGCGCTCCCGACCGTACGCCTGCCCCGTTTCACGCCGCGTCGGCCAGCAGCCGCAGCAGATGGTCCCGGCCCGGTCCCAGCAGCGGCGGCAGCTCCCGCGCCTGCGGGTACCACCGCTTCTCGTACTCCCAGCACAGCCAGCCGTCCCAGCCCTCACGGCTGAGCAGCTCCACGCACTCGGTCAGCGGCAGCACGCCCGCGCCCAGCGGCAGCGGGGTGGTGTCCTCGGCGGAGGCGATGTCCTTGACCTGGACGTAGCCCAGGTGCGGCGAGAGCGCCGCGTAGCTGGTGGCGGGGTCCTCGCCGCCCAGCCAGGGGTGCATCACGTCCCAGATCGCGCCGACGCTGCCGTGCCCGACGGGCCCGAGGACGCGGGCCGCGTCGGCGCCGGTGCGGTGCGAGTCGTGGGTCTCCAGCAGCAGCCGTACGCCCAGCTCGGTGGCGTACGGCGCGGCGGCACCCAGGCGGCGGGCGGCCACGGCGTCGGCCTCGGCGGGGTCCTGGTCGCCGCCGCCGGGGAACACGCGGACGTACCGCGCGCCCAGGTCGTGGGCGAGCGTGACGAGTTCCCGCAGCCCCGTCAGGACCGGCTCGTCGGGGCCCTCCGCCGCGACCCGTACGTACCCGGCGACGGTCAGGATCTCCACCCCGGCGGCCCGGAACTCCCCGGCCACCCGGGCCCGTTCGTCCGCCCCGATCCCGGGGTGCACCGGCTCCTCGGGGTGCGCGCGCAGCTCGACGCCGTGGTACCCGTTCCCGGCGGCGAGCCGGGCGACGTCGGTCATGGGCATGGCGGGGACGCCGAGTGTCGAGAAGGCGAGCTTCATGGCGGCTCCATGGGGTCGTGGGGGCTCAGCAGGGGGCGGGGTCCATCCTGCCGTGCCGAAGACCGGTAACCCGGCACCGCCGACCCCAAACCCACCCTCACCCCGACCGGCGGGAAGCCCCCTCCGGCCACACCACATCCACGGGCACGCCCGCCTCGCGCGCCGCGAGCACCACATCCGCCGTGCCGCCGCCCTTGCCGTTCGGCGGCTGCCCGTTCCACACGGCCACGAGCCGGTCGGCCCGCTCCAGCAGCACGGCGTTCGCCGCCTCGTACGCCTCCCGGTCCGCCGTGGCGTGCGGCATCACCAGCACCTCGTCCGCCGCGTCCCTCAGCCGGTCGAAGGTCTCGGCGTGGCCGGGCTTCACCTTCGCCTGCCGGTAGTCCTCCGAGGGCACCACCACGACCAGCCGCCCGCCCGCGGCCAGGACCGCCTCCGCGAACAGGCTGTCGCTGCCCTGCGCGATGCACGACACGCCGACCAGACCGGACGGCTCGTACGCGGCGAGGACCTTGTCCAGCTCGCCCCGTACGAGGGTCGCGCAGGCGTCGGTGAGGTCCATGTGCCCGGTCACGGCGATCGTCGTCATGGTGGCCTTCCTCGGCAATGGTCGCGTCTCTCAGCTTGTCAGGAGCTTCAGCATCCGCTCGGTGTCGGAGAGGTCTTCGACCGCCTCCGCGGCCCCGGCGGCCCGCAGCTCATCAGCGCTGGTGCGCCCGGTGGCGACACCGACCACTCGGACACCGGCACCCGACCCGCCCCGCACGTCGGACGGCGTATCGCCGACGACCACAGCTGACTCAGCGAGCACCTGTGCGCGCCCGAGGGCGATTCGCACCAGCTCCGGGCGCTCGTCCGCGTCCTCACCGAACGCGCCGATGCCCAGGTCGACAAAGGAGTCGAGGCCGAACGCGGCCAGCTTGACCTCCGCGGCCGCGCGGATGTTCCCCGTCACCACCGTCTGCCTGACGCCCTCGCGCGCTGCCAGGGCGGAGAGCAGCGCCCCCGTCCCACGGAGCGCGCGTCCCCGATCGCGTAGCTCGGCGGCACGCCGTACGTGTGCCGCTCCGAGCGCCTGGGCGAATAGCTCGAACAGGGCACGGCTGGGCTCCAGCCCGTGCAACTTCAGTGTCTCCCGGAGAATGACCGGCTCGGTCGACCCGTCCACCCTCGCCTGCTCCCGCATGGACCGACCGGTGACCTCCTCGAACGCCTCGGCCCAGAGCGCGCGGCCGACGCCCCGAGTATCGACGAGCGTGTGGTCGATGTCCCACAGTACGAGCAGTTTCGACACTCGTCCGCCTCCCGGTCGTTGATACCGATCCCTGATGGTGACGTGCACCATACGCTGAGTGGGGATACGTACGGAGGTAGGCATGGTCACACCCGATCTGCCCATCGGTGACAGAATCAGACGCTTTCGCGGTGAACGGCGGCAAGACGTCGTGGCCGGGCTCGTCGGCATCTCGCCCGACTACCTCTCGCAGATCGAACGCGGCCTGAAAGTACCCTCGTTACCCATCCTGAGCGCCATCGCCCAGGAGCTGCGGGTGCCAGTCGCCGCGCTGCTCCCTGACACACCCGCGCACAGCAGTGCGTCCCCGGACACCACCGAGCCCGCGATCGTGCAGGCCTTGATGGGCTACGGGCCATCCCGTAGCGCTCCCGCCACGGCCCCGGCGTCGCTGCGGGAACGAGTGGAAGGCGCCTGGCGAGCCTGGCAAAGCAGCAAGGCTCGGTTCACGGACATGGCTGCCGTGCTGCCCAGCCTGATCGTTGATACCGAGCACGCTGCCCGTACTCGCCGGTCAGCGGACGAGATGGGTACGCGTCGGGATGTCATACGCGCTACGGCCGATCTCTATTTCCTGCTGCGGTCGTACCTCCGGCGCACGGGCCGAGTGGATCTGTCGATGATGGCCGCCGACCGGGCGGTAAGAGCAGCCGAAGAGGCAGACGATCCGCTGCGCATGGCGGCAGCTCAGTGGAACCTGGGGCATGTCCTGTTGGCAGCGCAGGAGCCGGACGGCGCCGAGCAGGTCGCGCGACAAGCCGTCGAGGGCCTGCGAAAGGCTCCGATGGCGGAACCGGAACGGGTCGCGATGTCGGGTGCGCTCCAACTGGTCGCGGTCGTCGCGGAGGCCCGGCGGCGGGATTGGACGGGGGCACGGGAGCGCCTGCGTACCCACGCCCGTCCGGCGGCTCGGAGCGTCGGTGAGGGCAACATCATGTGGACCGTATTCGGGCCGACCAACGTGGACTTGCATGAGCTCAGCATCGAGATGGAGGCAGGAGAGCCGAGCGAGGCGCTGCGTCTTGCGGACGAGGTGGATACCAGCGGGCTGCCGTCGTTGGAGCGCTCCTTCACCTTCAACCTGGAGATGGCACGCTGCCACAACCTTCGACGGGAGGACGCCGGCGTGCTTCTGAATCTGCTGGAGCTGGAGGACTTCGCGCCAGAGGACCTGGCGCGGACTCCCTTGGCGCGGGAACTGATGCTCACGGTCATCCGGCGTGGTCGGACGAGGCATGCCCGGCAGGCGGAGAAGCTGGCTGAGCGTGTCGGAATCTTCTGACCGGCGAGCTTGTGGTCCAGCCGAACCGACAGCTCGGGTGAAGCAGCGGTGATCTCTCTACGGTCGGTCTCACCTGCTCACTGATGACGCCGGGAGACCCCGTGCAGAACCACAGAACATCCGCGCCATGGACGCCGCCGCACGGCAACGACGTCGAGCTGGTCAAGGTCGGCGCGCACTGGCACGCCGTACGCGCTCCCGCCGACTTGGCCGAACGCGCACTCGCCGCACTCGGCGAAGAGACCGGCGCCGTCATCGCCGACTACGGCCGCATGTACTGGCTCATCCGAACGGGAAGCGCTGGGGAGTGGCGGCGCGTCCGGCACGTCCACGTTCTCGGGACGGACTGTGCGGAGACCTCGTACGTCGGCGTTCCTCCAGCCACCCACACCACCGGCCCCCGCCTCCACTGGCGGGTCCCGATGGGTCCGGACCGGTACCTCACGGATGCCGACGCCCTGCGCGAGGCCCTGGTACGGGCGATCGCCGCTGAGCCCGGCGAGGAGGCGACGGCCCGGTGATGCCCCAGGTCTGCGCCCGTTGCCAGGAGAGCACCAGTCGGCCGGTCATCGTCGCGATCGAGCACGGCGCGAGCGGGGGAGGCCGCACCCTTTACGCCTGCCCCGACTGCGCGCCCACCTTTCCGAAGCAGCCCGACCCCTTCGCCGGAACCCGGCTGGACCGCCGGTGACGGCCGACCGCGAGCCGCGGGCCTCAGCCTGCCACCGCCAGCCGCCACAGCGACGTCACCTCCGCCGCGCGCGCCCGGTGCAGCGGGTCGGCGGCATCGGCGGCGCGGGGGTGGACGGGGCGGGTGTCCAGCCGGTCGACGACCCGCAGCCCGGCGGTCTCGAAGGCGCCCAGTAACTCCTCACGGGTCCGCAGCCCCAGGTGTTCGGCGAGGTCGGAGAGGATGAGCCAGCCCTCGCCGCCGGGGGTGAGGGCGTCGGCGAGCCCGTTCAGGAAGCCGTGCAGCATGCGGCTCCCGGGGTCGTACACCGCGTACTCGACCGGCGAGCTGGGGCGCGCCGGGACCCAGGGCGGATTGCAGACCACCAGCGGGGCGCGGCCCGGCGGGAAGAGGTCCGCCTGGACGACCTCCACCCGCTCGGCGAGCCCCAGCCGGTCGATGTTCTCCCGCGCGCAGGCCAGCGCCCGCGCGTCCTGGTCCGTCGCCACCACGCGCTCGACACCGCGCCGCGCGAGCACGGCGGCCAGCACGCCCGTACCGGTGCCGATGTCGAAGGCGGCGGTGGGGTCGGCGGGCAGCGGGGCCTCGGCCACCAGGTCGACGTATTCGCCGCGCACCGGGGAGAAGACCCCGTAGTACGGGTGGATGCGGTCGCCGCCGAGCGCCGGGATCTCGACGCCCTTCTCACGCCATTCGTGCGCGCCGATCAGCCCCAGCAACTCCCGCAGCGAGACCACCGAGGGGCCCTCCGCCGCGCCGTACGCCTGCGCGCACGCCTCCCGTACGTCGGGTGCCCGGCGCAGCGGTACGGCCAGCTCGGCGTCCAGCGGCACCAGCAGCATGCCCAGCAGCCGGGCCCGGCGCCCCTGTTCCTGCCGGTGCCGGTGGAACGCTTCGGCCGCGCTCTCCGCGGGCCCGCGCCGCCCCCGGGGCCGCCGCGGCCCCCGGTCGACCCGCCGCGCCAGCGCGGCGAGCAGCTGCCGGGCGCCCTGGTAGTCGCCGCGCCACAGCAGCGCGGTGCCCTCGCAGACGAGGCGGTACGCGGCGTCGGCCGTCATCCGGTCGTCCGCGACCACCACCCGCCGCGGCGGCGGCGCGCCGCTCTCGGAGCGCCACTGGGCGGCCCGGGGCCCGCCGTCCTCGGTCCATTCGATGACTTGCTGGGTAGTCAGTGGGTGCGCCCTTTGCTCTTGTGCCGTTCGCACCCGGAGTGCGTGTGCGTTGATCCTTCCGGTACAACGCTTCCGGCGCGAGCGGATTTCGGGAAACCGCGACATCCACGAGGAGGAGTGGCGGGCACACGACCGGCACGGGGCCCTATGCGCGATCCGCGTTTGACGTGGCAGTGCCGTCCGAAGTCGTTTCGGCTTTCGTGTAGAGGATCTCGCGGGCCTGTTCCGCGGCGCGGCCGAGGCTCTCGCCGACGAAGTCGAGGAAGCGGGCGACGTTCTCCAGGCGGACGGCGGCCGGGGTGCCGGGGCCGAGGACGCCGACGCCCTGCCGTGCGATCTCGACCTGCTGGGTGAGGGACTGGATGCTGGCGACCGTCGTCTGGTACCAGATGTCGTCGTCGACGACGTAGCGCTCGCGGCGTCGTTCGTCGCGTTCCCTGCGGAGCAGGGCCTGGCTCTCCAGGAAGGTGATCGATTTGGAGATGGTCGCCGGGCTGACCTGAAGGCGCTGGGCGAGTTCGGAGGCCGTCAGGCTCCCGGAATCGGTGGTGAGGAGACAGACCATCACCCGCGCCATCATCTTGGGCAGGCCCGACTGCATCATGACGGTGGTGAACAGCTCCTCGTACTCATGGACGGCATCGGCGTCGCGCCCGTAGGGCAGGGGAGCCGGCTCCGACCCCCGGGACGAGGCGGGCCTGCGCCGGTGGGCGCGCCGTTCCGTGGCGCGGTGGGCCAGGTCCGCGCGGTATCCGGTGGGGCCGCCGTTGCGCATCACCTCACGTGTGATCGTCGAGGTCGGACGGTCGAGACCTCTCGCGATCTCCGCGTACGCGAGGCCGTCGGCCAGCCCCAGCGCGATCTGCTGGCGGTCCTGCTGGGTGAGCCTGCCTCCCGGCATCGCAGCCTCCTTCGTGTTCCCTGAGGCCGCCAGCATAGCGTTCGCACTCAACCCATTGCAACGCAATCCAGCTCTGCTGTTGCATTACCTTCAGCGCCACTGCAACGATTTCATGCCTATGAGCTCCCTCGATGATTATTCGATGCAACAAGGGCGTTGTCCAAACTGCGAACGCAACGTAGCTTTTCCAATGTCAGAAACGACGAGCCGCAAGGAGAGCGCGATGCAGAAGTTCGACACCCCCGCCCCGATCTCCACCGTCCTCGACATCCCCGCAGGGCGCGTCCAGATCATCGCCGCCGACCGGGCCGACACCGCCGTCGAGGTCCTGCCCGCGAACGCCTCGAAGGACCGCGACGTGAAGGTGGCGGAGCAGACCAGGGTCGAATACGCCGACGGCGTCCTGCGGATCGAGGTCCCGGCGAAGAACCAGTACTTCGGTCCCTCCGGAACCATCGAGGTGACGGTCCAGCTGCCCGCCGGTTCCCGCGTGGAGGCGAAAGCGGCCAGCACCGAATTCCGGGCCGTCGGGCGCCTCGGCGACATCGACTTCGAGGGCGCGTACCGCCAGATCAAGATCGACGAGGCCGCGAGCGTCCGCCTCACCGCGGTCGACGGCGACGTCGAGGTCGGCCGGCTCAACGGCCCCGCGGAGATCAGCACCGCGAGGGGCGACATCCGGATCGCCGAGGCCGTGCGCGGCACGGTCGTGCTCCGCACCCAGTCCGGCGACATCTCGGTCGGCGCCGCCGCCGGAATCTCGGCCTCCCTGGACGCCGGTACCTCCTCCGGCCGCATCAGCAACGACCTCAGGAACGACGGCACCGCGCAGCTCGACATCCACGCCACCACTTCCCAGGGCGACATCACCGCCCGCAGCCTCTGACCCGCGGCCTCTGATCCGCGGCCCCTTGAAGGAGCCCCTTTCATGACCAGCTTGGCCATCGCGGCGAACGGGCTGCGCAAGTCCTACGGAGACAAGGTCGTGCTCGACGGCATCGACCTGGCGGTGCCGACCGGAACGGTCTTCTCCCTGCTCGGCCCGAACGGCGCGGGCAAGACCACCGCCGTCAAGATCCTCTCCACCCTCATCGGCGCCGACGCCGGTGACCTGCACGTCGGCGGCCACGACCTGGCCGCCGACCCGCAGGCGGTGCGTGCCGCGATCGGTGTCACCGGGCAGTTCTCCGCGGTCGACGGGCTGATCACCGGCGAGGAGAACATGCTCCTCATGGCGGACCTGCACCACCTGTCCAGGCGCGAGGGACAGCGGGTCACCGCCGAGTTGCTGGAGCGGTTCGACCTCGTCGAGGCGGCGAAGAAGCCCGCCGCCAGCTACTCCGGCGGCATGAAGCGCCGTCTGGACATCGCCATGACGCTGGTCGGCGACCCGCGGATCATCTTCCTCGACGAGCCGACCACCGGCCTGGACCCGCGCAGCCGCCACAACATGTGGAAGATCGTCCGCGAGCTGGTCTCCGGCGGCGTCACCGTCTTCCTCACCACGCAGTACCTGGAGGAGGCCGACGAACTGGCCGACCGCATCGCGGTGCTGAGCAACGGCCGGATCGCCGCCGAGGGGAGCGCCGACGAGCTGAAGCGGCTCATCCCGGGCGGGCACGTGCGGCTGCGCTTCACCGCCCCGGCCGCCTACCAGTCCGCCGCCGTCGCGCTGCGCGACGTGGCCCGGGACGACGAGGCGCTGTCGCTGCAGATGCCCAGCGACGGCAGCCAGCGCGAACTGCGCGCCATTCTCGACCGGCTGGACGCCGCCGGCATCGAGGCGGACGAGCTGACCGTGCACACCCCCGACCTCGACGACGTGTTCTTCGCCCTGACCGGCCCCGGCGTGCCCGCCCAGAACAACCAGCCCAAGGAGGATGTCCGATGAGCGCGCTCTCCCTCGCCGTCCGTGATTCGACCACGATGCTGCGCCGAAACCTCCTGCACGCCCGGCGCTATCCGTCGCTCACGCTGAACCTGCTGCTCACCCCGGTCATGATGCTCCTGCTCTTCGTCTACATCTTCGGTGACGTGATGAGCGCCGGTATCGCCGGCGGTGGCGCCGACCGCTCCCGCTACATCGCCTACGTCGTCCCCGGCATCCTGCTGATGACCATCGGCAGCACCGTCATCGGGGCCGCGGTGTCCGTCGCCACCGACATGTCCGAGGGCATCATCGCCCGCTTCCGCGCCATGGCCATCCACCGCGGGTCCGTGCTCATCGGGCACGTCGTCGGCAGCGTCCTGCAGTCGGTCGCCAGCGTGATCCTCATCGGCGTCGTCGCCGTGGCCATCGGCTTCCGCTCCACGGACGCCTCGCCCCTGGAGTGGCTGGCGGCGTTCGGGCTGCTCGCGCTCTTCGCCCTGGCACTCACCTGGATCGCGGTCGGGATGGGCATGGCCAGCCCGAACGCCGAGGCGGCCAGCAACAGCGCGATGCCGCTGATCCTCCTGCCGCTCATCTCCAGCGCGTTCACCCCGATCGACGCGATGCCGGGCTGGTTCCAGCCCATCGCCGAGTACCAGCCCTTCACACCGGCCATCGAGACCGTCCGCGGTCTGCTGCTCGGCACCGAGATCGGCAACAACGGGTGGCTCACGGTCGCCTGGTGCCTGGTGCTCGCGGCGCTCGGCTACCGCTGGTCGACCGCCTCGTTCAAGCGCGACCCGAAGTAACCGGCATGAACCCGCGGGCCACCTCCCGCACCTCGTCCCACCCGGGGCGGCGTCCCCCGACACCACGTCGGAGGACGCCGCCCCGTCGGCGTCCTCCTCATCGCCGCACCGCAGGACGAACTCGAACTCCCGCCTATGGTTGCGTGCATGACGAGCGCTCTCCGCCTGGAGAAGATCACCCCGGACACTTTGGACACCGCGATCGGGGTACGGGTCCGTCCGGATCAGGAGCATCTGGTCGCGCCGGTGGTGAAGTCCCTGGCCGAGGCGTACGTCCATCCCGGCACAGCCTGGCCCCGACTCATCCTCGACGATGACCGGCCCGTCGGTTTCCTCATGGCCTTCTTCGGCATCGACTGGCGGGCCGACGGCACGGGCACCGACATCCGATCCGGCCTCTGGCGCCTCAACATCGCGGCCGGTGAGCAGGGGCGGGGGTACGGCCGCTTCGCGGTCGAGTCCGTAGCCGCCGAAATCCGCCACCGCGGCGGCACCCGCATGACCACCACCTGGCACCCGGGCGCGGGTGGCCCGGAGGGCTTCTACCTCGGGCTCGGCTTCCAGCCGACGGGCGAGACGAGCGGGGGCCAGACGGTCGGCGAGCTGGACGTGGGGTCATGACTCGCGAGCGCACTCTCCGCGGTCATGCGAACGTGGGTGCCCAGCGGCTGGATATCGGTCAGTCGGTATCCGTCGGGAATGGACTCCGCTGTCGGCCCGGATGGCGGCGACGTGACGGGCACATCGATGACCAGGCGATCTACGACGTCGGCGAGCAGCCGCGCGGCGGGGTTGGTGGCGCCTTCGATCAGCACCGTGCGTGCACCGGCGGCTGCCAAGGTGTGCAGGGCCTTCTCGGGCTCGTCGCCGAGCGGGGGGAGCGGGAGACGGAAGGCGCCTTCGCCATGGCCGCCCGGCACGCCTTCCTCGATCGTCCCGTCGCGCCGGATCACCACGTCGTGCGTGCGGCGCAGCTCGGTCACCGCTCGGTCGTCGCTCTCGTCGGTGCCGACGGTGTACGCCCAGATGATGTGCGGCCGTCCCGTACGCAGCGAGTGCGGCCATGGGCCGAGCACGAGCAGCGCTTCCTGCTCCAGGACGCCGCGCTCCACCTCGACCCCGGCGCGTTCCAGCATCACCGCGCCGCCCTCGGCCCGCTCGCCTGCCGCGGCAAGCGCGTTGACCTCGGCGTGGTGGTCGCCCTTGCGGAGGTGGTACCCCCGCCGACCGGTACGCCGTCGCGGTCGAGGATCACGCACCCTACCGGCGGGTTGGGGCTCGTGGTCCCGAGGCCCTGAGCCGAGATGGCGATCGCTCGCCGCATGGCCGTCAGTTAGTTCGGCGTGGCCATCAGAACCCCGCACTCTCCTTGACCGCGTCGAGCAGATCCCGCACAGCGGGAACAGTACTCGCCGCCGCAAGAGGGGCGCGTCGGATGTCAAAGGGCCGTGGCCGATGTCCAAGGGCCAAGGCCGGGGCCGCGAGGGGAATAGCTGTGGTGCGTGGTGCCTTGCTGGTAATCATGCGTATCTACCGCACCTACGCGCGTGTCTACGCCGCCGACCTGGACGCGGCGCTGGGGCCGCTGAGCGCCGTCAGCGGCGAGCCGGTGAGCACCCGTTTCACGATGCCGAACGGCTTGGAGCTGGCCACCGTCGGCCGGGTTCTGGTGGTGGCGGGGGACGAGCGTGTACTGGAGCCGTACCGGGCTACGGCGGCGACGCTGATCGTGGACGATCTCGACGAGTGCCGGGCGCGCCTCGAACGGACGGGAGCGCGGGTCGTGCGTGGCCCGCAGGCCGTTCCCACCGGGAGGAACCTCACCGCCGAGCTGCCGGGGGGCGTCCAGATCGAATACGTCGAGTGGGACGAGGCGCAGTGGGAACGTGCCGGAGGCCGGCCCGCTCCGGCCTGATGACGCTTCGTCGCGCGTCTGGTCGCCCCATGATCCCCGTCCTACGATGGGAGCGCTCCCGCACGTGCCGAAAACGGAACTGGAGGCGCAATGAATTGTCATGGGCATGTCCGTAGATGGGGTCTTCGCGCCTCGGCCGTCGCCTCGGCCGCGACGTTGCTGGCCACCGTGGGGCTCGTCGGCGCCGCCGACGCGCACGGGTCGGCGATCGGGCCCGCGTCGCGGAACTACGGGTGCTGGAAGCGCTGGGGGAGCGACTTCCAGAATCCGGAGATGAAGACCAAGGACCCCATGTGCTGGCAGGCGTGGCAGGCCGACACCAACGCCATGTGGAACTGGAACGGCCTCTACCGGGAGGGTGTCGCGGGCAATCACCAGGCCGCGCTGCCCGACGGGCAGCTGTGCAGCGCCGGGCACACCTCGTCCGGGCGGTACAACGCGATGGACGTGCCCGGGAAGTGGGAGGCCACAGCGGTCAACAACAGCTTTACGTTCAAGAACCACGACCAGGCCAAGCACGGTGCGGACTACTACCGCATCTATGTGACCAGGCAGGGGTACGACCCGACGACCCAGCCGCTGCGCTGGAGCAACCTCGAACTCGTCGCCCAGACGGGGAAGATCGCACCCGGGGTGGGGGAGCCGTCGACCGATCCGAGCCTCAATGGGGTCACCGTGTCGATACCGGTCAACGCGCCCGGGCGCACCGGGCGCCATGTGGTGTTCATGATCTGGCAGGCCAGCCACTTCGACCAGACGTTCTACTCGTGCAGTGATGTGGTCTTCCCGGGCGGTTAGACCGTGAGTCAGACCGTGAGCGGAAGCCGCCAGTCCTGGGCCGTCACCGGGCCCGCGCCGTAACCCGGGTGCGGCTCCTCGGCGGTCAGCTCGAACCCCGCCCGCTGGTAGATCCGGCGGGCGGTGGCCTGGATGTCGGTGGTCCACAGCACCAGGTCGCGGTAGCCCGCCGCGCGGGCGAAGGCCACGCAGGCGGTCACCAGGCGCTCGCCGAGCCGCAGCCCCCGGGCGTCGGGTTCGACGAACAGCAGCCGCAGCCGGGCCGTCGCGGGGGCCTCGTCCCGTACGCACATCACCGAGCCGACGGGGCGGCCGTCGCGCTCGGCGATCCAGACGCGCTCGTACGCCGGGTCGTGCCGGGTGCCGAAGTTCCCGACGATACGGGCCACCAGGGCCTCGAACTCGGTGTTCCAGCCGTACTCCCGGGCGTACTCGACGCCGTGCCGGTGGACGATCCAGCCCAGGTCGCCGGGGCCGGGGGTGCGGAGTTGGACGTCGGACATGCCGTCCGCCTCAGTGCCGCGGCGCGGCGGTCGAGGCGCGGGCCATCAGCTCGGCGCGCACCATGGCCACCCCGCCCGGCGGCTGGGGTTCGCGGCCGAGGGCGAGGCGTCCGGCGCGTACCCCGGCGTCGTGCAGCGGCAGCCGCACCGTGGTGAGGGCGGGGACGGCGTCGGCGCTGAAGGGGAGGTCGTCGAAGCCCGCCACCGAGACGTCCTCGGGGATGCGCAGGCCCTGGTCGCGCAGGGCCGCGCAGACGCCGAGGGCGATGGTGTCGTTGGCGGCCACGATGGCGGTCAAGTCGGCGTGGCGGCGGAGGAGTTCGAGGGTGGCGTCGTAGCCGGAGGCGCGGTCGTAGAGGCCGTGGACGGTCAGCCGCTCCGCGTCCTTGTCGAGCCCGGCCGCGGTCAGGGCCTCGCGGTGGCCCTCCAGCCGGTGGCGGGTGGTGGTGCGCTCGGCGGGGCCCGCGACGTAGCCGATCTCGCGGTGGCCGAGGGACAGCAGATGCTCCGTCAGCCGCCGGGCGCCGCCGCGGTTGTCGAAGGTGAGGGTGATCGCGTCCTCGATCGGGGGCCGTCCGCACAGCACCACCCGGGTGCCGGAGGCGGCCAGTCGGGACGCCTTGGCGGCGACCGCGGCGGCGTGGTCGGGGTGCTCGACCGCGCCGCCGGTGAGGACGACGGCGGCGGCGCGCTGCCGCTGGAGGAGGGTGAGGTAGTTCAGCTCGCGTTCGGGCGAGCCGCCCGTATTGCAGATGACGGCCAGCTTCTCGGCACCGCGCACGGCCTCGCCGGAGCCGCCGTTGCCCCCCGGTGCGCCCATCTCGGACTGCACGGCGCCCGCGATGATGCCGAAGAAGGGGTCCGCGATGTCGTTGACCAGCACCCCGACCAGATCGGACGTGGCGGCGGCGAGAGCGCTTGCCGGGCCGTTGACCACGTACTCCAGGTCCTCGACGGCACGCAGCACCCGGGCCCGGGTCGATTCGGCAACCGGATAGTTGCCGCTCAGGACGCGCGACACGGTGGCCGCCGAGACCCGAGCCCGTGCGGCCACGTCGGCCAGGGTCACTGCCATGTTTCCTCCGTTGGATGGTCACCTGGGTCGTCCGGTGGGACGTCCGGCGGGACACCGTGCGCTGATGGGGCCGGGTCCATGCTCTCACTGGTCAGCGCCTTCGCGGCCATCGCATATCGAACCGGGAACGGGCGCGGGAATCTGTTCGCCGGGGTCTTGTCCTGACATCCGGACCGTGCCTAGGGTCGACCCCCAGCAAGCGCTTTCCGTCCCGTCGGCGAGGAGCCCCACTCCATGGCCTCAGCAGCCACCGCCCGTATCCGTGCCGCAGTCATCGGCACCGGAGCCATCGTCACGGGCAGCCATCTGCCCGCCCTGCGCGATCACGCCGACCGGGTCGATCTGGTCGCCGCGGTCGATGTGGACGAGGACCGGCTCGACGCCTTCCGCGCGACGGCGGCCGAGAGCGCCGGATTCACCGTCACCGGCTATCCCGATGTGTCCGCGATGCTGAAGGCCGAGCGCCCCGATCTCGTCCTCATCGGCACCCCGCCGTCCCTCCACCGCGAGCAGACGGTGGCCGCGCTCACGGCGGGCGCGTGGGTGCTGTGCGAGAAGCCGCTGTGCCTCACGCTCGCCGAGTACGACGAGATCGCGGCGGCGGAAACGGAGGCGGGCGGCCCGTACGCGTCCGTCGTCTTCCAGCACCGCTACGGCTCGGGCGCCGTCCACGCCCAGGACCTGCTGACCACGGGCGCCCTCGGCCGCCCGCTGGTGGCCCACTGCCAGACCACCTGGCACCGGGACACCGCGTACTACGCCGTCCCCTGGCGCGGCCGCTGGGACAGCGAGGGCGGCGGGCCCTCCATGGGCCACGGCATCCACCAGATGGATCTGCTGCTGCACCTCCTCGGCGACTGGACCGAGATCCGCGGCATGGCCGGGCGGCTGGTACACGACGTGGAGAGCGAGGACGTGTCCACCGCGCTGGTCCGGTTCGAAAACGGAGCCATGGCCACCGTCGTCAACAGCGTGCTCTCGCCCGACGAGGTCAGCCGCATCCGCATCGACTGCGCGGACGCCACCGTCGAGCTGACCCACCTCTACGGCCACCGCAACGACGACTGGGTCTACACCCCCGCCCCGCACGTCCGCGACGAGCCCGCCCGGCAGGAGCGCTGGCGCACCCCCGCCGCTGATCTGCCCAGCTCGCACGCGGCCCAGCTGACCGGGCTGCTGGACGCCATGCGGGACGGCGTACGGCCCCCGGGCAGCGGCCCGGACGCCCGCCGCACCCTCGAATTCATCGCCGCGCTCTACAAGGCGGCCTTCACCGGGCAGCCCGTGCACGCGGGAGAGATCGCGCCCGGCGACCCGTACTACGACGCCATGCACGGAAACCACCCCGAGTGGGCCCCGAACGCCGCGAAGGAGAGCTGAGGCCGTCATGACCCAGCAGATCACCGTCACCCACACCCACGGCGAGCGGATCTCGGTCGCCTCCGGCGGCGTCGAGCTGATGGCCTACGTCTACGCGCCCGACCCGGACGCCTTCGAATCGCGCAAGCCGTACGCCCACCCGCTGCGCACCCTCGCCGGAAGCCCGGTCTCCGGCTACCGGCCGAACGACCACCGCTGGCACAAGGGCCTCCAGATGACCTCCAGCCATCTGTCCGGCCAGAACTTCTGGGGCGGCAACTCCTACCTCGGCCCCGACCAGGGCTACCAGCGGGTCGAGGAGCGGGTCGGCTCCATGCGGCACGACGGCTTCGAGGAGTTCACGGTCACCGAGGACCGGCTGCGCTTCACCGAGAAGCTCACCTGGGTCGAGAACGGTGGCCAGGAGTGGGCGCGCGAGCTGCGCACCATCGAGCTGCACTCCGTCGAGCCGGACGAGGGCACCTGGGCCCTGGACTGGTCCATCCGCCTCACCAACGTCCGCGGCGAGGCGCTGCACTTCGGCTCCCCGACCACCGCGGGCCGCGAGATGGCCGGGTACACCGGGCTCAACTGGCGCGGCCCCCGCGACTTCACCGGCGGCGACGCCTTCGGCCCGGACGGGCGCGGCGGCGAGGGCGAGGCGGGCGCCTCGGACCTGATGGGCACCCCGGCCGCCGACGCCCCCTGGATCGCCTTCACCGGCGAGCACGACGCCATCGACGCGCACTCGACGCTGCTGTTCGCGCACGCGCCGGAGAACGCCGACGCGATCCACGCCTCCCACTGGTTCGTGCGCTCCGAGCCGATTCCCTCGGTCGCCCCCTCGTGGGCGTTCTTCGAGGAGTTCGAGCTTCCGCCGGGCGAGTCCTTCGGCTACCGCTACCGCGTGGTGGTCGCCGACGGCGCGTGGGACCGGACGCGCGCCGAGAGCTACCTCAAGAACCACGGGTGGTGAGCGACATGGCCGCGTCTTCCGCGATGCCCGCCCCGCTGCCCGGCGGCGTGGGGATGTCCCACATCAGCGCGTACGAGTGGGAGGCGGCCGACGGCGTGTGCGGCGGCAGCCCCCACCTCCACCTCGCCTGCACCGAGGCGTACGTGGTCACGGCCGGGCGCGGCGCCGTCCAGACCCTGACCGTGGCCGACGGCTTCACCGAGACCCCGCTGGAGCCGGGCGCGGTGGTGTGGTTCACCCCCGGCACGGTGCACCGCATGGTGCAGGGCGGCGGCCTGAAGGTGACCGTGCTGATGCAGAACAGCGGGCTGCCCGAGGCCGGGGACGCGGTGTTCACGTTCCCGCCGGAGGTGCTGGCCGACCCCGAGCGGTACGCGGCGGCCGCCGCGCTGCCCGCCAAGGAGGGCCCGGAGGCGGACGCGGCCGCCCGGCGCCGCCGGGACCTCGCGGTCGAGGGCTACCTGACCCTGCGGGCCGCCGCCGAGCAGGGCGACGACGCACCGCTGCGCGCCTTCCACGAGGCGGCGGTGCGGATCGTCGCGCCCAAGGTCAAGGACTGGGAGCCGCGCTGGCGCGACGGCGCGCTCGCCGCCGCCCGGCGCACCGGCGAGCAGCTGACCGCGCTCGCCGAGGGCGACCCGGCCCACCTCGCCGAGGCGCGGGTCACCGCGACCGGGCCCAGCCGCCGCGGCGGCTACGGCATGTGCGGGCGGCGGGACGAGTACGAACTGCCCGGCGCGACGCTCCCGTACTACGGCGAATAGGCACCGGCATCCCCCCACACCCCCACAGGAACAGGCACATCGGCACATCACAGGAGGGAGGTCGGTACGGCCATGCGCAGCAACAGGACAAGGGCGTCCTGCGCCCTGGCTCTCGTCCTCACACTCGGCGGAACCCTCACGGGCTGCGGCGGCGGTGAGGGCGGCGGCTCGGGCGGCAAGGTCACCCTGCGGTTCACCTGGTGGGGCAACCCCGACCGGGCGGCCCGTACGGACAAGGCCGTCAAGCTGTTCGAGAAGCGTCACCCCGACATCGACATCAGCACGTCGTTCGCGGGCTTCGACACGTACAAGGCGAAGCTCGCCACCCAGGCCGCGGGCGGCGACGCCCCCGATGTGATGCAGCTGGACTACCGGCAGATCAACCAGTACGCCACCTCCGGCATCCTGCTCGACCTCGGCAAGCACCGCGAGTTGCGCACCGCGGACATCGACAAGGGGCTGCTGGCCACCGGGGTCGTGGACGGCAAGCAGTACGCGCTGCCGGTCGCCCGCGGCGCCGAGACCATCGCGTACGACGCGGCGCTGTGGCGCAAGGCGGGCGTCCCCGAGCCCACCATCCACTGGACGTGGGACGACTGGACGGACGCGATGCGCAAGCTGTCGACGTCCAAGGCCACCGGCGGCCGGGTCGGCTCCACTGACCCGGGCCAGAGCGAGGACGTCTTCGAGATCTGGCTGCGCGGCCGCGGCAAGGCCCTTTACGCCGGCAACGGCAAGCTGGGCTTCACGGCCGACGATCTGACCCGCTTCTGGGAGTTCTGCACCAAGCTCCGCAAGGAGGGCGTGGTGGCCCCCGCAGAGCAGACCACCCAGATGGACGGCACGGTGGAGAACACCCCGCTCGGCCGCCTCAAGTCCGTCTCCGACTTCAACTGGGACGCGCCCTCCAGCGGTTACGACCCGATCGTCGGCAAGGGGCTGAAGCTGGCCCCGCTGCCCGCCGGGGACGACGGCAAGCCCGCCCTGTACTACAAGCCGTCGATGTTCTTCGGGGCCTCCGCCAAGACCCAGCACCCCAAGCAGGCCGCCCAGTTCATCGACTTCCTGCTCAACGACCCGGCGGCCGGGGCCATCCTCGGCGCCACCCGCGGCATCCCGGCCAACGACGCCATCCGGGACAAGGTGCTGCCCAAGCTGGAGGGCTTCGACAAGGTCGTCTCCGCGTACCAGAAGCAGTTCGAGGGCAAGCTCAGCGCTCCGCCCGCCGCGCCGCCCAAGGGCGACGCCTCGCTCCAGTCCACCTTCAGCCGCGACTACGACCAGGTGTCGTACGAGCGCATGTCGCCGCGTGAGGCGGCGGAGAACTACATCACCGAGGCGAAGGCGGAGCTGAGGCAATGACCGCGACCGCGACCCGCCCCCAGGACGCCGCGTCCCCAGCCGCGCGCGCCAAGCGGGCACCGAAGCGCGAGAGGCAGGGCGCCGCCTGGGTGTTCCTGTCGCCATGGGTGATCGGCGCGACCGTGCTGACGCTGCTGCCGATGGCCGTCTCGCTGTATCTGTCGTTCACCGACTACGACATGTTCGACGCCCCGCAGTGGGTGGGCCTCCGCAACTACACGCAGATGTTCACGGAGGACCCCCGCTACTGGCGTTCGGTCGTCACGACCCTGACGTACGTCGTGATCGCGGTGCCGTTGCAACTGGTGCTGGCCCTCGCCGTGGCGATCGCGCTGAAGTCCGTCAAGCGCGGCAAGGGCTTCTACCGCTCGGCGTTCTACGCCCCCTCGCTGCTCGGCGCGTCGATGTCCATCGCCCTCGTCTGGCGGGCGATCTTCAACGACGGCGGCACCGTCGACAACATCCTCTCCGGCGTCGGCATCGACATCGGCGGCTGGATCAACAAGCCGGGCTGGGCCATCCTGTCCGTCGCGCTGCTGACCATCTGGCAGTTCGGCGCCCCCATGGTGATCTTCCTGGCCGGGCTCCAGCAGATACCCGCCGAGCTGTACGAGGCGGCGGCGGTCGACGGGGCCACCTGGTGGCGGCAGTTCCGCTCGATCACCATCCCGATGCTCTCACCGGTGCTCTTCTTCAACCTGGTGCTCCAGATGATCCAGGCGTTCCAGGTCTTCACCCCGGCCTTCGCGGTCAGCGCGGGCAAGGGCGGACCCGCCGACTCCACCCTCGTCTACACCCTCTACCTCTACGACCGCGCCTTCACCGCGTCCCACATGGGCTACGCCTCCGCCATGGCGTGGGCGCTGCTGCTCGCCATCGGCGCCGTCACCGCGGTGCTCTTCCGGACCTCCCGGGCCTGGGTCTTCTACGCCAACGACAACAACGAGGGGGCCCGATGACCACCGCCCCGATCACCGCCACCCCGGCCGCCCCGGCGACACGGCGGCCCAAGGGCCGGATCGCGCTGCACGTCTGCCTGATCGCCGTCCTGCTGGTGATGCTGTATCCGCTGGCGTGGCTGCTGGCCACCTCGTTCAAACCGGCCGACGAGGTCATCGCGAGCCTCAAGCTGCTCCCCAGCCATCTGGAGTTCAGCAACTACACCACCGCCCTGGAGGGCGTGAACGAGGTCAGCGTCGGCCGGCTGCTGTGGAACTCGCTGCTCATCGCGTGCGGCGCCGTCCTCGGCAACGTCATCAGCTGCTCGCTCGCCGCGTACGCCTTCGCCCGGCTGCGGTTCCGGATGCGCGGGCCGCTGTTCGCGTTCATGATCGCGACGATCATGCTGCCGCACCACGCGATCCTCATCCCGCAGTACATCATCTTCAACCAGCTCGGCATGGTGAACACCTACTGGCCGATGATCCTGCCGAAGTTCCTGGCCACCGACGCCTTCTTCGTCTTCCTCATCGTCCAGTTCATGCGCTCGCTGCCGCGCGAGCTGGAGGAGGCGGCCCGGATCGACGGCTGCGGGCCGTTCCGCTCCTTCTTCAGCGTCATCCTGCCGCTGACCAGGCCCGCGTTGATCACCACCGCGATCTTCACCTTCATCTGGACCTGGAACGACTTCTTCACCCAGCTCATCTACCTCTTCGAGCCGGAGAAGTTCACCCTCACCCTGGCCCTGCGCTCCTTCGTGGACGCCTCCAGCCAGTCGGCGTTCGGCCCGATGTTCGCCATGTCGGTCTTCGCCCTGCTGCCCATCGTGCTCTTCTTCCTCGCCTTCCAGCGGTTCCTGGTCGAGGGCATGGCCAACTCCGGGCTGAAGGGATGAGCCGCCATGCCGTCCTCCGCGACCACCCGTGAGCCGGGCGAGCTGGTCGGTCCGCGCTTCGCGCTCTTCGCCGACGTGCTCGCCGTAGGGCTCGCCACCGCCGCCGCCTCGCTGCCGCTGATCACCGCTCCCGCCGCCATGTCCACCGCCTGCGCCGTCCTCGACCGGCGGGTACGGGAGGACGCCCCCGCCACCGCGGGCGGCTACCTCCGCGCCCTGCGGGCCCGGCTGCGCACCGGCGACCTGCTGGCCGGGGCCGGGATGCTGGCCGGTGGCGCGCTGCTGCTGTTCAACGCGCTCACGGCCGGGGCGGGCCTGCCCGGCGCGGTCGCCTTCCGGCCCGCCCTGCTCGTCGTGGCCGGGCTGCTCACCGTCCTGCTGCTGCGGGCCTGCGCCCGCCCCGAATCGACGACGAGCTGGCGCACCGCGCTACGCTCGGCGGCGTACGCGAGCGTGCGCACGCCCCGCGCGAGCCTCGTCCTGCTGCTGGCCGTGGCCACCGCCGCCGTCTGCGCCTGGGCCTATCCGCCCCTGCTCTTCCTCGTCCCCGGCCCCCTCGCGATCGCCGCCAGAGCCACGGAGCACCACCTATGAGCCTGCCCCGCCGTCACTTCCTCGCCGGATCGGCCGCCGCGGGCGGATTTCTCGCCGCCGCCGGTGCGCCCCAGGCCACGGCCGCCGCTCGCGGTGGCACCGACAAGCCGTTCCTGGACCTGCTCACCAAGGCCGCCGACAAGCGGGTGGCCGAGGTGGTGGACGGGATCGACGCGACCCTCGCCCAGCTGAACAACCTGGGCCAGGCCCGCCCCGCCGCCCGCAGCCTGCGCCTGCTCACCTCCGTCCACGTGTGGGCCGACGCCGAGCATCACCACGACGGGGCGCTCATCGCGCCGATGACCCGGCTCGCCGACGCGCTGGCCGCCGCCCAGTTCGACGACGGCCTCTTCGACCAGGGCGCGGTGCACTCCCCGCCGGACACCGCCTTCTCGATCGTCGACCTGGGCCTGCTGTACGGCCTGCTGGACGACGACGACCACCCGTCCACCGCGAAGATCCGCGCCACCCTGAAGAAGATCCTCCGCAAGGCCGGGGCGGGGCTTTCCACCGGCGGGCTGCACACCCCCAACCACCGCTGGAAGGTGTGCGCCGCGCTCGCCCGTATCAACTCCTTCTGGCCCGACGCCCGCTACACCCGCCGCATCGACGCCTGGCTGGCCGAGGGCATCGACCAGTACGAGGCGGGCCAGTACAGCGAGCGCAGCGCCACCTACGCGCCCATCGTCACCAACCCGGCTCTGCTGACCCTCGCCCGGCTCACCGACCGCCCGAAGCTGTACGACACCGTGCGCCGCAACCTGGAGGCCACCCTCCACCTCGTGGAGCCCAACGGCGATGTGGAGACGGTGCACTCGCGTCGCCAGGACCAGAAGACGGTCAAGCACCTGTCCGAGTACTGGCTCCAGTACCGGGCGCTGGCGCTGCGCGAGAAGGACGGGCGCTTCGCGGCCATGGCCGAGACCGTCCAGCGGCGCGGGGCGGACCAGACGTTCGACGAGACCCCGCTCGGGGACTTCCTCGCCGAGGTGCTGGACGAACCGGAGCTGGCCGCGCCGCTGCCGAAGGCCACCGCCGTGCCGTCGGAGTTCACCTGGCACGACAAGGACAGCGGGCTGGTGCGGATCGGCCGGGGCGCGACCCGTACGTCGCTGTTCGGCGGTACGGACTTCCCCGACGTCCACGCGATCTCCTCGGGCCTGTCCACCAACCCGACCTTCTTCAAGTGGCGCAAGGGCGCCGCGATCCTGGACTCGCTGCGGCTGTCCCCGCAGTTCTTCTCGCTCGGCCACTTCCGCGCCGAGGACGTCGAGCGCACGGCGGACGGCTGGCGGCTGTGGGCTGACGTACGCGCCGGGTACCACCTGCCGCTGCCACCGCAGCACCGCCGCCCCGACGGCCGCTACCCGCTGACCGACGACGGCCGCTTCTGGTCCGCGATGGACTTCCCGCACCGCCCCAAGCAGTGGCGCACGCTGCACACCGAGGTGCGGGCGGCCGAGGCGGACGGCGGCTGGAACCTGGACGTCGAGGTCGGCGAGTCCGACGTCCCGCTCGCCCTGGAGCTGTGCTTCCGCGCCGGGGGCACGCTGAGCGGCGTCGAGCCCGTGCCAGGGCAGAAGGACACGTACCAGCTGGTCAAGGGGTACGGGACGTACACATCGGGCGATGATGTGATCACCTTCGGGCCGGGCAACGGCAGCGGCCCGCGCCAGCCCGCCGTGGTGGACCCGGGGGAGCGCTACACCTGGATGGGCGGCGATCTGCCGGTGTCCGGGCTGCGGGTGCTGATCACCGGGCGTTCGCCGCTCGACTATCGCTTGACGCTGCGGTGATTCCGCGGTGATTCCGAGATGAAGCGCTGACCCGCCTCTGTGTCTCCCCTGTGCCCGCTCTGTACAGGGGGGACCGGGGCGGCTAGCGTTAGTCTTTAGAAAGCGCTTACTGCAAGCGCTTACGGTGACCCTGGTGAGGAGAAGAAGCCACGTGACACGCAAGACCGTGCGGATCGCCATGAACGGTGTGACCGGCCGGATGGGATACCGCCAGCACCTCGTCCGGTCGCTCCTCGCCATCCGCGAACAGGGCGGCATCGACCTGGGCGACGGCAGTGTGCTGTGGCCCGAACCGCTGCTCGTCGGCCGCCGCGAGCACGCCCTGAAGGCCATGGCCGAGCGCCACGGCCTCGACCCCGTCGCCGACGTCTCCACCGACCTCGACGCCGTGCTCGCCGACGGGACCGTCGACATCTACTTCGACGCGCAGGTCACCTCCGCCCGCGAGGACGCCATCAAGAAGGCCATCGCGGCGGGCAAGCACATCTACACCGAGAAGCCCACCGCCACCGGTCTCGACGGCGCCCTCGAACTGGCCCGGCTCGCCCAGGCCGCGGGAATCAAGCACGGCGTCGTCCAGGACAAGATCTTCCTGCCGGGGCTGCTGAAGCTGAAGCGGCTCATCGACGGCGGCTTCTTCGGGAAGATCCTCTCGATCCGCGGCGAGTTCGGCTACTGGGTCTTCGAGGGCGACTGGCAGAGCGCCCAGCGCCCCTCGTGGAACTACCGGGCCGAGGACGGCGGCGGCATCGTCGTCGACATGTTCCCGCACTGGGAGTACGTCCTGCACGAGCTGTTCGGCCCCGTCCGCACCGTCTCGGCCCAGGCCACCACCCACATCCCGACCCGCTGGGACGAGCAGGGCAAGCCGTACGACGCCACCGCCGACGACGCGGCCTACGGCGTCTTCCAGCTCGAAGGCGGCGCCATCGCCCAGATCAACTCCTCCTGGGCGGTCCGCGTCAACCGCGACGAACTGGTCGAGTTCCAGGTCGACGGCACCGAGGGCTCCGCCGTCGCGGGCCTGCGCAACTGCCGCGTCCAGCACCGCTCGGCCACCCCCAAGCCGGTATGGAACCCGGACCTCCCCGCCACCGAGTCCTTCCGCGACCAGTGGCAGGAGATCCCGGACAACGAGGAGTTCGACAACGGCTTCAAGACCCAGTGGGAGCTGTTCCTGCGCCACGTCGCCCTCGACGAGCCCTGGCGCTGGGACCTCCTGGCGGGCGCCCGCGGCGTCCAGCTCGCCGAGCTGGGCCTCGCCTCCTCGGCCGAGGGCCGCCGACTGGACGTACCGGAGCTGAGCCTGTGACCCTCCACCTCCCGGCGCCGGGCGGCACCACCCGCCCCTACGAGCCCCGCACCGAACCGCTGTCCCTGACCACCGGGGCCGCGCTCACCTCCCGCGTCGTGTTCTCGGCCGCCCATGTCGTCGCCGACCCGTACGCCGACGTCAGCCCCGACAGCCCCGCCGCCGTCGACTGGGACGCCACCCTCGCCTTCCGCCGCCACCTGTGGTCCCACGGGCTCGGCGTGGCCGAGGCCATGGACACCGCGCAGCGTGGCATGGGCCTCGACTGGGCGGGCGCCGCCGAGCTGATCCGCCGCTCGGCGGCCGAGGCCGGGGCGGTCGGCGGCCGCATCGCCTGCGGCGTCGGCACCGACCAGCTGGCCCCCGGCGACCGCACGGTGGCCGAGGTGCGGACCGCGTACGAGGAACAGCTCGCCGTCGTCGAGGAGTCCGGCGCCCAGGCGATCCTGATGGCCTCGCGCGCCCTGTGCGCCGCAGCCAAGGGCCCGGAGGACTACCTCGAGGTCTACGGCCATCTGCTGCGGCAGGCCACCGAACCGGTCGTCCTGCACTGGCTGGGCCCGATGTTCGACCCGGCCTTGGAGGGCTACTGGGGCAGCGCCGACCTGGACGCCGCCACCCGCACCTTCCTCGACGTGATCGCCGCCCACCCCGACAAGGTCGACGGCATCAAGGTCTCCCTGCTCGACGCCCAGCGCGAGATCGACCTGCGCCGCCGCCTCCCGGACGGCGTCCGCTGCTACACCGGCGACGACTTCAACTACCCCGAGCTGATCGCGGGCGACGACCGCGGCTTCAGCCACGCCCTGCTCGGCATCTTCGACCCGCTGGGCCCGCTCGCCGCCGAGGCCGTACGCCGCCTCGACACCGGCGATACCGCGGGCTTCCGCGCCCTGCTCGACCCCACCGTGGAACTCTCCCGCCACCTCTTCCAGACCCCGACCCGCTACTACAAGACCGGCGTCGTCTTCCTGGCCTGGCTGGCGGGCCACCAGTCGCACTTCACGATGGTGGGCGGCCTCCAGTCGGCCCGTTCCCTGCCGCACCTGGCGCGCGCGTACGAACTGGCCGACGGGCTGGGCCTGTTCCCGGACCCGGCCCTGGCCGAGTCCCGTATGAAGCACCTGCTGTCCGTCCATGGAGTCGCCCAATGAACGCCGTGCCCCGGTTGAGCCTCAACCAGGAAACGATCAAGCAGTGGTCGCTGCCGGAGCTGACGGAGGGCTGCGTCAAGGCGGGCGTCACGGGTGTGGGCCTGTGGCGCGAGCCGGTCCAGAAGTACGGCGTGGAGGCCGCAGCCCGGCTCGTCCGCGACGCGGGGCTGACCGTCACGTCGCTGTGCCGCGGCGGCTTCTTCACCGCTGAGGCCCCGGACGAGCGGGTCGCCGCCCTCGCCGACAACCGCGCCGCCATCGACGAGGCCGCCACCCTCGGCACCGACACCCTGGTTCTGGTCTCCGGCGGCCTCCCGCCCGGCAGCCGCGACCTGTTCGCCGCCCGCGAGCGCATCGCCGACGCCCTGGGCGAGCTGGGCCCGTACGCCGCCGAGCGCGGCGTACGCCTGGCCATCGAACCCCTGCACCCGATGTACGCCTCCGACCGCTGCGTGGTCTCCACCCTCGCCCAGGCCCTCGACCTGGCGGAACGCTTCCCGGCCGACCAGGTCGGCGTCGTCGTGGACACCTACCACCTGTGGTGGGACGACACCGTGGCCGCCCAGATCGCCCGCGCGGGTGCCGGGGGCCGCCTCGCCTCCTTCCAGCTCGCCGACTGGATCACCCCGCTGCCGGAGGGCGTGCTGCTGGGGCGCGGCCAACTCGGCGACGGCGCGGTCGACTTCCGCTGGTTCCGCGAGCAGGTCGACGCGACCGGCTACGACGGCCCCATCGAGGTCGAGATCTTCAACCCGGACCTCTGGGCCCGCGACGGCGCCGAGGTCCTGGCCGAGGTGGCCGACCGCTACCGGGCGCTGGTGCTGTAGCCGGGCCGGATAGGGTGCGGCCATGAACTCGGGGGAGCGCGGAATCACCCAGCCACGGCTGCGGGTGCGTGACGTCCTGCTGCGCGGGGCGCTGTACGGACTGGCGTCGATCGTCGTCCTGCTGATCGCCATGTGGCGCGTCGGCGATCACAGCGACCGGGAGGAATTCCTCGCGGGCGCCGGCAGAATCGCGCTCGCCTTGGGCGGGGCATTCGTCGTGTGCGGCGCGTTCCTCTGGGTGTGTTGCCGCGGCGACATCCGCCGATGGCGCGACTTTCGCTCACTCACCAGCGAGTACGAGGGCGCCACGATCCTGGCCCCGGCCATGAGCCGCTGGGGCGTCACGGCCCTGGTCCTGGGGCTCGCCGCGTTCGGGCTGTACGGCGTGGTCGACCAGGCGGCGTACGGGAGCTGGCTCTACGGCCGCTGACGCGCGCCGTCCCCGTGTACTCAGGGGCTCACCGCGTATCCGGGCACCGACGGCCACCGCACCGTCAACACCACCGACTCCTCCTCCGCGACCCACGAGTGGTCGACTCCGCGCCCCCACACGACGTAGTCACCCTGCTGCTCCAGGAGGACGCTGCGGCCGGGCAGCTCCACGCGGAAGCGGCCGCTGATGAGCACCAGCAGCGCCGTCCGCGCCTCGCCCCGCACCCATTCCGCCCGCTCGTCCCCGGGCGGGTGGACACCCCACTTGATCTCGACGTCCGCACTGTGGCGGGGGTCGTCGGCATCCTTGAAGTGACCGAGGATCCATCCCCGGTCCAGTGCCGCGTCCTTGCCCGCGTTGCCTACGTACACGCTTTCGTTCACGCCTCCGGAAGCTAGCATCCGGCCGCGCAACCTTCCCCCTGCCACATCGGTCAAACGAGCGTCGGCGAGCCGCGGAGGCGTCATGGACAGGCGGAGAGCGGGTGGGGCGGGCGCGGTGGTCCTCGCCACCGCGTTATCGGTGGCGGGCTGCGGGGGAGAGGCCGGCGGCAAGCTCGTGATCGAGGGCACGCCGCCGGCCACCCCGTACAGCGGCCCGCTGAGAGTCCCGTTCAAGGACGCCGATGCCGACGACAACGAGAGCCCGAAGGCCCTGCTGGCCGAGTCGGGCGCCGCCGGGAGGGCCCTGGAGTGCGACGGGGACATCTACTCCGGCGGCGGCGGCGACCGATGGAGCCGGGGCGACGGCGGATCGACCCCGGAGGGCGGCCTCAAGGCGTACTTCGACATCGAGCAGCCCGATGTCCCGCAGGAGGGCTACCGCGTCGAGCGCGAGGCAAGGGACCGGGTGCTCTACTCGCTCGATGTGCGCGGCAGGACCAAGGTCGCCGTGATCGTCGCCAAGGACCAGCCGCACCGCCCAGGCTGGGGTCCGGAGGCCAGTGCCTCCTGCGACCCGGCGGAGCTGCCGCGGAGCTTCACCGACCGGCAGTCCTACGAGATCTGGACGGAAGAGGACGGCGACCGCGTACCCGTCTCCCTCCTCAGCAGCTCCGAGGGCTCGGCCCACTGCGACTGGCAGAGTGCGCACTTCCTCGGCATGGGCCGGGGCTCGTCCTCCAGGTTGTACGCACGCGACCCCGGCGGCGTCCTGCCGCCCAGCATGCTCACCTCCCGCTACGACGGGGACGCGCCCCTGCCGCCCGACGCGAAGGACACCGGCTACCGCCTGAACGACTGGCGGCTGTGGCTGGCGGCCGACCGGTCGAAGGCGTACGTCCGTACCCCACGGGGCGTCGAGGCGTGGCCGACTGTCAGGCGGGGCATGGGCTGCGAGTGACCCCGCGGCTCAACTCCGTCGCGCGGACAGGCGGAGCGCCGCTCTCGTCCTGCGGTCTCCGGGCACGGCGAGCCCGATGGCGAACTGCGCGTCCAGGCGGTCAGCGGGGTGGTCGGGGATCCGGCTCCGAGGGGGACGGTCGGGGAGGCGTGCTGTCGCCCCGGGTGGGGGTGGGGGTGTCCGTGACGCGGGGGGTGTGCGCCGGTGGCGCCGGACGGCTTCGCTCCTGGGAGCCGGGGAGCAGCAGGAGGCAGAGGACCACGGTGGCGGCCGCGGCCGCGACGACGATGGACGTCGTCCGCCAGATCCGGCGGGTGCCCCAGGTCCGGCCCGTGGGAGGCCGTGCCGGTGACAGGTCGTGGGCGGTGATCAGCCGCGCGCGGGCGTCGAGGGCGCTGCGCAGCCGCCCTTCGACGGCGGGGTGCCTCGTCGTCATCGGTCCACCTCCAGCAGTCTTTCGAGGGCATCCAGCGCGCGGCTCGCGGTGGACTTCACCGTGCCACGGGACACGCCCAGGGTCTCGGCTATCTGTGCCTCGGTCAGGTCGGACCAGTAGCGCAGCACCAGTACCTCATGCTGACGCCGGGTGAGTCGCGCCATCGCGTCCAGAACCTGGCGGTGCTCCTCGGCGAGCAGCAGCCGCTCGTCGACCGGTGCGTCCTGTCCCTGGTGGGGCGGGGTGTACGCGCGTGCCGTGCGGCGTCTGCGCAGTACGGAGCGGGCGGCGTTGACGACCGCGGTGTGCAGATAGGCGTGCGCGTCCTCGAGGCTGTCCAACTCGGAACCGTGTCTTCGGCACACGGCGGCGAAGGCGTCCTGGACCACGTCTTCGGCGGTGTGCTGGTCGTCCACCAGGAACACCGCCAGCCGGACCATGTCGAGCCGCCGGGATCGGTACAGGTCGGCCAGGGTGGGGGGCGTCTCCCGGCCGCTGTCCTGGCCGTTCACCGCCCTCAGCGGCCTCAGCGGCCGGAACCGTGCCGAGGCGGTCGGCCGGGTGCGGCGGAGCAGCCGTACCCACCACGGCAGGACATGAGTGAGCTGCATCGTCCTCGTTCACCTCGTCGGTGGGTAAGGGACGGCTCCGGAACCGTCCCTGCCCCATCCGTGACTGACGGCTAGCGGTCGGCCGGAACGGACGGCACCGGCTTGGGCCCGGCGGGGTCCGGGGCGGAGGGCACCGGCTTGGGCTGGGTCTCCTCCGGGGCGGACGGTACGGGCTTGGGCTGGGTGGACTCGGCCGGAGCGGACGGCACCGGCTTGGGCTCGGCGGGGTCCGGGGCGGAGGGCACCGGCTTGGGCTGGGTCTCCTCCGGGGCGGACGGTACGGGCTTGGGCGTGGCCGATTCGGGCGTGGACGGCACCGGTACCGGGGTGGACGTGCCCGATGTGGTGGCCGGTCGCGAGTGGTCGGCGGTGGCTGCCTGGGCGGCCATGCCGCCGCCCACGATGAGGGCGATACCGGCGGCGGACCCCAGAACCCAGGTGCGCGCGGGGCGGTTCGGCTTCTTTGCGCGGATGTGCCGCATAGGGAACGACTCCAGGAGGTCGAGGGAGCACTGATGGATCAGGCGGAGCCGAGGGCCGGAAGACCCGTCCCGGAAACCCGCCTTCAAACCACCAGACGTGCGGCCCCACCCGAGGTTGTCGCGCCACCCGGAAATTCTCCGGAGACCACCCGATCAACCCCGGGGGCGTGGGCCGCGTCACTTGTCACCGCGGGGGTCACTCCGGCCCCGCGGTGACAGGGGAGGTCTGCGGATGAGACAGCGAGCGGTACGCACCGGCTTATGCGCCCTGGTGGCGAGCCTGGCCGTGGGCGCGACGACCCTCACGCCCGCGCACGCCGCCACGGCGGAGGGGCATGAGGCGACGCGGGAGGCGCTGCGGGAGTGGGTGGCGGAGGGCGGGATGCCCGGGGTGGCGGCCATGGTGCGGGAGGGCGGGGAGACCTGGTTCGGGTCGGCCGGGTACGCGGACACCGACACCGGCCGCAAACGGTCTCCCGATGATCACTTCCGGGCGGCGAGCATCACCAAGATGTTCATCGCGACCGTCCTGCTCCAACTGGAGGCGGAGGGACGGCTCAGCCTGGACGACTCGGTCGAGACATGGCTGCCCGGGGTGGTGCGGGGCAACGGCAACGACGGCAACGCCGTCACCCTGAGGAGCCTGCTCAACCACACCAGCGGGCTCTACAACTACAGCGACGACCCGGACTTCGGGGTCAACACCTCCGGCAGCGGCTTCCCCGAGCACCGCTACGACACCTACGCGCCCGAGGACCTGGTGGCGGTCGCGATGAAGCACCCGCCGCACGCGGCGCCGGGCGGGGAGCCGTGGTACGCGAACACCAACTACGTCCTCGCCGGAATGGTCATCGAGAAGGCGACCGGACGCTCCTACGCCCAGGAGGCGAAGCGGCGGATCATCGAGCCGCTGAGGCTGCGCGAGACGTCGTTCCCCGGCACCGGGCCGAAGATGCCGAGACCGCACCCCGTCGCGTACTCATGGCTCCACGACGACTCGCCCGACGCCACGGTCCACGACGCCACAGAGCAGAACATGAGCTGGCTGGGCGCGGCGGGCGAGCTGATCTCCACCGCCGGTGACCTCAACCGCTTCGACCGGGCCCTGATGCGCGGCCGGTTGCTGCCCCGGGCCCAGCTGCGCGAGATGCTGAACGCGGTGCCCTCGGAGGGCGGGATCGGATACGGGCTCGGGGTCGAATCGTCCACGCTGACCTGCGGGGTGACCGTGGTGGGCAAGAGCGGCCGTACCAATGGCTCACTGTCGGCGGTGGTGGGCACGGAGGACGGTTCGCACCAGCTGGTGTTCAACGCCAACGGCGACCGGCTCCCGGACTCGGCCCGCTACTTCAACGTGATCGAGGCGGAGTTCTGCGGCCCTGACGTCACAGATCGATAACTTCAGAAAATCGTGCAACCCTTCCGCGCCCTGGCCGGTCGTACCTGGCATCGGGCTTCCTGGGAGGGGATCTGGGGGGATTTCAGAGGAAGCCCTGGGGAGGGGAAAACGAGGGGCCCGGTCGACGGACCGGGCCCCTCGAAACGCGTCGGGGCACGCAGGCGGAGCGCCGTCAGAACGGCACGCCGCACCGCAGCAGCACGTTCGCGTACGGCCGTGCCTCGCCGGTCCGTACGACCAGCTTCGCCGTGGCGGTACGGGACTTCAGCTCCTCGTGCGACACGAGGTCCAGCGAGGGGTACGGGAAGTAGGCGTCGAGCAGGGCCATCGCCGCCGGGTTGTGCTCGCTCACCTCCTGCGCCGCTACGGCCCCCTCGGTCACCAGCTCGTCCAGCAGCCCGGTCAGCACCTGCTCGAAGGACGGCACGCCCGCCCTGAAGGCGAGGTCGACGACGAGGGGACCGGAGGACGGTATCGGCAGGCCCGCGTCGCACACCATCACCGTGTCGGTGTGGCCCAGCAGCGCGATGCCCGCGCTGAGATGGCGGTTGAGGATCCCCGCACGCTTCACAGCGCGGCCACCTCGTCGGCGGCCGGGAACGACACCTGCGCCCCGGCCCGCGTCACCGCGGCCGCGCCGACGCGCACGGCGTACCGGACCGCGGTCTCCAGATCGTCGCCGACGCCCAGGCGCCAGCCGAGCGCCCCGGTGAACGCGTCACCGGCCCCCGTGGTGTCGACGGCCTCGACCGGCAGGCTGGGGACCCGGACCGTACGGTCGCCGTCGGCGACGAGTGCGCCCGCGCCGCCCAGGGTGACCACCACCGAGCGCGGGCCGCGCTCCAGCAGCGCCGACGCCCACGCCTCGGGGTCCGAGGCCGCCCCGGCCGGATGGCCGCTCAGCAGATACCGCGCCTCGTGCTCGTTGACGACGAGGGGATCGCACGCGGCGAGCACATCGGCGGGCAGGGGTGCGGGCGGTGAGGGGTTGAGCACCACGCGCGGCCCGGGCCGGTCGCCGAAGCCCGCGTCCGCGGTGCGCACCACCTCGGCGACCGTCTCCAGCGGGATCTCCAGCTGGAGCGAGACGACGCGGGCGGCCGCCAGCAGGCTCCCGGCGCCGCGTACGTCCCCGGGGGTGAGCCGGGAGTTGGCGCCGGGGGAGACCACGATGCTGTTGTCACCCGAGGGGTCCACGGTGATGAGCGCGACCCCGGTGGGCGCGCCGCCGACCAGGACGCCGACGGTGTCGACCCCGGCGGCCCGCTGCGAGTCCAGCAGGAGCCTGCCGTAGTCGTCGTCGCCGACCCGGGCCAGCAGGGCGGTGCGGGCCCCCAACCGGCCCGCCGCGACGGCCTGGTTGGCGCCCTTGCCGCCGGGGTGGACGGCCAGGTCGGAGCCGAGGACGGTCTCCCCGGCCCCGGGGCGGCGGTCGACGCCGACCACCAGGTCGGCGTTGGCCGACCCCACGACCAGCAGGTCGTAGTCGTGCATGCGATATGTCCTTTCAGACGGGCGATTTTGTCAGCCGTTATGTGTCAGCCGATACCTGTCAGTCGTCACCCGGTAGGTGTCAGCCGTTGTCCGTCAGCTGGTGGTCACTTCGCCGCGACGACCTTCACCGGCACCTTGACCGCTCCGGCGATCTTCTGACCCTTCGCCGCCTTGATCGCGTTCCGTACGACCAGCCGCCCCAGCTCCTCCGGCTGCTGGGCGACGGTCGCGGTGAGCGTGCCGTTCCGTACCGCCTTGAGGCCGTCCGGTTCGCCGTCGAAGCCGACGACCTTGACGGACTTGCCCGCTTTGGAGCCCAGCGCCTTGATCGCGCCGAGCGCCATCTCGTCGTTCTCGGCGAAGACGCCGTCGACGCCGGAGTGGGCCTGGAGCAGGTTGGTGGTCACGTCCAGGGCCTTGGTGCGGTCGAAGTCCGCGGGCTGCTTGCCGACGACCTTGATGCCCGGGTATGCCTTCAGCCCCTCCGCGAAGCCCTGGCCGCGCTCGCGCGAGGCCGACGTACCGGCGACGCCCTGGAGGACCAGGATCTTGCCCTTGCCGCCCAGCCGCTCGGCGAGGGTCTTCGCGGCGAGCTTGCCGCCCGCGATGTTGTCGGAGGCCACCAGGGACTCGATGTCCGCCTTGTTGACCGTGCGGTCGGCGGCGAGGACCGGGATGCCCGCCTTGTTGGCCGTCTTGACGGACGGGCCCGCCGCGTCGGAGTCGACCGGGTTGATGATGATCGACTTCATGTTCTGGCTGGTGAAGTTCTGTATCTGATTGGCCTGCTGGGAGGCGTCGTTCTGGGCGTCGGTGACGGTGAGGCTGATCCCGGCGCGCTTGGCCTCGGCCTGGGCGCCCGCCTTGAGCTGGACGAAGAAGGGGTTGTTGAGGGTCGAGACCGACAGCCCCACCTTGGGCTTCGTGCCGCCGTCCGAACCGGAGTGCCACAGGGACGAGCCGAAGGCGAACGCGGCGACGACCACGGCGGCCACCGCGAACTTCCCGGTGTTCATGGCCGCCTTGCGGCCGCCGCCGGACGGCCCGCCCGCCGACGCGCCCGGCGCCGCGGGCCGTGCCCTGGCGCGCCGTCGCACCGTGTCCAGCAGCACCGCGAGCGCGATGACGACACCGATGACGACCTGCTGCCAGAAGGCGGAGACCTCCAGCAGGTTGAGCCCGTTGCGCAGCACGGCCAGGATCAGCGCGCCGATGAGCGTGCCGGACGCCTTGCCGACGCCGCCGGACAGGCTCGCGCCGCCGATGACGACCGCGGCGATCGCGTCCAGTTCGTAGCCGACCGCCGCCTGCGGCTGCGCGGAGGAGAGCCGGGAGGCGAGCACGATGCCCGCGATCGCGGCGAAGCCGCCGGACAGGGCGTAGATGACGAGCTTCTGACGGCTAACCCGGATGCCGGAGAGCCGGGCGGCCTCCTCATTGCCGCCGATCGCGTACATCGCGCGGCCCGCGTACGTCCGGCCCAGCACCGCGGAGGTGATCAGGCCCATCGCGACCATGACGAGCACCGGGACCGGCAGCCAGCCGCCGAGCGTGTCGCCGAGACCGGACACCGAGTCGGGGACGGTGATGGGGCTGCCCTGGGAGATGACCAGGGCGAGGCCACGGCCGACCGACAGCATCGCGAGCGTGGCGATGAACGGCGGCAGCTTGCCGAAGGACACCAGCGCCCCGCTGACCAGCCCGCACGCCACGCCGGTGGCGACGGCGAGCAGGGCCGCGAGCCACACCGGCAGCCCCTGCGAACTCGCCGACCAGGCGAGCACGGTGGCGGACAGCGCGGCCACCGAGCCGACCGACAGGTCGATGCCCGCGGAGACGATGACGAAGGTGACGCCGAACGCGAGGATCGCGGTGACCGCCGCCTGCACGCCGACGTTGAGGAGATTGTCGGTGGTGAGGAAGTCGCCGGACAGCAGCGACATCGCCGCCACCAGCAGCACCAGGGCGCTCAGCGCGCCGTTGTCGAGCAGCACACGGCGCAGCACGGCCGGGCCCCCGGGGTCCTTCGTGGACGCGAGCGTGTCAGTGGCCACGGGAGCCCTCCTTTTCGTCGGCGCCGACTCCTTCGACGGCGCCGTCTCTGCTTGCTTCGACGCCCTTGACGTCCTTCACTGCCAGGGCCATGACGGCGTCCTGGGTCGCTTCCCGCGCGGTCAGCTCTCCGGCGATCCGGCCCTGGGCCATGACCAGGACGCGGTCGCTCATGCCCAGCACCTCGGGGAGGTCACTGGAGATCATCAGAACGGCGTGGCCGGACGCGGTGAGTTCGTTGATCAGCTGATAGATCTCGACCTTGGCGCCCACGTCGATGCCGCGGGTGGGCTCGTCGAGGATGAGCACCTTGGAGTCGGCGAGCAGCCACTTGCCGATGACGACCTTCTGCTGGTTGCCGCCGGAGAGGGTGCGCACCCGCTGGTCGAGCCCCGCCATCCGGACCGCCAGCTGTTCGGCGATGCGCTCCGCCGCGCGGCGCTGCCCGGCCCGGTCGACGAACCCGGCGCGGGTGGCGCCGCGCAGCGTGACCAGGCCCAGGTTCTCCTGTACGGAGGCGTCCAGGACGAGCCCCTGGCCCTTGCGGTCCTCGGGGACGAGGCCGATCCCGGCGTCCATCGCGGCGACCACGTCATGGCGGGGCAGCGGTACACCCGCGACCTCGACGGCACCGGTGTCGTACGGATCGGCGCCGAAGAGGGCCCGTACAACCTCCGTGCGGCCCGCGCCGACGAGCCCGGCGAGGCCGACGACCTCTCCGGCACGCACGTCGAAGTCGATGCCGTGGAAGCTGCCGTCCCGGGTGAGCCCCCGGACCTTCAGCAGCGGCTCGCCGCCGTCACCGGCGCCGGGACGCTCCCTCGGGTACTGCTGCTCGATGGACCGCCCGACCATCAGCCGCACCAGCTCGTCCTGGTCGGTGGCGGCCGGGACCTGGGTGACGCTGCGGCCGTCGCGCAGGACGGTCACGCGGTCGCCCAGGGCGGCGATCTCCTCCAGGTGGTGGGTGATGAAGACGACGCCCACCCCGTCCGCGCGCAGCGTGCGGACGATCCGGAAGAGCTTGTCGACCTCCTCCGTGGTGAGCACGGCGGTCGGCTCGTCCATGATGAGGACGCGGGCGTTCAAACTGAGCGCCTTGGCGATCTCGACCATCTGGAGCCGGGCGATGCCCAGGTCGCGGACGCGGGTCCGGGGGGAGACGTCCACGCCGACGCGGGCGAGGAGTTCGGCGGCCCGCTCGTCCATCTTCGTGCGGTCGATCAGCCCGAAGCGGCGCGGCTGGCGGCCCAGGAAGATGTTCTCGGCGACGCTGAGGTCGGGGACGAGGTTGAACTCCTGGTAGATGGTGGCGATGCCCAGCCGCTCGGCGTCCTGCGCCCCGTGGATACGGGCCGGGGCGCCGTCGACCAGGATGCGGCCGCCGTCGGGGCGGTGCGCCCCGGACAGCATCTTGATCAGCGTGCTCTTGCCCGCGCCGTTCTCGCCGAGGAGGACGTGCACCTCGCCGCGGCGGAGGTCGAAGTCGACACCGTCCAGCGCGACCACGCCGGGAAACGTCTTCCGGACCCCCTCCATCCGCAGGATCTCCGCCCCCTGGTCCGCCGGTTCCGGCTCGGGGCTGGGCGTGGTGGTCATGGCGTGCTCCCTTCGGGCTCGCCGCAGGAGCGGCGGGGGACCAGGCGGGCGGACAGGGTCACCGATGCGGCCGTCCGTCCCTCGATGCGGTCGATCAGCGCGCGGACGGCGGCGTGGCCGAGGTCCCCGGTGGGCTGGGCGACGGCGGTGATCGGCGGATCGGTGTGGACGAACCACGGGATGTCGTCGAACGCGGCGAGCGCCACGTCGTCGGGCACCCGCAGCCCGCGGGAGCGGATCTCGTCCATCGCGCCGAGCGCCATCAGATTGTCGGCGGCGAAGATCGCTTCCGGGGGGTGGGGCAGATCGAGGAAGCGGGCGGTGGCACGCCGCCCGCTGTCGGCCTGGAAGTCGCCCTGGCCGATGTGGTCGGCCGGCAGGGCGAGGCCGAACTCGCGCAGGGCGGAGCGGAAGGCGTCGACCCGTTCGCGCCCGGTGGTGGTGGCGGCCGGGCCCGCGATGATGGCGAGCCGCCGGTGGCCGAGGGCGTGCAGATGGGCCACCAGATCGCGGACCGCGGCCCCGCCGTCGGTGCGTACGACGGGCACCTCGTCCAGGCCCTCGCCCTCGATCCAGCGGTCGACGAAGACCATGGGCGTACCCGTACGGGCGGCGTCCAGCATCAGCGGGGAGCCGCCGTCGGTGGGGCTGACCAGCAGTCCGTCGATGCGGCGGTCCACCAGGGTGCGGACGTGGTGGTCCTGGAGTTCGGGCCGCTCGTCGGCGTTGCCGATGACCACGCTGTAGCCGCGGTCCCGGGCGGCGTCCTCCACGGAGCGGGCCAGTTCGGTGAAGAAGGGGTTCAGCACGTCGCTGATGACCAGCCCGAGGGCGCGGGTCTGGTGGGTGCGCAGCGAGCGGGCGACGGCGTTGGGCCGGTAGCCGAGGTCGGCGACGGCGGCGAGCACCTTGTCCCGGGTGTCCGTGCGGACGGCCGGGTGGTCGTTGAGCACCCGGGAGACCGTCGCGACGGAGACCCCGGCACGCTGCGCCACGTCCTTGATGGCCGGCATCCCCACCTCCTTGTGGAATTCCTCGTGGAATCGATTACATCGATGACGCCGAGGGAGATTGGAATCGATTACACGAGGGCGGGGCAAGATGCCGGAGCGGGCCGCAATCGGATCGTGATGTTCCGTTCCGCCCGGTGCGGGGTCCCCGGACCCCTCCGGGTTATCCACAGGCGCGTCTGCGCGCTGACCGGGTGTCCGCCCCCGGCGGTACGGTCGGTGCATGCTCAAACTCGCGGTGGTCGAAGGGGTTCTGGAGCGGATCACCTACGCCAATGAGGAGAACGGGTACACGGTCGCCCGGGTCGACACCGGCCGTGGCTCGGGCGATCTGCTGACCGTCGTCGGCTCGCTGCTGGGCGCGCAGCCGGGGGAGTCGCTGCGAATGGAGGGCCGCTGGGGTTCCCACCCGCAATACGGCAAACAGTTCACCGTCGAGAACTACCAGACCGTCCTCCCCGCCACCGTGCAGGGCATCCGGCGCTATCTCGGCTCGGGCCTCATCAAGGGCATCGGCCCGCGGATCGCCGACCGGATCACCGAGCACTTCGGCATCGACACCCTCGATGTCATCGAAGAGCAGCCCAAACGGCTGATCGAGGTCCCGGGGCTCGGCCCCAAGCGGACCAAGATGATCGCCGCGGCCTGGGAGGAACAGAAGGCCATCAAGGAGGTGATGGTCTTCCTCCAGGGCGTCGGCGTCTCCACCTCCATCGCGGTGCGGATCTACAAGAAGTACGGCGACGCATCGATCGCGATAGTGAAGAACGAGCCGTATCGGCTGGCTGCCGACGTCTGGGGCATCGGCTTCCTCACCGCCGACAAGATCGCCCAGTCGGTCGGCATCCCGCACGACAGCCCCGACCGGGTCAAGGCCGGTCTCCAGTACGCGCTGTCCCAGTCCGCCGACCAGGGCCACTGCTATCTCCCCGAGGAGCAACTGATCGGGGACGCGGTGAAGTTGCTCCAGGTCGACACCGGCCTGGTCATCGACTGCCTCGGCGAGCTGGCGACCGAGGACGAGGGCGTGGTGCGCGAGCCGGTGCCGGGCCCGGCGGACGGCGAGCCGGTCTCGGCGGTCTATCTGGTGCCCTTCCACCGCGCCGAGATCTCCCTGGCCGGCCAGGTGCGGCGGCTGCTGCGCACCGAGGAGGACCGGCTGCCCGCCTTCCAGGGCGTCGACTGGGACGCGGCGCTGGGCTGGCTCGCGAAGCGCACCGGCGCCGATCTGGCGCCCGAGCAGAGCCAGGCGGTGCGGCTCGCGCTCACCGAGAAGGTCGCGGTGCTCACCGGCGGCCCCGGCTGCGGCAAGTCGTTCACCGTGCGGTCCGTGGTGGAGCTGGCCCGCGCCAAGAAGGCCAAGGTGGTGCTCGCGGCCCCCACCGGCCGGGCCGCCAAGCGGCTCGCCGAGCTGACCGGGGCCGATGCGTCCACGGTGCACCGGCTGCTGGAGCTGAAGCCCGGCGGGGACGCGGCGTATGACAAGGACCGCCCGCTGGACGCCGACCTGGTGGTCGTCGACGAGGCGTCGATGCTCGATCTGCTGCTGGCCAACAAGCTGGTCAAGGCGGTCCCGCCCGGTGCCCATCTGCTGTTCGTGGGGGATGTGGACCAGCTGCCGAGCGTCGGCGCCGGGGAGGTGCTGCGCGATCTGCTGGCCGACGGCAGCCCGGTGCCGGCCGTCCGGCTGACCCGGATCTTCCGCCAGGCGCAGCAGTCAGGGGTGGTCACCAACGCCCACCGGATCAATTCCGGGGCCCCGCCGATCACCCAGGGCCTGTCGGACTTCTTTCTCTTCGTGGAGGACGACACGGAGGAGGCCGGGCGGCTCACGGTGGATGTCGCGGCCCGCCGCGTGCCCGCGAAGTTCGGCCTCGACCCCCGCCGTGACGTGCAGGTTCTCGCCCCGATGCACCGCGGTCCCGCAGGCGCGGGCACGCTCAACGGACTGTTGCAGCAGGCCATCACCCCGGCCCGGCCGGACATTCCGGAGCGGCGTTTCGGCGGCCGGGTCTTCCGTGTCGGCGACAAGGTGACGCAGATCCGCAACAATTATGAGAAAGGGGCCAATGGGGTCTTCAACGGCACGGTTGGAGTCGTCACCTCCCTCGACACCGACGAGCAGCGGCTGACCGTGCTGACGGACGAGGACGAGGAGGTGCCGTACGACTTCGACGAGCTGGATGAATTGACTCACGCCTATGCGGTGACCATTCACCGCTCCCAGGGCAGTGAGTACCCGGCCGTCGTGATCCCGGTGACCACCGGGGCCTGGATGATGTTGCAGCGGAACCTGCTGTACACGGCCGTGACCCGGGCCAAGCGCCTTGTGGTGCTGGTCGGCTCACGCCGCGCGCTCGGGCAGGCGGTGCGTACCGTCTCGGCGGGCAGACGCTGTACGGCGCTGGATCACCGGCTCGGCGGGACATAGGAGTCGAGCGTGTCAAGAGGGTTTCCGAACGGTGACGAACGGGGCAGGATGGCCGTGTAGGCGGCACTGAGTGCCGCCAAAAGGCCCTTCAGTCGACCCCGAGTGCAGCTTCATCACCCGAGTAGGGGAAGGTGGGGGGAGTCAGGGCACCTCGAGGAAGAGAACCAGACGTCGGTGAGGGATGACGTGAGCGACAACTCTGTAGTACTGCGGTACGGAGACGACGAATACACCTACCCGGTGGTCGACAGCACCGTTGGTGACAAGGGCTTCGACATCGGCAAGCTGCGCGCCCAGACCGGTCTGGTGACCCTGGACTCCGGTTACGGCAACACCGCCGCGTACAAGTCCGGCATCACCTATCTGGATGGTGAGCAGGGCATTCTGCGGTACCGCGGGTACCCCATCGAGCAGCTGGCGGAGCGCGCCTCCTTCGTGGAGACGGCCTTCCTCCTGATCAACGGTGAGCTGCCGACGGTCGACGAACTGGCCGCGTTCCGTGAGGACATCACCCGCCACACGCTGCTCCACGAGGACGTCAAACGGTTCTACGACGGCTTCCCGCGGGACGCCCACCCGATGGCGATGCTGTCCTCCGTGGTCAGCGCGCTGTCGACGTTCTACCAGGACAGCCACAACCCGTTCGACGAGAAGCAGCGCAACCTGTCGACGATCCGGCTGATGGCCAAGCTGCCGACGATCGCGGCGTACGCGTACAAGAAGTCGGTCGGTCACCCGTTCGTCTACCCGCGCAACGACCTCGGTTACGTCGAGAACTTCCTGCGGATGACCTTCTCGGTCCCGGCGCAGGAGTACGAGCTGGACCCGATCGTGGTCAGCGCGCTCGACAAGCTGCTGATCCTGCACGCGGACCACGAGCAGAACTGTTCGACCTCCACGGTCCGGCTCGTCGGCTCCTCGCAGGCCAACATGTTCGCCTCGATCTCGGCGGGCATCAACGCCCTGTGGGGTCCGCTGCACGGCGGCGCCAACCAGTCGGTGCTGGAGATGCTGGAGGGCATCCAGGCGTCCGGCAGTGACGTCGACACCTTCATCCGCAAGGTGAAGAACAAGGAAGACGGCGTGAAGCTCATGGGCTTCGGGCACCGCGTCTACAAGAACTTCGACCCCCGGGCGAAGATCATCAAGTCGGCGGCGCACGATGTCCTCTCCGCGCTCGGCAAGTCCGACGAGCTGCTCGACATCGCGCTCAAGCTCGAGGAGCACGCGCTCGCCGACGACTACTTCGTGGAGCGCAAGCTCTACCCGAACGTGGACTTCTACACCGGTCTGATCTACCGGGCGATGGGCTTCCCGACCGAGATGTTCACCGTGCTGTTCGCGCTCGGCCGCCTCCCGGGCTGGATCGCCCAGTGGCACGAGATGATCAAGGAGCCGGGCTCCCGCATCGGCCGCCCGCGCCAGATCTACACGGGCGTCGTCGAGCGGGACTTCGTCCCGGTCGAGCAGCGCTAAGAGCAAGACCAGAAGCGCCCCGCTGTCGATCCCCCCACGGGTCGGAGCGGGGCGCTTCCCTTGTCCCGGTTCGGATTCCCCCCACGGGATCCGGCCCGGGCGTTCAGTGGGCCCGTACGGGCTCGTACGGACGCGATCTGCCGGGACGCGTACGTACGGGAGGGCCGCTCAAAGCTCCCCGAGTACGTCGCCCCGGCCACGCGTAGCAGGATGCGTCCCCCAAGACGTATCCTCACCGCCCCATTAGACTCGCGACCCCCCTGAATGGTTACGTTGGGTTGTCTGTGATCTGCGTCTCTTGTCATATGGGGGCGTAAAAGGGCAAGAGCCCCGATTCGAAAATCGAGGCTCTTGTGTATGGGTGTTGTGCGGCTTATGGGGACTTGGTGGAGGCCGTGGAGGCCGTGAAGGAACGCAGTCGCAGACTGTTGCTCACGACGAACACGGACGAGAACGCCATCGCGGCGCCCGCGATCATCGGGTTGAGCAGACCGGCCGCCGCGAGCGGCAGCGCGGCGACGTTGTAGCCGAACGCCCAGAACAGGTTCCCCTTGATCGTGGCGAGGGTCCGGCGGGCCAGCCGGATCGCGTCGGCGGCCACCCGCAGATCGCCCCGGACGAGGGTGAGGTCGCCCGCCTCGATCGCCGCGTCCGTACCGGTGCCCATGGCGAGCCCGAGGTCGGCGGTGGCAAGGGCGGCGGCGTCGTTGACCCCGTCGCCGACCATGGCGACCGTGCGGCCCTCGCCCTGGAGCCGCTTCACGACGTCGACCTTGTCCTCCGGCAGGACCTCGGCGATGACCTCGTCGATGCCGACCTCGCGGGCGACCGACTCGGCCACCCGCCGGTTGTCGCCGGTCAGCAGCACCGGGGTGAGGCCGAGGGCGCGCAGCCGGGTGACGGCTTCGGCGCTGGTCTCCTTGATGGCGTCGGCGACGGTGAGGACGCCGCGCGCATGCCCGTCCCAGGCCACGGCGACCGCCGTATGGCCGTCCGCTTCGGCCGCGGCCTTGGCGGCGGCCAGATCCTCCGGCAGGTCGATGGACCACCGGGTGAGCAGGGCCTCGCGGCCGACGAGCACCGCGTGCCCGTCCACGACGCCCTGGACGCCGAGCCCGGGCACGGAGCCGAAGCTCTCGGGCGCCGGGAGCGCCCCTGTGCGCTCGGCCGCGCCGTCGGCGATGGCGCGGGCGATGGGGTGCTCGCTGGCGTGCTCCACCGCGCCCGCGAGCCGCAGCAGCTCGTCCTCGCTGGTGCGCGGGGCCGGGATGATCTGGTGCAGACGCATCCTGCCGGTGGTCACGGTGCCGGTCTTGTCGAGGACGACGGTGTCCACCCGGCGGGTCGACTCCAGCACCTCGGGGCCCTTGATGAGGATGCCCAGCTGGGCGCCGCGGCCGGTGCCGACCATGAGCGCGGTCGGGGTGGCCAGGCCCAGGGCGCACGGGCAGGCGATGATCAGGACGGCGACGGCGGCGGTGAACGCCGCGGTCGCGTCCTTCGTCGTCAGCCACCAGACCAGCAGGGTGCCCACGGCGATCAGCAGCACGATCGGCACGAAGACGCCGGAGACCCGGTCGGCGAGCCGCTGCACCTCGGCCTTGCCGTTCTGCGCGTCCTCCACCAGGCGGGCCATCCGGGACAGCTGGGTGTCGGCGCCGACCCGGGTGGCCTCCACGACGATGCGGCCCGCCGTGTTGACGGTCGCGCCCGCGACGGTGTCGCCCACCGCGACGTCCACCGGCACGGATTCGCCGGTCAGCATCGAGGCGTCGACGGCCGAGGCGCCCTCGATCACCGTGCCATCGGTGGCGATCTTCTCGCCGGGGCGCACGACGAAGTGGTCCCCGACGGCCAGGTCGCGCACCGGAATGCGTACTTCCCGTCCTCCGCGCAGCACGGCGACGTCCTTGGCGCCCAGCTCCATCAGGGCGCGCAGCGCCGCTCCCGCCCGCCGCTTGGACTTCGCCTCCAGATAGCGGCCGATGAGGATGAAGGTGGTCACCCCGGCGGCGGCCTCCAGATAGATCGAGGACGAGCCGTTCGCACGGGTGACGGTGAGGTCGAAGCCGTGCCGCATGCCGGGCATGCCCGCGTGGCCGAAGAACAGGGCCCACACGGACCAGCCGAGCGCCGCGAGGGTGCCGAGGGAGATCAGGGTGTCCATGGTGGCCGCGCCGTGCCGGGCGTTGGTCCAGGCGGCCTTGTGGAAGGGCGCTCCGCCCCAGACGACGACGGGCGCGGCGAGGGTGAGGGAGAGCCACTGCCAGTTGTCGAACTGGAGCGAGGGCACCATCGCCAGCACCACGACGGGCAGGGACAGTACGAGCGAGACGAGCATGCGGTGGCGTAGCGGGTCGTGCCCGCCCGGCGCCGGGGCACTGTCGGCGGCGGTGGCGCCGTCGGCGGTGCCGGGGGTGGGCTCGGGCTCGGCGGGGGGCGGCTCCTCGGCGGTGTAGCCGGTCTTGACGACGGTGGCGATGAGGTCCGCGACCTCGACGCCGCTGCCGTAGGACACCTGGGCCTTCTCGGTGGCGTAGTTCACCGTGGCGGTGACGCCCTCCAGCCGGTTGAGCTTCTTCTCGATGCGTGCCGCGCAGGAAGCGCAGGTCATGCCGCCGATGGTCAGCTCGACCCGTGCCTCGTGCCCGACGACGGGAGCCGTGATGGTCATGCGAGCTCGTACCCCGCTTCGTCGACGGCGGCGCGGACCGCCTCGGTGTCCAGCGGGGCGGCCGAGACGACGGTGACCTGGCCGGTGGAGGCCACGGCCTGGACGGAGCTGACGCCGTCGAGGGCGCCGATTTCCTCGGCTACCGCACCCTCGCAGTGGCCGCAGGTCATGCCGGTCACCTGGTAGACGGCGGTGACGGTGTTCGCCTCGGGGCTCATGGACTTCTCCTCTGTGGGGGAGTGGCTGACGGTACGCGAGGGACGCTGGTTGGCGCAGCGCCTCCTGACGCTTCAACTCTATACCCCTAGGGGGTATTCCCGGAAGTCAGGGGTGTGTCCGCTCTCACAAGGGAGGTCGTGCCCTCGCGCGCGATACCCCCTGGGGGTGTCGTCAGCCCGGGGGAGATCAGGCCCGGGTGGCTGCCGCTTCGGTGCCGATGACGGGGGCCAGGTACCCGTAGAGGCAGTGCTTCATCTCGGTGATGTACGCCTCCCGGTCCTCGCCCTCGTGCGAGAGGATCAGCTCGAGACCGGCCTTGAACAGGGTGAATGCCATCGTCGCGGTGCGCGCGCGGCGCTGCGGGGGCAGCTCGGGGGCGTAGGTGCCGATCAGTGCCTCGACCCGGGTCTGGAGCGCGGCGTGCAGTGCCTCGTGCTCCTCGGCGACCGTGCCCGGGGTGTCGGAGGAGCAGATCAGGGTGAGGAAGACGGGATTGGCGCAGTTGAACTCGATCAACGGGTCGAGGACCACGTCCAGCATCTCGCCGAGCGGCAGCGCGGCGTTCTCGTCGGTGAAGGCCACTCCGTGGGCGTCCCGCATCTGCTGGGTGAGGCGGTCGCCCAGCTCGACGGCGATGGCCTCCTTGTTCGGGAAGAACTGGTACAGCGTGCCGGGGGAGACCCCGGCCTCGCGGGCGATCGCGTTGGTGCTCGCTGAGGAGTAGCCGGTGCGGCAGAAGACGCTGGCGGCGGCGTCCAGCAGCTGCTGGATCCGGCGCTCGCCGCGCGCCTGCCTGCGGCGGGGGTTCGCGGGTCGGACTGCCTGGCTCTCGGTCACAATCCCCAGCTTCCCATGAGCGATTGACAAACACGAGTACCCGCTCGCATTCTTGAGAAATGCGAGCGGTCGCTCGTATTTGCCGCTCCCGTGGCAATCAGCGACCCATGCCGCCTGCCCGCTTGCCCGCGCGAGCGGGGCGGGCAGCATGGGCACAGGTGAAGGGGACACCGCGTCATGACCGATGTCAGTCGGCCGCCCGGCGAGCGGATCGGAGGATGGACCCGCCTGGCCACCGCCAAGCCGAGGCTGTCCTTGCTGGTCGCTCTGGTCTTCACGGCGCTCGCAGTCGTGGCCGGGAGCGGAGTCGCCGACCGGCTGTCCGGCGGCGGCTGGGAGGACCCGGCGTCCCAGTCCTCGTACGCCACCAAGGCGCTGGAGAAGCGCTTCCCCGCCTCCCAGCCCAACCTCATCCTGCTCGTCGACGGCGGCGGCGCGAAGGTGGACGACCCGGCGGTCGCCACCGAGGCGCGGGCGCTCGCCAAGAAGCTGGAGGGCGAGAAGGCGGTCACCGGCGTCACGTCCTACTGGGACACCGGCGCGTCCGCGCTGCGCAGCAAGGACCGCGGCGAGGCGATCATCGCCGCGCGCATCACCGGCGACGAGAACGCCCAGGGCAAGACGCTGGAGCGCATCGCCCCCGACGTTCGCGGGAAGCACGGTCCGGCCGAGGTCTCCGTCGGCGGGCCGGTCGCGGTCAAGCAGGAGATGCAGACCACCATTCAGGAAGACCTGCTGCGCGCCGAGATGATGGCCCTGCCCGTCACCCTGGTGCTGCTCGTCATGGTCTTCGGCAGCGCGGTCGCCGCTCTGCTGCCGCTCGGCATCGGCGTCATCGCGATCCTGGGCACCGACGCCGTGCTGCGGGTGCTCACCGAGTTCACCGATGTCTCGGTCTTCGCGCAGAACCTGACCACCGCGCTCGGCCTCGGACTCGCCATCGACTACGCCCTGTTCATCGTGCGGCGCTTCCGCGAAGAGCTGTCGGCGGGCGGGGAGACGCTCCCGGCCGTCGCCGCCACCCTGCGCACCGCCGGGCGGACCGTGCTCTTCTCGGCGCTGACCGTCGCCGTCTCGCTCGCCGCGATGATGGTCTTCCCGCAGTACTTCCTGCGCTCCTTCGCCTACGCGGGCATCGCCGTGGTGCTCATCGCCGCGGCCGCCGCCCTGGTGGTGCTGCCCGCCGCGCTCATCCTGCTCGGCGACCGGGTCAACAAGTGGGACCTCACCCGGCTGCTGCGCCGCGGCCGCCGCACCGCCGACGGAGCGGCCGACGAGGCGGGCGGGGCCGAACCGGGCGCGGGCTGGGGGCGGTTCGCCCGGCTGGTGATGCGGCGCGCCCCGGTCTTCGCCCTGGCCACCGTCGCCGGGCTGGTGGCGCTGGGGCTGCCCTTCCTGCGGGTGGAGTTCGGCACCGCGGACGACCGCCAGTTGCCCTCCGGCGCCGAATCGCACGTGGTCCAGCAGCACATCAGGGACGGCTTCGCGGGCGGACCCGGCGGCGGGGTGGAGATCCTCGCCGAGGGCAAACCCGGTGCCGCGGCGCTCGCCGACTACAGCGCCAAGGTCTCCGCCCTCCCCGGAGTGCTGCGGGTGGACAGCCCGGCCGGGCACTTCGCGCAGGGCCACCAGGTGGGCAAGCCCGGCCCGGCCGAGGCGGCGCGCGCGGCCGGAGGCGCGGCGTATCTCAGCGTGCAGCCCAAGGGCGAGGGCGTGGCGCCCGCCACCCAGGACCTGGTGCGGGACATCCGCGCCCAGAGCCCCCCGTTCCACACCTCGGTGACCGGCACCGCCGCCGTCCTGGTGGACACCAAGCAGTCCCTGGGCGACCGGGTTCCCTGGGCCGGTGCGATCATCATCGTCGTCACCCTGCTGCTGGTCTTCCTGCTCACCGGGAGCGTGCTGATCCCGCTCCAGGCGGTGCTGCTCAACGCGCTCAGCCTCACCGCGATGTTCGGCGCCATGGTCTGGGTCTTCCAGGAGGGGCATCTGTCCGGGCCGCTGGCCTTCACCAGTTCCGGCGACATAGAGACGACCCTGCCGGTGCTGATGTTCTGCGTCGCCTTCGGGCTCTCCATGGACTACGGCGTCTTCCTGCTCTCCCGCATCAAGGAGGAGTACGAGCGCACGGGGGACCACGAGGCGGCGGTGGAGTTCGGGCTGCGGCGCACCGGCGGGCTGATCACGGCGGCGGCGCTGATCCTGGCCGTGGTCATGGTGGCCATCGGCACCTCGCGGGTCACCAACACCAAGATGCTCGGCCTCGGTATCGCGCTGGCCGTGCTGATGGACGCGATGGTGGTGCGCAGTCTGCTGGTGCCCGCGGTGATGAAGCTGACCGGCCGGGCCACCTGGTGGGCCCCGGGTCCGCTGCGGCGGCTGCACACCCGGTTCGGGCTGAGCGAAGGGGAGCCCGCGCCCCCGTCCGGTGCTTCGTCCGGTGACGGTTCCTCCGGAAACTCCGCCGGGGAGACGGACGTGGACATGGCCTCCGGGGAGGAGAAGGGCCGGGACCGGGTGAGCATCCGCTGATCCGCCGCACCTGGTGATACCGCCGCGCCCGGCGCTAGTCCGTGGACTTGCGCCGGGCGCGGCGGTTGCCGGGTCTGCGGGCCACCCAGGCCCGGATCGTGTCCGCGTACCAAAACGGCTTGCCGCCCTCCACGAGATCGGGGGGCGGCAAGTGGCCGTGCTTGCGATAGGACCGTACGGTGTCGGTCTGCACACCGATATGTGCGGCGATCTCCTTGTAGGACCACAGCCTTCGATCGGTCATCACTCGCGCCCTTTCACTCGGCCTGTGCCCGGTGAACGACACCGGGTGACGGGCGGCTAGGGGCTGTTGAACACCTGTGACGTAAGGCGCGCGGAGATGTGACGGCTGTGACCGCGGGGTGACGCTACGTCCAGGTGGACAGGTACTCGTCGATCTTCCGGCGCATGAACACGGACGATTCGCGGGCCCGGTCCTCCCAGGCGAAGACGCAGGAGGTCAGCGTGCCGTCGAAGTTGTTGTCCTTCAGGGCGCCGAACAGCGCGTCGAAGTCGACCTCGCCCTGCCCGATGTCCAGGTGCTGGTGGATACGGGCCGTGGAGCCGGGCGGGTTGATGATGTAGCGCAGCCCCGAGGACGCCGTGTGATCAAAGGTGTCGGCCAGATGCACATGGGTGAGCAGATCGCCCGCGTGCTTGATCAGGCCGGGGGCGTCATTGCCGTGGTGGAACGTGTGCGGCGCGCAGTAGAGGTAGGAGACCAGGGGGTGGTTGATGCCCCGGATCATGTTGATCGCCTCGTACCCCTCCTCGATGAAGTCATCGGGGTGCGGCTCCAGCGTCAGTCGGATGGACTCGCGCTCGAAGACCGGCAGCAGCTCCTCGATCGACCGCCAGAACTGGCCCTCGCTGCGGCTGGGGTCCTCGGGACGGCCGTTGAACTCCGAGATCATGCTGTCCACGCCCAGATCGGCGGCGATCTGGATGGCCCGCTTCCAGTAGCGGACGGCGGCCTGGCGCTCGTCCTCGTCCGGCCCTGACCAGCGGAACAGCGGCAGTACGGAGGAGATCTTCACCCCGGCGGCGTCCAGTGCCTTGCGGAACTGCCGGACCGTGCCGTCGTCCACCCGCGGGTGCTTGAAGAAGGGGATGAAGTCGTCTCGCGGAGACAGCTCGATGTACTCGAAGCCCAGCTCGGCGACGAGGGCCGGGAGCTCGAGCAGCGGCCCCTTGCGCAGCATATGCGGGTCGAGGGCGATCTTCATGAGAAGCAGAAACCTTTCCAACAGGGGAAATGCGACAGGGGGAACGTGACAGGGGGTGGAAGAAGAGGAGCAAAGGGCGGCGGGCCGGTCGTGGCGGTGACCGGCCCCCCGGATGGAGCGTCAGGCGTAGAAGGCCGGGCGCACGATCATGTCGACGGGCGTGCGCTCGCCCGTGGCCTGCGCCCGCACTCCCGCCTCGCACACGGCGGCCGCGGCGTAGCCGTCCCAGGCGCTCGGGCCCTCGACCTCGCCCCGCTTGGTGGCGTTGACCCAGGCCTGCACCTCGCGGTCGTACGCCTCCTCGAAGCGGGCCACGAAGTCGGGGGCGATCTCGCCGCCCCAGGTGCCGGGGCGGTTGACGAGCATGCCGTGGGCGTCGCCGACGCGCGCGGTGCCGCGCTCGCAGACCGCCTCGGCCTGGACCTGGTAGCCGAAGCCGCAGCTGGCGAAGATCTCGACGTTGACGATCGCGCCGCCGGTGGTCTCGAAGATCACCAGCTGGGGGTCGGCGAGCCCCTCGGGGGCGTGCGAGTTGGGGGTCGGCTTGAGCACGGTGACGTTGGCGATCTCCTGCTCCAGCAGCCAGCGCGACTGGTCCATCTCGTGCACCACGGAGTCGTTGATCAGCATCTCGGTGGTGAAGTACGAGTGCACCGAGGCGTTGCGGTGGCGGCAGTGCATCAGCAGCGGCCGCCCCAGCTCACCGGAGGCGAGGAGCGACTTGAGCTTCATGAACTCGGTGTCGTAGCGGCGCATGAAGCCGACCTGGACGCGGCGGTGACCGAGCCGCTGCTCGGCCTCCAGCACCCGCAGCGCGGACTCCGAGTCCGGGGTCAGCGGCTTCTCGCACAGCACCGGCAGATCGTGCTCGAACGCGCTGAGCAGCGCGGCCTCGTGCGCGGGTCCTGGCGAGGCGATCAGCACCGCGTCCACGCCCGGCGCGGCCATGGCGGCGGCCGGGTCGGTGAACGCCTGGCAGCCCTCGGACAGGTCGGCGACGGCCTTGGCGCGCGCCTCGTCGATGTCGACCACGGCCGCCACCCGGGCGCCGCTGATCACGTCGTTGATGCGGCGGACGTGGTCGGCGCCCATCTTGCCGGTCCCGATGACGGCGATCCCGAGCGTGCCCTGCTGGCTCATAGGTGTCTCTCTTCTCTTTCTGCTCGTCCGGGGGAGGGGATCCGGGGGAGGGAAGGGGATCGGGTCAGGCGCCGCAGGACCGCAGGAAGCGGCGGGTGCGCTCCGCGATCGGGAACGGCTGGTCGGGCGGGCAGGGGTACATGTCCTGCTCGACGATGGCGAACAGGTCCACGTCCAGCTTCTGGGCGGCCGCCAGGACCGGCTCCAGCTCCGGGACGCCCTTCGGCGGTTCGCACATCACGCCGCGCTTGACGGCCGGGCCGAACGGCACCCCGTTCTTGACCACGTCGGCCAGGATCTCCGGGTCGACCTGCTTGAGGTGGAGGTAGCCGATGCGCTCGCCGTAGGTCTCGATGAGCTTGACGCTGTCCCCGCCGCAGTAGGCGTAGTGGCCGGTGTCCAGGCAGAGGTTGACCAGGTCGGAGTCGGTGGCGTCGAGGAAGCGCGCCACGTTCTCCTCGCCGTCGATGTGGGTGTCGGCGTGCGGGTGGACGACGATGTCGAGCCCGTAGCGCTCGCGCACCTCACGGCCCAGGCGCTCCATGCCGGTGGACAGATGGCGCCACTGCTCGGCGGTCAGCTCGGGCGGCTCGATGATCTCGGCGGTCTTGTCGTCGCGCCAGAAGGAGGGGATGACCACGAGGTGCTTCGCGTCCATGGCCCGGGTCAGCTCCGCCACCTGGGAGACGTGCTCCCAGGTGGCGTCCCAGACGTCGGGGCCGCGATGCAGGGAGGTGAAGATCGTGCCCGCCGAGACCGTGAGGTTCCGGCGGGTGATCTCCTCGGTGAGCCGGGCGGGGTCGGTCGGCAGATAGCCGTACGGGCCCAGCTCGATCCACTCGTAGCCGGCCTCCGCGACCTCGTCGAGGAAGCGCTGCCAGGGGACCTGCTGCGAGTCGTCGGGGAACCACACCCCCCAGGAGTCGGGGGCCGAGCCGACCCGGATGCGGTCCAGGGCGGGTACGGGGGAGGCGGCGGCAGTCATGGAAGAGGGTCTCCTCTCGCCGGTCGTCGGGGACCGGGGAAGGGGGCAGTGCGGGTCGCTTGCTCTGGGTGGTGGTCGGGGGCCCGCGTTTCATGCTGTTTTGGGCAGCTTTACGGGCCGGGCCGGGGGCCGTCAAGAGTTCGTCAGGACATTCGGACGTAATGTCAGGTGGAATGTCAGGACGAAGGGGTCTCGACGGCCTCGGGAAGCTCCTCCACATCGACCCCGCGCACCTGGGCGAGCTCGTGCTTGAGGGCGGCCAGTTCGGTGCCTCCGGCCATGTGGTTGGTGAGTTCCTCCAGGCTCACGTCGTCCCGGGCGGCGTTCAGCTCCAGGGCGCCGAGTCTCAGCACCGAGAAGTGATCGCCGACCATGTACGCGTGGTGCGGGTTGTGGGTGATGAAGATGACGCCCAGGCCCCGCTCACGGGCGGCCGCGATGTACTTGAGGACCACGCCCGACTGCTTGACGCCCAGCGCCGCGGTGGGCTCGTCCAGGATCAGCACGCGGGCGCCGAAGTACACCGCCCGCGCGATGGCCACCGACTGCCGCTGGCCTCCGGAGAGGGTGCCGATGGGCTGTTCCAGGTTGTCCAGGTGGATGCCCATGGCGGACAGCTCCGCCTGGGTGGTCTCCTTCATCCGCTCGATGTCGAGCCTGCGGATCGGCCAGGGGCCGCGGGTCAGCTCGGAGCCGAGGAAGAAGTTCCGCCACACCGGCATCAGGGGCACCGTGGCCAGGTCCTGGTAGACGGTGGCGATGCCGAGGTCCAGGGCCTCGCGGGGGTTGTTCAGCCGCACCGGCTTGCCGTCGACGACGTACTCGCCCTCGTCGTGCTGGTGCAGCCCGGAGATGATCTTGATCAGGGTGGACTTGCCCGCGCCGTTGTCGCCGAGGACGCAGGTCACCTGGCCCGGCCGGACGTCGAGGTCGATGCCCTCCAGGGCTCGGACGTTGCCGTAGAGCTTGCCGACGCCCTTGAGCTGGACGACCGGCTCGGCCCCGGCCCCGGCCCCGGCGGCCGGGGTGGGCTTCGTGAGGTCGTTGGCGGACATTCCCATCACCTCCTGGCGGCCTGACGGCGCACCCACAGATTCACGAGCGTGGCGAGCAGCAGCATCACGCCGACGAAGAACTTGAACCAGTCCGGGTTCCAGTTGGCGTAGACGATGCCCTGGTTGACCATGCCGAAGATGAAGGCGCCGAGCAGCGCGCCGATCGCGGAGCCGTAGCCGCCGGTGAGCAGACAGCCGCCGATCACCGCCGCGATGATGTAGTAGAACTCGTTGCCGACGCCCTCACCGGCCTGCACGGTGTTGTACTCGAACAGCAGGTGCATGCCGACGAACCAGGCCGCGAAGCCCACGGTCATGAAGAGCGCGATCTTGGTGAGGTTCACCGGGACGCCGACCGCCCGGGCGCTCTCCTTGGAGCCGCCCGCCGCGAAGATCCAGTTGCCGAACTTGGTGCGCAGCAGGACCCAGGTGGCGAGGCCCGCGAAGACCAGCCAGTAGAACACGGTGATGTTCACGTCGACGCCGAAGACCGGGACATCGGAGGCGAAGACCGCCTTGGCCGAGTCGAAGCCGTCCATGTCGTTGATGGCGTTGGTGGCGACGTTGTCGGTCAGCAGCTTGGTGACGGCCAGGTTGAGGCCCTGGAGCATCAGGAAGCTGGCGAGCGAGACCAGGAAGCTGGGCAGCCCGGTCTTGATCAGCAGCAGACCGTTGATCAGGCCCACCGAGAGCGAGACGATCAGGGCGACCCCGACACCGACCCACACATTGGCGGTGAGCTGGAAGCTGAGCAGGCTCGCGGTCAGCGCCGAGGAGGTGACGGCGACGCCGGCCGACAGGTCGAACTCGCCGCCGATCATCAGCAGGGACACGGCGAGCGCCATGATCCCCAGCGTCGAGCCCTGGTAGAGCACGGTGGCGAACGAGTCCGCCTGGCGGAAGGTCGGGGCGACGGCGAAGAAGAAGACGTAGACGCCGACGGCGGCGACCAGCGCGCCGATCTCCGGCCGGGCGAGGGCCCGGCGGGCCAGCGAGCGTTCGGCGGTACGGGGCTTGGGGCGCGCCGCGGGGGAGGCCGGTGGCATGGCGGCGGCGGGTGGGGCGGCTTGGGTCATGGCCGGATCACCGGGTGCCCTTCTCGGCGAACTTGGCGATCTTCTCCACGTTGTCCTTGTTGACGAACGCGGGTCCGGTCAGCACGGGCTGCTCGCCGCCGCCGCTGAAGTTGCCGTTGTTCTTGTAGAGCCACAGCGAGTCGACGGACAGATAGCCCTGGAGGTAGGGCTGCTGGTCCACCGCGAACTCCACGTCCCCGCTCTTGACGGCGGCGATGAGGTCCTTGTTGAGGTCGAAGGTCGCGACCTTGGCCTTGCCGCCCGACTCCTTGGCGGACTGCACGGCGGTCAGCGCGAACGGCGCGCCGAGCGTGACGACGTAGTCGATGCTCGAGTCCTGCTTGAGCTTGGCGGAGATCGTGGACTTGACCGACGGCATGTCGGTCCCGTTGACGTAGAGGATGTCCGTCTTGCCCTTGAAGGTCTTCTTCACACCCGCGCAGCGGGCCTCCAGGGCGACATGGCCCTGCTCCTGGATGACGCAGATGTTGTGCTTGGCGCCCACCTCGTTGAGGCGCTTGCCGAAGGCCTGGCCGGCCAGGTTCTCGTCCTGGCCGAAGTATTCGAGCAGCCCCTGGGACTTCCAGTCCTCCAGGCCGGAGTTGAAGCCCACGACCGGTATCCCGGCCTTCTCGGCCTTGGCGATCGCGCCCTTCATCGCGGCGGGCTTGGCGAGGGTGACGGCGATGCCGTCGACCTTCTGGTTGATCGCGTTCCGGATGAGGTTGGCCTGGTCGCCGCCGTTGGGATTGCTGGAGTAGACCAGATCGACGTTGTCCTTGGCCGCGGCCGCCTTGGCGCCCTTGCGGACCGTGTCCCAGAAGGTGTCACCCGGGGCGGCATGGGTGATCATCGCGATCTTCATCCGGGGGGTGTTGGCCTTGCCCGCGGAGATGTCGTCCGCGGCGTCCTGGGCTTTCTTGCCCCCTTGGCTGCTGCACGCCGTTGCGAGGAGAACCGTTACGGCGGCGATGGTGGCGAGTCGCGCGCTGCGGCGTCGGCGGTCGAATCTGAGGTCCATCTCTTCCAGCACCTCTCAAGCCAGGTCCGGTGTTAACACGGCCGTTGCATGAGGGGGAGCCAACTCCTCGCGCCCACTGCCTGTCAAGGGTTTGTCATGACAATATTTCATCTGGACGTAACGAGGCGATAACGCGCCCCGCGGTGACTCTTGTGGTTACGTCCGAATGTAATGACAAATCCTTGACAGGGGGCTGTGGACGCGTCTAGACCTGAAGGGGCCGGGCGGGACCCGGTGTTCGTCCACGACAACCCTGAGCTGCGTACTTTGCCGAAGGGGCACGCATGAGTGAGCCGTACGACCTGATCACGATGGGCCGCATCGGAGTGGACCTCTACCCGCTCCAGACCGGAGTGCCGCTCCCGCAGGTCGAGTCATTCGGAAAGTTCCTGGGTGGCTCGGCGACCAACGTCGCGGTGGCCGCGGCCCGCTTCGGCCACCGCTCCGCGGTGATCAGCCGTACCGGGGCGGACCCCTTCGGCGAGTACATCCACCAGGAACTCCAGGGGTTCGGCGTGGACGACCGCTTCGTCACACCGGTCGAGGACTACCCCACCCCGATCACCTTCTGCGAGATCTTCCCGCCCGACGACTTCCCGCTGTACTTCTACCGCCGTCCCAAGGCCCCCGATCTGGAGATCCACCCCGGCGAGCTGGACCTCGACGCGATCCGCGCCGCCCGGATCTTCTGGATGACCGGCACCGGCCTCAGCGAGGAGCCCAGCCGCGGCAGCACCCTCGCCGCGCTCGCCCACCGCGCCAAGAGCGGCATCACGGTCTTCGACCTCGACTGGCGCCCCATGTTCTGGCAGGACCCCGAGACGGCGCGCCCCTTCTACGCCGAGGCCCTGCGCCACGCCACCGTCGCCGTCGGCAACGTGGACGAGTGCGAGATCGCCACCGGTGTACGGGAGCCGAAGGCATGCGCCCAGGCGCTGCTGGACGCGGGGGTCGAGCTGGCCGTCGTCAAACAGGGCCCCAAGGGAGTACTCGCCGTGCACCGCGACGGCACCGCCACCGAGGTTCCGCCCGTCCCGGTCGACGTCGTCAACGGCCTCGGCGCGGGCGACGCGTTCGGCGGTGCCCTGTGCCACGGGCTGCTGGCGGGCTGGGACCCGGAGCGGATCATGCGGTACGCGAACGCCGCGGGCGCGATCGTCGCGTCCCGCCTCGCCTGCTCCTCCGCGATGCCGACCGAGGCCGAGGTCGAGGCCCTGCTCAACCCCTAGCGACGCGGCGCGTCTGCGCCGCCACCGAGCCTCAATGAAGAGAGGACCCCTGCTTTGAGCATCAGCATCTCCGACCTCGTGACGGTGCGGAGCCGGCATCCCGAGGCCATCGCCGAGGCGGCCGCCCGCCGGGTCCGCCGCCCGCTCATCGGCGACAGCGGCCGACTGATGATCGTGGCCGCCGACCACCCGGCACGCGGCGCCCTCGCCGTCGGCGGGCACAAGCTGGCCATGGCCAACCGGGCCGATCTGCTGGAGCGGCTGTGCGTGGCGCTGTCGCGCCCCGGCGTCGACGGCGTGCTGGCCACCGCCGACATCCTGGAGGACCTGCTGCTGCTCGGCGCCCTCGACGGCAAGGTCGTCATGGGCTCGATGAACCGCGGCGGGCTGGCCGGTGCCTCGTTCGAGCTGGACGACCGCTTCACCGGCCACCGCCCCCAGGACATCGCCCGGCTCGGCTTCGACGCCGGGAAGCTGCTGCTGCGGGTCGACTACGACGACGCCGGGTCGCTCAACACCATGCTCACCACGGCCCGCGCCATCGACGAGATGGCGGAGCGGCGGCTGCCGGTGTTCGTCGAGCCGTTCATCTCCCGCCGGATAGACGGCAGGGTCTCCAACGACCTGAGCGCCGAGGCCGTCACCAAGTCCATCGCGATCGCCTCCGGGCTCGCCGGGACCTCCGCTTACACCTGGCTGAAGGTGCCGGTCACCAACGATCCGGACGAGATGGCCGCCGTCATGGAGACGAGCACGCTCCCGGCGGTGCTGCTCGGCGGCGAGGTGGGGAAGGACCAGGAGGGCGCGTACGAGAAGTGGCGCAAGGCACTGCGGCTGCCCACCGTGCAGGGCCTGGTCGTCGGCCGCTCGCTGCTCTACCCGGCGGAGGGCAGCGTGGAGACCGCCGTGGACACCGCCGTCGGCCTTTTGTGAATCGGCCCCGGAACCGGAGGAAACACTGACGCCATGACCACCAACGAACCGTCCCTTGGCTTCCATGTGCAGGCCGGTAAGGCGGCCGACGGCCCGTACGCGCTGGACATCGACCCCCAGCGGGCCGGCTGGGGCTACTCCAGCCTGCGCGTGCTCGACCTGCCGCCCGGCGGCTCGCACCAGCTGGCCACCGGCGACAGCGAGTGGATCGTGCTGCCGCTCAGCGGCGGCTGCACGGTGATCACCGAGGGCGAGACCTTCGAACTCCACGGCCGCGAGAACGTGTTCAGCGGGGTGAGCGACTTCGCGTACGTCCCGCGCGACGCCCACGCCACGATCGCCAGCGGCGCCGGGGGCCGCTTCGCGCTCACCGGCGCCCGCTGCGAGCGCCGGCTGCCCGCCCGCTACGGGCCCGCCTCCGCCGTACCCGTCGAGCTGCGCGGCACCGGCAACTGCTCGCGCCAGGTCAACAACTTCGGCGCCGCCGGGGTCTTCGAATGCGACAAGCTCATCGCCGTCGAGGTGCTCACCCCCGGCGGCAACTGGTCCTCGTACCCGCCGCACAAGCACGACGAGTGCCGCCCCGGCGAGGAGAGCGAGCTGGAGGAGATCTACTACTTCGAGATCGCCGAGGCCCACGGCAACGAGGGCGTCGGCTACCAGCGGGTCTCGCCCTCCGGCCACGGCCGCAACACCGATGTGCTGGCCGAGGTCCGCTCCGGCGACGCCGTGCTGATCCCGGACGGCTGGCACGGCCCGTCCATCGCCGCGCCCGGCCACGCCATGTACTACCTCAACGTCATGGCGGGCCCCGGCGAGGAGCGCGCCTGGCTGATCTGCGACCACCCCGACCACGGCTGGATCCGCTCCACCTGGCCCGACCAGCCCGTCGACCCCCGCCTTCCGCTGTACGAAGCCCCTGACGCTCCCGCAGGAGACGCCCGATGACCACCCGCCGCCTCACCGTCGCCCAGGCCCTGGTCGAGTTCCTGGCGCACCAGTACACCGAGCGGGACGGGCAGCGGCACCGTCTGATCAACGCGACCTGGGGCATCTTCGGCCACGGCAATGTGGCCGGGCTCGGCCAGGCGCTGCTGGAGGCCGGGCAGGACACCATGCCCTACCTCCAGGGCCGTAACGAGCAGTCGATGGTGCACGCCGCGGTCGGCTACGCCCGGCAGTCCAACCGGCTCGCCGCGCAGGCCGTCACCACCTCCATCGGCCCCGGCGCGACCAACCTGGTCACCGGTGCCGCGCTGGCCACCGTCAACCGGCTGCCGGTGCTGCTGCTGCCCGGCGACATCTTCACGACCCGGCCCGCCGACCCCGTGCTCCAGCAGCTGGAGGTGCCGTACGCGGGCGACGTGTCCGTCAACGACGCGCTGCGCCCGGTGTCCCGCTACTTCGACCGGGTCGTGCGCCCCGAGGCGCTGATCCCGGCCGCGCTCGCCGCGATGCGGGTGCTGGCCGATCCGGCCGAGACCGGCGCGGTCACCCTGGCCATGCCGCAGGACGTGCAGGCCGAGGCGTTCGACTGGCCGGAGGAGTTCTTCGCCGACCGGGTGTGGCGGGTGCGCCGCCCCGTCCCCGAGGCGGCCGAGACCGCCGCCGCCGCGCGGGCGATCCGGGCCGCCCGGCGGCCGCTGGTCGTCGCGGGCGGCGGCGTCCACCACAGCGAGGCCGAGGGCGCGCTGCTGGCGTTCGCCGACGCCACCGGCATCCCGGTCGCCTCCACTCAGGCGGGCAAGGGGTCGCTGCGCTACGACCACCCCGCCGACATCGGCGGCATCGGCCACACCGGCACCGCCGTCGCCGACGACCTGGCCCGTACCGCGGACCTGATCATCGGGGTCGGCACCCGCTACAGCGACTTCACCACCGCCTCCGCGACCCTCTTCGCGGACCCGGACGTACGGTTCCTCAACCTCAACATCACCGGCTTCGACGCCCACAAGCTGAGCGCCACCACGCTGGTCGCCGACGCCCGCGCCGGTCTGGAAGCGCTGACCGCCGAGCTGGCCGGGCACCGGGTCGATACGACGTACGAGGCCGAGTACCGCACCGGCAAGGCCCGCTGGGAGCGCCTGGTGGACGCCGCGTACGCCGCCGAGGACACCTCCGTGCGCCCCTCGCAGACCCAGGTGCTGGGCGCGCTGGACGCGGCGGTCGGCGACGACGACGTGGTGATCAACGCGGCGGGCTCGCTCCCCGGCGATCTGCACAAGCTGTGGCGGGCCCGCTCGCCCCGCCAGTACCACCTGGAGTACGGCTACTCCTGCATGGGCTACGAGATCCCCGGCGCCATCGGCGTACGGCTCGCGGCCCCCGACACCCCGGTATGGGCGCTGGTCGGGGACGGTACGTACCTGATGATGCCGACCGAGATCGTGACCGCGGTCCAGGAGGGCATCAACATCAACATCGTCCTCCTCCAGAACCACGGCTACGCCTCGATCGGCGGTCTGTCGGAGACCACCGGCGCCGAGCGGTTCGGCACCGCCTACCGGTTCCGGTCCGCCGACGGCACGTACACCGGCGATCCGCTCCCCGTGGACCTGGCCGCGAACGCCGCCTCGCTCGGCATGGACGTGCTGCGCGCCGCGACCGTGGCCGAGCTGCGCGAGGCGCTGGCGACGGCGCGCGCCTCGGACCGTCCCACATGTGTCTATGTGGAGACGGAAACGGGCGACACAGTGTCGGGCGCACCCGACGCACAGGCGTGGTGGGATGTGCCTGTAGCCGAGACCGCGACCCGCCCGGCCGCCGTGAAGGCCCGCGAGGAGTACGACCGGCACGCCGCCGGCCGCCGCCGCCACCTCTGACGTTTTTCGAGAGAAAGGCTCCGCACCCATGAAGACCGTCAACCACTGGATCGGCGGAAAGTCCGTCGAGGGCACGTCCGGCACCTACGGCCCGGTGTTCAACCCCGCCACCGGCGCCCAGGACACCCGGGTCGCCCTCGCCTCGGTCGAGGAGGTCGACGCGGCCGTCGCGTCCGCGAAGGAGGCGTACCGGTCCTGGGGCACGATTTCGCTGTCCAAGCGCTCCGCGATCCTCTACAAGTACCGTGAGCTGCTGGACGCCCACCGCGACGAGATCGCCGAGCTGATCACCGCCGAGCACGGCAAGGTGCACTCGGACGCGCTCGGCGAGGTGGCCCGCGGTCTGGAGATCGTCGAACTGGCCTGTGGCATCGCCGAGAAGCTCAAGGGCGAGCTGTCCACCCAGGTCTCCACCGGGGTCGACGTGTCCTCGATCCGCCAGCCGCTCGGCGTCGTCGCGGGCATCACGCCGTTCAACTTCCCGGCCATGGTGCCGATGTGGATGTTCCCGGTGGCCGTCGCCTGCGGCAACACCTTCGTCCTCAAGCCCAGCGAGAAGGACCCGTCGGCCTCGTTCCGGCTGGCCGAGCTGGCCGTCGAGGCGGGGCTGCCGGAGGGTGTGCTCAACGTCGTCAACGGCGACAAGGTGGCCGTGGACCGGCTGCTGGAGCACCCGGACATCGCCGCGGTGAGCTTCGTCGGCTCCACCCCGATCGCCAAGTACATCCAGTCCAAGGCCGTCGAGCACGGCAAGCGGGTGCAGGCGCTCGGCGGCGCCAAGAACCACATGCTGGTGCTGCCCGACGCCGACCTGGACTTCGCCGCGGACAACGCGATCAACGCGGCCTACGGCTCGGCCGGTGAGCGCTGCATGGCGGTCTCCGTCGTCGTCGCCGTCGGCGACATCGGCGACGACCTGGTGAAGAAGATCGCCGACCGCGCCGCCAAGCTCCGGATCGGCCCCGGCAACGACCCGTCCTCCGAGATGGGCCCGCTGATCACCAAGGAGCACCGGGACAAGGTCGCCGGTTACGTCCGCGGGGCCGCCGCCCAGGGCGCCGAGGTGGTCGTGGACGGCACCGGCTACACGGTCGACGGCCACGAGGACGGCTTCTTCATCGGCGTCTCGCTGCTGGACAAGGTCCCCACCACCGCCGACGCCTACCGCGACGAGATCTTCGGCCCGGTGCTGTGCGTGGTGCGCGCCGAGACGTACGACGAGGCCATCGAGCTGATCAACTCCTCGAAGTGGGGCAACGGCACCGCGATCTTCACCCGCGACGGCGGCGCTGCCCGCCGCTTCCAGCTGGAGGTCGAGGCGGGCATGGTCGGCGTCAACGTGCCGATCCCGGTGCCGGTGGGCTACCACTCCTTCGGCGGCTGGAAGGACTCGCTCTTCGGCGACCAGCACATCTACGGCAACGACGGGGTGCACTTCTACACCCGCGGCAAGGTCGTCACCACCCGCTGGCCGGAGCCGTCCGAAGAGGTCGGCATCAACCTGGGCTTCCCCAAGAACCACTGACCCGGGCGCGTAGACCCGGGCGCGTACGGAGAAACCCTCGCCGGTCGACGACCGGCGAGGGTTTCTCCGTATCAGAGCGCAACCATCCGCCCCTGATGCGGGTCTTCTTGAGTGTTCGCCCGAACCATGGGCACACGACCGCAATCAGGGGGATTTCCTATGCTTCGCACCGTTCGCATTGCCGCGGCCGCGCTCGGCCTCGGGCTCGTGCTGGCCGCGGGCGCGCCCGCGACCGCCGCGTCCCACGGCGTGAAGACCGATCCGAACGGCCGCTACACCGCCGAGGAGATCCACCACTTCCTGGAGGGCTTCTACGGCAACCACGGGCCGCGCCCCTGGGAGCGCGAGCACCTGGTCTCCGACTACCTCAAGGAGCGGATCACCCAGACCCCCGACTACGACCTGCTGCTGTGCGCGCAGAACACGCCGCGCCACATCGAGGTCGGCGAGGTGACCACGGCCCAGTCCGCGCGGGTCGGCTGGGCGACCATCACCACGTCCTGGGGTGAGGGCCCTGACGCGTCCTTCACCGCGTACGTCGACCTCGACGCGTCCCGGCCCATCGAACTGCTCAATGTGGACTGCGCAACACCCGAGGGCTGACCGGGGCCGAAAGAGCGGGAAAGCGAGGAATCGGCCGGAGACGGCCGGTTCCTCGCTCGCAGATCAAGGTCGTAGTCTCGGCGTATGAGCTGGTCACACGCGCTGAAGCAGACGGCCCAGGCGGGCTTGACGATCGAGCGCATCCGGCTGGAGCCGCTGGTCGCGATCCGTGGCGCGTGCGGTGTGGCCATCGTCGTCGGGCTGACCCTCTGGTTCGGTTCGCCGACCCTCGCGGTGTCGTCGGCGTTCGGCGCGTTCTCCGCCGGGATCGCCATCTTCCAGAAGAGCTGGCGGCCCCGCCCGGAGCTGGCGCTGGCCGCCGCCTCCCTGCTCGCGGTCTCCACCTTCCTCGGCTATCTGGCCGCCGCCCACACCGCCACCTTCGTCGTGATGCTCGCCGTGTGGACGCTGCTGACCGGCATGTCCTGGGCGGTCGGCCCGGTCTCCGGGCTGGTGTCGACCCAGATGGTCGCGGTGATGCTGGTCACCGTCACCCTCCCCACCTCGGTGCTCGGCGCCCTGGAGCACGCCGCGCTGATCGGGGTCGGCGGCGTCGTCCAGGCCGCGCTGGTCGTGCTCCTCCCGGTACGGCCCTGGGGGGTGCAGCGCGACGCCCTCGCGGACGCCCTGGCCGGTGTGGCCGACTACGCCCGGCGGCTGCGCCACGACCCGCAGGCGCCGTTCGACCCGCAGCCGCTGATGGACGCCCGGATGGCCGCCGCCGTCACCCCGCGCGCGGCCAAGCGGCGCCCTAGCCAGCTGCGCGGCTACCGGCTGCTCGCCGAGCGCATCCGGCCGGTGCTCGCCTCGATGGCGGACCCGGTCGTCGGTGCCCCGATGCTCGGGCCCGAGCGCGACCGGGTGCGTGAGCTGCTGGCCGCGACCGCCACCGTGCTGGACGCGGTGGCCCACGCCATCCGCCGCAGCAAGCCGGTCCGGCTGCCGCCCGAGGCGATGGCCGTGCTGGAGGTCCCGGAGAGCGGCCCGATGCTCAATGGCGCGGCCCGGCGCGCGGCGCTGCGGCTGATGGCCCTGGTGAACGACGTCGTGGAGTCCTCGGACGAGCCGGTGCAGGCGGTGACCTCCCAGGGCACCAAGGACCGCCGCCATCTGCCCCGGCCCACCGTCCCCGGCCTGGTGCCGGTGGCGCTGCGCGCCCTGCGCCGCGAGGCCCGCTGGGACTCGCGCATCCTGCGGCACGCGGTGCGCCTCACCGTGGTCGCGGTCTGCGGCTATCTGCTGGGCGCCGTGCTGCCGTTCGGCCATGGCTACTGGGCGCCGCTGACCTCGGTGATGGTGCTGCGCCCCGACTTCGGCCAGACCTTCTCGCGCGGGGTCGCCCGCTTCTGCGGCACCCTGGCCGGGGTGCTGATCGGCGGGACCGTGGTGACGCTGGCCCACCCGGACCCGTATGTGAGCGCCGCGCTGGCCGTGGTGTGCGCGGCCTTCATGTTCATGCTGCTGCGCACCGGCTTCATCGTGGCCTCGCTGTGCGTGAGCGCGTACGTCGTCTTCCTGCTCGGCATCGCGGGCGCGGAGGTCGGCCAGACCGTCCAGGCGCGGGTGGCGCTGACGCTGCTGGGCGGGCTGATGGCGATGGCCTCATACGTGGTCTTCCCCGCCTGGGAGACCCCGCTGCTGCGCGACCGGCTGGCCGACTGGCTGGCCACCGGCGGCCAGTACGCCATCGCCGTCTTCGACGCCCACGCCCGCCCCGCCGAGCGCCGCCCCCGCCAGGTGCGGGAGGCGCTGCTGGACCAGCGGGCGGCCCGCAGCGAGTACGAGCAACTGGAGAGCCGGGCCCGCCGGGAACCGGTGCGCCACCGCGGGCTCGGCCCCCGGGCGGCGCAGGCGGCACAGACCGCGCTGTCTACCGCGGGCCGGGTGACCATGCTGCTGGAGGCGCATCTTCCGGACCGTGACGCGGACCCGTCGCCGGAGGCCGAGGAGTTCGCGGCGGCGCTGCGGACGGCGGTGCCGAAGGCCGTGGAGGCGATACGGGAGCGGCGGCCACTGGACTGGACCGCCGTACAGGAGTCGCTGGAGCACTGGCAGGAGCGGGCCGGGGAGTGGCAGGGGGTCGGGGTGCGCAGCGCCGAGCTGCTGCTGGAGGCGCTGGAGGAATTGGCGGAGGCGCTCGACCGGAAGCCCAACAGCAAGGCGGAGCGCGGTGCGTAACGCCGCACGCCCCAGTGCGCGCCCCGTTGGGGGAACCCCTCAAAGGCAGGGGTTCCCCCTACATCAATGAGTCGTGTTAAAGATGAAGGGGACAGTCATCGCTCCGGTTCATCCTGGTGAGCCGAGCGGGCTGTCGGGACGTCAACCGGATGAGGGAAAGACAGTTCAGCGCATGGGTGCACAGCGAGAAGACAGCGTCTGGATACGACGGTTCCACCCTGCGCCGGACAGTCCCTTCCGGCTGGTCTGTCTGCCGCACGCCGGAGGTTCCGCCTCCTTCTACTTCCCGATGTCGCAGGTGCTTTCGCCCGCCATCGACGTCATCTGCCTCCAGTACCCGGGGCGCCAGGACCGGCGGATGGATCCGCGGATCGAGGACATCGGGGAGTACGCCGACGCCATCGCCGCGGAACTGAAGCCGTGGCTCGACCTGCCGACCGCCTTCTTCGGGCACAGCATGGGCGCCACCCTCGCCTTCGAGGTGACGCGCCGTCTGGAGCGCGACACGGACTTCTCCCCGGTCGCCCTCTTCGCCTCCGGGCGCCGGGCCCCGTCCACGCACCGGGACGAGAATGTGCACCGCCGCGACGACGACGGCATCGTGCGGGAGATGAAGGTGCTGAGCGGCACCGACTCCCGGGTCCTCGGCAACGAGGAGATCCTGCGCATGGCGATGCCCGCGATCCGCGGTGACTACAAGGCGATCGAGACCTACCGGGCCGAGCCCGATGCCGCGGTCCGTGCCCCGATCACCGTGCTGACCGGCGACAACGACCCCAGGACCAGCCTCGAAGAGGCGCAGGCGTGGCGCGCGCACACGACCGGCGCGTTCGACATCCAGGTATTTCCGGGCGGCCACTTCTTCTTGGCCAACCATCAAGAGCGGATCAACAAGCTCGTGTCCGAGACGCTCACGGCGTCCGGTTCCTGAACCAACCAGCCATCACGCGCGGTCTGATCGCGAGAATTGCCCAGCGCCGCAGGTGATGCCTCTTCCGGCCTCCGGAGGGGCGTCACATGGCGATTTATCGGGAGATGATGAGTCTTTTGCCAGCGAACCTGTTCGAGTGGGAAAGCCACCTGACCGCCCTGAAGGACATGCTGCACGGGGCGACCCAGGGCAGAGGGCGGCTGGCGCTGGTCAGCGGCGCGGTGGCCAGCGGGAAGACCTGCCTGCTCGACACCTTCGCCGAAGAGGCCATCGAGGGCGGCGCGTTGCTGCTCGAAGCCACCGGTTCTCGGGCCGAGCGCGAACTGCCGTTCGGGATTCTGCGGAAGATCTTCGACAACGCCGGTATGCCGCCGGACGCGCGCTCCGAGGCGCTCCAGATGCTCGCCGGAATCGGGGCGGAAAGCACCGCCGCGGCACGCATGCACCTGATGTCGCAGATCTCGTCGGTGCTGCTGCGCATGGTCGACGAGCGTACCCTCGTCATCGCCATCGACGATGTGCACTGCGGCGACGAACAGTCGCTCCAATTCCTGCTCCACCTGGCCCGCCGGATACGCCAGGCGAAAGTCCTCATCGTCCTCACCGAGTCCCCCCGGCTGCGCCAGGACCAGCTCACCTTCCACGCCGAGCTGCTCCGCCAGCCCAACTGCGTCCGCATGCGGCTGCACATGCTCACCGAGCCGGATGTCGCCCAGGCGCTGACCCGCTGCGTCTCCGCCACGGCCGCCTCCCGCCTCGCCGCCGAATGCCACCGCGTCACCGGCGGCAACCCGCTGCTGCTGCGCGCGCTGCTGGAGGACTGGCGGGCCAAGGGCGAACACGGCGAGTCCCTGCAACGCCCCACACCGGGCGAGCACTTCGCCCACGCCGTACTCGGCGCGCTGCACCGCGGCGATCCCGATGTGCTGCTCATCGCCCGCGGTGTCGCCGTCGTCGGCGACGCCCGCTCCACACGTCTGCTGAGCCGGCTGCTCGACCTCAGCGTCACCGCGGTCGAGCAGGGCGTCCAGGACCTCCACCAGTGCGCCATCCTGGAACACGGGACGTTCCGCGACTCCGTGGCCAGCGCCGCCGTACGGGACGCGACCCCCGCGGGCACGCTGTGCGCCCTCCACTCCCGGGCGGCCTGGCTGCTGCACGCCGACGGCGCGTCCGCGCTCGACGTCAGCCGCCACCTGATCGCCGCACCGCAGGACGACGACCACCGGACCGTGGCCGTGCTGCGGGAAGCCGCCGAATACGCGCTGGTCCAGGAGGAGCTGGAGTTCGCCCTGCGCTGCCTGGAACGCGCCCACCAGGTGTGCGAGCCGGGCCCCGCCCGCACCGCCCTGAAGGCCAGGCTCGTCAGCGTGGCCTGGCGGGTCAGCCCGGCCACCGCCGAGGGACACCTGCCGCAGCTCACCGAGGAGTTGGAGAAGGGCTGGCTCGCCCCCCGCGACGTGGCCCCGATCACCTCGTACCTGGCGTGGTCGGGACGGCTGGACGCGGCCGCCGACGCCGTCGCCGCCCTGACCCGCTCGGCCGGCCGTAGCGACGCGGCCGGCGCCGACCCCGCCCTGCGCGCCGCCATCGCCGCCTCCGCCCAGTGGCTGACGATGCTCAGCCCACCGCTGCGTGAGCGCGTCCCGACCACCGGGCCAGGCCCCGCGACCCCGGCCGGCGCCCCGTCCGACATGGCGGACCTCGCCTACGCGCACGCCGCGGCCACCGTGTCCGCCGCCCTCGTCGAAGGCCAGGCCGACCGCGCGGTCGTCGAGGCGGAGCGCGTCCTCCAGCGCTACCACCTGAGCGACAGCACCCTCCAGCCGCTGGTCATCGCGCTGCTCGCGCTCGTCCTCGCGAGCCGTCTCGACCTCGCCCAGTCCTGGTGCGAGCGGCTGCTCGGCGAATGCTCGGCGCGCCGCGTCCCCACCTGGCAGGCGCTGCTGTCCGCCGTACGGGCCGAGATCGCGCTGCGCCAGGGCGACCTGCAAGTGGCCGCGAACCAGGCACGCTCCGCGATGTCCCGCATATCGGCCCAGGACTGGGGCGTGGGCACCGGCGTGCTGCTGTCCACCCTCATCCAGGCCGAGACGGGCCTCGGCCGGTACGACGAGGCCATGGCGCTGCTGGAGCAGCCGCTCCCGGACGAGCTCTTCCGCACCCTCCCCGGCCTGTCCTACCTGCGGGCCAGGGGCCGCTGCCATCTCGCCACCGGCCGCTACCACGCCGCGCTGCGCGACTTCACGGCCTGCGGGGAGCTGATGGAGAGCTGGGAGATGGACATGTCCCTGGTCTCGCCGTGGCGGCTGGACGCCGCCGAGGCATGGCTCGCCCTGGGCGAGCCGGCCCGCGCCCGGAGCCTGGCCGAGGAGCAGCTGCGGCGCGGCACCCGCATCGCGCGGCTGCGCGGCCCCCTGCTGGTGGTGCTGGCCCGCACCGACGACCTCAAGCGACGGCTGCCGAGGCTCAAGGAGGCCGTCGAGGTGCTGGAGGGCGGCGACGACCGCGTCCAGCTGGCCGTCGCCCTCGGTGAACTCGGCCGCGCCTACCGTGCCCTGGGCGACTTCAACCGGGGGCGGGTGTTCGTCCGCAAGGCGTGGCACGTGGCCAAGACCTGCGGCGCGGACCCGCTGTGCCGCGAGCTGATGCCCCGGCACGCGGAGAGCGGCGAGTTCGTGGCGGCCGCCGCCCAGCCCGGCCAGGGGGACGAGCCGCAGCGCGATGTGGAGGCCCTGACCGAGGCGGAGGTGCGGATCGCGGTGCTGGCCGCGCACGGCAACACCAACCGGGAGATCGCCTCCAAGCTGTTCGTCACCGTCAGCACCGTGGAGCAGCACCTGACCCGCATCTACCGCAAGCTGAACGTCAAGCGGCGCCGGGACCTGCCCGCGAAGCTGTCGGACAGCAGCCTGACCGGGACGCTGTAGGGGGCCGCCGCGGTCAGGGCAGCAGACCGCGCTCCACGGCCGTCATCACCGCGGCCGTGCGGTCGGACACGCCGAGCTTCTTGAACGACCGCAGCAGATGCGTCTTGACCGTGGCCTCGCTGACGAACAGTTCGGTGCCGATCTCGGCGTTGGTCAGACCCCGGCCGACCAGCCGCAGCACTTCACGCTCGCGGCCGGAGAGCGGCGACGGCTCGGCCACCCGGCTGCGGAACAGCTTGCCCGCGAGGGACGGGGTGAGCACCGTCTCGCCGCGCGCCGCGGTCTGCACCGCGTCGATCAGCTCCTGACGTGAACTGCCCTTCAGCAGATAGCCCGCGGCGCCCGCCTCCACCGCGCGCAGGATGTCGGAGTCGTCCTCGTACGTGGTCACGATGACCACCTTGCAGCCCGGCACCTTCCGCAGGATCTGCCCGGTGGCCTCCACCCCGTCCATCCCGCCCATGCGCAGATCCAGCAGGATGATGTCCGGCCGCAGCTCCACCGCCCGGACCACCGCCTCCTCACCGGAACCGGCCTGCCCGACCACCGAGATGCCCTCGGCGGAGTCCAGCATCGCGCTCAGCCCCTCCCGTACCACCGGGTGGTCATCGGCCAGCAGGATCCGGATCGGCTCCCTCTCAGCCATGCGATGCCTCCCCGGCCAGCGCCGCCGTCGGCACGTTCACCTCGACGGTGGTACCCCGCCCGGGGCTGCTGGTGATGGACGCCATGCCGTCGATCTCCTCCATCCGGGCCTGCATGCCGCGCAGCCCGTAGCCTTCCTGCGTACCGTCCGGGGTGAAGCCCACTCCGTCGTCGCGGACCAGCAGCCGGACACCGGCCTCGTCGAAGGCCACGATCACATCCACCGTACGGGCCTGCCTGGCGTGCTTGCGGACGTTCGCGATGGCTTCCTGCACCGAGCGCAGCAGGACGACGCTGACCGCCATCGGCAGCGGCCTCTCCTCGCCCTTCACCGAACACCGCACCTCAAGTCCGGTCTCGGCGATCAGCCCCTCCGCCTGCCGGCGCACCGCCTGGGTCAGCGAACCGCCGCGCAGCGCGGGCGGGGTGAGCGCGGCCACGAAGTCCCGGGCCTCGGCGAGCGACTCCTTGGCCACCCGCCCGGCCAGCGACAGATGGTTCACCGCCTGGTCCGGTGCGCCGCGCACCTCCGACTCGGCCGCCTGCACCAGGCTGATGATGCTGGTCAGCCCCTGCGCCAGGGTGTCGTGGATCTCCCGCGCCAGCCGCTCGCGCTCGGCGGAGATACCGGCCTCGTGGGAGAGCCTGGCCTCCCGCTCCCGGCTGCGCCGCAACTCCTCGATGAGCAGTCCCCGCTCCTTGCTCTGCCGCACCACCCGCTTGATCCACAGGCCCAGCAGCACCGAAAGCGCGATGCTCAGCAGCGAGATGGGCACCACCTCCCAGACGCTCAGGCCCAGTCCGTCACCGATGACCGCCACCACCAGCACGGGGCACAGATTGGCCACCGTGGCCAGCGCGACGGCCGGTCCCATCGGCAGGCTCATGATCAGCATCGGGATGACAGCGAACAGCGCGAAGGCGCCGATCAGGCTGAACGCCGTGGTGGCGCAGAACAGCGCCACCAGACCCAGCGCGAAGACCAGGTTCCGCGGCCCGTAGCTCGCCTCGATCATCAGCGCCCGGCCGACCGCCGCGTACCAGGGCACGACCAGCGTCAGCGCGGCGACCGGGAGGGAGTGGTCGACCTGGGAGCCGTCCGAGAGGAGGAGCAGGACGGCCGTGACGAGATAGGTGACGGCGAAGAAGCCGTCCCAGAGGCCGAACCAGCGGGTGCCTGACTCGGGGCCGTAATACGCGCCGGTCGGCGAGTCGTCCCCCGGGGAGTGATTGCGCACGGCCTCAGTACTACCACGGGTGTCCACCGTGTCCACCGGTCGGTTGACAGCCGGAACCCACCGGTCGGTCGTCGCAGCGTCGCACGTCCCGCTTCTAGCGTTGGTCCCGGTGGGACAACCAGCCGTCACACCGCGAAGCACATCGTCCCCTTGGCTTGGAGAACGACGTAATGCCACAGCTGAGCCAGTTCATGGCCGCACTGATCGCCAGCGGCACGATCCTGACGATCGTCCTGGCGACCGACCTCGGCCGCCGCCGCATCACCACGATGCGGATGGCGCGCTCGATCATCGCCGTGGCCGTGGTCATCGCGATCTTCGTCCACTCCTTCCCGACCAAGGGCGACAACGACCTGTCACTCCAGCTCGTGGGTGTCGGCATCGGCGTCATCTGCGGTCTGATCGCCGGAGCGCTGCTGCCCGCCTACAGGGACGCCGCCTCGGGCGCGCTGTACACGATCGGCGGCATCGGCTACGCGCTGGTGTGGGTCGTCCTCTCCAGCGGGCGCATCATCTTCGTCTACGGCGCCGAACACTGGTTCCCCATGGGCCTGATCAAGTTCTCCATCGAGTACGGGATCAGCGGTCAGGACACCTACTCCAACGCCTTCATCTTCATGGCGCTGGCCATGGTGCTGACCCGCACGGCCGTCCTGCTGGCCAAGATGCGCAAGCTGAAGGTCCAGGACGCCGCCGAGACCGGCCAGCTGCCCCAGGAGGCCCCTGACAAGGCGTCGGCCGGAGCCTGATTTCATAGTCCGCCAACCCCGCCGGGTCCGTATCCGGCACCCCATCGGAAGCAAGAGCAGGGTGAAACAGTGGAACGCCATGACAATCTGAGGCTCCGTCCGCCTCGTCACCGGGTCGACCGCCGTGCCATCGGCTGGTGGACTCTCCAGTCGTCACTGTTCGCCCTGCCCTTGCCGCTCACCTTCGGCATCCTGTGGGCCACGATCCCGCCGACGCGCGAGTTCTTCATGTGGGCCACGCTGATCTCCTGCGTCCCCGGGCTGCTGTACATGGCCGTCATGCCGGCCTGGCGCTACCGGGTCCACCGCTGGGAGGCCACCGACGAAGCGGTGTACGCGGCGTCCGGCTGGCTGTGGCAGCAGTGGCGGATCGCTCCGCTGTCCCGGGTCCAGACGGTGGACACCCTGCGCGGTCCGATCCAGCAGATGTTCGGGCTCTCCGGCGTCACCGTGGCCACCGCCTCCTCCTCGGGCGCGGTGAAGATCAAGGGCATCGACCACAAGACCGCCCAGGACCTGGTCGAGTACCTGGCCGCGCGCGTCGAGTCGGTCCCGGGAGACGCCACATGACGCCTGACACCGCCGTGTCGCCCCCCGCGGCCGACCAGGACTGGGGGAGGCTGAACAGCCGGCTCCTCCTGGTCAACCTGTCCATCCTCGGCGCACCGCTGGCCATGTTCCTCGCCAGCCTCGCGGTCACCGGAGGCAAGACCAACCTCCAGATCATCATCACCCTCGCGTCGCTGTTCGTGACCTTCCTGGTCATCAGCGGCATCGGGCTGATGCGGCTGTTCACCACCCGCTACCGGCTCACCGAGGACCGCTTCGAGCTGCGCAAGGGGCTGCTCTTCCGCAGCGAGCGCTCGATCCCGATCGGCCGTATCCGCGGCGTCGACCTCACCGCCAACCCGGTCCACCGGGTCTTCGGACTCACCACGCTGCGGATCGACAGCGGGGAGCAGAGCGACGCCGTCGCGCGCAGGGTCTCCCTCGACGGCATCACCAAGGCCGAGGCCCTCGAACTGCGCTCCCGGATCATCGCCCTGCGCGACGCGGGCCGGTCCCGTACGGTCGCCGACAACGACGGTGTGCTCTGCCGACTGGACTGGTCCTGGCTGCGCTACGGCCCGCTCACCATTTGGGGCGTCGGCGGCGTCTTCATCGCCGCGGGCAGCGTGTACCGCACCCTGAACGAGATGCAGGTCAACCCGCTCGAACTCGGCATCGTCAAGGACATCGAGCACCGCTTCGGCTCCGTTCCGCTCTGGTACGGAATCCTGGTGTCCGTCCTCGTCATCGTCGCCCTCGGCGTGGTCGGCTCGACCGCCACGTTCATCGAGAACTGGGCCGGTTACGAACTGCGCCGCGAAGAGGGCGGAGCGCTCCGTATCCGCCGCGGGCTGCTGGCCACCCGCTCCGTGACCATCGGGGAACGCCATCTGCGCGGCCTCGAACTCGTCGAGCCCATTCCGCTGCGCTGGGCCAGGGGCGCCAAGCTCAACGCCGTCGCCAGCGGTCTGGGGGCCGAGTCGGAGAACCGCACCCGTCGCGCCCTGACCTCCCCCGCCCCGCGCGCCGAGGCCCTGCGGGTCGCCGCCGAGGCGCTTCCGGCGGACGAGCCCGGCCTGATCGAGCGCCAGGGCCTCCTCCGGCACCCCAGGGCAGCCCTGCGGCGCCGCATCAACCGCGCCCTCATGTGGTCGGTCCTGATCGCGGCGGTCCCGGTGGGTCTCGGGCTGTGGCTCGGTACCGGGCTCGTCATCGCCGGGGTGATCACCGGTGTGGTTCTGGTGCCGATCCTGCTGGCGTTCGCCTTCAACGCCTACCGCACCCTCGGCCATGGGCTACGCGGCCGCTATCTGGTCACCTCCGCCGGGACGTTCGCCCACCGCACCGTCGTCCTCCAGCGCGAGGCGATCATCGGCTGGAAGATCTCCCGCACGCCCTTCCAGCGCCGGGCGGGGCTGCTGACCGTCGGCGCCACCACCTCGGCGGGCGAGGGCGTCTACCACGTGTACGACCTGACCGAAGGCCAGGGGATCGCCCTCGCCGAGACCACGGTGCCCGGGCTGCTCGCGCCATTCATCGAGCGGGCCCCGGACCGCGGCTGACCCCCCATTGACCAACTGGCGATCCCCCGAGAGGTGGAGGGGCGGACCGAAAGGCCGCCCCTCCACCTCTGAACTCCTTCTGAACGCCCCTTGTTTCTGTGAACTCCTTGTCGTCACCGGAATTCTCATGCATTCTGGTGAGCTAAGCGGTGAGGTAAGCGCGACCATTACGGCGTGGTCGGCGAATACGGGACCCCAAAGGAACAATAGGGGTCCATAGGGGGTTTGAAGGGGTATCTTGCCGTCCTGCCCTGTGTAAGGCTGGCCTATGGTCTAGGTGTTAAGTCTTGCGAGGTAATGGGGCGCGTGATGGTGAGTGAGTCCGTGGATTTGACGCCCGAGCACACGGAAATACAGCCCGTCGGCCCCGACGGAGCATCGCCGTGGCGGGACCGACTCGCAGCCCTCCCCGAGACCGAGCGCGCCGACGCCCTCACCGCATGGGTCGGCGAGGTCGTCACACAGGCACTCAAGGACAAGGCGCCGGACGTCCTCGACCCCGAGCGCCCCTTCCTCGACCTGGGCTTCGACTCCCTCGCCACGGTCGACCTGCACGCCCGGCTGACCGCCGCCACCGGCCTGCGGCTGCCGGTCACCCTCGCCTTCGACCACCCCACCCCGGCCGACCTCGCCCGCCGCCTGCGGACCGAACTGCTCGGTGCCGACGAAGAGTCCGACGCCCCCTCGGACGACTCCGACGCGCTTCCGATCGCCGCCGACGAGCCCATCGCCATTGTCGGAATGAGCTGCCGATTCCCCGGCTCGGTCGGCTCTCCCGAAGAACTCTGGGAAATCGTCGCGGGCGGAAAGGACGCCATCTCCGAATTCCCGGTGAGCCGGGGCTGGGATCTCGCCGGGCTTTACGACCCCGACCCGGACAAGGCGGGCAGCAGCTATACCCGCGAAGGCGGATTCCTGCACGACGCCGATGAGTTCGATCCGGCGTTCTTCGGGATTTCGCCGCGCGAGGCGCTGGCAATGGATCCGCAGCAGCGGCTGCTGCTGGAGACCTCCTGGGAGGTCTTCGAACGCGCCGGAATCGACCCTGCGACCCTCCGGGGCGGCCGGGCCGGTGTGTTCGTCGGCGCCGAGACCCAGGACTACGGCCCCCGGCTGCACGAGGCCGAGCAGGGCTTCGAGGGCTATCTCGTCACCGGCAACGCGGCCAGCGTCGCCTCCGGCCGCATCGCCTACACCTTCGGCTTCGAAGGCCCCACCGTCACCGTCGACACCGCGTGCTCCTCCTCCCTGGTGGCGCTCCACCTGGCCGTCCAGGCGCTGCGCACGGGCGAGTGCACCATGGCGCTCGCCGGTGGTGCGGCGGTCATGGCCAACCCTGGCTCGTTCATCGCCTTCAGCCGCCAGCGCGGCCTCGCCGCCGACGGCCGCTGCAAGCCGTTCGCCGCCGCAGCCGACGGCACCGCCTGGGGCGAGGGCGTCGGCATGCTGCTCGTCGAACGGCTCTCGGACGCCCAGCGACACGGCCACCGGGTGCTGGCCGTCGTCCGCGGCACCGCCATCAACCAGGACGGCGCCAGCAACGGCCTCACCGCCCCCAGCGGCCCCGCCCAGCAGCGCGTCATCCGCCAGGCCCTCGCCAACGCCGGACTGTCGGCCGGTGACGTGGACGTGGTCGAGGCACACGGTACGGGTACGACGCTGGGCGACCCGATCGAGGCGCAGGCGCTGCTGGCCACCTACGGCCAGGGACGGGATGAGGACCAGCCGCTGTGGCTGGGCTCGCTCAAGTCCAACATCGGCCACACCCAGTCCGCGGCCGGTGTCGGCGGCATCATCAAGATGGTCATGGCGATGCGGCACGGAGTGCTGCCGCGCAGCCTGCACGTCGACGAGCCGACCCCGCACGTCGACTGGACCGCCGGTGACATCGAGCTGTTGACCGAGGAACGGCCCTGGCCGGAGAACGGCCGTCCGCGCCGGGCCGGTGTCTCCTCGTTCGGCATGAGCGGCACCAACGCCCACGCCATCATCGAACAGCCGCCGCTCGCCGCCGCCGATGAGCGGGATGATGTCGAGGGCCACGACGGCGAGGCCGCCGCGGAGCCCGCCGTACTGCCCTGGACGCTGTCCGCCAAGACCACCGACGCCCTCCGCGGCCAGGCCGAACGGCTGCACGCGCTGCTGGAGTCCGACCCCGGGCTCGCCCTCACCGACATCGGCCACTCGCTGGCCACCACCCGCGCCACCTTCGAACAGCGCGCCGTGCTGCTCGCCGGGGACCGGGACGGCTTCCTCGCCGCCCTGCGCACGCTCGCCGAGGGCGGCGACGGCCCGTCCGTCGTCCGCGGCGCTCCGGTCGCCGGAAAGCTCGCGCTGCTGTTCACCGGACAGGGCAGCCAGCGTCTCGACATGGGCCGCGAGCTGTACGCCACGTACCCCGTCTTCGCCGAAGCCCTCGACGACGCCTGCTGGTACCTCGAAGAGCAGCTGGAACACCCGCTGCTCGATGTGCTCTTCGCCGAGGAGGGCTCGCCCGAGGCCGCCCTCCTCGACCGCACCGACTACACCCAGCCCGCGCTGTTCGCCATCGAGGTGGCGCTGTTCCGGCTGGTCGAAGCGTGGGGTCTGCGCCCCGATCTGCTCGCCGGACACTCCATCGGCGAGATCGCCGCCGCCCATGTGGCGGGGGTTCTGTCGCTGGAGGACGCCGCCGCGCTCGTGGCGGCGCGCGGGCGTCTGATGCAGGAGCTTCCGGCCGGTGGCGCGATGGTCGCGGTGCAGGCGTCGGAGGACGAGGTGGCGCCGCTGCTCACCGAGCGCGTGAGCATCGCCGCGGTCAACGGCCCGTCGTCGGTGGTCATCTCGGGTGACGAGGACGCGGCTCTGGAGATCGCCGCTGGTTTCGAGGCGCAGGGCCGCAAGACCAAGCGGCTCACCGTCAGCCACGCGTTCCACTCCCCGCTCATGGACGGCATGCTCGCCGAGTTCCGGCGCGTCGCCCAGGTGCTGGAGTACGCACCGCCGCGCATCCCCGTGGTCTCCACCGTCACCGGGCAGGTCGCCACCGCCGAGGAGCTGTGCTCGCCCGAGTACTGGGTGCGTCATGTCCGCGAGGCGGTCCGCTTCCTCGACGGCGTCCGCACCCTCGCCGACAAGGGCGCCACCACGTTTGTGGAGCTGGGCCCCGACGCCGTGCTCACCGCCATGGCACAGGACTGTCTGCCGGACGCCGAGGGGGTGGCGTACGCCCCCGCGCTGCGCGGCGCCCGCCCCGAGGCCGAAACCCTCACGGCCGCCGTGGCCCTGGCGTACGTCCGGGGCAAGAAGGCCGCCTGGGCCGCCCCGTACGCCGGTACCGGCGCCCGCACGATCGACCTGCCCACCTACGCCTTCCAGCGCGCGCGGTACTGGCTCAACGCCCCGGCCCCGGTGGCGGAGGTCGCTTCGGGCAGTACCGTTGACGGCCGGTTCTGGGATGTCGTGGAGCGCGGGGATGTGGCCGCGCTGGCGGGCGAGCTCGCGGTGGACCCGGGGGTTTCGCTGGGCGAGGCGTTGCCCGCGCTGTCGTCGTGGCGACGGCAGGAGTCGATGCGTTCGACCGTGGACGGCTGGCGCTACGGGGTGTCGTGGCGGCCGGTGACGGACCGGTCGGCCGGGGCGCTGGGTGGCTCTTGGGCGGTTGTGGTTCCGGCCGGTGAGGCCGGGGGTGTGTGGTCCGCGGGTGTGGTGCGGATGCTGGCCGAGCGTGGCGTCGACGTGCGTCAGGTGGAGCTGGGCGCCGGGGACGACCGGGCGGCGCTGGCCGAGCGGCTGCGTGCGGCGGTGGGCGACGCGGCGGTGACAGGTGTGGTGTCGCTGCTGGCCCTCGGGGGCGAGGAAGGCTTGCTGCGTACGGCTGTGCTGACGCAGGCGTTGGGTGATGCGGGCGTCGGTGCGCCGTTGTGGGTGGCCACGCGGGGTGCGGTGTCGGTGGGCCGTTCCGATGGTGTGGTCAATCCGGTGCAGGCGCGGGTGTGGGGTCTGGGCCGGGTGGCGGCGCTGGAGCTGCCGGAGCGGTGGGGCGGTCTGGTCGACCTTCCCGCCGCGGCCGATGAGCGTGCGTTGACGCGGCTGGCGGAGGTGCTGGCCGGAGTCGGTGGCGAGGACCAGGTCGCGGTACGGGGCTCGGGGGTCTTCGGACGTCGGCTCGTACGGGCGTCCGTCCCGGCGTCGTCGGGCGAGGGCTGGCGGCCGGGCGCGGGATCGGTACTGGTCACGGGTGGTACGGGTGCGCTGGGTGCCCGGGTGGCGCGTTGGCTGGTGGCGAACGGTGCCGGGCATGTGGTGCTGACCAGCCGTCGTGGGCTGGATGCTCCGGGTGCGGTGGAGCTGCGGGATGAGCTGGCGGCGTCGGGTGCTCGGGTGACGGTTGCCGCGTGTGATGTGGCCGACCGGGACGCGTTGGCGGAGCTGCTGGCGTCGGTGCCGGAGGAGCTGCCGCTGACAGGTGTCATCCACACGGCCGGTGTGCTCGATGACGGTGTACTGGACTCGCTCTCGCCCGAGCGGTTCGCTTCGGTGCTGCGGGCGAAGGCTGACGCCGCGCTCCACTTGGACGAGCTGACGCGTGAGCTGGATCTGTCGGCGTTCGTGCTGTTCTCGTCGATCAGTGGTTCGGTGGGTGCGGCCGGTCAGGGCAACTACGCGGCGGCCAACGCCTATCTGGACGCGCTGGCCGAGCGGCGTCGGTCCGAGGGTCTGCCTGCCACGTCGATCGCGTGGGGCCCGTGGGCCGACTCCGGCATGGCCGGTGATGACGCCATGGAGCGGCGGATGCGCCGCGAGGGCATGCCGCCGATGACGCCCGAGTCGGCCGTCGCCGCGTTGCAGCGGGCGCTGGACCTTGACGACGTTGCCGTGACGGTCGCGGACATCGACTGGACGCAGTACGCCCGCAGCCTGACCGCGGTCCGGCCGAGCCCGCTGATCGCCGACCTTCCGGATGCCGGGCCGCGTCCCACGACCGGGGCCGAGACCGGACGGGTCGTCGTCGATGCCGACTCCGCCTCGCCTCTCGGCGAGCGTCTGAGCGGCCTCCCGAAGGCTGAGCAGGACCGTGAGCTGCTGGAGTTGGTGCGCGCGCAGGTCGCCTCGGTGCTGGGGCACAGTGGGGCCGACGCGGTCGAGGCCGAGCGTGCCTTCAAGGAACTGGGCTTCGACTCGCTGGCCGCCGTCGAACTCCGCAACCGGCTGAATGCGGCGACCGGGCTGCGGCTGTCCGCCACGCTCGTCTACGACTACCCGACCTCCGTCGCGCTCGCCGACCATGTGCACACGGAACTGCTCGGCGCGCGAGCCGTCATCGATCCGACCGGCGCCCCGGCGGTTGCTGCCGTTGCCGATGATCCGATCGCGATCGTGGCGATGAGCTGCCGTTTCCCGGGTGGGGTGCGCTCGCCCGAGGAGCTGTGGGAGCTGCTGTCGGCGGGTGGGGACGCGATTGCGGAGTTCCCGTCCGACCGTGGTTGGGACCTGGACGGGCTGTACGACCCGGACCCGGACCGTCAGGGCACCTCGTACACGCGTGAGGGCGGTTTCCTCTACGACGTGGCCGACTTCGACGCGTCGTTCTTCGGTATTTCGCCGAGGGAAGCCCTTGCGATGGATCCGCAGCAGCGGGTGTTGCTGGAGACGTCGTGGGAGGCGTTCGAGCGGGCGGGCATCGATCCGGCCACGCTGCGGGGCAGCCGTACCGGCGTCTTCGCGGGGACCAACGGACAGGACTACGCCGGGCTCGTTTCCGCCCCCTCCGAGGGGCTTGAGGGCCACCTGGGCACGGGTAACGCGGCGAGCGTGGTGTCGGGCCGGATCTCGTACACCTTCGGTCTTGAGGGCCCGGCGGTGACGGTCGATACGGCGTGTTCGTCGTCGTTGGTGGCCCTGCACATGGCGGTGCAGGCGCTGCGGAGTGGTGAGTGCTCGATGGCGCTCGCCGGTGGTGTCACGGTGATGTCCACGCCGGAGGCGTTCGTGGACTTCAGCCGTCAGCGTGGGCTGGCGGCGGACGGCCGGATCAAGGCGTTCGCGGCCGGGGCTGATGGCACGGGCTGGGGCGAGGGCGTCGGCATGCTGCTGGTCGAGCGGCTGTCGGACGCGCGCCGCAATGGGCATCCGGTGCTGGCGCTGGTACGTGGCTCGGCGATCAACCAGGATGGTGCGTCGAATGGCCTGACGGCTCCGAATGGCCCGTCGCAGCAGCGGGTGATTCGTCAGGCGCTGGCCGGTGCGGGTTTGTCGGCCGGTGACGTGGACGTGGTCGAGGCGCACGGTACGGGGACGACGCTGGGTGACCCGATCGAGGCGCAGGCGCTGCTGGCCACGTACGGCCAGGAGCGTTCCGAGGGCAGCCAGCCGCTGTGGCTGGGGTCCATCAAGTCCAACATCGGGCACACGCAGGCGGCGGCGGGTGTCGCGGGCATCATCAAGATGGTGTTGGCGATGCGGCATGGTGTCTTGCCGCAGACGCTGCATGTGGATGAGCCGTCGCCGCACGTGGATTGGTCGACGGGCGCTGTCGCGCTGCTGAGCGAGACGCGGGAGTGGCCTGAGACGGGCCGTCCGCGTCGCGCGGGTGTGTCGTCGTTCGGGCTCAGCGGTACCAACGCACACACGATCATTGAGCAGGCGCCGCTGGTCGAGGAACCGGGTGAGGTGGCCGAGCCGCGTGGTCTCGGTGGTGTGCTGCCGTTCGTGCTGTCGGCCAAGAGCTCCGAGGCGCTGCGGGAGCAGGCCGCGCGGCTGCGGGCGTTTGTCGGGGCGCGGCCGGAGCTGGCGCCGCTGGATGTGGCTCATGCCTTGGCTGTGGGTCGCGGTGCTCTGGAGCGGCGTGCGGTGGTCACCGTTGGTGACCGGGACGAGCTGCTGCGGACGCTTGACGTGCTGGAGCGGGGGGAGTCTGCCCCGGGCCTGGTCGAGGGTTCGGTGGCCGGTGGCAAGGTGGCGTTCCTGTTCACGGGGCAGGGGAGTCAGCGGCTGGGTATGGGGCGTGAGTTGTATGGCGCCTTCCCGGTGTTCGCGGATGCGTTGGATGAGGTGTGTGCGCATCTGGATCTGTATCTGGAGCGGCCGCTGCGGGATGTGCTCTTCGGGGATGACGCGGCTGTCCTGGATCGGACCGGGTTCACTCAGCCCGCGCTGTTCGCGGTCGAGGTGGCGTTGTTCCGGTTGGTCGAGGCGTGGGGTGTGACGCCGGACTTCCTGTCGGGTCATTCGATCGGTGAGCTGGCTGCCGCGCATGTGGCGGGTGTGTTGTCGCTGGCGGATGCGGCGAAGCTGGTGGCCGCGCGTGGGCGTCTGATGCAGGAGCTTCCGGCCGGTGGCGCGATGGTCGCGGTGCAGGCGTCGGAGGACGAGGTGGCGCCGCTGCTGAACGAGCGCGTCTCGATTGCCGCCCTCAACGGGCCTGCTTCCATCGTCATCGCGGGTGACGAGGATGCGGCGCTGGAGATCGCGGCGGGCTTTGAGGCGCAGGATCGGAAGACCAAGCGGCTCACCGTGAGCCACGCCTTCCACTCGCCGCGCATGGACGGCATGTTGGACGCGTTCCGCGAGGTGGCGCGGGAGCTGTCGTACGAGGCGCCGCGTATCCCGATCGTCTCCAACCTGACCGGTGAGCTGGTCTCCGCGGAGGAGATCACGACTGCGGACTTCTGGGTGCGGCATGTCCGGGAGGCGGTGCGCTTCCTGGACGGCGTGCGCGCGTTGGAAGCGCAGGGCGTGACGACGTTCGTCGAGCTCGGCCCTGACGGTGTGCTGTCGGCGATGGCGCAGGAGTGTGTGACCGGTGAGGACACCGACGCCGCGTTCGCCGCCGCGCTGCGCAAGGATCGCCCTGAGGCTGAGGCGCTGTTGTCGGCTGTCGCGCGGGCGCATGTGCGTGGGGTGACGCCGGACTGGACGGCTGTCTTCGCCGGTGCGGGTGCCGCCCGGGTCGAGTCGGCCGAGCTGCCGACGTACGCCTTCCAGCGCACGCGTTACTGGCCCAGCGCCGCCGCCCTCGCTGCGGGCGACCCGGAGTCGATCGGGCTGGGCGACATCGACAATCCGCTCCTAGGCGCTGCCGTCGCGCTCGCGGACGCCGATGGCCTCCTGGTCACCGGAGTGCTCTCCACTCGTACCCACCCCTGGCTCGCCGACCACGTGGTCATGGGCACGGTGCTGCTGCCTGGTACCGCCTTTGTGGAGTTGGCGTGTGCTGCGGGTGCGCAGGTGGGTTGTGAGCGGTTGGACGAACTGACCCTGGAGGCCCCGCTTGTGCTCCCGGAGCACACCGGGGTGCGGGTGCAGCTGGTGGTGGAGGGGCCGGAAGAGTCCGGCGCCCGTTCCTTCAGCGTGTACTCGCGTCGGCAGGACGCGCTGGGGACGGAGCCGTGGACGCGGCATGCCACTGGTGTGCTTGCCGTCGGGGTCCGGGGCGCTGATCTGGACGAGCTTGCTGTGTGGCCGCCGCAGGGTGCCACGCCGGTCGCGGTCGACGGGCTGTATGAGGAGCTGGCCGGGACGGGTCTCGGCTATGGGCCGGTGTTCCGGGGGCTCAAGGGCGCCTGGCGGCTCGGTGGGGATCTCTACGCCGAGGTCGGTTTTCCCGACGACGCGCCCCTGACGTCGGGCGCCGAGGCCGAGGCGTTCGGGTTGCACCCGGCCCTGTTGGATGCCGCGCTGCATGCCACCGGCCTCGGTGGTCCTGCCCGTGAGGCGGCGTCGGCGGAGGGTGCGCTGCTGCCGTTCGCGTGGAGCGGTGTGCAGTTGCACGCTGCTGGGGCCGGTGCGCTGCGGGTGCGGCTGTCCGAGCGTGCGTCGAATACGGTGTCGCTGCTGGTGGCCGACGGTACGGGGCGTGCGGTGGCCACGGTGGAGTCCGTGGCGCTGCGCCCGGCTTCAGCGGACCAGGTGCACGCGGCTCGGGGCGGGCTGCATGAGTCGCTGTTCCGGCTGGAGTGGTCGGCCGTTCCGGCGCCCGCGACGGGTGCGGTGACGGGTGAGTGGGCGGTCCTCGGTGCGGACGCTGAGCAACTGGCGGCGTTGGAGGGTGCGTTCGGGCCTGGGGTCCGGGTGGCGGCGTATGGCGATCTGGCGGCGCTGAGCGCGGCGATGGACGCCGGAGTGTCCGTGCCGGACACCGTGGTGCTGGCCGGTCTCGGTGGCGTTGGTGATGCTGATGCGTCGGCTGTGCACGAGGCGACGCAGGGCATGCTCGTTGTGCTTCAGTCGTGGTTGGCTGATGAGCGGTTTGTCGGGGCGCGGTTGGTGTTGCTGACCCGGGGTGCGGTGGAGACCGTGCCGGGTGCGGGTGTGGCGGATGTGTCGCAGTCCGCTGTGCGTGGTCTGTTCCGTTCCGCGCAGTCGGAGAACCCTGGCCGTCTGGTGCTGCTGGATGTGGACGGGGAGGAGTCCTCGTACGGTTCGGTGCCTGCGGCGCTGGGCGTGGACGAGGGGGAGCTGACGCTGCGCGGGGGCGCGGTTCTCGCGCCACGGCTGGCCCGGGTGCCGAACGCCATCGACACCGACGCCGATTCCGCTCCGTCCTTTGATGAGCACGGCACGGTGCTGGTCACCGGCGCCTCGGGAAGTCTGGGCGGTCTCTTCGCTCGCCATCTGGTCTCGGCTCATGGTGTGCGGCAGCTGCTGCTGGTGAGCCGTCGGGGCGCTGAGGCCGACGGCGCGGAGGAGCTGGCTGCCGATCTGACGGCGGCTGGTGCGACCGTGACGTGGGCGGCGTGTGATGTGGCTGACCGGGAGGCGTTGGCCGAGACGCTGGCGGCCATTCCGGCTGAGCATCCGCTGACCGGTGTGGTGCATACGGCGGGTGTGCTGGACGACGGGATTCTTGGGTCGCTGACGCCTGAGCGGGTGGCGGGGGTGTTGCGTCCGAAGGCGGATGCGGCGCTGAACCTGCATGAGCTGACCCAGGATCGTGACCTGTCGGCGTTCGTGCTGTTCTCGGGTGCGGCGGCGGTGTTCGGCGCGCCGGGGCAGGCGAGCTATGCCGCGGCCAACTCGTTCCTGGAGGCGCTGGCGCAGCGGCGTGTGGCGCAGGGCCTTCCGGCCACCGCTCTGGCCTGGGGTCTGTGGGCCGGTGCGGGCATGGGCAGCACGCTGGACGAGGTCGACCTGCGGCGTATCGCACGTGGCGGAGGTGCCCCGATCGCCGCTGATGAGGGGCTTGCGCTGTTCGACGCGGCGCGTGCCGACGGCACGGCGGTGCTGTTCCCGATGCGACTCGACTACGCGGGCCTGCGTGCCGAGGCTGCGGCGACGGGTGTGGTTCCGGCTCTGTTCCGTGGTCTGGTGCGGGCTCCGGTTCGGCGGGCGGCTGCCGGGGGCGCCATGGCCGGCGGTTCCTCGCTCGCCCAGCGTCTGGCGGGGCTTGCCCGGGTGGAGCAGGAGCGTGAGCTGCTGGATCTGGTGTGTGGCCGGGTCGCCGCGGTGCTGGGTTATGCGGGTCCGGAGGCGGTGGAGGCCGGGCGTGCGTTCAAGGAGCTGGGCTTTGACTCGCTGACCGCTGTCGAACTGCGGAACGATCTCAAGACCGTCACTGATCTGCGTCTGCCGGCCACGCTGGTCTTCGACTACCCGACGCCGTCGGCCCTGGCCGGGTACCTGCGTGAGGAGTTGGTGGGTGCCGAGGAGGCCCTGGCACCTCTCGTTCCCGTACGGCCGGGGGCGACCTCGGCGGTTGATGACGACCCGATCGTCATCGTTGGCATGAGCTGCCGCTTCCCGGGTGGGGTGCGTTCGCCGGAGGAGCTGTGGGAGCTGGTCGCCACGGGTGGCGACGGCATCTCGGGCTTCCCGGTGGACCGTGGCTGGGATCTGGACGGGCTGTACCACCCGGACCCCGATCATGCGGGGACGTCGTACACGCGTGAGGGTGGCTTCCTGCACGATGCGGCGGACTTCGATCCTGGGTTCTTCGGGATTTCGCCGCGTGAGGCCCTTGCCATGGATCCGCAGCAGCGGTTGCTGCTGGAGACGTCGTGGGAGGCCTTTGAGCGGGCGGGTATCGACCCGTCGACGGTGCGCGGCAGCAAGACCGGTGTCTTCGCGGGCGTGATGTACCACGACTACCTCGCTGGTACGGCCGAGATTCCCGATGGCGTCGAGGGCTACATCGGCACCGGCAACGCGGGCAGCATTGTCTCCGGGCGAGTGGCGTACACCTTTGGGCTCGAGGGCCCGGCGGTGACGGTGGACACGGCGTGTTCGTCGTCGCTGGTGGCGCTGCACTGGGCGATTCAGGCGCTGCGTTCGGGTGAGTGCACGATGGCGCTGGCCGGTGGTGTGGCGGTCATGGCCACGCCCGAGACGTTCGTGGACTTCAGCCGTCAGCGGGGCCTGGCCACGGATGGCCGGTGCAAGTCGTTCGCGGCGGCTGCGGACGGTACGGGCTGGGGCGAGGGCGTCGGCATGCTGCTGGTGGAGCGGCTGTCGGACGCGCGTCGTAACGGCCATCCGGTGTTGGCGGTCGTGCGGGGTTCGGCCATTAACCAGGATGGTGCGTCGAATGGTCTGACGGCGCCGAACGGTCCGTCGCAGCAGCGGGTGATCCGGCAGGCGCTGAGCAGTGCCGGGCTGTCGGCCGGTGATGTGGATGTGGTCGAGGCGCACGGTACGGGCACCACGCTTGGCGACCCGATCGAGGCCCAGGCGCTGCTGGCCACGTATGGCCGGGAGCGGATTGGGGACCGGCCGTTGTGGCTGGGCTCGATCAAGTCGAACATCGGTCACACGCAGGCTGCTGCTGGTGTCGCGGGCATCATCAAGATGGTGATGGCGATGCGGCACGGTGTGCTGCCGCAGACGCTGCACGTGGATGCGCCGTCGCCGAACGTGGACTGGGCGGATGGCGCGGTCTCGCTGCTGACGGAGAGCGTGGAGTGGCCGGAGACCGGCCGTCCGCGTCGTGCGGGTGTGTCGTCGTTCGGTATCAGTGGTACCAACGCGCACACCATCATCGAGCAGCCGCCGGTTGTCGTGGGCTCCGAGGCCGGGGCGGTGCGGCCGCCGGTGCTGCCGTGGCCGTTGTCGGCTGTGGGGCAGGAGGCGCTGGGTGAGCAGGCCCGCCGTCTGCTCGACCGGCTGCGTTCCACCGATGGGGATGTGGATCTGGCCGGGATCGGTTACACGCTGGCGGCTGGGCGTACCGCGTTCGAGGACCGTGCGGTGCTGGTGGCCGATGGCCGTGAGGGCTTCCTGCGGGGGCTGGAGGCGTTGGCCTCCGGTGAACCGGCCACGGGTGTGGTGCAGGGCTCGCCGGTGGCGGGCAAGGTGGCGTTCCTGTTCACGGGGCAGGGCAGCCAGCGGCTGGGGATGGGGCGTGAGCTGTACGACGCGTACCCGGTGTTCGCCGGGGCGCTGGACGCGGTCTGCGACGAGCTGGACCGGCACCTTGAACGGCCGCTTCGTGAGGTGATGTTCGGCTCCGAGAAGGGGCTGCTGGATCAGACCGGCTTCACCCAGCCCGCGCTGTTCGCGGTCGAGGTGGCGCTGTTCCGTCTCGTTGAGGCGTGGGGTCTGCGGCCCGACTTCCTCTCCGGCCACTCGATCGGTGAGCTGGCTGCTGCGCATGCGGCGGGTGTGCTGTCGCTCGCGGACGCGGCGAAGCTGGTGGCGGCGCGTGGGCGGTTGATGCAGGAGCTTCCGGCCGGTGGCGCGATGGTTGCGGTGCAGGCGTCGGAGGACGAGGTGGCGCCGCTGCTGAACGAGCGCGTGTCGATTGCCGCGCTCAACGGGCCTGCTTCCGTCGTCATCGCGGGTGACGAGGATGCGGCGTTGGAGATCGCGGCGGGCTTTGAGGCGCAGGGTCGTAAGACCAAGCGGCTGACGGTGAGCCATGCGTTCCACTCGCCGCGCATGGACGGGATGCTGGACGCGTTCCGCGAGGTGGCGCAGGGGCTGTCGTATGCCGCTCCGCGTATCCCGATCGTGTCCAACCTGACCGGTGGGCTGGTCTCCGCGGAGGAGATCACGACTGCGGACTTCTGGGTGCGGCACGTCCGCGAAGCCGTCCGCTTCTTCGACGGTGTGCGCACTCTCGAAGCGCAGGGTGTCACCACCTTCGTCGAGCTGGGCCCCGATGGTGTGCTGTCCGCGATGGGGCAGGACTGTCTCACCGAGGGCGACGCGGCGGCTTTCGTCGCCGTTCTGCGTGAGGGTCGTTCGGAGGCCGGGGCGCTGACCGGTGCCCTTGCCGCGTTGCAGGTCCGGGGTGTGGCCCTGGACTGGGAGGCGTTCTACGCGGGGACCGGTGCGCGGCGGGTGGAGCTGCCGACGTATGCCTTCCAGCGCACGCGGTTCTGGTGGGAGGCTGCCCCGGCGGCGGAGGTTGCTTCGGGCAATGCCGTCGATGGGCGGTTCTGGGATGTGGTGGAGCGCGGGGATGTGGCCGCGCTTGCCGGGGAGCTTGCGGTGGATCCGGGGCTTTCGCTGGGTGAGGTGTTGCCTGCGTTGTCGTCGTGGCGGCGGAGGCAGTCGGAGCTTTCGACGGTGGACGGCTGGCGTTATCGGGTGTCGTGGAAGCCGGTCACGGACCGTTCCGCGGCTTCCCTGAGCGGGCGTTGGCTGGTCGTCGTACCGGCTGAGGCGGCCGAGTGCGGGTGGGTTGCCGGTGTCGTCGGGATGCTGAGCGACCGTGGTGTTGAGGTGCGGCAGGTTGTGCTGGCTGCCGATGAGGACCGTGGCGCGGTGGTGGCGCGGTTGGCCTCGGCTGTTGGTGACGAGGCTGTGGCCGGTGTGGTGTCCTTGCTGGCTCTCGCCGAGGGGGACGCGTTGCTGACCACGGCTGCGCTGACGCAGGCGTTGGGTGATGCGGGTGTCGGTGCGCCGTTGTGGGTGGCCACGCGGGGTGCGGTGTCGGTGGGGCGTTCCGATGGTGTGGTCA
>NZ_JBIRQF010000016.1:0-198847 GCF_044333065.1 Streptomyces sp. NPDC021115
CGGAAATCCCTGTGCGGGTTTGGCTGTTCGCTGCCGGTCCGTCGGAGCATGTGTTGCTGGTGGTGTTGCATCACATCGCGGGGGACGGCTGGTCGATGGTGCCGCTGGCCCGGGACCTGGCGGAGGCGTATGCGGCCCGGTTGGAGGGTGCGGTGCCGGGGTGGGAGCCGTTGCCGGTGCAGTACGCGGACTACACGTTGTGGCAGCGCGAAGTGCTGGACGACGTGCTCGATGAAGAAGTCAACTACTGGCAGCGGCAGTTAGCCGATCTCCCGGAGGAAGTAGGCCCGCCCGCCGACCGCGCACGGCCCGCCGTGGCCACTTACTCGGGCGATGTGACCTCTTTCGCCCTCGACCCGGAGCTGCATCGCGCCCTGAATGATCTGGCGCGGTCGTCGAACGCGACGGTGTTCATGGTGTTGCAGGCCGCACTCGCCGCTTTGCTGTCCCGGCTGGGTGCGGGCGAGGACATCCCCATCGGTTCGCCGGTGGCGGGGCGTACGGACGCCGTGCTGGACGACCTGGTGGGTGTGTTCGTGAATACGTTGGTGCTGCGGACGGATGTGTCGGGTGATCCGTCGTTCGTGGAGCTTGTGGGGCGGGTGCGGGAGGCGGGTCTGGGTGCGTTGGTGCATCAGGATGTGCCGTTCGAGCATCTGGTGGAGGAGTTGAATCCTCGGCGTTCGGCGGCTCGGCATCCGTTGTTCCAGGTGATGTTGGCGTTGCAGAACACCGAGCAGGCGCGGTTCGAGCTGCCGGGCCTGGAGGTGGTGGTGGAGCCGGTGGGTACCGGGGTGTCGCGCATGGACCTCACTCTCAGCCTGGTCGAGGAGTCGGGCGGGGGCATTCGCGGGGTCGCCGAGTACGCCACGGACCTGTTCGACCGGGCCACCATCGAGACCTTCCTGGGGCGGTGGGTACGGCTGCTGGAGCAGGTGACCACGGATCCGGAGGCGCCGGTCAGCCGGGCCGACATCCTCACCCCCGACGAACGCCACCAACTCCTGCGCGCCTGGAACGACACCGACCGGGACGTGCCGACTCCCACCGTGGCGGAGCTGTTCGCGGCACAAGCGGCGCGCACCCCCGAGGCCACGGCCCTGATCGCGGGTGACACGCAGCTGAGCTACGCACAGCTCAACGCCCGGGCAAACCGCATCGCCCACTGGCTCATCGGCCAGGGCGTCGGGCCGGAGCAGACCGTGGCGCTGATGTACGAGCGGTCGGCCGACCTGATCGCCGCTCTCCTCGGCGTCCTCAAGACAGGCGCGGCCTATCTGCCGGTCGACCCCGAGTTCCCGAGCGCCCGGGTGACGTACATACTCACCGAGGCCGCTCCCGCGCTCGTGCTCATCAGCGACGCTGTCGCTCTCACCGTGCGTACGTCCTCGGCGACGGTCGTCACCGATGCCCCGGGCACCGCAGCCGCACTGCTGCGGTGCCCGGACACCGACCCGGGCCCGGTCGTCGCCTGTCCCGCGAACCCCGCCTACGTCCTCTACACATCCGGTTCCACGGGCGAGCCCAAGGGCGTGGTGGTCGAACATCGGGCGCTGTCGAACTTCCTCGCCGACATGGCCGTACGCTTCCCGCTGACCGGTGAGGACCGCTGGCTGGGTGTGACGACCGTCGGGTTCGACATCTCCGTGCTGGAGATCTGCCTGCCGTTGACGCGGGGTGCCACGCTCGTGCTCGCCGACCGTGACACGGCCCGTACGCCAGCCGCGCTCGCCGGCTTGCTGCGGGACAGCGGGGCCACCGTCATGCAGGCGACCCCCACGCTGTGGCGGGCCCTCGCCGACGAACAGCCGCAGTGCCTCGACGGGCTCCGGGTACTCGTGGGCGGCGAGGCACTCCCGCCCGACCTCGCGCACAGCCTCGCCGCCCGCGCCGCCGAGGTCGTCAACCTCTACGGGCCGACCGAGACCACCATCTGGTCCACGTCGGCGGGCATCCGCAGGCAGGCGACGCGGGGGCGCACGCCCATCGGCTCGCCGATCGCCAACACACGGGTCTACGTCCTTGACGAGCGCCTCGGTCTGGTGCCGCCCGGCGTGGTGGGCGAGCTGTACATCGCCGGCGGTGGCGTGGCCCGGGGGTATCTGGGACAGCCAGGGCTGAGCGCGCAGCGGTTCGTGGCGGATCCGTACGGCCCGGCCGGTACGCGCATGTACCGCACGGGCGACCTGGTCCGCCGGAACGCCGACGGCCTGATGGAGTTCACCGGCCGGGCCGACCAGCAGGTCAAGATCCGGGGCTTCCGGATCGAACCCGGCGAGATCGAGGTCCTGCTGCGCGAACAGCCCGGTGTGGCGCAGGCCGTGGTGGTCGTACGGGAGGACCAGCCGGGCGACCAGAGGCTGGTCGCCTATGCGGTACGCGACCATGTGGTGCCCGACGACGGCGTCGCCGCGCCGCACCTGGTCGAGCGCCGCGATCTCCGTGACGCCCTTCGCCTGCGGCTGCCCGAATACATGGTGCCGTCGGCCGTGCTCACCCTGCCTGGCCTGCCGCTGACCCCGAACGGCAAACTCGACCGCCGTGCTCTGCCTGCCCCGGACCGGACAGCCGTCGGGCGCGGGCCCGCCAGTCCCCAGGAGGAAGTACTGGCTGGGCTGTTCGCCGATGTCCTCGGGGTCGAACGCGTCGGCGTGGACGACGGGTTCTTCGACCTGGGCGGCCACTCCCTGCTCGCCACCCGGTTGATCGGCCGCATCCGTGACGTGCTGGGCGCGGAGCTGCCGCTGCGCGCCCTGTTCGAGACCTCCAGCGTGGCCGGGCTCGCCCGTCGCCTCGAAGCGGACCACGGCGACACGGCGGACGCCTTCGGTGTCGTACTGCCCCTGCGGCCCCGCACCGAGGGCGTGCCGCTGTTCTGCGTCCACCCGGGAGGCGGCCTCAGCTGGTCCTACGCCGGGCTGCTGCGCCACCTGCCCACGGAGGTGCCCCTCTACGGCATCCAGGCCCGCGGACTGTCCGAGCCGGACGACCTTCCGGGCTGCGTCGAGGAGATCGCCGACGACTACATAGCCGAGCTCCTTCGGCTGCGCCCCGAGGGCCCCTTCCCGCTGCTGGGCTGGTCGTTCGGCGGGGTGGTCGCCCATGCCATGGCGGCCCGGTTGCGGGAGCGCGGGTTCGACGTCCCCCTGCTGGTCCTCCTCGACGCGCAGCCCGCGCGGCCCAGGACCCCCGGGGAACTGGCGGAGGAGGCGGCCCTCGACACGTCCATGGTGTACAGGACGCTGCTGACGGCGTTCGGGGTACCCGTCGGCGACGAGGAACCGATCACACACGACCGGTTCGCGGAACTGGCCCACCAGCACCACGCGGCCGTGGCCGACTTCGACAAGGACCGGATCGCCTCCGTCCTGCGGGTCATGACCAACGACATCCGGATCAACCCCGCCTACCGGCACACGCCCGTGGCCACGGAGGCCGTCGTGTTCGCGGCCACCGACAAGGACCCGTCCGACCTGGTCACCCCGGAGATGTGGGCCCCGTACATCGACGGCCCGCTCGACTACCGCACGGTCGACTGCGGCCACGCCGCCATGGCCGGCCCAGAGGCGCTGCGGGTCATCGGGCCGATCCTCGCCGAGAAGATGCGCCGGCTCTCCTGAGCCGTTCCAGGACGACCGTAGACCCAGATATCCATGTATCCAGAGATGAGGACATCAGGTGACGAATCCATTCGACGATCCGGACGCCACTCACCTCGTGCTCGTCAGCGACGAGGGGCAGCACTCCCTGTGGCCGGCCTCCCTCGCGGCCCCCGACGGCTGGACGGTCGCCCACGCCGAGGACACCCGCGGCAACTGCCTGGAGTACATCGACCGGCAGTGGACCGACATGCGGCCGCGCAGCCTGGCGGAGGCCATGGACTCATGACCGGCGCCTTACCGCTCCACGACGCGGTGTACCGCTACTACTCCCTGGTCGACGCCTGCCGCTTCGACGAACTCGTGGAACTCTTCACCCCCGACGCGACCTACGAACGGCCGGGCTACGAGCCACTGGTCGGCCGGGGGGAACTGGCCGCCTTCTATCACGGGAAGCGGGTCATCGCTGACGGCAGGCACACGATCGACCGACTGCTCACGGCCGATCAGGAGGCCGTCGTGCGCGGCGGGTTCACCGGGTTGCTCAAGGGAGGTGACGCGGTGAGTCTGCGGTTCGCCGACTTCTTCAGAACGGACCGCAACGGCCTCTTCGCTCACCGCGCCACGTACTTCTTCACCCCCTTGGTGTGAGCGCGGCTACGGTGCCTTCCCGGTGCGATTCCGGACCAGCTCCACGAAGGAGTGCGCAGTCGAGTTGCCGTAGAACTCGCGGAGCGTCACCTTGGGCAGCCCCCTCTCGCGGAGGTCCGACAGCAAGCGGACGACCAGGAGGGAATTGCCACCGAGTTCGAAGAAGTTGCTGTCGGGTTCCACGTCGACGCCCAGCAGGCCGGACCACACGGCGAGGATCTCGGCGCCGAGGTTGTCCTTCGTCTCCTCCGGGGCCGTGGCCGGGAAGGAGACGGGGGCGGGGGCCGGGAGCCGGGAGAGGTCCGGTTTGCCGTTGACGGTCAGCGGGACGGCGGGCACCTCGGTGAGGCCGGCCGGAAGCATGTGGTCCGGCAGCATACGGCGCGCCGCCCGCCACGCGTCCTTCTTCGAGCCGCCGTCCCGCAGCACCACATAGGCGTCGATACGGGCACCGGCCGGGTCCCCCGCCTCGCCCTCACGGAACACGACCGCCGCGTCGGCGACCGCGGGATCCGAGACCAGGACCGACTTGATCTCGTCGAGTTCGATCCGGTGGCCCCGCACCTTCACTTGGGTGTCCAGGCGGCCGAGATGGTCGAGCCGTCCGTCCGGCCTCAGCCGGCCCCTGTCGCCGCTGCGGTAGAGGCGCCCCCCGGTCACGGGGTCGTCGAGGAAACGGGCCGCCGTCAGCTCGGGGCGGCCGAGATAGCCGTCGGCCACCCCTGCTCCGCCGACGTAGATCTCACCGGCGGGCCCCGGCGGCAGGACGTGGCCGTGCTCGTCCCGGACGGACACCCACCAGCCGGGCAGCGCCCGACCCACGGACCGGGACCGTTCCAGGACCTGCAGCGGGGTCACCTCTTGCGCGGTGACATGGACGGTCGTCTCCGTGATGCCGTACATGTTGACCAGTCGGCACTGTGCGAGGGAGTGGCGGGCGAACCACCGCTCCAGTATCACCGTGTTGAGGGGTTCACCGCCGAAGACCACCAGCCGCAGGGCGAGTTCGATGGCCGGTGCCGACCGGGCGTCGGCCTCGATGAGCTGGGAGAACGCAGACGGGGTCTGGCTGAGGACGGTGACCCGCTGCCGGGCCAGCAGTGCGTGGAAGTCGTCCGGGTCGCGGGCCACCCAGTGCGGTACGACGACCAGGTGGCCGCCGGTGAGCAGACAGCCCCAGATCTCCCAGACGGAGAAATCGAAGGCGCCGGAGTGGAAGAACGTCCACACGTCGTCCGGGCCGAGACCCAGGTCCGCGGACGTGGCGTCCACCAGGGCCCGCACGTTGCGGTGGGGGACCACGACACCCTTGGGGCGACCGGTGGACCCCGAGGTGTAGATGACGTAAGCGGCCGTCTCCGCGCCTGCCCGCTCCCGCGGTGGTGCGGGAGCGGGTCCGGTGTCCACGAGTTCCAGGGGGGAGATCACCCTCACCCCCTCGACGCGGGGAAAACTCGCCGGGTCTCCGATGACGACCGGCACCTGTGCGTCGGCCGCGGTGTAGCGCAGCCGCTCCTCGGGATACCGGGTGTCCATCGGGACGTAGGCGCAGGCCGCCTTCAGCACACCCAGCAGGGTGGCGATGAGCGTGGTGTCCCGCTCCAGGCACACTCCCACCCGGGCGCCGCCGACGCCGAGGGCGCGCAGACCGGCGGCCACCTTCTCTGCCCGGTCGTTCAGCAGGCCGTACGTCAGGCTGGTCTCGCCGTCGCTCACGGCGACGGCGTCCGGGCATCGCTCAGCCAGCTCCGCGATCCGCCCGTCAATGGTGTCCGGCACCGGCACCCGTTCGGCAGGCCCGTCGGGGGCGGCCGTGGGGCGGAAGCCGCCCAGCCGTGTCACGGCCGCGGCGGAGGCGTCGTCCAGCAGCCCCAGGTCCGCCAGCGGGGTCGCCGCGGGTACGGTGCTCAGCTGCCGGGCCATATGCAGGACGCTCCGCCCGAACCATTCCGCGGACCGCGCGGCCACCGCGCGCGGATCGTGATGGCAGAAACCCGCGCAGGTGCCGTCCGGCTGCCGCTCGAGATGAAGGACGAGGGGCAGCCTGCGATCCGGGAACCGCGTATAGGACACCCCGGAAGCGGCGTCCCCGAGAACCACACCCACACCCACATCCGCACCCACGCCCGCCACCGCCTCCAGCGTGGGCGAAAGAGCGGCGGTACCGGCAGCCAGGAGGTCCGCGACCGTGCCCTCCCCGTCGACCAGGACGGACCGTGCAGCGGGACTGCCTGCTCGGAACATGCGGTCGAAGACCGCGATGTGCGCTTCCCGCCCGCCCTGATAGCGCGTCAGAGTCAGTGCCACCGAGGCCGCCAGCACCTCCTCCCCGGGCCACAGCGGGCGGACCGCCAGCGGCAAGGCATGGGCGGCGGTGGTGTCCGGCGCGCCGGAATCCACCAGTCCCCACGGCACCGTGGCGATCTCATACGAGGCATCCGGCATGCCCTGTGTGCCTGGTGCGTCGAGGGGCGGCAGCGGAGGGCCGTCGAGGGGCTCGCCGTCGAGGAGGAGTGCCGCCAGTCGTTCGAGGACGCCGTACAGCACCGAGCGACGCGCCACCAGGACGGCGTCGGCGAGCCCGTCGGCGTACTCCACGAGCACGGCGCGCACCGGAGGTCCGCAAGGGTGCAACGGCCGTTCCGCCTCTCGGCGGACCCGCGCGTGCCCGGGGCCCGCCGAGGAATCCACCGTCAGCGGCAGGCTCCACAGCCTCAGCCCCGCCAGCTCCGGATGCCTCGCCCTCTCCTGCTCCAGGAACTTCCGGCTCTGCTCCAGGTCCACCGGGTGGCGGGCGCGCACCACCAGGCTGTGACAGGCAGATGTCCGTACGGTCATCGAGTCTCCCTCTCCGGAAGGGTCGGGCAGTCGGACGGATGCGCTCACCGGGCGCTGAAGCCGCCGTCGACGGTGAGCACACTGCCGGTCACCTGGCGCGAGTCGTCTCCCGCCAGCCACAGGGCCGCCCCGGCGACGTCCGGGGGTTCGATGAGGGTGTTCATCGGCTGGGCCTGGACGAACACCTCCTCGTGTTCGTCGACGCGGACGTCGAGTGACCGCGCTATCTCGGAGAGCATCCGGCCCTCGACGAGCGGGTCGTCCCGCACGGATCCGGGGCAGAGCGCGTTCACCCGGACGCGGTGCGGCGCGTAGTCCAGCGCCGCCGCCTTGGTCAGGCCGACCATGCCGTGCTTGGCGGCGACATAGCCGGCAAAGTGCCGGTAGCCCACAAGACCGGCCGTCGAGGAGATGTTGATGATGCTTCCCGAGCGCTGCTCGATCATCGCCGGAACCACGGCCTTGGTCATGCGCCAGGCCCCTGACAGATCGACGTCGAGCATGAGCGACCACTCGTCCTCTGTGATCTCGTGGACCTTGCGGCCGGAGGGCGCGGCGATCCCCGCGCCGTTGACCAGGACGTCCAGCCGTCCGAAGCGGTCGAGGCACTCCTCCACGACCGATGCGATCCTGCGGGGGTCGCGCACGTCGCAGCGTGCGGGGAGCACCGTGCCGCCGTGCGGCGCGCACAGATCGGCCGTGTGCTCCAGCTGGGCGGTCGATCCCATGGGGTACCCCACTCCGGCCAGGTCGTCGGCGATGTCGATCAGCAGCAGGTCGGCGCCCTCCGCCGCGAACCGGACGGCACAGGAGCGACCGAGCCCGCGCGCCGCCCCCGTGATCACGGCTGTCTTGCCCTTCAACTGCACCGTGCCCTCCTCAGTCGGTGTCGGCCTGGGCGGCGGCGTCGCCTCCGAGTTCCCGCGCGACCGTGGTCAGGAGCAGCTCCGGGGAGTCGACCAGATACATGTGCCCGCCGGGCAGTTCCCGGTAGGTGAAGGCCGCCTCGGTGGTGGTCCGCCATTCCTCCGCCTGCGCCTGGGAGACGAGCCGGTCGTCGGCGCCGCGCAGCGAGGTGACCGGAAGGGGCAGCGGGGCGCCCGCGTCGGAGACGTAGTTCTCGTGCATCGCCACATCGGCGCGCAGCAGGGGCAGGAGCAGCTCCCGCAGACCGGGGTCGTCGAAGGCCGCGTGCCGATAGCCGGCGAACTCGCCCACACGGGCCAGGAACTCCTTGTCGTCCAGCCCGGTCGCCCGCTGGGCACGCCGGCTCTCGGGGCCGGGGGATCCGCTCACGTACAGGTGGCGCAGTCCCGAGCGACCGCATAGTTCGCGGGCCAGTTCGTATGCCAGGACGGCCCCCAGACTGTGCCCGAAGAGCGCGAATGGCGCTTGGTCGCCGACGAGTTGCCGCACCTGTGGGGCGAGGGCGGATGCGGCCTTTGACACATCGGTGAACGGCTCCTCCAGGAACATCTCCTCCCGCCCGGGGAGTTGGAGCGGGACGACTCTGAGGCCGGGCGGTACGCTGTTCCAGGAGCGGTAGAATCCGGCTCCGCTGCCCGCGAAGGGGAGGCAGATGAGGGGTAAGTCGCTTGAGGGCACGGCTTATTCACTCCTTTTCCGGTGCCTTGCGCGCCGGTAGGTCGGAATACCGGTTTCGAGCGCGGTGGTGATCGTTCCCCGGCGGCCGGGCGTTGGCACTCCGGCCATGACTTACTATCCGGGTCGGTCGTCGGCGGGGCGGAAGGGCGTGCCTGGGCACATCGAAGCCCCGGTTCGGCGGGGTACCTTGCCGGTCACCTGTGCCAACCGGAGCTTCGTCATCCGCGGGAGAGGCGGACCGGAGGACGTCACGCCACGTCTGACGTGAGTCCCTGCTTCGCGATGCGGACTTTTCCTGTCTCGGTGCCGAGGCCGGCGTCGCGGGCCAGCATCGCCGCAGAGGCCCGATCGTGCACTTCCAGTTTCGCGAAGATCCGCGAAACATAGTTGCGGACCGTCTTTTCTGCCAGAAAGAGCCGACGGGCGATCTGCTGATTACTCAGTCCGCCTGCGATCAGTTCCAGTATTTCGAGTTCCCTGCTCGTCAGCTCGGAGAGTCCCGTCAGCTCCGGCAGGACCTGTACGGTGGAGAAGTGTCGGCTGAGTCGAGAGGCTATGGTCCGGCTGAAAGCGGCACCCCCCTTGGCCACTATCCTGATGGAATGGAGCAGTTCCTCTGACGATCTGATGTGTGCGAGGTATCCGCTGACCCCGACGCGCAGGGCGGCGAAGATCGCGTCGTCGTCATCGTGCTGCGAGACCACGAGCATTTTGGGCCGTGATTTCTCGTGGCGGTATTTCGAGGCTATCTGCTGCGCGTACTCGTGAATGGATCTTTTCGAGGACGGCTCGCCGAGGATGATGACGTGCGGTTGCAGTGCGGTCTTCTCAAGGCATCGCATGCCGTCGGGGCCGCTCACTGCCTGGCCGACTAGGGTGAATTTCTCATCCTGCTCAATGATCGCTTCCAGTCCGGCGAGAGAGACCGGGTTGTCGCTGATGATGAACAGGTTGATCTCCATCTGCCTGAATCTCCTGGAGTTTCATCGGCGCGGCGCCGGATTGTGTCGAATTCTGTCGGCGTACCCTGCATTCGAAGGTTTCTCCTTCGTTGTTGCGAGTCGGAGCGAGAATTCTCTACTTCCTATATGACCCCCGTGCGGTGCCCTGCCATTGATGGTGCCCGGTGTTGGCGGCGATGGAGGAGCGAGGCGTGACCGGGAACCTCGTCCGAGGTTGCCCGGCCCTCTTCGGTGCACCGTTCATTTGTAGGAGATTTGCAGAAGGTGAAGAGTTGGTTGGCGCTCATGCGAGTATGCGTAGGTGATCGAGTGGAACGCAAGTTCCGTTCTCAAGTGGAAGAGGATGTTCCGATTGGTGAGCGAGTACCGGTCATGGCCATGCATTTATTGGGAGGGTGTGGTGCGACGGCGGTCCTGATCCTCCCGGAGTCGCCCCAGATCCCGCGACCACCTGCGGTTTCGTGCCCGGCGCGGGCGCTTCCCCGGATGATCGCCCCGCCGCCCGGGCGCTGTCCGGACGCGGCAGATCGGTGGCCGAAACGGGGAGGCCGGTGATCGAATTCTGATGATCGGATGCCCGCTGGGTGAGATGAGCGCAGTTGTCTGCGCGTCACAGGCAGTTCACAACACATGCAAATACGCCCGGCCCACGCCCGCATTGGACGTGCGTCGAACCGGCCCCATACGTTCAGGACATGGGTGATGTCTCGCGTCGATGCCTGATCACGCTCGATGTGCTGGCCGCGTTCTGCTTCGCCTTGCTCAACTGGTCATCATCGCCTACGAAAGCGGTCTTGCCGAGCCCGGAATGCCGGCCTGATTCTGCTCACCAGGCCACGATGGCTCGGCGCTGCGCGACCGCGGGGACGATGCCGGTGCCCCTGTTTGCGGCCGGGCGCTGATACACGGGCACGATCTGGGTCCGACCTCGATCCGTCTTGTCCGGGCGACGCTCTCCAGCGCACTGGCGGTACGGGCGGCTATGGCGGACCGCTACCGGCTGCTCGGCGTGATCGGAGCGGGCCTTGGGCTCCGGCAAGGGGAGGCACTCGGGCTCTCCGCGGACGGTATCGACTTCGCCAGGGAAGTGAGCCTGCTCTGGCCGCGGCGGAGGTGACGTAGCCGGGGTCGGTCGTCGGACCTCGTGGAGCGTGGCCCGCAGCCGCCGCGGGCCCAAAGTCCCAGAGAACCCAGGGATGCCGCCGCAGTCCTTCCTGACCCGTTGCATCGCAGGTCAGACGGGGTGCGGCGGCATTCGCTCATCAAATGTCGCGGAAGGTCTCGATCTGGGCGCCGATCGAGTTCAGCCGCTCGGCCAGGTCCTCGTAACCGCGGTTGATGACGTACACGTTGCGCAGTACGGAGGTACCGGGCGCGGCCATCATGGCCAGGAGGACAACCACGGCGGGGCGGAGGGCGGGTGGGCACATCATCTCGGCGGAGCGCCAGCGGGTGGGTCCCTCGACCAGGACCCGGTGCGGGTCGAGGAGTTTGACGTGGGCGCCGAGCCGGTTCAGCTCGGTGAGGTAGATGGCGCGGTTGTCGTAGACCCAGTCGTGGATCAGCGTCGAGCCCTGGGCGGCGGCCGCGATGGCGGCGAAGAAGGGGACGTTGTCGATGTTGACGCCGGGGAACGGCATCGGGTGGATCTTGTCGATGGGGGCCTGGAGCTTGGAGGGCCGGACGGTGAGATCGATCAGCCGGGTGCGGCCGTTGTCCGCCGCGTACTCCGGGCTGCGCTCGTGGTCGAGGCCCATCTCCTCCAGGATGGCCAGCTCGATCTCCAGGAACTCGACCGGCACCCGGCGGATCGTCAGCTCCGACTCGGTGACGACGGCGGCGGCGAGCAGGCTCATCGCCTCCACCGGGTCCTCGGAGGGCGCGTAGTCGACATCGCGGTCGATGTGGGTGACGCCGTGGACGGTGAGCGTGGTGGTGCCCACGCCCTCGACCTTGACGCCCAGCTCCTCGAGGAAGAAGCACAGGTCCTGGACCATGTAGTTGGAGGAGGCGTTGCGGATGACCGTGACGCCGTCGTGGCGGGCGGCCGCGAGCAGGGCGTTCTCGGTGACCGTGTCGCCCCGTTCGGTCAGCACGATCGCGCGGCCGGGGGAGACCAAGCGGTCGACGCGGGCGTGGTACATGCCGTCGGTGGCGGTCACTTCGAGGCCGAAGGGGCGCAGCGCGGTCATGTGCGGCTGCACGGTGCGGGTGCCGAGGTCGCAGCCGCCCGCATAGGGAATCCGGAAGCGGTCCATCCGGTGCAGCAGTGGGCCGAGGAACATGATGACGCTGCGCGTGCGGCGGGCGGCCTCGGTGTCCATGGCGTCGAGGTCCAGCTCGGCGGGCGGCACGATCTCCAGGTCGTTGCCGTCGTTGATCCAGCGGGTGCGGACGCCGATGCTGCCCAGCACCTCGAGGATGCGGTAGACCTCCTCGATCCTGGCGACCCTCCGCAGCGTGGTGCGGCCCGCGTTGAGGAGCGTGGCGCAGAGCAGGGCGACGCACGCGTTCTTGCTCGTCTTCACATCGATGGCGCCGGACAGGCGGCGGCCGCCGACCACGCGCAGATGCATCGGGCCCGCGTAGCCGAGGGAGACGATTTCGCTGTCCAGCGCCTCACCGATACGGGCGATCATCTCAAGGCTGATGTTCTGATTCCCGCGCTCGATGCGGTTGACCGCGCTCTGGCTGGTGCCGAGCGCCTCCGCGAGCTGCGACTGGGTCCAGCCACGGTGCTGGCGGGCGTCACGGATGAGCTTGCCGATGCGGGAGAGGTAGTCGTCAGTCATGAAGTAGAGGCTATCTCAGATATGAGATGCGCATGCGACCGGAGGGAAGGGAGGTGTGGGGGCTGTCCAGTCGGGCATTGTTCTAGTAGTACGCGAACAATGGAGGTTCTCATGACCCGCTCCTGGCGGCGCGCAGCCGTCGTCGCTCTGCCCTTTGTGCTGGCCTGGGCTGCTGTTCTGGCCGCTTTCGGCGCGCTGCGCGACCGGCTGCCGGATCCGATCGCCACGCACATCGGCCCCGGTGGGCAGGCCGACGGATTCACCGGTCTGGGTGCCTTCCTCCCGGTGGTCACCACTCTTCTGCTGCTGCCCGGGCTCATCGTGGCGGTCGTCGGGTACCGCTCGCGTCTGGCGCTCGGCGCGCAGCGGATGCTGGTCGCCCTGGCGTACGGGATGGCCGCGATGCTCGGCTACGACTTCGTCGCATTGCTCCGCGCCAACGCCGCGGCCACCCGCGCCGCCGGTGTGAGCTTCCCCCTGTGGCACCTGGCGGTGTCCCTCGCCGTCGCCGGAGCCGTCGGCTGGGTGGGATGGCTGCTCGCGGGCCGGGACGTGGCGGCCCCCGTCGACGACGCCGAGGGGGCGGCCGGACCCCGGCTCCCGCTCGCCAAGGGCGAGACCGCCGTCTGGACGCGCGGCGTCGGATCGCCCGTGCTGGCCGTCGTGGGAGCGGGCACCGCGCTGATGGGTGTGGTCCTCGCCGTGGTCTCGGACACGACGGCGGAGTCGGCCCTGATCGTCATCGGGCTGGTCTCGGCGGCGCTGTCCCACTGCCGGGTCACCGTCGACCACCGCGGACTCTCCGTCGCGCTGTGGTTCGCCCCGCGCCCGCGGCTGCGGATACCGCTGGAACGGATCGCCCAGGCCACCAGCCGCGAGGCCCGCGCCCTCAGCCTCGGCGGCTGGGGCTACCGCATCCAGCCGGGCCGCAGCGCCCTGGTAATGCGCTCGGGTGACGCGGTGTTCCTGCGGCTGGTCACCGGCAAGGAGTTCGTGGTCACGGTGGACGACGCCGCCACCGCGGCGGCTCTGCTCAACACCCTGGTCGAGCGCGACCGGACCGCCACCGGAGCGGGAGGCTGACCATGCTCTTCCGTGTCGACCTCGGCTCCCCGGTCCCGCTGGGCGATCAGATCGCCGCCACCGTCCGCGGCGCCATCGCCGACGGCACCCTCCGCCCCGGCGAACGCCTCCCCGCCGCCCGCACCCTCGCCGACTCCCTCGGCGTCAACGTCCACACGGTCCTCCGCGGCTACCAGCGCCTCCGCGAGGAGGAGCTGATCGACCTCCGCCGCGGCCGCGGCGCCGTGGTCACCGGCGAACAGCCCACCGCCCGCGCCCGCCTCCTGGAGGGCGCCCAGCACCTGGTGGACGAGGCCCGGGCCCTCGGCCTGTCGGACGAGGAGGTCCTGTCCCTGGTCCGCACCCGCCTGGCGGGCGGCTGAGCCGAACCGTCGCGTCGGAAATCCTCGGGCATCACTGCCCGGCAATCACCCATATCGGTGACCGTCTCCCGTCAGTGCCGCCGCCAGGGTGCGGGCCGGGCCGTCCACGGCGGGGCCGTGGAGGAGTTCGGTGCGGTGGATCAGGCGGGGGGCGGTCAGGGGGATCGTGGCGATTCCGGCGGCGTTCTCGGCGGCCGTGTGGGGGAGGAGGGCCAGGCCGTGGCCGGACGCGGTGAGGGCGAGGAGGGTACGTACGTCCGTGCCCTCGTACGTCAGCGAGGCGCGGAAGCCGCCGGTGCCGCTCGCGGTGCGCAGGGGGCCGAGCGGCATCGCGGCGTCCGGGGCGTCGAGCCAGTCGGCGTCGGCGAGGTCGGCCAGCCGCAGGCCGAGCCTGCGGGTCAGCGGGTGGCCGAGCGGCAGAGCCACGACCAGCGGCGTCTCCGCGACCGCGACCGCGGTGAGCTGCCCGGCTTCGGGCAGCGGCAAGGGCAGGCCGGGGACGGCCGGGCCGTCGAGCAGGCCCAGGTCGGCCGCGCCGGTCGCGACGGCCGCCGGGACCTCCCGGCGGGTGAGGATCCGTACGGCGGTGTCCGCGTCGGGGCAGGCGTGGCGCGTCTCGGCGAGGGCCGACGCGACCGGGGGCGTCATGGCCAGCGGCGAGGCGCCGAGGGCCAGCCGCGCGGCGGCGCGCCCCGCCAGCCGCTCGACGTCGGCCCGCGCCGCGTCCAGCCGCCGCAGCAGCGGACCGGCGTGCTCCAGCAGCCGCGCCCCGGCAGTGGTGAGCGTCACGGGCCGCCGGGTCAGCAGCGGGGTGCGCAGATCGGCTTCGAGGGTCGCGATCTGCTGCGAGACGGCCGACTGCGTGGAGCCCAGCTGGTGGGCGGCGTCGGTGAAGGAGCCGCAGTGGGCCACGGAGACGAAGGTGCGGAGCAGGCGCGGATCCATGGGGAGCAGTATCGCGGCTCGGCGGGGGCCCTCACGGGGTCTCCGGGCATCGCGCGACGGACATGACGGTGCCCCGGTGTCAGGGCTGAGCTGACCGCCGGGAGGGCCATGTATTAGAGTTATCTCGACATCGAGATATCTGTCGAACGGGCGCACCGTCGCGCCGCACCGGTAAGGGTTACCTAACTTAGCCCTACCTTAGCGGATCGGCGCGGGCATGTCGCGGCAGCATTGCGGTGGTACGCGCGTAATTCATGCATGAAGGAGACTGTCGTGTCGGCGAACAGCTTCGATGCCCGCAGCACCCTGCAGGTGGGCGACGAGTCGTACGAGATCTTCAGGCTGGACAAGGTGGAGGGGGCCGCCCGCCTCCCCTACAGCCTGAAGGTTCTGCTGGAGAACCTGCTCCGTACGGAGGACGGCGCCAACATCACCGCCGACCACATCCGAGCGCTCGGCGGCTGGGACTCACAGGCCCAGCCCAGCCAGGAGATCCAGTTCACGCCGGCCCGCGTGATCATGCAGGACTTCACCGGTGTGCCCTGTGTGGTCGACCTCGCCACCATGCGCGAGGCCGTCAAGGAGCTGGGCGGCGACCCGGCGAAGATCAACCCGCTGGCCCCTGCCGAGCTGGTCATCGACCACTCCGTGATCGCCGACAAGTTCGGCACCAAGGACGCCTTCGGCCAGAACGTCGAGCTGGAGTACGGCCGCAACAAGGAGCGCTACCAGTTCCTGCGCTGGGGCCAGACCGCGTTCGACGAGTTCAAGGTCGTCCCGCCCGGCACCGGCATCGTGCACCAGGTGAACATCGAGCACCTGGCCCGCACCGTCATGGTCCGGGGTGGCCAGGCGTACCCCGACACCCTCGTCGGCACCGACTCGCACACCACCATGGTCAACGGCCTCGGCGTGCTCGGCTGGGGCGTCGGCGGCATCGAGGCCGAGGCCGCGATGCTCGGTCAGCCGGTGTCGATGCTCATCCCGCGCGTCGTCGGCTTCAAGCTGACCGGCGAGCTGAAGCCCGGCACCACCGCCACCGACCTCGTGCTGACCATCACGGAGATGCTGCGCAAGCACGGTGTCGTCGGCAAGTTCGTCGAGTTCTACGGCGAGGGTGTGGCGGCCACGAGCCTCGCCAACCGCGCCACCATCGGCAACATGTCGCCGGAGTTCGGCTCCACCGCCGCGATCTTCCCGATCGACGACGAGACCCTGAACTACCTCCGGCTCACCGGCCGCTCCGACCAGCAGGTCGCGCTCGTCGAGGCGTACGCCAAGGAGCAGGGCCTGTGGCTGGACCCGGCCGCTGAGCCCGACTTCTCCGAGAAGCTGGAGCTGGACCTGTCGACGGTCGTCCCGTCGATCGCCGGTCCCAAGCGGCCCCAGGACCGCATCGTGCTGGCCGAGGCCGCGCAGCAGTTCGCGCAGGACGTCCGCAACTACGTCGCGGACGCGGAGGAGGACGAGGCGGGCAAGGAGTCCTTCCCGGCCTCCGACGCCCCGGCCGTCTCCAACGGCGTGCCGAGCAAGCCGACCCTGGTCACCGCCCCCGACGGTTCGACGTACGAGATCGACCACGGCGCCGTCACCGTCGCCGCGATCACCTCCTGCACCAACACCTCGAACCCGTACGTCATGGTCGCCGCCGCGCTGGTGGCCAAGAAGGCGGTCGAGAAGGGCCTGACCCGCAAGCCGTGGGTCAAGACCACCCTGGCCCCGGGCTCGAAGGTCGTCACCGACTACTTCGACAAGGCGGGCCTGACCCCCTACCTCGACAAGGTCGGCTTCAACCTCGTCGGCTACGGCTGCACCACCTGCATCGGCAACTCCGGCCCGCTGCCGGACGAGGTCTCCAAGGCTGTCAACGAGGCCGACCTCGCCGTCACCTCGGTGCTCTCCGGCAACCGGAACTTCGAGGGCCGGATCAACCCCGACGTCAAGATGAACTACCTGGCGTCCCCGCCGCTGGTCGTCGCGTACGCCATCGCCGGTTCGATGAAGGTGAACATCACCACGGACGCGCTGGGCACCGACCAGGAGGGCAAGCCGGTCTTCCTCGCGGACATCTGGCCGACCGAGGCCGAGGTCAACGACGTCGTGGCCAACGCCATCGGCGAGGACATGTTCAACAAGTCCTACCAGGACGTCTTCGCGGGTGACGCCCAGTGGCAGGCGCTGCCCGTGCCGACCGGCAACACCTTCGAGTGGGACGCGGAGTCCACCTACGTCCGCAAGCCCCCGTACTTCGAGGGCCTGACCATGGACCCGGCCCCGGTCGGCGACGTCACCGGCGCCCGCGTCCTGGCCAAGCTGGGCGACTCGGTCACCACCGACCACATCTCCCCGGCCGGTGCGATCAAGGCCGACACCCCGGCCGGCAAGTACCTCACCGAGCACGGTGTCGAGCGTCGTGACTTCAACTCCTACGGCTCCCGCCGAGGCAACCACGAGGTCATGATCCGCGGCACCTTCGCCAACATCCGGCTGCGCAACCAGATCGCGCCCGGCACCGAGGGCGGCTTCACCCGCGACTTCACCCAGGACGGCGGGCCGGTCTCCTTCATCTACGACGCCTCGCAGAACTACCAGGCCGCGGGCACTCCGCTGGTCATCCTGGCGGGCAAGGAGTACGGCTCCGGCTCGTCCCGCGACTGGGCCGCCAAGGGCACCGCGCTCCTCGGCGTCAAGGCCGTCGTCGCCGAGTCGTACGAGCGCATCCACCGCTCGAACCTCATCGGCATGGGCGTCCTCCCGCTGCAGTTCCCCGAGGGCGCCTCGGCGCAGTCGCTGGGCCTGACCGGCGAGGAGACCTTCGACATCACCGGCGTCACCGCGCTCAACGACGGCGGCATCCCGGAGACCGTCAAGGTCAAGGCAGGCGACGTGGAGTTCGACGCCAAGGTGCGCATCGACACCCCCGGCGAGGCGGACTACTACCGCAACGGCGGCATCATGCAGTACGTGCTGCGCTCGCTGATCCGCAAGTAGGAAGCCTTACGCGTCACGGACGGGCCGCACCCCTGAGCAGGGGGTGCGGCCCGTCCGCGTGTCGTCTCAGAGGAACGCGCCGGAGGGGATGTACGGCGACGGCGGCCGCATCCCGCGCAGGCACACATAGCCCGCGTTGGACAGCTCAAGCCCCGCCGCGAGGCCGACGTCCACCGCCCACTCCTGCTCGGCGGTCAGGTTCTCCACCGCCACCGTGGTGCCCTCCGGGACGCTGAGCAGGGCGGCGGTCAGCAGCCGCCCGGCGATGCGGCGGGAGGTCGCGGCGAGCAGTTCGACGTCCCCGTCCGCGCCGACGTAGCAGTAGCCGCTGCCGGTCAGCTCGTCGACGACCAGCAGCCGCGAGTGGCGCAGCATCTCCTCGTGGTCGGGGCCGTGCGCGCCGCCGCGGGTGCGGCGGTCCAGGGAGTCCATCAGGTCCCGGTGCCGCGCCGTGCCCTCGTGGACCGCGCCGTCCAGCGACGGCAGCCGGGTCTTCAGCTCCTTGTCGACGGTGCCGCGCAGCCGCATCGTCGGATGCAGGGTGAAGCCCGCCCGCCGGTAGATGGCCGCCGCGCGCGGATCCCGGGACCCGCAGATGATCCCGCGCAGACAGGCCCGCCCGTACAGCAGCGCCGCGGCCATCAGCTCCCGCCCTATCCCGCGCCGCTGGGCCCGGGGCAGCACGGCGAACAGCGCAAGACCCCACGTCCCTTCGCGGCGCGTGGACAGCACCGTGCCGACCGGCATCCCGACATCGTCCACGGCGAGCCAGCAGCCACCCGGATCGGTCCGCGCCAGATGGCGATTGCGGCTGTCGATGCGCGCGAGCCGGTCGGGCGGCCAGTCGGCAGCCGGTTCGCCCCGCAGGGCGCGCGAGGTGTCGAAGGCGGCCGAGGCCACGGTCCTCACCGCCTCGGCGTCCTCCTCGGTGTCACGTAGCTGGCGGAGGATCATGTGGACCATCATGGCGATCTGCTGAGGGCTAATCCACCGGGCGCGCGTTGCCCCGAGCGGGCAGAGTCCCAGTCATGAGACTTCTGATGCTGGGCGGAACGGAGTTCGTGGGGCGCGCGGTCACCGAGGAGGCCCTGGCCCGCGGCTGGGAGGTCACGGTCTTCCACCGCGGCCGCCATGCCCCGCCGCCGGGAGCCACCGCACTGCGCGGCGACCGCACCGCGCCCGGCGGGCTCGCCGCCCTCCAACACGGTACGTGGGACGCCGTCGTGGACACCTGGTCCGGCGCCCCCTCGGCCGTACGCGACACGGCTCAACTCCTCGCCGACCGCGTCCACCACTACGCCTACGTCTCCACCCGCTCCGTCTACACCTACCCGGCCCGCGCCGGACTCACCGAGGACGGACCGGTGGTGGAGGCGTCCCCCGACGACGCTGACGAGACCGACTACGCCCGCGCCAAGCGGGGCGGCGAACTCGCCGCGCTCTCCGCCTTCGGCGACCACGCGCTGCTGGCCAGGCCCGGGCTGATCATCGGCCCGTACGAGAACATCGGCCGACTGCCCTGGTGGCTGACCCGCATCGCCCGCGGCGGCCCGGTCCTCGCCCCGGGGCCGCGCACCCTGCCCTTGCAGTACATCGACGCCCGCGACCTGGCCACTTGGCTCCTCGACGCCGCCGAACGCGGCCTCGGCGGCCCGTACAACCTGACCAGCCCGTCCGGCCACACCACGATGGGCGAACTCCTGGAGACCTGCGTACGCGTCACCGGCTCACCCGCCGACCTCCGCTGGACGCCCCCGGACCGCATCCTCGCCGCCGACATCGCCCCCTGGACCGACCTCCCGATCTGGCTCCCCCCCGGGCGAGCTGTACGACACCCTGCACGCCGCCGATGTCTCGAAGGCCCTCGCGGCGGGGCTGCGCTGCCGTCCCATCACCGAAACGGTGGCCGATACGTGGACCTGGCTGCGTGGCTTGGGCGGCCGGGCGCCGCAGCGCCCGGACCGCCCGGCGGTGGGTCTCGCGCCGCAGAAGGAGGCGGAGGTGCTGGCCGCCCAGCGTCAACGTGAATAGCGGCTACATGCGTTCGGGTGATGCGATGGCAAATGCCATCGACACTTGCCTTCGCGTCTTTAGCGTTCAGCGCATGGTCAGTTCCTCACACGAAGCGCTCCACCGGATTTTTCAGGAGGACACCGGGGCCATCGTCCGAGCGCTGCGAAAACTGCTCGGCGTTCCATTCCCGGACACGAGCAAGACGTTCGTCGTCAGCCCCGACCTCACCGAAATCGCACCCGTCGAGCGGCGCGTGGACACCCTGCTCCAGGTCGAGACCGAGAAGCACGGCACGTACCTGTTCGCGATCGAGTCGCAGAGCAGACGGGACAAGGACAAACCGGCGGCCTGGGCGTACTACCTCTCCTACATGTACGCGAAGTTCGGGCACCAGCCGGTGCTGATCGTGCTCTGCCCCGATGACGCCACGGCTCGCTGGGCCGCCCGGCCCATCATCCTCGGCTTACCGAGCCACCCGTCGCTGACCGTCCGTCCGCTTGTGCTCGGGCCTGGCAATACTCCGCTCATCACCGACGCGAAGGAAGCGGCCCGGGATGTCCCGCTCGCCGTCTTTTCAGCTATCACGCACAGTAAGAGCGCAAACGCCGATGCCATACTGAAGACGCTGGCCACCACGCTCGACAAAATCGACACCGAACAGGCGATGATCTACGCCGAACTCGTCGAAGCCGGGCTGGGAGTCACTCCGGCACGAGACCTCTGGAGGGACCTGATGTCCGCGCTGCTCAACTTCTTCCGCTCCGAGCACGCCCAGCGAGCCTTCGCCGAGGTCCGAGCCGAAAAGGCTACAGAGGACGTCCTGCGGGTGCTCAGCATTCGGGGGCTTGAGGTCACCTCCGAGGCCCGTGAGCGCATCCGGTCGTGCAGGGATCTGGACCTTCTCGACACCTGGCTGGATCGGGCCGTGACCGCCTCTCGTGTCGAGGAATTGTTCGACTGATGCCCGCGCTGATGAATTTCTTCCGTTCCCAGCAAGCCCAGCACGCCTTCGCGGAGGTGCGCGCCGACTCTCTCCTGCGGATCCTCAAGGCCCGGGGGCTTGCGGTTACCGACGAGACGCGCGAGCGCATCGAGTCGTGCAAGGACATGGACGTCCTCGGCGTCTGGCTGGATCGAGCAGCGACCGCCTCTCGCGCGGAGGAGTTGTTCGCGGACAGCTAGGCTGTGTATTGAGTCGTGATCAGCTGCTGGTCGTCGCACTCGCCGAGGTGCCGTTCAGCGACCTGGATGGCCCTGGCTCACCTCGTACAGGACGCTCAGGGTCCGGAGAAACGCCTCCCGGTCGGCGGCAGGAATCTGTCCGAGGAGGCGTTCCTCGCCGTCCCGGACGGCAGCCCGGACAGTGTCCCGGAGCCGCCGACCCTCGGGAGTGAGGGACAGCAGGCGCGCCCGGCGGTCCTTGGGGTCGGGCCGGCGGGTCAGCAGCTCGCGGGACTCCAAGTCGTCGAGTACGGCAATGATCCGAGTCTTGTCGGCGTGGATGGCCTCAGCCAGTGCCGCCTGCGTGCGAATCGGTGTCTCCTCGAGGTGGGACAGCACCGCATACCCCCACATGGTCAGGCCGTGCGCATCGAGAACCGGCTGTTCGGCGGCCATGAGGGCACGCCCCAGAGGTACGACCATGGCGGCGAGGTCGGGTCGGGACGTGTTCGCGGGAGCGTCGTTCATGCGAGGAAAATACCCGTTGACAAATCATACGCTCACGCAGATCGTAAGCACATGCCTACGAAACTGCTGAGATCTTCCTGGACACCCGGGCCGGACCACGGCCGGGACGGCTCCGTCCTGGTCAGCGTCACCGACTTCAGGCTCAACCGGCTGATGGACCTGCCCGGTATCCACCGCGCGGCCCGACGGCTCGCAAACGGCTGGCCGGAGCTGGACGGGGCGTACGGAATGTGGCTCTGGGCGCAGCCCATCGCGGGGCGCTGCGGTGCCGTGGCTGTCTGGCGGAACGAGGCCGCCCTGAACCAGTTCATCGCCTGGCCGCCGCACGTGGACATCATGCGTGCGTACCGGGGGAGGGGCGCCCTGACCTCCACCACCTGGCACTCGGATGCGTTCGACCCGGCGGAGACCTGGGCCCGCGCCCGCACCCGCCTACTCGGCTGAGCCCGTCCAGTTGGGGCCGACGGGGAGGGCCCCGACGCCTAGGGCTGTGGGGAGCGGACGGGGGAGACGTCGATGAACCACTCCCGGCCCAGCAGCAGGCCGAAGAGCGGGGGCGGGAGGCGGAGCATCGTCCGCATGGCGGCACTCATGCGGCCCGTGCCTTCGATCTGGGAACGGTGGGCCGCCAGGGCCGCCTGCTTCTGGCGGGCATAGCGGTGGACGTCAAGGCGGTGGGTGATGTCCGACCGGGGGCTGAAGCGGGTGCTCAGCTCCTCGGGGGTGAAGCGGAGGGGGACCCTCAGGCGGTGGGCCAGGCGGACCAGGCGCTCGGCGGCGTCGCGGGGCATCGTCGCCTCCAGCACCCTCGGCGTCTTGGCCAGTTCGGCGGCGCGGCGGCCGACCTGGTGGACCTTGATGTGGTCGCGGTGGCCGTAGCCGCCGTGCGGGTCGTAGTGGAGCAGCATCGACGCGTCCTCGTCGCGGAGGATCGTGGCCAGGCGCTCGGCGGCCTCCTCCGTGTCCGCCCGGACGAAGCGCGCACGGTCCGGCGGGTCGGGGTAGAGGAGCGGGCCGTGGCCGCTGTCCGCGTAGCCGAGGTGGACGACGCGGTCGACGCCCAACAGTGCCGCGCTGGTGCGCAGTTCGTGCAGGCGGGGTGATTCGGCCTGCGTCGGTGCGGCGTCCACCAGGCCGTCCGTGGCGACCACGACCACCACCCGGTGTCCCTCATCGGCGAGCCGGGCGAGCGTGCCGCCGGTCAGCAGTGCCTCGTCGTCGGGGTGGGCGTGGAATGCCAGGACGGTAGCCATGCGGTCCATCCTGGCATTCGCTGGCGGGCGGCGCGCCCTATCGGTCCTGGCTGAGCCCGTCGAACGCTCCGGCCTTCGCCGCGCGTATGAAGGTGCCGAGGGTGGCGGGGGTGGTGGTGAGGATGACGTCCGGTTCTTCGCTCTCCCGGAGCGCGATGGTGTGGGGTGCGGGGGCGGCGACGTAGACGCAGTTGGATGCCTGGGCGCAGTACGAAGAGCCGCGCCAATCAGCCGGGACCTTGGCGATATAGACGCAGTTGGATCCTTCGTGGCTGTAGGACGACTTCTGCCAGACGTGGTCGGACACCTTGCGCTTCCTCTCAGGTGCTCTGAGCGATGTGATGGATGAGGTCGCGGGACGCTGTCGGGTTCAGGGCGTAGTTCTCGAAGCGGTCCAGTACGCTCCGATACTTCACGAGGTGAGCTTCAGCGTCGAGTAGCGCGTTGCCGTGATCCGTGTCGAGTTGGACGGTATCGAGCTGTGGGATTGAGCCGCCGAAGTAGTCGATGGGTTGGCCAGATCCGGGGAGTGGCTTCGCGCCGAATGGGACCACCAGGACGGTGACACACTCGCGTTCGCTCATCTCGATGAGGTGCTGAAGCTGGGCGCGGGCCACGATCGGGCCACCAAGTCCCATGCGCAGGGCAGCTTCATGGATGATCGCCGTTAGCGGTGTCGGCTCGCTCCTGTGCAAGATCCCCTGCCGCTTGATGCGGTGCGAAACGCGGTGTTCCACCGCGTGTGGCGGAAGAGGCGGGACCGTCGAGTCGAAGAGCGCTCGGGCGTGCTCCCTGGTCTGGAGAAGGCCCGGTACGTGGATCATTGTAGCGACGCGTACGGAGGTGGCGTGGTGCTCCAGCTCGGCCAGGTCGAGTAGTCCGGCGGGCAGGACCTCTCGCTGCTGCTCCCACCAGCCTCGGGTCTGTCTCCCGGTCATCTCCACGAGGGCGTCGATCAGAGCCTGATCCGCGCAGTTGTACAGGCTCGCCAAGTGGCGCACCCGGTCGGCACTCACCGCATAGCGCCCTGCCTCGATGCTGCTGACGCGTGACTGGCTGGCCCCGAAGAGGCGACCCGCCTCGGTGGCGGACAGGTCGGTTCGTTCGCGGAGCCGTCGCAACTCCGCGCCCAAGCGCCGCTGTCGCACGGTCGGCGGGTACTTGGTCGGAGCCATGAGCGATCTCTCCCTGCGGGGTTTGGGCGTGGTGGTGTCACCCTATCGGGGGGCATTGGGCTCCATGCGCTGAAATCCTGGGATGTAGCCCATGTTTCACGCTACGGTGTGAACCACGTCACCGTACGTGCATGGCCCAATTCCCCCTCCTGACGGGAGACTTCCATGGCTGCCTTCGACTTCGACCAAGAACTCCGCGACCTCGCACTCGACCAGGCGCCCCGCGTCTTCGCCGTCGCCGTGCAGTACGAGGTGGAACCTGGCGCGCTGGACGGGGAGATCGCCGCGTGGGGCCTTGCGTACGACGACGGGAGCGCGCACGTCGTCACCGCCAACGGGCAGCACCGGCTCAGCCTCACTTCACCCGAACGAGCGACGTGGTGGTTCGGGCGGGAGAAGGGGATCACCGCGCGGATCGTGTGGTTCGCGGCGCCCACGGCGCCCAGCTTCGAGCGGGCCGAGGCGGCCTGAGACCGCCCCTCGGGTGCGGGCTTCGTCTCGCGCCTTCGGCGATGGAGCATGCGGCGGGGGAGCGGCGGGGCCCGCGCCATTGCCGTCCGGCGGGCCGTCGTCGCGTTTGCGGTGAGGACGCGCCGTCGGTTCGTTCATATGCGGCCCGCGGGCGGCTCAAACTCACCGCAACTGACCGAGGTCACGGCGCCCAGCCCCGTCAGGCCCGCCGGACGGCGACGGCGAGGAACCCGGGCCCCGGGCCCGCCGCATGCTCCATGCGCCGCAGGCGCGAGACGGTGCGGAAGGGGGGCCGGGCCGCGTCGTCCGATGGTGCGTTGCCGCCCGCCGGGTGCCCGCAGGCAAGCAATGGACCGGGCAGGCTGAGCCCGATTGTGGGCTCAGCCTGCCCCAACGGCTCAGCCGAGCAGTTCGACCTCGGCCAGGGTGGCCTTGGCGTCTGGTATCAGGCGGTAGTGCTCGTACATACCGGGCGACCGCACCGTGAAGACGCGGGTCTGCTTGTCCCAGGACCAGGACTCATCCGTCCGGCGGTCCAGGTCCTTCCAGGTCTTGCCGTCCGGCGAGCCCTGGAGGACCCAGCCGGTGGGTGCCTTCGTTCGGTCGGATGAGGTGAGGGTGTATTGGACGGCGCGGGACGGCGATGACACCGGCAGGGTCGCCGACTCGAACGTCGCCTCCGTACCCGACGTGTCGTCCAGCAGCGCCGTGCCACCGCTCGGCACCGTCAGATCGTGGCGCGGGGTCGGCACCTTGTCGTCCTGGGTGATGGAGGACGGGGCGGCATCGGCGCCCGTGCCCCACTTCGACGGCTTGGCGCCCATCGCGAACTCCAGCGTGCCGCCGCGCGCGAGCACCGAGTGGGGGAGGGCGGTGGAGTTCCACGACTTGCCGTTGACCTTCAGGCCCTGGACGTAGACGTTGGAACGACTGTTGCGCGGGGCTTTGACGACCAGGTCGCGGCCGTTCTCCAGGTGCACCGTGACCTTCTTGAACAGCGGCGAGCCGATCGCGTACTCGGAGCCGCCCATCACCAGGGGGTAGAAGCCGAGCGCGCTGAAGAGGTACCAGGCGGACTGCTCGCCGTTGTCCTCGTCGCCGTGGTAGCCCTGACCTATCTCGCTGCCGGTGTAGAGGCGGGCGAGCACCTCGCGGACCTTCTCCTGGGTCTTCCAGGGCTGCCCGGCCGCGTCGTACATGTACGTCACATGGTGCGCGACCTGGTTGCTGTGGCCGTACATGCCCATCCGGACGTCGCGCGCCTCGGTCATCTCGTGGATGACGCCGCTGTACGACCCCTTGAAGTCGGGGGAGGCGGTCTCCGGGGTGGAGAAGTACGCGTCGAGCTTCTTCGCCAGCCCGGAACGCCCGCCGTAGAGGTTGGCCAGGCCCCGGCTGTCCTGCGGGGCGGTGAAGGCGTAGCCCCAGCCGTTGGTCTCGGTGTAGTCGTAGCCCCAGATCCGCGGGTCGTACTTGTCGGACGGCACGCGCCACTTTCCGGCCGCGTCGCGGCCCTGGAAGAAGCCCGCCTTGTCGTCGAACAGCGTGACGTAGTTCTGGGCGCGGTGCAGGAAGTAGTCGGACTCTTCCTGGTAGCGGGGCTTCTTGGTCTTCGCGTACAGGGCCTTGCCCATGTTCGCCAGGCCGAAGTCGTTGAGGTAGCCCTCCAGCGCCCAGGACAGGCCCTCATGGGTCTCGGTGCTGGTGTAGCCGAGGAAGGGGGAGGTGGACATGCCCTTCCTGCCCACACCCGGCGCGGGCGGCACGGCGGTGGCGTTCTTCAGCGCCGCCTCGTACGCGGCCTCGGCGTCGAAGCGGACGCCCTTGAGGTACGCGTCGGCGAAGGCCACGTCCGAGCTGGTGCCGGTCATGAGGTCGGCGTAGCCGGGGGAGGACCAGCGGGAGATCCAGCCGCCGTCCTTGTACTGCTGGACGAAGCCGTCGACCATCGTCCCCGCGCGCTTCGGGGTGAGCAGGGAGTAGGCGGGCCAGGTGGTGCGGTAGGTGTCCCAGAAGCCGTTGTTGACGTAGACCTTGCCGTCGACGATCTTCGCGCCGGTGCGGGTCGGGGTGTTCTGCCCGGCGGCGGGCGAGAAGGCGCTCGCGTACTGGTAGCGCGGCTTCCGCTCGGTCCCGGTGTTCTCGTAACCGGAATTGGGATAGAGGTACAGCCGGTAGAGGCTGGAGTAGAGCGTGGTGAGCTGGTCGCGGCTGGCTCCCTCGACCTCGATACGGCCCAGGATGTCGTCCCAGGCGCTCTGGGCGCGCCGTTCGACCTGCTCGAACGAGGTGGAGGCGGGTATCTCGCGCTCCAGGTTGGTCTTCGCCTGGTCGACGCCGATGAGGGAGGTGGCGAGCCTCAGGGTGACGGCGCGGTCCTTGCCGGGGCTGAAGCGGAAGTAGCCGGTGACGTCCTGCCCGCCCCCTCCGGGCAGCTTGCCGCTCGCGCTGACGGGCGCGTCGAAGGCGCCGTAGACGAACATCCGGGTGGCGCCGGCGGACCCTCCGCTCTTGACGTCGGAGAAGCCGGTGACGACGCCGTGCTCGGGGTCGAGGGTGAGCCCGCCGTCGTTCTTGACGTTGTCGAAGATGACGCTCGCGTCCTCACCTGGATAGGTGAAGCGCATGACCGCCGCGTGGTCGGTCGGCGCGATCTCGGCCTTGAGGCCGCTCTCGAACGTCACGCCGTAGCCGTACGGCCGGGCCGTCTCCTTCTCGTGCCGGAAGGGGAGCGCGCGGGCGGTGCGGGAGGCGTCCGGGGTGCCGGACGCGGCGGACGGCATCACCTGGAACGTCTGCCGGTCGCCCATCCAGGGGCTCGGCTCATGGCTCGCGCTGAACGCCTGGACGGTGGGCAGGTTGTCGTCGTTGTTGGCGCGGGCGTACTGGTAGAGCCAGTCGGTGGAGCCCGCGTTGGTCACCGGCGTCCAGAAGTTGAAGCCGCCGGGGACGGCGGTCGCGGGGAAGTTGTTGCCGCGCGAGAAGCTGCCGCTGGAGTTCGTGCCACGGGTGGTCACCGCGTAGTCGGAGAGGTGCTTCAGGGGCTTCTCGGGTGCCTTGGGGGTGAGGGAGATGTCGTCCACCCAGCCGCGGAACTTCGCCGGGCCCTTGGGGGAGTCGTACGCGACGAGGATCCGGTCGACCGTCTTGCCCGCCGCGACGGCGCCGATCCGGGACTCCTTGTGGTTCCACTGGTTGACGTACAGCGTCTTGGAGGCCCCCTGCCCCTGGGGGCTCATCCGGGCGCCGTGCTGGTCCAGCGCGCGGGGCAGGTCGCTCAAGTAGGTGCCGTCGGTGAAGGCGAGGTCGACGGAGACATGGGTGGCCGGATAGCTCAGATCGGTCTCCGTCATCGACGGGAAGATCCGGTACGAGAGCAGGGTGTCGCGGGTGACGGCCGTGTTCACGTCGAAGACCTTGTTGTACGAGTACCCCCGGCCGTCCGGGGTGTGGGTGCCCGCGTACCGCAGGGCGTGGGTGCCGGTGAAGCCCGCGTTCCCCTTGGCGGTGGGGGAGCCGGCCGGGCCCCGGTCGACCAGGCTGCGCATGTCGGCGGGGGCGGGCGGGCTGGTGTCGGCGTTCGCTAACTGCACCTCGGCGATCTGGGTGGCGTCCGCGCCCTTGTTACGGGTGATCTCCAGGCGGAAGTGACGGTAGGCGGCGGCGCCCTCGACGGAGAACTCCCGGGTCTGTTGGCGCTTGTCGAACACCTGGTCCTTGCGGGTGTCCAGGGTGGTCCAGTCGGAGCCGTCGGCGGAGCCCTTGAGCGTCCAGTCGGCCGGGTCGCGCTCCGGGGCGTCGTTGGCGGAGGTGAGGGCGTAACGGACGACGGCGACGGGCTCGGAGAGGTCGAATTCGAGCCAGGGCGTCCTGTCGAACGCGAGCCACTTGGTGGTGACGTCGCCGTCGACCAGGTTCTCCTTGGTCTCGCCCGCGTCGGCGTACTCGCCGCTCGCCCGGACCTCGGTGACCTTGTCGGTCACGTTCCCCGGGATGCCGGAGGTGTAGCCGCCGTCGACCCCGTGGGCCTTCTTCCCGCCGTCCGGGGTGGTCTCGACGGTGTTGCGCCAGTCGGGCTGGGGATCGTCCGCTTCGAAGGACGAGGCGAACCGCGTCGTGGCGCGGTCCGCGGCCGCTGCGGGGCCGCGCGGGGCGGCGGACGCCGCGCCCTGGGCGGTCACCGTCAGCAGAACGGCCGCCACCAGGGCGGCCGCTCGACCGGACGTGTGTCTGGGTCTGAGCCGTCTCTGTCGCATACGCAGCCTCTCCACGTCTCAACAGGCCTGACAACGTTGTCGATTGAATGGGGCAAAGATAAGTAGGGCCGCGCGGGGCGGGTGGTGTCAAGGTGACGGCCGGGTGTAACCCACACGGGTGAGCGCTCCGCTGGGCACTCCCGGCAGGACACCCCCTGGCACTCCATGCGAGTGATCTTGGGGTGGCGACCGCGCGACGCGGGCCGCACCCCCGCCGGGGTGCGGCCCTTGTCCATGACGGCCGGTCAATAATCCAACAGCGATCGTTCAGCCGGGAGAGTTGGATTTCGTGGCCATCGACAGGCGGCACTTCTTCGCCTTCTTGGAGGAGTCCGCCTGGAGGGCGGAGACCTTGATGGTCTTGTCCGAGTTCCCCGCCACCGAGGCGTCGGACTCGGTGCCCGTGGTCACGACCTCGTCGGAGCTGTCCACGAACCCGACGAGGAGGAAGTAATAGGCCGTGGAGGAGCTGGAGTTGCTGATCTTCACATTGGCGTACGGCTTGCCGTCCGGGCTCCAGCCGCACGTGCCCATCTTGGCGTCCGCCGATATCAGCCCGGAGCCGCCGGTGGGCTCGTCCGAGGGGTCGTCGGTGGGCTCCTCGGTGGGCTCCTCCGTCGGTTCCACCGGGAGCCGGGCCATGCCCTTGCCGATCGCGGCGCCGCCCTTGGCGTCCCCGGCCGGAGAGCCGCCTCTGTCCGCGCCGCAGCCCGCGGAGAGTGCGAGTGTCGCGGCCACGACAACACTGGTGGCGAGGGGGAGCTGCTTGCGGGACACGACGACCGCCTCTCATGGGGCGCGCGCACGGCGGAGTGCCGTACGGGCTGGGCCCCCCACGGTATGTCGGACAGGTCTCAACTCGGGAAAGATGCCTACCCGATGACCATTCGATCTTGCCCTCTCGATACCCAGTGGACTATACCTTTCCCCCCAGGGGGAGGCCGCGCCGCGGCCATGCCGAGTCGGCCTCGGCGGTTCTGAGCCCTCCCGGCGCACACCCAGCAATTCCGCTTCACGCTTCAACTGACCCGCGGTGTCGGGCCCCTCGCCCGGAGGCGAGCATGTACGGGAGACCGTTACACCGCCTGAGTCCTGACGAAGGCGAGGACTTGAGCATGGGATCCACCTCAGATTTTGGTCGGCGTGACCTGATCAAACGGTCGGCGGCCCTCGGACTGATCACCGTGCCCGCGATGAGTGTGCTCTCCGCCTGTGCCAGCGGCGGTGACAACAGCGACAAGAAGGTCGACAAGGGCGAGAAGAGCGCCAAGAACCCGCTCGCCGTCAACGCGAGCGCCCCGCTCGACGTCGTCATCTTCGACGGCGGCTTCGGCCAGAAGTACGCCAAGGACGCCGAGGCGGAGTACGCGAAGGCGTACCCGAAGACCGCGGGCAAGATCAAGCACTCAGCGACCCAGAAGATCCAGACCGTCCTCCAGCCGCGGTTCAACGGCGGCACCCCGCCGGACCTGGTCGACAACTCCGGTGCCGAGCAGATGGACTTCGGCACCCTGGTCAGCAAGAACCAGCTGACCGACCTCACCCCGCTGCTCGACTCGCCCTCCCTGGACGACCCGAAGAAGACGGTGCGCGAGACGCTGCGCCCCGGCGTCGTCGAGATGGGCCAGTTCGACGGCAAGCCGGTGTGGATCCTCTACTACGCGTACACGGTCTACGGCGTCTGGTACTCCAAGACCAACCTGGCGAAGCTCGACGCGGAGTACCCGGAGACCTGGGACGACATGCTCAAGGTCTGCGAGAAGGCGAAGAAGAAGGGCGTCGCGGGCTGGACCTACCCGGGCAAGTTCCCGTACTACCTGCCGTTCAGCCTCTACCCCTTCATCGCCAAGATCGGCGGCCGGGACGTCCTGGACTCGATCGACAACCTGGAGCCCAACGCCTGGAAGAACCCGGCCGTGAAGGCGGCCTTCGAGGCGTACTACGAGCTGTACAAGAAGGGCTACATCCTCAAGGGCACCCCTGGCCTGACCCACATCGAGTCGCAGACCGCCTGGAACGAGGGGAAGGCGCTGTTCATCCCCAACGGCTCCTGGGTGGAGAACGAGGCGAAGAAGACCACGCCGAAGGACTTCCAGATGTCGGTCGGCGCGCCCTCCAGCCTCGACAAGAGCGACAAGATGCCGTTCGGCACCCTCTGGGCGTCGGGCGGTGAGCCGTTCATCGTGCCGAAGTCGGCCAAGAACCCCGAGGGCGGCATGGAGCTGCTGCGGATCATGCTCGGCGAGAAGTCGACCAAGAACTTCGTCCAGCAGGTCTCCTCGCTCTCCTCGCTCAACGGCGGCACCGAGGGGCTGACCCTGCCGCCGGGCCTGTCGTCCGCGCAGGCGGTGCTGGAGAAGGCGGGCAAGAACGTCGTCAACCCGCGCCTCCAGGACTGGTACGTGACGCTCCAGAAGCAGCAGATCGGCGTGGGCGTGCTGGGCGAGATGATGGCGGGCCGGATGACCCCGGCCGAGGCGATGAAGAAGTGCCAGAAGTTCGCCGACGCCACGGCGAAGGACGACGCCGTCAAGAAGTACAAGCACGTCTGACGTCTGAACCGAAGGCACATCTGATGGGATTCGATGCGTCACCGGCGGCATTATCCGCGAGGGAAGTCCGAGGTCGGTAGAAATGCAGCATGGAAAGTACCGGTTCATCGCGGGGTTCCTGGCCCTGCCGGTGATCCTTTACGCGGTCTTCGTGATCTCGCCGTTCGTCCAGGCCATCTACTATTCGTTCACGGACTGGACCGGCCTGAGTTCCGACTTCAAGATGGTCGGGTTCAGGAACTACGACTGGCTGCTGCATGACGACCTCTTCTGGAAAGCGGTCGGCCACAATGTTCTGCTGCTGCTGGTCGTGCCGCTGGTGACGCTCGGTCTCGGACTCTTCTTCGCGTTCATGCTCAACGTCGGCGGCCGCGGCAGGAAGAACGCGGCCGTCACGGGCGTGCGTGGGTCGAGCGTCTACAAGGTGATCTATTTCTTTCCGCAGGTGCTCTCGATCGCGATCGTCGCCCTGCTGTTCCAGTTCACCTACAACCCGCGCAACGGCGCGCTCAACGCCTTCCTCGGCGGCATCGGCCTGGACGCGCTCCAGCAGGAGTGGCTGGCCGATCCGAAGCTCGCGCTGTGGTGCCTCATGGCCGTCATGGTGTGGAGCAACGTCGGCTTCTACGTCGTCCTCTTCTCCGCCGGGATGAGCTCCATCCCGAAGGACTTCTACGAGGCCGCCCTGCTCGACGGCGCCAACCGGGTGAACACGTTCTTCCGGATCACCGTGCCGCTGCTGTGGGACACGGTCCAGACCGGCTGGATCTACATGGGCATCATCGCCCTCGACGCCTTCGCCGTCGTGCAGATCATGACGGTGGGGCCGGGCGGACCCGCCGACTCCACCCAGGTCCTCGGCTACTACGTGTACACCAAGACCTTCCACGACGGGCAGGCCGGACGGGCGACCACGATCGGCGTCGCGATGCTGATCGTCACCCTGATCTTCGCGGTCGTCGTGGGCCGGCTCGGCCGGCGCGAACGGCTGGAGTACTGATGCCGGGGCCCGCGACCGCACCCGCGAACCACCGCCCGACCGCCGACCTGGGGGGATCACAGTGACCTCGCAAGCAGAGCCCTCGGAACTCCCCGGCGTCACCAAGGCCGACGAGCCGCCGCTCGCCGGGCCCGTCGACAAGCGGCCGCCGCGCTTCACCCCGGAGGGGCGGCTCGGCAGCGAGGGCAAGGTCCTCAACGTCTTCTCGCACGGCATCCTGGTGATCTGGGGGCTGCTCGTCACCATGCCGCTGCTGTGGGCGGTGATGAGCTCCCTCAAGACCGACAAGGAGATCTTCACCTCGCCCTGGGGGCTGCCCTCCGCGCTGCACTTCGACAACTGGTCGCGCGCCTGGGGCAAGTCGAACATCGGCGACTTCTTCCTCAACACCGTTCTGGTGGTGGGGTGTTCGCTGGTCGGCACGATGCTGCTGGGGGCGATGGCGGCGTATGTGCTGGCCCGGTTCGAATTCCCCGGGAAGCGGGTCGTCTACTTCATGTTCGTCGGCGGGATGAGCTTTCCGATCATCCTGGCGCTGGTGCCGCTGTTCTTCGTCATGAAGAACATGAGCCTGCTCAACACCTTCCACGGGCTGATCCTGGTCTATATCGCCTATTCGCTCCCGTTCACCGTCTTCTTCCTCACCTCGTTCTTCAAGACGCTGCCCACCTCGGTGGCGGAGGCGGCGCTGATCGACGGGGCGTCCCACACCCGGACGTTCTTCCAGGTCATGCTGCCGATGGCGAAGCCCGGGCTGATCAGCGTCGGCATCTTCAATTTCCTCGGCCAGTGGAACCAGTACATGCTGCCCACGGTGCTCAACACGGACGAGGACAAGCGGGTGCTCACCCAGGGTCTGGTGCAGCTCGCGGCCAGCCAGCAATACAAGGGGGACTGGTCGGCGCTCTTCGCCGGGCTGGTGCTGGCGATGCTTCCGGTGCTCGCGGCGTACATCGTCTTCCAGCGCCAGGTCCAGTCCGGACTGACCGCCGGAGCGCTCAAGTAAAACCCGCATAAGATTCACTATGTGAACGAAACGGATGCGATCGCTCCGTCGTACGCTGGCGGGATATCGCGATTGTGCGCGGGTGCGCGGGGAAACCTCCTGCCACACCCTCGCTCAAAGGGCCGCCTCGCCACGTCAAGGGCTTGACGTGGAACAAGCGAGGCGGCTCAGCTTAGAGTTCACATGTTGGAGACAAAGCCGGGCCTCCTCGCTGCGGCCCGGCCGGCGGAGCGGCCGGCGTGCCGCCCGTGAAGGCGGGAGTGGATGGGCGTGGAGACTCCGGGATCGCAGTCGTCGCTGCACCGGGCCAATCTCGAGCGGGTGGTCCGTGCCGTGCGCATGGCGGGCTCGCTGACCCAGGCGGAGATCGCCCGGTCCACCGGGCTGTCCGCGGCCACCGTCTCCAACATCGTGCGCGAGCTGAAGGACGGCGGAACGGTCGAGGTCACGCCCACCTCGGCGGGCGGCCGCCGGGCGCGCAGCGTCTCGCTCAGCGGGGACGCGGGCATCGTCGTGGGCGTGGATTTCGGCCATACGCACCTCAGGGTCGCGGTCGGGAACCTCGCCCATCAGGTGCTGGCCGAGGAGGCCGAGCCGCTGGATGTGGACGCCTCCTCCGCACAGGGCCTGGACCGGGCGGAACAGCTGGTCAGCAGGCTGATCGCGAGCACCGGCCTGAGCCAGGACAAGGTCGTCGGCGTCGGCCTCGGCGTCCCGGCCCCGATAGACGTGGAGACCGGCACGCTCGGCTCGACCGCGATCCTGCCGGGCTGGGCGGGCACCAATCCGCGCGACGACCTGGCCCAGCGGCTCGGGGTGCCGGTCCACGTGGACAACGACGCCAACCTGGGCGCGCTCGGCGAGCTGGTGTGGGGCTCCGGGCGCGGGGTCGCCGACCTCGCGTACATCAAGGTCGCCGACGGCGTCGGCGCGGGGCTGGTGATCAGCGGCCAGATCTACCGCGGCCCGGGCGGCACCGCGGGCGAGATCGGCCACATCACCCTGGACGAGTCGGGCCCGGTGTGCCGCTGCGGCAACCGCGGCTGTCTGGAGACCTTCGCCGCGGCCCGCTACATCCTGCCGCTGCTGCACTCCGCCCATGGCGCGGACCTCACCGTCGAGCGCATGGTGCAGCTCGCCAGGGACGGCGACCCCGGCTGCCGCCGGGTGATCGCGGACGTCGGCCGCCACATCGGCAGCGGCGTGGCGAACCTGTGCAACCTGATCAACCCCAGCCGCATGGTGCTGGGCGGCCACCTCGCCGAGGCGGGGGAGCTGGTGCTGGGCCCGATCCGCGAGTCGGTCGCGCGGTACGCCATCCCGAGCGCCGCCCGTCAGCTGGCCGTGATGCCGGGGGCGCTCGGCGGCCGGGCCGAGGTGCTGGGCGCGCTGGCGCTGGTGCTGAGCGAGATGGGCGACTCGACGCTGCTGGAGGGCGCGCTGTCGGCGGGCACCCCGGCCCTCGCCTGAGCCCGTCGCCGTACCGCCTGGCGCTCGCCTGACACCCGCACAGCCTTCGTGCCCCCGAGGACCTTTCACGGGTCCTCGGGGGCACTCTTCTTGCCCTTTCGGGCAACTCCGCTCTGCGTTCACTCAGATAACGAATGGCACCGTTGCCATCTCGTTAAGGATTTACTTCTTGACGCCATGACGGGGCCGGAGTTGACTTCACGCCACCTCGGCCGCAATGACGCGGCCTCGTCAGGGAGGTCACCCCCGTTATGAACGCAACGATGCGTCGCGTCGCCATGGCCACCGCCGTCGTATCGATGGCCGCCTCGCTCGCCGCCTGTGGTTCGGCGAAGGAAGCGGACAAGAAAGGCGGCAAGGAGAAGAAGTCCGGTCCGCTGTCCATCGGGCTCCTTCTGCCCGAGGACCAGACGGCGAGATACGAGAACTTCGACCGGCCGTTGATCAAGAAGAAGATCCTGGCCGACTGCTCCGGCTGCGAGATTCACTACGTCAACGCCAAGTCGGATCCGGCCGTACAGCAGCAGCAGGTCGACTCCATGATCACCAAAAAGGTCGACGTCATCATTCTGGATTCGGTGGACTCCAAGTCCATTGCCGGTTCGGTCAAGAAGGCCGCCGAGGCGGATATCCCGGTCGTCGCCTACGACCGGCTGGCCGAGGGCCCGGTCTCCGCCTACACGTCCTTCGACAACGAGACGGTCGGCAAGGTCCAGGGCCAGGCGCTGCTGGAGGCGCTGGGGAAGAAGGCCAAGGACGGCAAGGTCATCATGCTCAACGGCTGGGAGGCCGACCCCAACGCCGCCCTGTTCAAGAAGGGCGCGATGTCGGTCCTCAAGGGCAAGGTGGACATCGCCAAGTCGTACGACATCGACCGCTGGCTGGCCGAGGAGGCCAACAAGGCCATGACGGGCGCCATTTCCTCCGTCGGCAAGGACAACATCGTCGGCGTCTACTCCGCCAACGACAGCATGGCGGGCGGCGCGATCACCGCGCTCAAGAGCGGTGGCGTCAAGCCGCTGCCCCCGGTGACCGGCCAGGACGCCGAACTCGCCGGTGTGCAGCGGGTGGTGAGCGGTGAGCAGTACATGAGCGTCTACAAGTCCTACGTGGCGGAGGCGACCGCGGCCGCGAAGATGGCCGTCGCCCTCGGGCGCGGCGGGAAGGCCACCGGGACCAGCACGGTCGACAGCCCGACCACCAAGGACATCCCGGCCACGCTCATCCCCCCGATCTCGCTGACCAAGGACAAGATCAAGAGCACCGTCGTCAAGGACGGTCTCTACACGGTCGCTCAGATCTGCACGGCGAAGCTGAAGGCGGCCTGCGACGCGGCCGGGCTCAAGTAGCCCTTCCCAGCCTTCCACCGGGCCGGAGCGGGCCGCCGTGACCACACCGGCGGCCCGCCCGCTCGCCCCTCGCACACCCCCCTCAACACTCCCGCCCGGAACGGAGATGGCCATCGTGCCGAATGAACCCGTGTTGGCGTTGCGCGGGATCTCCAAGCGGTTCGGCGCCGTCCAGGCGCTCACCGACATCCATCTGGAGGTCCGCGCCGGTGAAGTGGTCGCCCTGGTGGGCGACAACGGCGCCGGAAAGTCGACCCTCGTCAAGGCGATCGCCGGAGTCGGCCCCGCCGACGAGGGCGTCCTCGAATGGCAGGGCAGGCCCGTCGAGATCGCCCGGCCGCACGACGCCCAGGACCTGGGCATCGCGACCGTGTACCAGGACCTGGCCCTGTGCGACAACATCGACGTCGTCGGCAACCTCTTCCTCGGCCGCGAGATCCTGCGCGCCGGGGTGCTCGACGAGGTCGAGATGGAGCGCCGCGCCCGCGAACTGCTGAGCACCCTGTCGATCCGCATCCCCAGCGTGCGGATCCCGATCGCCTCGCTCTCCGGCGGCCAGCGGCAGACCGTCGCCATCGCCCGCTCGATGCTGGGCGAGCCCGAGCTGGTCATCCTGGACGAGCCGACCGCGGCCCTCGGCGTCGAGCAGACCGCGCAGGTCCTCGACCTGGTCGAGCGGCTGCGCGAGCGCGGCCTCGCCGTGATCCTCATCAGCCACAACATGGCCGACGTCAAGGCGGTCGCGGACCGGGTCGCGGTGCTGCGGCTCGGCCGCAACAACGGCACCTTCGACGTCCGTACCACCTCTCAGGAAGAGATCATTTCCGCCATCACCGGCGCCACGGACAACGCCGTGACCCGCCGCAAGGCGCGCAGCGGGGAGGCCGCGAAGTGAGCACCCGTCTCGACAAGGCCAATGACGCCCATGGCGGGGAGGGGGCCGGCGGGGAAGGGGCCGGCAACAAGGCCCCGACCGGACCGGCCGACGCCAGCCCGGTCGCCAAGGACGCCGTAACCGTGGTCGACCCGCGGCTGCTGGTGCGCCAGGAGGGCTTCAAGGGCTACCTCAACGAGTTCTCCCGCAAGATGCGCAGCGGCGATCTGGGCGCGGTCCCGGTGATCGTCGGCATCGCCGTCATCTGGGCGGTCTTCCAGTGGAAGGACAGCGCCTTCCTCTCGCCCAAGAACCTCTCCGACCTGTCGATCCTCATCGGCGGCACCGGCATGATCTCGGTCGGGATCGTCTTCGTGCTGCTGCTCGGCGAGATCGATCTGTCGGTCGGCTCGGTCAGCGGTCTGGCCGCGGCCACCCTCGCGGTGCTCAACGTCCGGCACGGCGTGCCCGAGGGCATCGCGGTGGTGGCGGCGCTGGCCGCCGGGGCCGCCCTGGGCGCGCTGCACGGCTTCTTCTTCGCCAAGATCGGCGTCCCGGCGTTCGTCGTCACCCTCGCCGGGCTGCTGGCCTGGAACGGGCTGATGCTCCAGGTGCTCGGCACCACCGGCACCCTCGGCATCGACGACGACAGCTTCGTGCACACGCTCACCGGTCACTACTTCACCCAGCTGATCGCCGCCTATGGCGCGGCGACCGTCGCGGTGGCCGGATTCTTTCTCGCCCAGTTCCTGGACAGCCGGCGCCGCAAGGCGGTCGGCATACCCTCCCGGCCGCTGAGCGAGATCCTGGTGCGCACCGCCGTGCTCGCGGTGATCGTCTTCGCGGCGGCCTGGCGGCTCAACGCGTACATGGGGCTGCCGCTCGCCCTGGTGATCTTCGTGGCGGTGCTGGTCGCGCTCGACTTCGTGGTGCGCCGCACACCGTACGGACGCAAGGTGATGGCGCTGGGCGGCAGCGTGGAGGCGGCCCGCCGCGCGGGCATCAACGTGGTCGCCGTGCGGATCTCGGTGTTCGCGCTGTCCGGGCTCATGGCCGCGTTCGGCGGGCTCATGATCGCGTCCCGGATCGGCTCCGCGAGCCAGCAGGCCGGTACCGGCAACCTGCTCATGGAGGCCATCGCGGCCGCCGTCATCGGCGGCACCAGCCTCTTCGGCGGGCGCGGCTCGGTGTGGTCGGCGATGCTCGGCATGCTGGTCATCGGGTCGATCTCGTCGGGTATGAACCTGCTGGGCGTCGCGAACTCCGTGCAGTACATGATCACCGGAGCGGTGCTGCTGGCCGCCGTGGTCATCGACTCGGTGTCGCGCAGAACACAGCGCACGGCCGGTCGGGGTTAGCCCCCCGAGCAACCTTCTGCCCCTCCGGTGACGTCTTCGGGGCCAGGGCCGGGGTCGACACCCCCGACCGCCCCGGAGGCGAACCGGGCCTTCCCGTAGGGCAGCATTAGACTCTCGGGGGCTACTGGCAAGGCTCGATGGAGACGCTCGACAGCAAGGAGGCACGGGTGCTGCTGACCGGCATCAGGGGACCGCGCGATCTGGACCGGCTCGCCCCGGAGCAGCTGAACCAGCTGGCCGCGGAGATCCGCACCTTTCTCGTCGACGCCGTGTCCAAGACCGGAGGGCACCTCGGACCCAACCTGGGCGTGGTCGAGCTGACCATCGCCCTGCACCGGGTCTTCGAATCGCCGAAGGACAAGGTGCTGCTGGACACCGGGCACCAGTCCTACGTCCACAAGCTGCTCACCGGGCGCCAGGACTTCTCGCGGCTCAAGAAGAAGGGCGGGCTGTCGGGTTACCCCTCGCGCGCCGAGTCCGAGCACGACGTCATCGAGAACAGCCACGCCTCCGCCGTCCTCGGCTGGGCCGAGGGCATCGCCAAGGCGAACGAGCTCCAGGGCAAGGACGACCATGTGGTCGCGGTCATCGGGGACGGCGCGCTGACCGGCGGCATGGCCTGGGAGGCGCTGAACAACATCGCCGCCGCGAAGAACCGCCCGCTCGTCATCGTCGTGAACGACAACGAGTGGTCGTACTCGCCGACCATCGGCGGTCTCGCGAACCACCTCGCCACCCTGCGCACCACCGACGGCTACGAGCGCTTCCTGGCCCGCGGCAAGGACCTCCTGGAGCGCACCCCGGTCGTCGGCCGCCCGCTGTACGAGACGCTGCACGGCGCGAAGAAGGGGCTGAAGGACTTCATCGCCCCGCAGGGCATGTTCGAGGACCTGGGGCTGAAATACGTCGGCCCGATCGACGGCCATGACATCGAGGCGCTGGAGTCCGCGCTCCAGCGGGCGAAGCGTTTCGGCGGCCCGGTCATCGTGCACTGCCTCACCGAGAAGGGCCGCGGCTACACCCCGGCCGAGCAGGACGAGACCGACCGCTTCCACGGCATCGGCCCGATCCACCCCGACACCGGGCTGCCGGTCTCGGCGGGCGGCGCCGACTGGACGTCGGTGTTCGGCGAGGAGATGGTCAAGCTCGGCGAGGAGCGGGAGGACATCGTCGCGATCACGGCGGCGATGCTGCACCCGGTGGGCCTCACCGAGTTCGCGAAGCGCTTCCCCGAGCGGGTCTTCGACGTGGGCATCGCCGAGCAGCACGGCGCCGTATCGGCGGCGGGGCTGGCCACCGGCGGTCTGCACCCGGTCTTCGCGGTCTACGCCACGTTCCTCAACCGCGCCTTCGACCAGGTGCTGATGGACGTGGCGCTGCACAAGTGCGGCGTCACCTTCGTCCTCGACCGCGCCGGGATCACCGGTTCGGACGGTCCTTCGCACAACGGCATGTGGGACATGTCGCTCCTCCAGGTCGTCCCCGGGCTGCGGATCGCCGCCCCGCGTGACGCGGGCCAGGTCCGCGCCCAGCTGCGCGAGGCCGTCGAGGTGGACGACGCGCCGACGGTGGTGCGCTACTCCAAGGGCGCGGTGGGCCCGGAGGTCGCCGCGGTCGGCCGGATCGGCGGCATGGACGTGCTGCGCGAGCCCTCCGAGGCCGCGGGGGACTCCCCGGACGTGCTGCTGGTCTCGGTCGGCGCGCTGGCCCCGATGTGCCTGGAGATCGCGGACCTTCTGGACAAGCAGGGCATTTCGGCCACCGTGGTCGACCCGCGCTGGGTGAAGCCGGTCGACGAGGAGCTGCCCGTGCTCGCCGACCGCCACCGCGTCGTCGTCACCGTCGAGGACAACATCCGGGTCGGCGGCGTCGGCTCCGCCATCGCCCAGGCACTGCGCGACGGCGGCTTCGACATGCCGGTGCGCACCTTCGGCATCCCGCCGCGCTTCCTGGAGCACGCCTCCCGCAAGGAGGTCATGGCCGAGATCGGCCTGACCGCTCCCGACATCGCCCGCCAGGTCACCGGCCTGGTGTCGCGGATCGGCGGCCGCTACGAGGAGCCGTCCGGTACGGAGGAGGCGGACGTGGCGACGCGTCCGGCGGCCGCCGAGCCGGTGCGCGACTAGCTTTCGCCCGAAGGGCCCCGGCCCGGACCTCCGCGGTCCGGGCCGGGGCCCTTCGTCCGCTCCGACCGGGGCCCTGCTCCGACCGGCCCAGCGCCCGTCCCGCCTGTCCGCCCCCATCGGGTGAATCGGCGGCACCGCCGAGCGTGCGCGCCGCCGCTCCCGGGCGGTTGGCAGAACCATGACGCGCGGGGGCAGGCGTGGAGGTGTCACCGGTGAGCGATGAGGAACCAGGCGGCGAGGAAGCGGGCGGCGACGCAGGCCGGAGCGGCCGCCGGGGCACGGCCCGGCCGGGCTTTCTGCGGACGAAGTCGATCGAGCAGTCCATCCAGGACACCGAGGAGCCCGAGTACGCCCTCACCCGCTCGCTGTCCGCGCTGGACCTCACGGTCTTCGGCGTCGGCGTCATCATCGGCACCGGCATCTTCGTGCTCACCGGGGCCGTCGCCAAGCAGCAGGCGGGCCCCGCCACCGCGCTGGCCTTCGTGGTCGCGGGCGTGGTGTGCGCGCTGGCCGCGCTGTGCTACGCCGAGTTCGCCTCGACCCTGCCGGTGGCCGGGTCCGCGTACACCTTCTCGTACGCCTCGCTCGGCGAGCTGCCCGCCTGGATCATCGGCTGGGACCTGGTCCTGGAGTTCGCGCTCGGCACCGCCGTGGTCGCGGTCGGCTGGGCCGGTTACGTACGCTCCCTGCTGGACAACGCGGGCTGGCGGCTGCCCGCCGTGCTGTCCGGGCCCGACGAGGCGAGCGGCTTCACCTTCGACCTGCTCGCCGCCCTCCTGGTGCTGGTGCTGACCGCGATCCTGGTCCTCGGCATGAAGCTGTCCGCGCGCGTCACCACCGTCGTGGTCGTGGTGAAGGTGACCGTCGTGCTGCTCGTCATCATCGCGGGCTCCTTCTTCATCGACGCGGACAACTACCACCCCTTCATCCCCGAGGCCCAGTCCACGCCCGCCGCCTCCGGGCTGAAGGCGCCGCTGATCCAGCTGATGGCCGGGTACCAGCCGACGTCGTTCGGCGTCGAGGGAATCTTCACCGCCGCCGCCGTGGTCTTCTTCGCGTTCATCGGCTTCGACGTCGTGGCCACCGCGGCGGAGGAGACCAGGAACCCGCAGCACGACATGCCGCGCGGCATCCTCGGCTCGCTCTTCATCTGCACCGCGCTCTACGTGGCGGTGTCCATCGTCGTCACCGGCATGGAGAAGTACTCCAGGCTGTCGATCGACGCCCCGCTCGCCGACGCCTTCAAGGCGACCGGGCACCCCTTCTACGCGGGCGTCATCAGCTTCGGCGCGGCGGTCGGGCTCACCACCGTGTGCATGATCCTGCTGCTGGGCCAGACCCGGGTGTTCTTCGCGATGAGCCGCGACGGGCTGCTGCCCCGGGTCTTCGCCAAGGTGCATCCGCGGTACGGCACCCCGTACCGCTCGACGATCCTGCTGGGCGGCCTCATTGCCGTGGTCGCCGGGTTCACCAGCATCAAGCAGCTGGCGGCCCTGGTGAACATCGGCACCCTCTTCGCCTTCGTCGTCGTCGCGCTCGGCATCGTCGTCCTCCGCCGCACCCGCCCGGATCTGCACCGCGCCTTCCGCGCGCCGGGGGTGCCGCTGCTGCCCGCCGTCTCGGTGGCGGCGTCGGTGTGGCTGATGCTCAATCTGCCCGCCGAGACCTGGCTGCGGTTCGCGGTGTGGATGGTGGTGGGCGTCGTCATCTACGTCCTGTACGGGCGCAAGCACAGCCGGGTGACGGAGGCGGGCACCCGCGGCTGACGCGGTGTCCGTCCGCTGACGGGGCGTCCCTGACGGCGCGTCTATCCCCTGACCGCGCGGGGGCCCACGACCTCCGCGCCCAGCGCCGTCACCCGCTCCCGCAGCTCCCGGTCGGCCGTGACCACCAGACAGGGCTGCTCCGGTGCGCGCCCGGCCACCAGTTCCACGATCATGTCGTCGGCGCTTCCGGGTGCGGACTCCACCCGTACGCCCTCCACCGGCTCCACGCCGCGCGCCGCGCCCTCCACCACCAGGACGATGTCCAGGGGCGGTTGACGGGCCCAGCCGGGGACGTCCGCGCGCTCCGGGAGGCCGCTCACCGCGACCGCGCCGAGCCGGTCGCGCAGCCGCTCGGCCGCCCCGTGCCGGTCGCGCCACCAGCCGTCCGGCACCGAACCGACCACATTTGCCGCATCCACGACGACAAGCCCGACGAGACCACTCATAGACCAGGCAAAATACTATGGGCGGCGGGGGGTTCGGAAGATCGACGCGGGAAGGTTGGCGGCGGGCCATGGCGTTGCGGTTGCTCCGCGGCAAGGACGGCAGGCTCACGGCCTACGCACCAGTGGCGGGGGGTGTCGCCCGCTGGACCGAGGACCGCCCGGGCGGCCCGGGCTGGACGGGGCCCTGGCTGATCGAGATACCCGGGCTGACCCGGATGACGGTCGTTCAGGGGGCCGACGGCTACGCCCATCTCGTGGGGCTGCGGCGCCGTAAGGGCAAGGACGGGCCGCAGACCGACCTCGTCCACGCCACCCAGTTCCAGACCGGCCGCGCGCTCACCGCATGGCACTCCCTGGGCACCCCGCACCCCAAGGACCCCGCCAAGGCCCAGCGGATCGGCGCACCCGCCGCGGCGGTGGACTCCACGGGCGCGCTGCGCGTCTTCGTCCGCAACGCCGGGGGCGGGGTGAGCGCGCGGCGGCAGAACCCCAAGGGCGGCTGGGACCGCTGGACCGACTGGAAGGGCGCGCACGTACTGGACGGCCTGTCGGCGGCCGTGACAGCCGACGGCCGCCTCGAACTGCTCGCCCCGGCCGGGAAGGGCGCCGCGCTGCGCTGGTACCAGCCCACGCCCGGCGCGGCCCCGCAGCGCGGCGAGGACGTCCCCGCCGACGCCCGCCCGGACTCGGCGTCCGCGGTGGAGACCAGCCCCGGCACCCTCACCCACTACTGGCGCGACGCGAGCAGCGGTGAGGTGCTGTCCTGGCGCCCCGACGCCCCGGCCCCCGCGCCGCTGGGCGGGGCGACGGGCACCGGCCCGGTCGCGGCGCTCCGCGCCCCCGTGGACGGCCACGACTGCACCGTACTGGCGCACCACGACGCCTCCAGCGGGCGGCTGGCCGTCGCCGCGCATCCGGCGGAGGACGAGGCGGCGGGCGTGTGGTGGACCCCGTCCGGCGACCCCGGCGCCCAGCACCCGGCGCTGGCCCTCGACGGGCGCGGTCTGGTGGTCCTGGCCGCACTGGCACCGGACGGCGGCCTGCTGGTGGCCCGTCAGAAGACCGACGAGCGGGGCCTGGCCCTGCGCGCCTGGTCCCGGGCGGGAGACTAGCCCCCGCCGGGCCCGCGTCTGCCGCTCGTGGGGCTCTGAAAACGCCCGGGCGCCGGACGGACCACGGTCCGCCCGGCGCCCGGGGACGATGCGGTGCGCGGTGTTACGCCGGGACGCTCGCGACGCCCGGGGCCAGGAACCGCTTGCCGGTCACCCGCTCCGAGACGCCCTCACGGTCCAGGTACGGGGTGAGGCCGCCCAGGTGGAAGGGCCAGCCCGCGCCGGTGATCAGGCACAGGTCGATGTCCTGCGCCTCGGCGACGACGTCCTCGTCCAGCATCAGGCCGATCTCCTGCGCGACGGCGTCCAGCACCCGGGCGCGCACCTGCTCCTCCGTCAGGACGGTGTCGCCCTGCTGGAGCAGCGCGGCGACCTCGGGGTCCAGCTCCGGCTTCCCGGAGTCGTGGACGTAGAAGCCGCGCTTGCCCGCCTCGACCACGCGCTTGAGGTTCGGCGAGACCGTGAAGCGGTCAGGGAAGGCGCCGTGCAGCGTCTCGGAGACGTGCAGGCCGATGGCCGGGCCGACCAGCTCCAGCAGCACCAGCGGGGACATCGGCAGCCCGAGCGGCTCCACCGCGCGCTCCGCGACGTCGACCGGGGTGCCCTCGTCGATGACGTTCTGGATCTCGCCCATGAAGCGGGTCAGGATCCGGTTGACGACGAACGCCGGGGCGTCCTTGACCAGGACGGCGGTCTTCTTCAGCTTCTTGGCCACGCCGAAGGCCGTGGCCAGCGACGCGTCGTCGGTCTTCTCGCCGCGGACGATCTCCAGCAGCGGCAGGATCGCGACCGGGTTGAAGAAGTGGAAGCCCACGACCCGCTCGGGGTGCTGGAGCTTGGACGCCATCTCGCTGACCGACAGCGAGGAGGTGTTGGTGGCGAGGATGGCGTGCTCCGGCACGACCGCCTCGACCTCGGCGAACACCTGCTGCTTGACGCCCATCTCCTCGAAGACGGCCTCGATGACGAAGTCGGCGTCCCCGAAGGCGGCGGCCTTGTCCAGGGAGCCGGTCACCGCGGCCTTGAGCCGGTTGGCCTTGTCCTGGTTGATACGGCCCTTGAGGAGCAGCTTGTCGATCTCGTCGTGGACGTAGCCGACGCCCTTGTCGACGCGCTCCTGGTCGATGTCGGTCAGCACGACCGGCACCTCCAGACGGCGCGCGAACAGCAGCGCGAGCTGCGAGGCCATCAGCCCCGCGCCCACCACGCCGACCTTGCCGACCGGGCGGGCGAGCGACTTGTCGGGGGCGCCCGCCGGGCGCTTGGCGCGCTTCTGCACCAGGTTGAAGGCGTAGATGCCGCTGCGCAGCTCATCGCCCATGATGAGGTCGGCGAGCGCCTTCTCCTCGGCCTCGTAGCCGCGGGCGAGGTCGCCGTTGCGGGCCGCGTCGATGATCTCCAGCGCGCGGTACGCGGCCGGGGCCGCCCCGTGCACCTTGCCGTCGGCGATGGCGCGGCCGCGCACCACGGCCTCGTGCCAGGCGTCGCCGCGGTCGATCTCGGGCCGTACGATCTCGATCTCGCCCTTGAGGACGGACGCGGTCCAGATCAGCGACTGCTCCAGGAAGTCGGCGCCCTCGAAGAGGGCGTCGGCGATCCCCAGCTCGTAGACCTGCTTGCCCTTGAGCTGCTTGTTCTGGTTGAGCGAGTTCTCGATGATGACCGAGACCGCGCGGTCCGCGCCGATCAGGTTCGGCAGCAGGGTGCAGCCGCCCCAGCCGGGGACCAGGCCGAGGAACACCTCGGGCAGCGAGAACGCGGGCAGCGCGGCCGAGACGGTGCGGTAGGTGCAGTGCAGGCCGACCTCGACACCGCCGCCCATCGCCGCGCCGTTGTAGTAGGCGAAGGTGGGCACGGCGAGCGCGGACAGCCGCTTGAAGACGTCGTGGCCGCCCTTGCCGATGGCGAGCGCGTCCTCGTGGCGCTTCAGCAGCTCCACGCCCTTGAGGTCGGCGCCGACGGCGAAGATGAACGGCTTGCCGGTGATGCCGACGCCGGTGATCGCGCCGTCCGCGGCCTCCTGCTCGACCTGGTCGAGCGCCGCGTTGAGGTTCGCGAGCGAGGCCGGGCCGAAGGTGGTGGGCTTGGTGTGGTCGAGACCGTTGTCCAGGGTGATGAGCGCGAAGCGGCCCGCGCCCTGGGGGAGGTCGAGGTGGCGGACGTGCGCCTGCGTCACGACCTCGTCCGGGAACAGCTCGGCCGCTCCCTTGAGAAGCTCTGCGGTGGTAGTCACTTGTTCCCCTCGAAGTGCGGGTTCTCCCAGATCACGGTGCCACCCATGCCGAAGCCGATGCACATGGTGGTGATGCCGTAGCGGACCTCGGGCTGCTCCTCGAACTGCCGCGCCAGCTGCGTCATCAGGCGCACGCCGGAGGAGGCGAGCGGGTGGCCGAAGGCGATCGCGCCGCCGTACTGGTTGACGCGCGGGTCGTCGTCGGCGATGCCGTAGTGGTCCAGGAACGACAGCACCTGGACGGCGAACGCCTCGTTGATCTCGAACAGGCCGATGTCATCGATCGTCAGCCCGGCCTTGGCCAGGGCCTTCTGGGTCGCCGGGACCGGGCCGTAGCCCATCACCTCGGGCTCGACGCCCGCGAAGGCGAACGACACCAGGCGCATCCGGACCGGCAGCTCCAGCTCCCGGGCGAAGTCCTCGGAGGCGATCAGGGAGGCGGTGGCGCCGTCGTTGAGCCCCGCGGAGTTGCCCGCGGTGACCCGGCCGTGCGGCCGGAACGGAGTCTTCAGCGTGGCCAGGTTCTCCAGCGTGGTGCCCGGGCGCATCGGCTCGTCGGCGGTAGCAAGCCCCCAGCCGGTCTCCCCGCCCTCGGGGGTGGTGCGGCGCACCGAGACCGGCACCAGGTCCTGCTGGATCTTGCCGTTGGCGTACGCCTTGGCGGCCCGCTCCTGGCTGCGCACTGCGTACTCGTCGGCGCGCTGCTTGGTCAGGTGCGGCAGCCGGTCGTGCAGGTTCTCCGCGGTCATGCCCATGAAGAGGGCCGACTCGTCGACCAGCTTCTCGGAGACGAACCGCGGGTTCGGGTCGACGCCCTCGCCCATCGGGTGGCGGCCCATGTGCTCCACGCCGCCCGCGACGACCGCGTCGTACGCGCCGAAGGCGATGGAGCCCGCGGTGGTGGTGACGGCGGTCATCGCACCGGCGCACATCCGGTCGATCGAGTAGCCGGGGACGGACTGCGGCAGCCCGGCCAGGATGCCCGCGGTGCGGCCGATGGTCAGGCCCTGGTCCCCGATCTGGGTGGTCGCGGCGACGGCCACCTCGTCGATGCGCTCCGGCGGCAGATCCGGGTTGCGTCGCAGCAGCTCCCGGATGCACTTCACGACCAGGTCGTCGGCGCGGGTCTCGTGGTAGATGCCCTTCGGGCCCGCCTTGCCGAACGGGGTACGGACGCCGTCGACGAAGACGACGTCCCTAGCGGTACGAGGCACGTTGGCTCTCCTCCAGGTGCGGGATGGCACTGCTGCGGGCACGCCATCGGCGCGCCTCCACACCCTCATGCTACTTATGAGTAACCACGCTGCCCAGTCTTCGCCGCCGTAGCGTCGAAGGTCACAGGTCAGAACAGGAAAAGGACCGGCGGCCGAGGCCGCCGGTCCACGCGCGTCACATCACGCCGGGCGTCACTCCGGCGCCGCCTTCAGAGCGCCGGTCAGGACCGCCGACACCTGGCCGATCTGCCAGGGACGGGCGCCGTGACCGGCGAGAACGTCCGCCACCGCGTCCGTCGTCGGCTCGGCCGGGGGCTCCCAGCACAGCCGCCGGACCGTGTCCGGGGCGATCAGGTTCTCCTGCGGCAGGTTCAGCTGTTCGGCCAGCGCCGTCACCGCCGCGCGGGCCGCCGTGAGCCGGGCCGCCGCGGCCGGGTCCTTGTCCGCCCAGGCGCGCGGCGGGGGCGGCCCCGCCACCGGCTGGCCGGGCTGCGGAAGTTCGGCCTCCGGCAGCTCCCGGGCCCGGTCCACAGCGGCCTGCCACTGCTCCAGCTGGCGGCGGCTCATCCGGTGGCCGAAGCCGCTCAGCGCGGACAGCGCCCGGGCGTTCACCGGCAGCGCCAGCGCGGCCTCCACGATCGCCGAGTCCCCCAGCACCTTGCCGGGGGAGACGTCGCGGCGCTGGGCGATCCGGTCCCGGGCCGTCCACAGCTCGCGCACCACGGCCATCTGCCGTCGTCGCCGTACCTTGTGCATCCCCGACGTACGCCGCCAGGGGTCCTTGCGCGGCGGGGCGGGCGGGGCCGCGGCGATGGCCGCGAACTCCTGGTGCGCCCACTCCAGCTTCCCCTGCCGGGTCAGCTCCTCTTCCAGCGCGTCGCGCAGGTCGACCAGCAGCTCCACGTCGAGCGCGGCGTAGTGCAGCCACGGCTCGGGCAGCGGGCGGGTCGACCAGTCGACGGCGGAATGCCCCTTCTCCAGCGCGTAGCCGAGGATGTTCTCGACCATGGCGCCGAGCCCCACCCGGGCGAACCCGGCCAGCCGGCCCGCGAGTTCGGTGTCGAAGAGCCGGTCCGGGACCATGCCTATGTCGCGCAGACACGGCAGATCCTGGGTCGCGGCGTGCAACACCCACTCGGCGTCGGTGACGGCGGCCCCCAGACCCGACAGGTCGGGGCAGCCGACGGGGTCGATCAGTGCGGTCCCCGCTCCGGCCCGGCGCAGCTGGACCAGATAGGCCCGCTGTCCGTAGCGGTAGCCGGAGGCGCGCTCGGCATCGACGGCGACGGGGCCGTGGCCCGCGGCGAATGCCGCGACGACCTCGGCGAGCGCGTCCGGGTCGGCGGTGACGGGCGGAATGCCCTCACGCGGCTCCAGCAAGGGGACCGGCGCCGGGGGGAGGTCGTCCGGGGGAGCGCCCCCGGTGGTTCGCAGTGTCGTCTCTGCTGCGGTCTCTTGGGCGTCGGTCACCTGTCAAGGGTAGCTGTGTACGCCGGGTACACAGGGCGCCCGTCGACGGAACGTTCCGTCGACGGGCGCCGGGGTGGTGCGCGGCGGGTATTCCCCGCCGTACGGCTAGTGGATGATGCCGGTACGCAGCGCGACCGCGACCATGCCGGCCCGGTCGCCGGTGCCGAGCTTGCGGGCGATCCGGGCGAGGTGGCTCTTGACGGTGAGTGCGGACAGGCCCATCGAGACGCCGATGGCCTTGTTGGACTGGCCCTCCGCAACCAGCCTCAGCACCTCGACCTCGCGTCCCGACAGCTCCCGGTAGCCGCCCGGGTGACCGGGGGCGCCCGGCGGGCGGCGGTGCATCCGGGCGGCGGCGGCGCCGATGGGGGCGGCGCCGGGGCGGCCCGGGATGCCCAGGTTGGTGCGGGTGCCGGTGACGACGTAGCCCTTCACGCCGCCGGCCAGCGCGTTGCGCACGGCGCCGATGTCGTCGGCGGCGGAGAGGGCCAGGCCGTTGGGCCAGCCCGCGGCGCGGGTCTCGGAGAGCAGGGTGAGGCCGGAGCCGTCGGGGAGGTGGACGTCGGCGACGCAGATGTCGCGCGGGTTGCCGATACGGGGGCGGGCCTCCGCGACGGACGACGCCTCGATGACGTCGCGCACCCCGAGGGCCCACAGGTGACGGGTGACGGTGGAACGAACGCGGGGGTCGGCGACGACGACCATGGCCGTCGGCTTGTTCGGGCGATAGGCGACCAGGCTGGACGGTTGCTCGAGGAGAACAGACACCAGGCCTCCTGGGAAGTCGTGGGACGGGTCACCACTCCTTCGGCACCGATACGGTCCAGCTTTAGGGAATGATCACGATTTGGTGAGTAACAATTCGGGCAATCTCGGTCAGACGGGGTTGCCCGAGCGCCCGAAGCGCACACCAGGACCCTTCGGCGGGACCGTTCGGCGGGGCCGCTGAAGCTCGACGGCTCGGCTGAACCCTCAGCGGGGCTGGGGGCCGCGGCGCTGGGGGAGGGAGACGACCCCGGCCTCCGTGGTCCCGGCTGGGGGCAGCCCGGCGATCTGGCACAGCAGATCGCACCAGGCCGCCAGGTGCGCCCCGGTGTCCGGCACTCCCAGCGGCTCCGCCGCCTCGTCCGCCCGCTCCGGGTGGGCGGGCTCGGGGCAGGGGTGGTCCGAGGGCGTCCAGGAGGCCCGGATCTCGATCCGGGTCGACGGCTCCCGCTCCCCGATCCCGCCGAAGTAGTGCGAGCTGGCGCGCGTCACCGTGCCGCTGGGCTCCGTGCAGCCGAGCCCGCGCGCGTCCAGCGCGCCGGTGAGCCACGACCAGCACACCTCGGGCAGCAGGGGATCCGCCGCGATCTCCGGCTCCAGATCGGCGTGGATCAGCGTGACCAGCCGGAAGGTGCCGCGCCAGGCGTCATGGCCCGCCGGGTCGTGCAGCAGGATGAGCCGGCCCTCGGCCAGCTCCTCGTCGTCGTCCGCGGTGGGGTCCGCGACGACCGCTTCGAGTGCGTACGCGAACGGCGCCAGGCGGCGCGGTGGTGGGGTCGGGTCGAGCTCCACCTCGGGCCGCACCCGTACCGCGCGCAGACCGGCGACCGCGCGCCGGAAGGCGAGCGGGGCGCCTTCCCCGCCCGCGTCCGGGCCGTCAGCACCGTCAGCACCGTTCGAGACGTGTCCTTGAACCGCTGCCATGCCCGGAAGACTAGGCGCAGTGAGGGCTCCAACCGGGGAGGAACACCCGGGTTGGCGGGTCACTCGTTCGGCCCGTGCGAAGATTTGGTGCATGAGCGCCACAGAGCGGCCCTCGGGCCAGCAGCAGACCGGCCGCCCGGCGGCGAACCCCTGCGCCGATTCGGCCTTCCTCCGGGCCTGTCGACGCGAACCGGTGCCGCACACCCCGGTGTGGTTCATGCGGCAGGCGGGGCGCTCGCTGCCGGAGTACAAGAAGGTCCGTGAGGGCACCGCCATGCTGGAGTCCTGCATGCGCCCCGACCTGGTCACGGAGATCACGCTCCAGCCGGTCCGCCGTCACGGGGTGGACGCGGCGATCTACTTCAGCGACATCGTGGTGCCGCTCAAGGCGATCGGGCTCGACCTCGACATCAAGCCCGGCGTCGGCCCCGTCGTGGAGCGTCCGATCCGCAGCCGGGCGGATCTGGAGCGGCTGCGTCCGCTCGACCCCGATGATGTGAAGTACGTCACCGAGGCCGTCGGTTCGCTCGTCGGCGAGCTGGGCGCCACCCCCCTCATCGGCTTCGCGGGCGCGCCGTTCACGCTCGCCAGCTATCTGGTCGAGGGCGGCCCGTCGCGCAACCACGAGCACACCAAGGCGCTCATGTACGGCGACCCGGAGCTGTGGGCCGATCTGCTCGACCGGCTCGCGGACATCACCGCGACCTTCCTGAAGGTGCAGATCGAGGCGGGCGCCTCGGCCGTGCAGCTCTTCGACTCCTGGGTCGGCGCCCTGGCTCCGGCCGACTACCGGCGCAGCGTGATGCCCGCCTCGACGAAGGTCTTCGACGCCGTCGCCGGGTACGGGGTGCCGCGCATCCACTTCGGCGTCGGCACCGGCGAGCTGCTGGGCCTGCTCGGCGAGGCGGGCGCGGACGTCGTCGGCGCCGACTGGCGGGTGCCGCTGGACGAGGCCGCCCGGCGGGTGGGCCCCGGCAAGGCCATCCAGGGCAACCTCGACCCCGCCGTGCTGTTCGCGCCGCGCGAGGCCGTGGAGGCCAAGGCGGCCGAGGTGCTGGAGGCGGCCCAGGGGCTTGAGGGGCACATCTTCAACCTCGGCCACGGCGTGCTGCCCACCACCGACCCGGACGCCCTGACCCGGCTCGTGGAGTACGTCCACACCCACACCGCGCGCTGACGCCGACGCGACCGGAGGCGCCGGGCCGCCGTCACCGGTCCGGCGCCTCCCGTACGACGGCCGCCGCCTTGCGCGCGGCCACCTGCACCGGGTCCCACACGGGGGAGAACGGCGGGGCGTACCCCAGGTCCAGCGCGGCCACCTGCTCGACCGTCATCCCGGCGGTCAGCGCGACGGCCGCGCTGTCCACGCGCTTGCCCGCGCCCTCCCGGCCGACGATCTGCACGCCGAGCAGCCGCCCGGTGCGGCGCTCGGCGAGCATCTTCACCGTCATCGGACGGGCCTCGGGGTAGTACCCGGCGCGGCTGGTCGACTCGGCGGTGACGGTGTGGAAGCGCAGCCCCACCGCCTCCGCCTGGGCCTCCAGCAGCCCGGTGCGGGCGATCTCCAGGTCGCAGACCTTGCTGACCGCGGTGCCGACCACACCGGGGAACGTCGCATAGCCGCCACCGATGTTGGTGCCGATGACCTGACCCTGCTTGTTGGCGTGGGTGCCCAGCGGGATGTGCCGGGTGCGGCCGGAGACCAGGTCCAGAACCTCCACACAGTCGCCGCCCGCCCAGATGTTGGCATGGCCGCGCACCCGCATGGCCAGGTCGGTGAGCAGCCCGCCCGACTCGCCCAGCGGCAGCCCCGCCTCCTCGGCGAGCCGGGTCTCGGGGATCACCCCGAGGCCCAGGACGACCAGCTCGGCGGGGTATTCGCTGACCTTGGTGGCCACCCCGCGCACCCGGCCGTCCTCCCCGGTCAGCACCTCGGCGACCTCCGCGCCGGTCACGGTGTCGATGCCGAGCCCGGTCATCGCCTCGCGCACCAGCCGCCCCATGTCGGGGTCGAGGGTGGCCATCGGCTGCTCGCCGCGCTCCAGGACGGTGACCCGGCAGCCGCGGCGGGTCAGCGCCTCGGCCATCTCCACCCCGATGTATCCGGCGCCGACCACGACCGCCCGCTCGACCGTGCGGCCCTCCAGGGTCTCCAGCAGCGCCTGCCCGTCGTCCAGGGTCTGCACCCCGTGCACCCCGGGCGCGTCGATGCCGGGCATGGCGGGGCGGCGGGGGCGGGCGCCGGTGGCGATGACCAGATCGTCGAAGCCGTGCCAGTGCTCGGTGCCGCCGGACGCGTCCAGCTCCCGGACCCGGACCCGCTGCCCGGCGAGGTCGATCTCGGTGACCTCGCTGCGCAGCCGGACGTCGATGCCGCGCCCGCGGTGTGCCTCCGGGGTGCGGGCGATCAGGTCGTCGGGGCCGTTCACCAGGCCCCCGGCCCAGTACGGGATGCCGCAGGCCGAGTACGACGTGAAGTGGCCGCGCTCGAAGGCCAGGATCTCCAGCTCGCCCCGCTTCTTGAGCCTGCGCGCCTGCGACGCTGCGGACATCCCCGCCGCATCGCCCCCGATGACCACCATCCGCCGCGCTGCCGCCATCGAATCCGCCCCTTCGCCGCCGTATGTCCCGCTCCGTCATGGGCCAGGCTACGAGCGGGCGGTGGGCTCGCGGACCAGGACGTACAGAACAGCACTCGTGAGCATCAGCGCGCCGTCGATGTAGACGGCGGAGGTCCAGCTGCCGTAGTGGTCGAAGAGGGTGCCGCTGAGCGCCGGGCTGATGACCGCGCCTATCTCCCCGACCAGGTTGAACAGGCCGAAGGCGGCGCCGCGCTCGGAGGCGTCGACCACATCGTTCAGCAGGGCGTGGGCCATCGGCTGGAGGGCGTTGAAGAACAGGCTGGTGACGAAGAGCAGGACGGACATCACCAGCAGGGACGGCTTCTCCTGGGCCTGGAGGTAGGCCGCGAAGACCAGCACCAGCAGGCCCTGGACCACGGTGAACGCGATCAGCAGCGGCCGCCGCCCCCAGCCCCGGGCCTTCGCCACGTCCGACAGCCGGCCCCCGACGGGGAAGCCGAGGATGCCCGCGCCCGCGTTGAACGTCGCGACCAGCGCCGCGTTCTGGAAGGAGCTGTGGGCGGCGTCGGCGACGATCGACACCGACCAGAAGCTGAAGAACCACAGGTTCCACATGACCGCGATGAAGGCGAAGCTGAGCAGCAGCACATTGCGGTTGCGGGAGATGGCGCCGAGCCGCGCCCCGCGCCTGGCGAAGATCGCCCCGATCAGGACGAACGCGAGCACGCACTCCAGGACGGCCACGCCCCAGCTCGGCATCCCCGCCCCGTCGGCGATCAGATAGACCGCCATGACCGCCGCGCACAGCACCGCCGAGATCCCCAGCAGCCGCAGCGTGGAGCCGGTGGCCTTCAGCGGGCCGCCGATGCGGCGCATATAGACCGCCGTGATCCAGCCGAACGCGAGCGTGGCGCCGCCCAGCACCAGGAACGGCATCCGCCAGGCGTCCTCGTGGCCGAACGCCCGGGCGCCCCAGTCGATCAGATACGGCGTGCTGATGGTCGCGATCGTCAGCCCGATCGACAGCCCGGTGATGGCGACGCCCATGCCGAAGCTGGTCTTCGCCGGCGGGGTGCGCTGGGCGATCAGGGAGCGGTCGTTGGAGTAGAAGACGCCCTCGCCGAGGCCGGTCAGCACCCGCAGCACGACGAACGCGATCAGCCCGCTCACCACCCCGCTGGCCAGGGTCGCCACCCCGGCCCACAGCAGCGAGACGGCGAGCATCGTGCGATGCCCGAAGCGGTCCCCGAGATAGCCGCCGGGGAACTGGGTGAGCATGTAGCCCGCGAAGAAGAGGCTGCCGATCAGACCGCCGAGGGCATGCGGATGGCTGGCGGAGCCCAGCATGCTGTGGTCGTTCTCGATCAGCCAGGTCACCACCGGGCCGGTGAGGGTGCGGTCGGCGTAGGAGAAGAGCCAGCCGCCCAGCAGCATGGCCCACAGCGTGTGATACGGCTGCCAGCCGGTGCGCCGGTCGGTCGGTTCCCGCGTGGCGGTGTCCTCGGTGGTCACTTCGGGCGCCCCCCTCGGGCGTCGGGTGTTCCGGGTCGGAGCGCGGTGTGCCCCACAGAATGTGGCGTGAACGCACCCCCGGCAAGAGGCGGAAGCGGGTCTTCTGCGGGGTCTTCCGTCAGCCGGAAGCCTCGGCGAGTGACTCTTGATCCCAGGCGGCGGCGAGGGTACGGGAGATGCCGTGGGCGGCGACCCGCACCGCCGGTATCAGCCCCGGCGCCCGCCCCTCGGCGGCCGGGACCACCACCGAGAGCGACGCCACCACCTCCCCGCGCGGACCCCGCACCGGGGCGGCGATGGACAGCCCGTCCATGGTGATCTGACGGTCGCTCACCGCGATGCCGGTGCGCCGCACCTCGGCGAGCGTGGCCCGCAGCCGCGCCGGATCGTGGATGGTCCGCTCGGTGAACCGGCGCATCGGCCGGGCGCACACCCGCTCGCCCAGCCCCGGCGGCCCGTACGCGAGCAGCACCAGGCCGACGCCCGTGGCGTGCAGCGGCCAGCGGCTGCCGACCCGGGTGCGCACATGGACCGCGGAGCGGCCGGAGATCAGCTCGACATAGACCACTTCCAGCCCGTCGCGCACCGCCAGTTGCACGTTCTCATGGGTGGCCTCGTACAGGTCCTCCATGAACGGCAGCGCCGCCTCGCGCACCCCGACCCCGCGCGGCGACAGCGTCGCCACCTCCCACAGCCGCAGCCCGATGTGGTACGCCCCCGAGGTGTCGCGCTCCAGGGCGCCCCAGCGGGTGAGCGAGGCGACCAGCCGGTGCGCGGTGGCCAGCGGCAGCCCGGCGCGCCGGGCGAGGGCGGTGAGCGACAGCGACCGGTGGGAGGCGTCGAACGCGTCCAGCACGGCCAGCACCCGGCCGGCGACCGACCGCCCGGCGTCGGGGCGCCGGCCCGCCGCGGGATGCAGCGGGGCCGTCATGACAGCGGGAGGCCGACGTAGTTCTCGGCCAGCTCGGCGGACGCGGTGCGGGAGGTGGCGATCCGGTCCAGCTGGGCGATCTGGAGCCGGTCGTCGAACGGGCTCTGCTCCGGGCGCCGGTGCAGGGTGTCCGTCATGAAGTACGAGAAGCGCTCGGCCTGCCACACCCGGGCGAGGCAGGCCGCGGAATAGCCGTCCAGCAGCTCGGTCGAGCCCGTGGTGTGGTGCTGGGCCAGCGCGCGGGCCAGGGTGACCACGTCGCTGACGGCGAGATTGAGCCCCTTGGCCCCGGTCGGCGGCACGATGTGCGCCGCGTCGCCCGCCAGGAACAGGCGGCCGTGACGCATCGGCTCCTGGACGAAGCTGCGCATCGGGGTCACCGACGTGGCGGTGATCGGGCCGCGCTCCAGTCTCCAGTCGCTGTGGTCGAGCGCGAAGCGGACGGACAGCTCGTCCCAGATCTCCTCATGCGACCAGTCGGCGGGGTCGGTGCCGTTCGGCACCTGGAGATACAACCGGGAGACCTGTGGGGAGCGCATGCTGTGCAGCGCGAAGCCGCGCTGATGGCGGGCGTAGATCAACTCCTCGCAGGAGGGCGGCACATCGGCCAGCACCCCGAGCCAGGAGTAGGGATAGGTGCGCTCGAAGGTGCGGATCCGGTCGGCCGGGACCGCGCGCCGGGCGATGCCGTGGAACCCGTCGCAGCCCGCCACGAAGTCGCAGCTCAGCGTCTCCTCGCGGCCCTGGTGGCGGAAGCGGACGACCGGGGCCTCGGAATCCGCCTTCTCGATCGCCAGCGCCTCGGCCTCGAACAGCAGCGGAGGGCCCCCACTCTCGCTCTCGGCGAGCTGGAGCCGGACCAGATCCTTGACGATCTCCGTCTGGGCGTAGACCGTCACGGACTTGCCGCCGGTCGCCGCGGGGAAGTCGATGCGGTGGCCGCGGCCCTCGAAGCGCAGCTCGATGCCCTCGTGCGGCAGCCCCTCGCGGTCCAGGCGCTCGGCCGCGCCGCACTCCCGCAGCACGTCCACGGTGCCCTGCTCCAGGATTCCGGCCCGCTGCCGCTGCTCGACATAGGCCCGGTCCCGGCTCTCCAGCACCACGCAGTCCACCCCCGCACGATGCAGCAGACGGGCGAGCAGCAGCCCGGCGGGTCCTCCACCGATGATCCCGACGGTCGTGCGCATCGATACGTCCCTTCGTCCGGTCGTCCGGGCCGGGTGAGATGAGGATCCCCACTTGTTCGCGGAGTGAAACTTCGTTCATAATCGAGCTGTGATGAGTCTCGGTCCGGTGTCCCCACCTGTCAATGGCCCCGTCGGCCCTCTCGAGCGCGGCCTCGCCGTGCTCTGCGAGCTGACCCGGCTGGCCGCGCACCAGGAAGGGGCCGCGGTCCGGCCCGGCGACCTCGTGCGCGGCACCGGGCTCGCCCGGTCCGTCGTCGACCGCGTCGTGGGCACGCTCGAACAGCTCGGGTACGTAAGGCTCGACGGGCGCGACGTCAGCCTCGCGGCCCGGCTCATGGAGCTGGGGAACGCCTACCTCGCCGCCAGCGGCCTGCCGGACGCGCTCGGTCCGTTCGCCGAGCGGCTGGCCGACGGGCTGGACGAATCGGTCTCGGTCGCCGTGCCGGACGGCGACGGGGCGCGCTTCGTCGTCCAGGCCACCCGCCGCCGCACCATGTCCCTCGCCTTCCGCATCGGCGACCTGCTCCCCGCCGAGCGCTGCGCCCCCGGCGCGCTCTTCGCCGCCGAATGGGACGAGCGGGCCTGGGCGGCCTGGCGCGCCCGGCGCGCCGCCGACCCCCTCGACGCCGCCTTCCCCGCCGTTCCGCCGCGCCGCCGGCCCGCCGCGGACAGCGGCTCCGAGGCGGACACCGCCTTCGAGGCGCGCGTACGGGAGGCCGCCAGGACCGGCTGGGCGGCCGACGACCAGCTGATCGAGCCAGGACTGGTGGCGGTGTCCGTCCCCGTCCGGGACGCCTCGGGCCGTACCGCGTGCGCGGTGAACGTCGTCAGCCACACCAGCCGCCATGACGTGGCCTCGCTGCGGGCCGCCGTGCTGGGCCCGCTGTATGCGGAGCTCCCGGCGATGGAGGCGGCGCTGGCCGCCCCCGCCGAGCCCGATCAGCCGGGGCGGGCCACGGCGGGCTCGGCCGCCGGGCCCGGTGCCGGGCCCGGGCCGGGCGCCGAGGATCCGGCTCGGGTCGCCAAGCGGGAGCTGGGGGCCGGGTATCTCCAGTCGCTCGCCCGCGGGCTCACCGTGCTGCGGGCGCTCGGGACCCCGGGGGAGGAGGGCGGCGCCGCGCGGCAGGGGCTCACGCTCACCGCCGTCGCCGAGGCCACCGGGCTGCCCCGGGCCACCGCGCGCCGCTCCCTGCTCACCCTCGTCGAGCTGGGGTACGCGGAGGGACACGGCCGGGCCTTCCGCCCGCTGCCCAGGGTGCTGGAGCTGGGCTACGCACCGCTGGGCGACCTGTCGTTCACCGAGCTGGCCCAGCCCCATATGCGCGAACTCGTCCGCACCGTCCACGAGTCGGCGTCCCTGGCGGTCCTCGACGGCGACGACATCCGGTATGTGGCGCGCGTGCCCACCGTGCGGATCATGAGCGTCAACATCACCATCGGCACCCGATTCCCCGCCTACGCCACCTCCATGGGCCGGGTGCTGCTCGCGGGCCTTGACCCGGACCGGCGCGCCGCGCATCTCGCCGGGCTCGCCCCCGAGCCGCTGACCCGGCACACCGTGACCGACGTGCCCGAGCTGGCCCGCGTCCTGGAGCGGACCGGGAGGGACGGATACGCCCTGGTGGACGAGGAGTTGGAGGAGGGGCTGCGGTCCCTCGCGGTGCCCGTCCGGGGTGCGGACCGCCGGGTGGTGGCCGCGCTCAACATCGCCACCCACGCGGGCCGCGGCAGCGCGGAGGCAGCCGTCGATGAGCTGCTTCCGGCGCTGCGCACCGCCGCCGCCCGCATCGAGGCCGACCTCGCCACCGCCTCGGCCCATCACCCGCTGGGGGCGGGTGAGAGAGTGGGGGCATGAGCGCAGCGACCTCCCCGCGACCCCCCGGGCACACCGGCCACGCCGTCGTCATCGGCGGCGGGATCTCGGGCCTCGCGGCCGCCCACCGGCTGCGGACCGGCGGGGCGCGGGTGACCGTGCTGGAGGCGTCGGGGCGGCTGGGCGGCAAGCTGTGCGCGGGCGAGATCGAGGGCGTATCCGTCGACCTGGGTGCCGAGTCGATGCTCGCCCGGCGCCCGGAGGGGGTGGAGCTGGCGCGCGCCGTCGGCCTCGGCGAGCGCCTTCAGCCGCCCGCGACCGCGTCCGCCTCCCTGTGGACGCGCGGCGCACTGCGGCCGATGCCCAAGGGCCATGTGATGGGCGTGCCCGGCGATCTCGCGCCGCTCGCCGCGTCCGGGGTGATCTCGGACGAGGGGCTGGAGCGCATCGCGCGCGACGCGGAGCTGCCGCCCACGCCGGTCGGCGGGGACGTGGCGCTCGGTGGGTTCATCGCCGCCCGGCTCGGCCGGGAGGTCGTGGACCGGCTGGTCGAGCCGCTGCTCGGCGGGGTGTACGCGGGCGATGTGTACCGCACCTCGATGCGGGCCGCCGTGCCCACCCTCTTCGAACTGGCCCGCGCGGGCCGCCCGCTGGCCGAGGGGGTCCGGGAGCTGACAGAGCGGGCGGCCCAGCGGCAGGGCGGGCCGGTGTTCACGGGCATCGACGGCGGCATCGGGCGGCTGCCGCTCGCGGTGGCCGACGCCGTACGGGCCGCGGGCGGCGAGATCCGTACGAACGCGCCCGTACGGGAGCTGCGGCGGACTGCCGACGGCTGGACCGTCGTCACCGAGGACGGGACGGTGCTGCGGGCCGACGCGGTCGTCATGGCGGCCCCCGCGCCCGCCGCCGCCCGGCTGCTGGCGGCCGACTCCCCGGCCGCCTCCGCCGAGCTGGCCACCGTCGACTACGCCTCGATGGCGCTGATCACCATGGTCTTCCGCCGTGCCGACGTGGCGTCGCTCGCCGAGGGCAGCGGCTTCCTGGTCCCGCCGGTCGACGGGCACACGATCAAGGCGGCCACGTTCTCCAGCCGCAAATGGGGCTGGCTCCGCGACGCCGCCCCCGATCTCTTCGTGCTGCGTACCTCGATCGGGCGGTTCGAGGACGAGGAGCATCTGAAGCGCGACGACGCCGATCTGGTGGGGATGTCGCTCGCCGATCTGGGCGCGGCGACCGGCCTCGCCGCCAAGCCGGTGGCGACCCGGGTGACCCGCTGGGACGGCGGGCTGCCCCAGTACCCGGTCGGCCATCTCGACCGGGTCGCCCGGATCCGCACGGAGGTCGCCAAGCTGCCCGGGCTGCGGGTGTGCGGCGCGGTCTACGACGGTGTCGGCATCCCGGCGTGCGTCGGATCCGCCCGCACGGCCGCCGACGAACTGCTAGGGGGTGTCTTGCCGATCAGCCCGGCATGATCGGCAAGACACCCCCTGAGCCGCTCACGGCGACCCTGGCGGCGGGCGCGGATGGCGGAGAGCGAGAATAGGGCCATGACTGCTGCTGCTCCCGAGACCCCGGAAACGCCCGAGACCATCCCGTCTCCGAAGGCCCCCAACGCCGGGAAGAAGGCCAAGGACCTCAACGAGGTCATCCGCTACACCCTGTGGTCGGTGTTCCGGCTGCGCGATGTGCTGCCGGAGGACCGCACCGGCTACGCCGACGAGGTCGAGCAGCTGTTCGCGCAGCTCGCCGCGAAGGACGTCACCGTGCGCGGCACCTATGACCTCTCCGGGCTGCGGGCGGACGCGGACGTCATGATCTGGTGGCACTCGGAGACCTCCGACGCCCTCCAGGAGGCGTACAACCTCTTCCGCCGCACCCGGCTCGGCCGCGCCCTGGAGCCGGTCTGGTCGAACATGGCGCTGCACCGCCCGGCGGAGTTCAACAAGTCGCACATCCCCGCGTTCCTCGCGGACGAGCACGCGCGCGACTACGTCAGCGTCTACCCCTTCGTACGGTCCTACGAGTGGTATCTGCTGCCCGACGAGGAGCGCCGCACGATGCTCGCGGACCACGGCAAGATGGCCCGCGGCTTCCCCGATGTGCGCGCCAACACCGTCGCGTCGTTCTCCCTCGGCGACTACGAGTGGATCCTGGCCTTCGAGGCGGACGAGCTGCACCGGATCGTCGACCTGATGCGCCATCTGCGCGCCTCCGAGGCGCGCCGTCATGTGCGCGAGGAGGTGCCGTTCTACACCGGGCGGCGCAAGCCGGTCTCCGAGCTGGTCGCCGGTCTGGCCTGACGGCCACCGGAGCGGCACCGGGCCCGGCCGTCACGGCGTCCAGGGCGCCCCGGGGCCTCCCGGGTCTCCGGGGCGTGCGGGCTGCTTGCCGGACTCGGGCACCGGCGCCGGGCCCGGCTGCGGCTCGGGTGCCGGGCGCGGTGCGCAGTAGGCGGTCCGGCCCGGGGTCTTCCCGGTGAGCAGATACGTGTCGACCTTGCGGTTGACGCAGGCGTTCGGGCCGCCCCACAGGCCGTGGGTACCGGCCTTCCGCTCGGTGACCAGGGAGGCCGTGGGGAGCCTGCGCCACAGCGCCTTGGCGCCCGCGTACGGCGTGGCCGCGTCCCGTTCGGCGGCCAGCAGCAGCACCGGCGGCAGCCCCGGCCGGGCGGTGACGTCCATGGGGGTGTCGTGCCCCAGCGGCCAGTAGGCGCAGGGCAGGTTCATCGCCACGTTGTCCCAGGTCTCGAAGGGGGCGCGGCGCGCGAGGGCGGTGTTCTCCCGGTTCCAGCTCGCCCAGCCGCGCGGCCAGGGCGCGTCGTTGCACTCCACGGCGGTGTAGACGGCCTTGCCGTTCTCGTCGGCCTCCGCGTCCCCGGATTCGGACGCGGCCAGCGCGATCAGCGGCCGCGAATCGCCGCGCAGATAGGCGGCGAGGGCATGGGCACTGGGGTCCCAGTAGGCGTCGTTGTAGCCCGTCCGCACGAACGCGTCCTGGAGCTCCCCGGTGCCGACGCGGCCGCCCGCCGGTTCCCGCGCCAGGCGGTGGACCGCCTTCCGGTACGCGGCGAGCACCCGGGCGGGGGTGGTGCCGAGGTGGTAGACGGCGTGGTGCCGGGCCGCCCAGCGGCGCCAGTCCGCCCAGCGCCGCTCGAAGGCCACCGACTGGTCGAGGTTGTTGCGGTACCAGATCTGCCAGGGGCCGGGGTTGACCACGCTGTCGAACACCATGCGGCGCACGTGGCGCGGGAAGAGCGTCGCGTACACGGCCCCGTAGTACGTGCCGTACGAGGCGCCCACGAAGGTGAGCCGCTTCTCGCCGAGCGCGGCGCGCAGCACATCGAGGTCGCGGGCGTTGTTGAGCGTGGTGATGTGCCGCAGGGCCGACCCCGTACGGCGCGCACAGCCCCGGGCGTACGCGCGCGCCCGCGCCACCATCCCCCGCTTGTACGCGGCGGAGGGGTGCTGCGGGGAGCTGGTCGGCGCGGTGGCGTAGTCCGAAGGACGCTGGCAGGACACCAGGGCGGAGCGGCCGACTCCGCGGGGTGCGTATCCGACGAAGTCGTAGACCGCGGCCGTCTTGTGGAAGGCGTCCTCGGCGGCGTACTCGGGGAACGTCATGCTGGACGCGCCCGGTCCGCCCGGGTTGTAGACCAGCGCGCCCTGCCGCCGGGCCTCAGGTCCGGTGGCCCGGACCCGGCTGACGGTGAGACGGATGTGCCTGCCGTGCGGCCGCGCGTAGTCCAGCGGTACGGAGACGGTGCCGCAGCGGAGGGCGGAGGACAGCTCCTCGGAGTCCGGGCAGTGGCCGAAGGTGATGCCGCGGTCGGCCGCCTTCCGGGCCGCCACCGCCACCCCGCGGGCCTCGGCGGCGCCGCCCCGGGGCACGGCCAGCACGGGGGAGGCCAGGGCGGGGGAGACCGGCGCGGCGGACGCGGGCGCGGCGGACCAGGCGGGCGCCGCCATGAGGGCGGTCGGCTCCGGGGACCCGGCGGCGGCCACCGAGGTGGGGCGCGCGGGCGGCGCCGCGAGCGGTCTGCCGGTGGCGGGGGTGGCGAGCAGCGCGGTCATGGCCAGGGACAGGGACAGCGGTCCGAGGACGCCGTACAGCGCTGCTGCTCTCACAGGCCATCCCTCCGCAGCCGGTCCCTCCGCGCCTCGCGCGACAAAAGGGATACTTGGCGCGGGGATTGGTCATGTAAAGCACCGGGCCGCGGTGTCGGGGCCATTGGGCCCCACGGGGGACGGGTCAATGACTCCAATGCGCCCTGAGCGCCGCGCGCAGCGCCGGATCGGGCAGGGCGGCGGTGCCGTGGACCGCGAGCGCGGTGAGCAGTTCGCCGTCGTCGCGTTCCGCGTCGGCTCCGCCCCCGGCGCGCTGGGCGACGGGCCGCCGCGGCGGCACATCGATCCGGCCCAGCAGCCGCTGCCCGGCGGGTGAGGCCCAGCGCGAGTACGGATGCACCTCGACCCGGGCGATCACCAGGCAGCTCGCGGTGAGGAGCAGCGGCAGCGCGAACCACGCCAGCGCCGCCCCGGGACCCGACGCGGGCGGCACCATCAGCAGCGCGACCGCGCCCGTCAGCAGGACCACGCAGCACGCCAGCCGCACGTGCCGGACGGCCGCCGCCACGTTCGCCCGGGCCCCCGCGGGCACCGCGAGCCCCGCCGTCACCAACCGGTCGGACAGCGCCCGTACCGGTTCGGCGGTGGCCAGCGCGGTGCGGACCGGCGGGACGGGGGACTGGCCTTGCGGGCCTGTCGCGGCGATGACCGAGCGTTCGAAATCGTCTCGGCCCTCCGGATCCACGACGGTGACCCAGCCGGTATGGGCGAGCAGCAGCCGCCGCTCACGGGCCATCGCCACCAGGGCGAGATCGGCCACCCGCTGCGGCCCGCCTGCCAGGAACGCCGCCTCGTACAGGCTGAGGGTCCGTCCGTTCCGCTCCGGACCGGCGTCCATCGGCTGGGCGGCCGCGACCGCGGCGAGGCACAGGCGGGTGCAGCTGACCACCGCCGAGCCCCATGCGACGAGCAGGAAGAGGACCCACAACATGGCCGAGTTCTACTGGACCCGACCGGTTCCGCGCCAGAGATTTCGCGAAATGCGCGATTCGGGTGGCGGTGTTGTCACGCCGAACGCCGTGGTGGTGTGACGGCTCCCCGGCGTCAGCTGCCCCCGCCGCAGCCGCCTCCGCCACCACAGCTCGAACCGCCCCCGCCCCCGCCGCAACCGGAACCACCGCCACCGCCACCGCACGACGAGCCCCCGCACGACGAACCGCCGCAACCTGAGCCGGAACCCCCGCCGCACCACGAGCCGCCGGAGAAGTCGGACAAGCCCGACGAGCCCGAACCATCGCCCGGGGACGCGCCCGCGCCCGTCACCCGCCGCGCTTGCAGCAGTTGGTCCCGCAGTACCGTGTCGGCGGCGATGGCGGACGCGCCGCCCAGCGCCACGGCGACCGAGACGGGCGCGGCCCCCGCCATGGTGGCGGACGCGCCGGACCAGGGCCCGTGGGGCCCGCCCCACGGCCCGGCGGCCGACTCGGTGTTCCGCCGGAAGGCGTCCAGGGCGAGCTTTCCGGCGGGGGTCAGCCGTCCCTTGGCCAGCCGCCCACAGCTCGCGCCGATCACGAAGCCGAAGAACAGCGCCGGAATGATCATGAAGATCACCGGGACCCCGTCCACAGCGGCCTGGCCGAAACTCGCCAGGATGCCCAGGAGGACGCACAGCCAGCAGCCGATCACCTGGGCTCGTGCCGCCTTACGCCAGAACCGGAGGGCGCCGGGGTGCACCATCAGCCCGCGCCGCGCCAGCTCGTCCCCGATCCCCTGCACCTCCGGGGTGCGCATCAGCTCCCGGCGCAGCCGGTCCAGGGCGCCGTTCGGGGCATGGGTGAGCACCGTGAGAAGCGCGTTCTCGACCGGATTGCGGGCGACCGGCTGACGCACCGAGACCACCCCGGGCCTGCCGACCGCCAGCCGGCCGTCGGTGTGCATCTCGCTGATCACGGTGTCGGCCACCCGGCCGGGCCCGCCCGCCAGGAACGCGGCCTCCACGAGGTCGTTCACGCCGCTGTCCGGCGCCCCCGCGGCGGCCCGCCGCGTTCGTACGGTGCCCCTGATGACGAAGACCGACGACGCGATCACCGCCACGTACACCAGGATCACGAGCGCGTCCATGCCGCTCACCCCCCGCTCAGCACGAGCCGGGCCCGGCGGGCGAAACGCGCCAGCGGGTTCGTGGACAGCGGGGCGGGGCCTGAGCGCTCCTGCCACCACAGGGTCAGCCGTCGCCGCGTCGCCGCGTCCCGGACCTCGTCGCCCGCCAGCAGATGCTCGACGAACGCCATCGCGTCGTGGCGGTAGCCGCCGGTCATCGGGCGGCCGTCGGCGTAACCCCCGAACGCCCGGCGGTAGCCGTCGTCCAGGATCTCCGGCAGCTCGGGGGCGACCTTGGCGACCACCCCGGACCGCTTGGCGATCAGCGCCCGGCTCTGCACCCCCAGCCGCTCCCGGTCGAAGCCCTCCGGCGCCGGGGCGCCCGCGACGAGCGCCGACAGCAGCGCGGTCTGGGCGCGTGCCAGCCGCTCCCGCGCGGCGTCGGTGTCCGGTATCTCTTCCCTTTCGCGCTTCGGTGCGGGCGCCGCGTCGGGGGCGCCCGCACCCGCCGCTGTCACCGCGCGGATCGCGTCCAGCTCGCCCGCCAGCTCCTCGGCCGCCGGGAAGTCCTCGTCCCGCTCCAGCAGCACCCCGGGTGGCGTCGTACGGGCGCACAGCTCGGCGAGCACGTCGAGCACCGGCCGCGTCACCGGGTGGGCGTGGCTGTCGTGCCACACCCCGTTCCGTTCGACGCCGCCCGCCACATGGACGTACGCGATGGCCGAGGTCGGCAGCTCGTCCAGCGCCTTGGCCGGGTCCTCGCCCCGGTTGACGTGGTTGGTGTGCAGGTTGGCGACGTCGATGAGCAGCCGGACGCCGGTCCGCTCTACCAGCTCGGCCAGGAACTGCCCCTCGGTCATCTCCTCGCCCGGCCAGGAGATCAGCGCCGCGATGTTCTCCAGCGCGAGCGGCACCGGCAGCGCCGCCTGGGCGATCGCCACGTTCTCGCACAGCACGTCCAGCGCGTCCCGGGTGCGCGGCACCGGCAGCAGATGCCCGGCCTCGACAGCGGGCGACCCGGTCCGCGGCCCCCCGGCCCGTACGAACGCGATGTGCTCGCTGACCAGGGGCGAGCCCAGCGCCTCCACCCGCTCGGCGAGGGCCGACAGCCGCTCGGGGTCGGGGCGCTCGGCGCCGCCGAGGCCGAGCGAGACACCGTGCGGAACCACCGTCGTACCGCGCTCGCGCAGCCGCAGCAGCGCGTCCGGCACATGGCCGGGGCAGACGTTCTCGGCCACCACCTCCACCCAGTCGATGCCGGGCAGGCCCGCGATGTCCTCGGCGATTTCCGGTCGCCAGCCGATTCCGGTCCCCAGGCGCGTCATGGCTCCCCCTTCTCCTGCCGTTCTCACCTGCCGGGGTAATGACCCTCTGAGGAGAGGACGAATCCAGGGCGCCTGTGGTTCAGAGGTTCATTTGAGCTTCGGGGTATCACGCTACCCTCCCTCCTCACGCCGCCCCCTGGCCCCTCCGAGTCCCCCGACGGCCCTGGCAGGGCCGCGAGTTGCGGAATATCGGCACTGTTACAAAATTTTGGTGCCCCGTGGCGACAGATGTTCGGAAGGGGGAATAAGGTCGTGTGGTCTGGGGGGATGGAAGATCACACCTTTGTGCCGCGCCCGCGCGCGGAGCGAGCGTGGGGGAACACACGTGCTGGGCAGCAACAATGCCATGGGGAAGCACCGCCGTAACGCACACCGTAAGCCACCGCCGTCCTCGGCCGGCCGTGGGTTGCAGATGCGTCGCTGGGCGGCCCGCCAGATACGGCTCGACTATCCCCGGGCCGGGAGACGAGGAGTGCGGCGGTGGCTGCCGTCGTGGCGTCAGACGGGACTCCTCTTCGTGTTCTGCCTCGGGAGCCTGACCGGACTCCTGAGCCTTCTCTACATGCAGACCGACATACCCAAGAACCTCAACGACTTCGCCACTCAGCAGGACAACGTCTACTACTGGGCCGACGGCTCCGAGATGGCCCGCACGGGTCCGGTCAACCGTCAGGACGTGCCGTTGACCAAGGTGCCCGAAAAGGTCCAGTGGGCGATCCTCGCCGCCGAGAACGCGAGTTTCTACACGGACAGCGGCGTCTCCCCGAGCGGTCTGATGCGCGCCGTGACCCGGATGGTGACGGGCGGTGAGACCCAGGGCGGCTCGACCATCACCCAGCAGTATGTGAAGAACGCCTATCTGAATCAGCGCCAGACGTTCTCCCGCAAGCTCACCGAGATGTTCATGGCCATCAAGCTCGACGACCGGATGACCAAGCAGGAGATTCTGGAGCGCTATCTGAACACCAGTTGGTTCGGGCGCGGCACCTACGGCATTCAGCGGGCCTCCTACGCGTACTACGGCAAGGACGTCTCCAAGCTCAACGCGAGCGAGGGCGCGATGCTCGCCTCACTGCTCAAGGGCGCCGGAACCTTCGACCCCACGCTCAGCGCCAAGAACCACAAACGGGCGGTGGACCGCTGGAAATGGGTGCTGGACCGGATGGTCGACATCGGAAAGCTCTCCAAAGCGGAGCGGGCGAAGTACACCACCTTCCCCGAGCCCCATCCGGCGCCCCGGCCCGCCGGGCTCACCGGCCAGGTCGGCTATCTGGTGGAGACCGCGAAGGCGTATGTGAGTTCCCATACCGAGATCTCCGACGCCGACTTCGACCTGGGCGGCTATCAGATACACACCACCTTCGAGAAGGCGAAGGTCAACGCGCTCGCCGCCTCGGTGAAGAAGACCCGCGACGGCCTCGACCCCAAGAACCGCAAGGAGGACCGGTACGTCCGCATCGGCGCCGCCTCCGTGACGCCCAAGGGCCGCATCGAGGCGCTGTACGGCGGCCCGGGCTACCTGGAACAGGGCTTCAACGACGCGAACGCCTCCACCGTCCCGGCCGGTACCGCCTTCACCCCCTTCGTCTACGCGGCGGCGCTGCGCGACGGCGTGCTCAAGGACCGGAACAGCCCGCGCACGCCCGTCGCCCCCACCACGCTCTACGACGGCAACAACAAGGTCGCCGTGAAGACCCCCGAGGGGCCCTACTGGGACCGCGGCGGCAAGATCGTGCGCGGCGAGAACGACGGCGACCAGTCCTATGGGCAGGTCAGCCTGCGCCAGGCCGTCGTGCAGTCCATCAACACCCCGATGATGCAGCTCGGCATGGACGTCGGCCTCGACCGGGTCCGCCAGGCGTCCATCGACGCGGGGCTGCTGCCCAGCAGCTTCGGCGCGCGGGTGCCGATGTTCTCGCTCGGCACCGCGACCCCCAGCTCGATCCGGATGGCCAGCGCCTACGCGACGTTCACCGCGAACGGCACCCATGTGCCGCCGTACTCGGTGAGCGGACTGACCCGTAACGGCGAGAAGTTCGCCCTGCGCAAGGACCGCGCCAAGCAGGCGTTCAGCGCCCAGGTGGCGGCGCAGGTGGACGACGCGCTGCACGGCGCCGTCCAGAGCGGCACCGGACAGGCCGCGGCCGCGGTGGGGCCCGGCGCGGCGGGCAAGACGGGCACGGCGCAGGACGGCACCTCGTCCTGGTTCGTGGGCTACACCGACCAGGTGTCCACGGCCGTCTCGCTGTCCCGGGTGGACCCCAAGACGCAGGAATTGCTGCCGCTCAAGGGAATGGGCGGGGACGCCACCGGAAAGGCGAGCGACACCTATCCGCTGGACATCTGGACGCATTACATGGCGGGTGCCGGAAAGAAGTAGCGAGAAGGCAGACACAAGCCCGGCCCGGTGCGTTCGAGGGGAACGCGCCGGGCCGGGCTCTTTGTTTCCCGGTGTGTCCCTACTTGGTGTACGTCGACCAGTCGGGCGATTCCGCCGGGTCGAGCATCCGCAGCTTGTCCAGCACCTTCGGGTCCTGGGCATCCAGCCAGTCGGAAAGCTGCTTGAACGAAACGCACTTCACGCCCTGGCGGGTGCACACGCTGCGCATCACGTCCTCGATGGCCTGCATATAGATGCCCCCGTTCCAGGTCTCGAAGTGATTGCCGATGAACAGCGGCGCCCGGCTTCCGTTGTAGGCGCGCTCGAAGCCGTTCAGATAGCCGTCGCGGGTCAGCCGCTCCCATTCGGCGTACTTCGCCGGATCGCCGTCGGTGCTGTCACCGGACTGGTTGTAGAGGAAGTTGAAGTCCATCGAGAGGACCTGCTTCTCGCTCTCCGGATACGGCACCAGCTGAAGCGGGAAGTTCCATATGCCGTCGATTTTGGACGGCCATATCTGGAAGTCGCCCGGGGAGCTCGCGTCGTAGCGCCAGCCCATCTTCTTGATGACCGGGATCAGGTTCTTCTGGCCTTCGAGACAGGGGGCGCGGCCGCCGACCAGTTCCTCGTCGTAGTCGAAGGGCAGCGGCTTGATGTCGGTGAATCCCGTATTGGTCTTCCAGTGCTCCACGAACGAGTACGCCTGCTCGGTCTCGCTCTTCCACTGCTGGGAGGTCCACTCGCCGCCGCCCTTCGAGCCGCAGAAATGCCCGTTGAAGTGCGAGCCGATCTCATTTCCGTCCAGCCATGCGCCGCGCAGCTGCTCCAGCGTCTCGCGTATGTGCCCGTCGGTGGGGAAGGATATGGCGGCCGAGCCCTCTTTGTGCATCGGCGGCCGGTAGAGGTCGCTCTTGTACTTGGGCAGCAGATACATGCCGCTGAGGAAGAACGTCATCGTGGCGTTGGATTCCTTGGCGACCTGGCGGAAGCGGGAGAAGAGATGATCGCCGTTCTCCAGCGCGCCGTCCCAGGAGAAGACCACGAACTGCGGGGGCTTCTGGCCCGGCTTCAGTTTCTCGATCTTCAACTGGTTCGGCTGGGGGCCGGTGTAGGACGTGGAGCCGTCCCCGATCACCTTCACCTTGCCGTCCCAGTCGGCGTATTTGTTCTTCTTCTTGGTGCCCCTGGGGACCTTGTCCGCCCGCGGCACGGGCGCGGCGGCCTGGACGCTGCCGTCCACCGCCGCGCCGGTCGTATCACCGGGCGAGGTCAGGGCGATGAGCAGCGCCACGACCACGGCGACCGCCGCGAGCGCGCCCAGGGGAGCGGCCACGCCGTAGGCGTTCCGCGCCGATAATGCTTTCAACGCCTTCAAGGACTTCGATGCCTTCAAGGTCTTCAACGCCTTCAACGGGTCCCGCCCCCTGGCAACGGTTCAGTTGTGTGCCCCCGCTCAGTATCACAGAAGTATCACCTGCTCTTCACATCGGCCACTCATGGGCCGTGACTCACCAACCGGTCAGCAGCAGATGGTTGGCCAGCAGCGCGAGACCCGCCTGCGCCGCCAGCCAGACGCGCAGGTCACGGGCGGGCAGCAGCGCGGCGGACGGCAGCAGCCAGAGCACGAACGGCAGCCAGATGCGCTCCGTCTCGGCCTTGCTCATCCCCGACAGATCGGCGGTCGCCAGCGCGAGCAGCGCGGCGAGGACGAGCACCACGAGCCCGTCCGCCGCGCCGCCGTCCCCGTGGCGCAGCCGCCGTGCCACCCCCGGCGCGGCCCCCACGGCCCGGCGGACACCCGCGACGGAGGCGAGACCGGCCGCGATCGCCGTGCAGGCCAGGTTGGCCCACACCCAGTAGCCGTACGGGCGGTCCGCCGCGACTCCCTGGTAGTAGCGCTGGACCAGCAGCTCGTACCCCTCCCACCAGACGAAACCGGCCAGGGTGAACGCTCCCGCCACCGCCGCCGCCCCGGCCAGCGCGTACGGCAGCGGCCGTACCGTACGGGCGAGGAGCAGTACGGCCGCTGCGGGCAGCGCCATGAGCGTGAGCCCGTACGACAGGTACGCGGTGAGGCCGAGCAGCAGCCCGGCGGCCAGCGCGACGGCGCCCGGCGCCCGGGCCGTACGGCTCGCCGCCAGCGCGAGCAGCGCCAGCCCCCAGGCCGCGACCGCCGTGAAGTAGCCGTCCGCCGACGCCCCCACCCACACCGCGGCCGGGGCCAGCACGAGGAACGGCGCGGCGGTGCGCGCCGCCCGCTCCTGGCCCAGCGCGCGCAGCGTGACCAGGACGGCGGCCACCGCCGAGCTGCCGGCGGTGATGCAGAACGCCCCCGCCCATCCGCCGCCGCCGAGCCCCAGGCGGTCCAGCCCGACGAACGTGAGCACGGCGCCCGGCGGATGCCCGGCGATGTGCGCGGGCCAGTAGTCGGGCTGGGTGAGCAGGATGTGACCGGTGAAGCCGCGGAGCGCGGCGCCGATGTCGTGGAAGCGGTCGATGCCGCGCAGATACTCGTGCCGCTGCGTCAGCCGCTCGGCCACGCCCCGCCCCCAGCCGTCGACGAGCGCCAGCGCCCAGGTCCAGGCCAGCGCCGCCGCCCAGCCCGCCCACAGCAGCCGCCGCCACGGCAGCGTCGCCGCGAGCCGCGGGCCGTAGCCGACGACTGCCACCGCGATGGCCACGGCGCCGGGCGTGCCGGGGCCCGCGTGGGGCAGCCAGTCGGCGTACAGCGGCGCCCAGTCGACGTACAGGGTGTGGGCGGTCCGCTGGATCAGGGTGCCGACGGCGGCCGCGACGGCGAAGAGGAGCGCCGCGGCGCAGGCGGCGAGCACATCGCGGCGGCGGCCGGTCCGCTCATCGCCGTCCGGAGGGCGAAGGGTCGGGTCATCGATGCGGAGGGGGAGCTTCACGGCCTCACGCTAAGCCGGTGACCTGCCGGATCGGCGGTTGTGGCGCGGTCACGTCACCGAACCGTCAGATCCCCGCGCCGCGGAGGGGCGGGCGAGGACGACGTCAGCGTTTCGTCATGCGTCGGAGCCCCTGACGACGGGTCCGGCGGCCCTACGGTCATGCCATGAGCCACCGTCCATCCGTTTGGCGAAGCCCCTTGCGCGGCCCCTGGCTGACGTCCGTCTTCGGTCTGGTCCTGCTGTTCGGGATTCCGGTGCTGTTCGTCACCGGGTTGCTGTCGTACGCCGCGTACAACCCGGATCTGTCCCCGGTCAACGACCAGACGCCGGACAAGGGGCTGCTCGGCTTCTACCTCTTCTCCTGGCCGACCCACCCCGCCTGGCTGTACCGCGTCACCCAGGGGGTGCACGTCACGCTCGGCATCGTGCTGGTCCCGGTGCTGCTGGCCAAGCTGTGGTCCGTCGTCCCCAAGCTGTTCGAACGGCCGCCGGTGCGGTCCCTCGGGCACGGTCTGGAGCGGCTGTCGCTGCTCGCGCTGGTCGGCGGCGGGCTGTTCGAGTTCGTGACCGGGGTGCTCAACGTCCAGCTGGAGTACGTCTTCCCCGGGTCCTTCTACCCGCTGCACTTCTACGGTGCCTGGATCTTCATGGGCGCGTTCGCCGTCCATGTGACGCTCCGGTTCCCGCGCATGGTGCGCGCGCTGCGCGGCCGTGACCTGCGGGCGGAGCTGCGCAACCCCGTCTCCGGGACCCGGCCGGAACCGCCCGACGAGACCGGTCTGGTCAGCCCCGACCCCGCCCCGCCCACCATGTCGCGGCGGGGCGCGCTCGCGATGGTGGGCACCGGCTCGGCCGCGCTGCTGGTCGTGACGGCCGGGCAGAGCCTCGACGGGCCGCTGCGGAAGACCGCGCTGCTCGCCCCGCACGGCCGGGAGCCGGGCCGGGGGCCGAACGGCTTCCAGATCAACAAGACCGCCGCGGCCGTCGGCATCCGCGCCCGCGACATCGGCCCCGGCTGGCGGCTGGTGGTGCGCGGCCCGGGCCGCGAGGTCGTCCTGACCCGGGAGCAGCTGCTGCGGCTGCCGCGCCACACGGCGGCGCTGCCGATCGCCTGCGTCGAGGGCTGGTCCACCCCCGACCAGCGGTGGGAGGGGGTGCGGCTGTCCGACCTCGCCGGGCTGGTCGGCGCGGGCGAGCGGCCGCCGGACGTCTTCGTCGCCTCGCTCCAACGGCACGGCTCGTTCCGCTCGGCCGTACTGCGTGACAACCAGGTGCGCGATCCGCGCTCCCTGCTCGCCCTGCGTGTCAACGGCGCGGACCTGTCCCCGGACCACGGCTACCCGGCGCGCGTCATCGTCCCGGGCGCCCCGGGCGTGCACAACACCAAGTGGGTCGCCCGGCTGAGCTTCGGGGAGACCGCATGAGGTTCCCGTGGCGGTACGGCGACTCGCCGCTCCAACTGCTCCTGCTGCTCGGCTCCTTCGTGCTCACCGGCTACGCGGGGGTGCGGCTGCTGCGCGGCGACTGGCTCGGCATCCTGCTGTGGATCGTCGGTGCGGCCCTCCTGCACGACCTGGTGCTGCTGCCGCTGTACGGGCTCGCCGACCGGGCCCTCCAGCGGGCGGTCCCGGCGCCCGCCGCGTACGTCAACCATGTGCGGGTGCCCGCCTTCGTCTCCGGGTTGTTGCTGCTGGTGTGGTTCCCGCTGATCGCGGGGACGCAAGCGAGCCGCTACGAGCGCTCGACCGGGCTGTCCGCCGATGTCTTCCTGCCGCGCTGGCTGCTGATCACCGCCGGGCTGTTCGCCGTCTCCGCGCTGTGGCTGTGCGTCAGGGCGGGTTCGGCGGCGCGGCGGGCCCGGGCAGAGCGGCGCGGCGCAGGGTCATGAACTCGCGGCCCCTGGCCGTCCAGCGCTCCACGGCGGTCCAGCCCGCCGCACCGGCGTGGCGCAGCAGCGCGGGGGCGCCCACCCGGGCCCAGGGGAACGCCGTGCCGACCCGGCCGCGTCCGTCGTCCACCCGCACCCGGACCCGTTCGTCGACATCGGCCGCTGCCGCCTCGACGATCAGCAGCCCCTCGGGCGCGAGGAGTTGCGCCACGCGCGCCAGCAGGGCCCGCGGGTCGCCGCCGATGCCGATGTTGCCGTCGAGCAGCAGCGCCGTGCCCCAGCGTCCCTCGTCCGGCAGCGGCTCGAACACCGAGCGGCACAGGGCCGGGCCGCCGGTGCGGACGGTACGGGCGACCGCCGCCCGGCTGACGTCGATGCCGAGGCAGCGGCGGCCGTACGGGGCGAGCGCGGCCACCAGTCGCCCGGGGCCGCAGCCGATGTCGAGCACGGGCCCCTGGCAGCGGCGCAGCACGGTGCGGTCCGCCGCGTCGGCGGCCGCGCACCAGCGCTCGACCTCCAGCGGCAGCAGCCAGCCGTCCGCGCGGCGCAGGAACAGCGGGCCCCGGCCCGCGCTCAGCGCCCGCGTATAGGGGTCGGCGCGCCAGGGCACGGTGGTGGCGGCGCCGCCCGCGTCTTCGCGTATCGCCCCGCTCATCGGGTGGCGGCCCGGGACAGCGCGGCGAGGGTGCGGGCGAACCGGGTGCCCGGGGCGAGGGCCGCCACCCACGTCGCGTCGTCCGCCGTGTCGACGTCGCGCAGCACGGGCAGTTCGCGCACCCGCAGCCCCGCGTCCGTGAGGCGGCGGCGCTGTGCGGCACCGGTGGTGGGGGTGGACATCGGCACTCCGCGCAGTAACTCCGGGTCAGGGTCCGCCAGGCCCAGGGCCCAGAAGCCGCCGTCGGCGGCGGGGCCGAACCAGGCGTCGCAGTCCCGCCAGCCGCCCCTGCCCAGCGCGGGCGCCAGCAGGGCGGGGGTGACCTGCGGGGTGTCCATGCCGATGAGCAGCGTGGGTCCCTGGCATCCGGCGAAGGCCGCCGCCAGCCGCTCGTCCAGGCCGCCGCCGCCCTGCGGCACGACCTCGATGCCCGGCGGCAGCCAGGGCCCCGGCCGCCCGGCGAGCGCCAGCACCCTGCGCCGGGCGGGCATCCCGAGCACGGCGTGCAGGGTGTCCCCGAGGGCGGCCTCGGCCAGCGCCGCCGCCTCCGCCGGGGTGTACGGGGGAGTGAGCCGGGTCTTCACCCGCCCGGCCACGGGCTCCTTGGCGATGACCAGCACCGTGGATTCCGGGCTCACCGGGCGGCCCCCGCGCGGTCGCCGGGGGAGGCGGCCGCGGGCGGCGGCTGGCGCAGGACGGCCCGCATGTCGCGCACCGCGTGCCAGGTGCCCCGCCACGTGCCGGTGACCTTCGACTTCCCGGTCCGCGGCCGGTACGGCACATCGCGCTCCTCGATCCGCCAGCCCGCGTCGGCGGCCCGCACGACCATCTGGAGCGGATAGCCATTGCGGCGGTCGGTGAGGCCCAGGGCCAGCAGCGGTTCGCGCCGGGCGGCTCGCAGGGGGCCGAGGTCGTGCAGCGCGGCCCCGGTGCGCCGCCGCACCATCCGGGACAGGGCGGCGTTGCCGAGCCGGGCGTGCACGGGCCAGGCGCCGCGCTCCCCAGGGCGGCGGCGCCCCAGGACGAGGTCGGCTTCGCCGTCGGCGACGCTCGTTACGAAGCCCGTCAGCAGCCCGGGGTCGAGCGAGGCGTCGCAGTCGCAGAAGCACACCACGTCGGCGTCGGCGGCCAGCAGTCCGGCGTGGCAGGCGGCGCCGAAGCCACGGCGGGGCTCATGGACGACGGTGGCGCCGAGGGAGCGGGCGATCGCGGCCGAGCCGTCCGTCGAACCGTTGTCGACGACGATGGCGCGCCAGCCGGCGGGGATGCGTTCCAGCACCCAGGGGAGGGCGGCGGCCTCGTCCAGACACGGAAGGACGACGTCCGCACGAGGAGCGGTCGAGTCTGTCACCCGGCCCACCCTACGAACGGAAAAGCCGCATTCCGGACTTCAGGTCCTTACGAAACACGGACGTCGCCGCTCCGCGCTGGTCGAGGGCGGGACGGTCCACCCGGTCGGGTGCCAGGCTGGACGGCATGCAGCAGACCCCACCCCCCGGCCGCGTGCTCGTCGTGGACGACGATCCGACCGTCGCCGAGGTCGTCGCCGGGTACCTCACCCGCGCCGGTTTCACCGTCGACCGGGCGGCCGACGGCCCCGGCGCGCTCGCCCGCGCCGACGCCCAGTGGCCCGACCTGGTCGTCCTCGACCTCATGCTGCCCGGCATGGACGGTCTGGACGTGTGCCGCACGCTCCGAGCCAAGGGCCCGGTGCCCGTGATCATGCTGACCGCGCGCGGCGACGAGGACGACCGGATCCTCGGTCTCGAGATCGGCGCGGATGACTACGTCACCAAGCCGTTCAGCCCGCGCGAGCTGGTGCTGCGGGTGGAGTCCGTGCTGCGCCGCGGCCGTACCGGACCGCGCGCCTCCGCCGCCCCCGCCGAACGCGCCGGACGCGCCGCGACGGGCACCCCGCTGCGCCGCGCCGGGATCACCCTCGATCCGATGGCCCGCCGCGCCACCAAGGACGGCCGGGAGCTGGCCCTCACCCTCCGCGAGTTCGACCTGCTGGCCTTCCTGCTGCGCCACCCCGGGCTCGCCTGCACCCGCGAGGAGCTGATGCGGGAGGTCTGGGGCTGGGACTTCGGCGATCTGTCCACCGTCACCGTCCATGTGCGGCGGCTGCGCGGAAAGATCGAGGACGACCCGGCCGCGCCGCGCCTCATCCAGACCGTCTGGGGCGTGGGCTACCGGTTCGACGCGCCGGACGCGCCGGACGTCACGGCTTCTACGGGGGAGCCCGACCGCCGTGCGTGACGTCCTGCTGATGGCCCTGTTCGCGTTCCTCGGCGCCGCCGCGGCCGGGCTGTTCGGCGCGCTCGCCCTGCGGGTGCTGCGCGGCAGGTCCGTCGTCGTGTCCCTCGCCGTCGTGGCGGCCGTCGCCGTGACGGCCATGCTCGCCGGGACGCTCGCCGTCGCCTGGGCGATGTTCCTGTCCACGCACGACCTGACGGTCGTCACCACCGTCTGCGCCATGGCCGCGGTGGTGTCCCTGGCCACCGCGCTGCTGCTGGGCCGCTGGGTGGTGGCCCGCAGCCACGAACTGACCCTCGCCGCCCGCTCCTTCGGCGATGGCGGCAGCTTCGCCGCCCCCGGCGGCGCGGCCACCGCCGAACTCGCCGAACTCGGCCGCGAGCTGGCCGCGACCAGCGCCAAGCTGGCCGAGTCCCGGGAGCGCGAACGGGCCCTGGAGTCCTCCCGCCGCGAGCTGGTCGCCTGGATCTCGCACGATCTGCGCACCCCGCTGGCCGGGCTGCGGGCCATGTCCGAGGCGCTGGAGGACGGCGTGGTGGAGGACCCGGACCGCTACCACCGCCAGATCCGCACCGAGGTGGAGCGGCTCAACACGATGGTCGGCGACCTCTTCGAACTCTCCCGCATCCACGCCGGGGCGCTGTCGCTCGCCCCCACCCGGATCTCCGTCTACGACCTGGTCGGCGACGCCCTCGCGGGCGCCGACCCGCTCGCCCGCCAGCTGGGCGTCCAGCTGATCGGCGATCCCGTGGACCCCATCCCGGTCGAGGTCGACGGGAAGGAGATGACCCGCGTCCTCGGCAACCTCCTCATCAACGCCATCCGCCGCACCCCCGCCGACGGCACGGTCGCCGTGGCCGCCCGGCGCGAGGCCGACACCGTCGTGCTGTCCGTCACGGACGGCTGCGGCGGCATACCGGAGGAGGATCTTCCGCGCGTGTTCGACACCGGCTGGCGCGGCACCCACGCCCGCACGCCCCCGGCGGGCGCCGGGCTCGGCCTCGCCATCGTCCGCGGCATCGTCGAGGCCCACCACGGCCACACGGCCGTGACGAACGTGGACGGCGGCTGCCGCTTCGAGGTCCGCCTGCCCGCCGCCCGGGCGTAGCCCCGCCCGGGCGTAGCCCCGCCCGGGCGGTCTCACGGTCCCGGTTCTGCTGGGGGGCCTTGCCGCGGCCCGGCCCCGGCGCGGAGCCCCGGCCGCGCCGGAGCCGAGGCCCCGGGCGCCCCCGGCAGCCGTCGTGGTGCCCGGGCGCGGCTATGCGCTCGCCGGTCGCCCTGCGGGAGCCGGGGTCGCGCCCGGGTCGGGCGGGGACCCCGGCGGCCCGTCGGCCGTGCGTGGCCGCGGGCCCGGCTCCGGGGTGGCCGCCGCCCGCTGGGGTGCGTGGGCGAACTCGGCCATGCCCTCGGCGAACGGAACCGCGGGCCGCCAGCCCAGCTGTTCGCGGAGCCGGTGCGACGAGGCCGTGATGTGCCGTACGTCGCCCAGCCGGTACGCGCCCGTCACCACCGGCGCGGGCCCGCCGCAGGCCGCCGCCAGCGCCTCGGCCGTCTCGCCCACCGTATGGGGGTCGTCGCTGCCGGTGTTGTACGCCGTCAGGGCGCCCGCAGGCACTGAGCCGGCGACCGCCTCCAGCGCGGCGGTGTTGGCCGAGGCGACATCCCGTACGTGGACGAAGTCGCGGCGCTGCCCGCCGTCCTCGTACACCGTGGGCGCCTCGCCGCGCGCGAGGGCCGAGCGGAAGAAGGAGGCGACGCCCGCGTAGGGGGTGTCGCGCGGCATGCCGGGCCCGTACACGTTGTGGTAGCGCAGCGAGACCGCGCGGCCGTCCACCGCCCGCGCCCACGCCGCCGCCAGAAGCTCCTGCGCCAGCTTCGTGGCGGCGTAGACGTTGCGCGGGTCGGCCGGTGCGTCCTCGTCGACCAGGCCAGGGCGCAGCGGAGTGCCGCAGTCCGGGCAGCCGGGCTCGAACCGGCCCGCGGCCAGGTCGGCCTCGGCGCGCGGGCCCGGGCGCACCCGGCCGTGCCGGGGGCAGTCGTAACGTCCCTCCCCGTACACCACCATCGACCCGGCCAGCACCAGCGAGCGCACCCCGCGCTCCGCCATGGCAGCCAGCAGCACCGCCGTGCCCAGGTCGTTGCAGCCGACGTAGTCCGGGGCGTCGGCGAAGTCCTTGCCGAGGCCGACCATCGCCGCCTGATGGCAGACCGCGTCCACCCCGCGCAGCGCCTCCGTCACCGCCGCCCGGTCCCGCACATCGGCGTGGATCCACTCGGCGGCGCCGGACCGCCGCGGCGCCGCCGGATGGGCGGCGGGCAGCAGGGCATCGAGGACGACCGGCTCATGGCCGCGGGCGGTGAGAGCGGTGACGACGTGCGAGCCGATGAAGCCCGCGCCTCCGGTGACCAGTACGCGCATGGCCCGACGCTAGGCGTTCACGGGCCGCCGGGCCCGTGTCCGCGCCGTGCCGTCATCGGTGCGTAAGACCTCGTTCCGGACGCCTTCCGGCCGCTGACCCCCTGTGCCCGCCCGGTCGCCCGGGGTTCCGGTCACATAAAACACACAACCGTGACGTCCCGGCGTTGCCTGCCACTGCCAGCGTGGCCCGCGATTCACGTCTCTCCCGACCGCCTCCGAGGAACAGAGAGCACCATGACGGCCACCACCGCCGAAGCAGCGCAGCGCCCCCGCAGCCTCAATGACGTCAAGGGGTGGTTCCCCAGCCTTGACCAAGTGCTGTTCGACTTCTTTCTGAGGCGCCAGGAGCGCCTGGGGGAGCGCGGCGACCTCCTGGAGATGGGCGCCTACATGGGCAAGAGCGCCATCTTCACCGCCGCGTACCTGCGGGCCGGTGAGACCTACACGGTCTGCGACCTCTTCGACGCGGAGGACGCGCCGGACGAGAACAACGCGGCGGAGGCGCGGAAGTCGTACTCCACCCTCACCCGCACCGCCTTCGAGCAGAACTACCTGGCGTTCCACGACGAGCTGCCCCAGATCCTCCAGGGCACGACCTCGATCGTGCCCAGCCTCGTGGACGACGACACCTGCCGCTTCGTCCACGTCGACGCCTCGCACCTGTACGAGCACGTGGAGGGCGACATCGGCGCCGCGCGCGACGTCCTGCTGCCCGGCGGCATCGTCGTGCTCGACGACTTCCGCTCCGAGCACACCCCCGGCGTCGCCGCCGCCGCGTGGGAGGCCGTCTTCAACCGCGGACTGCGGCCCATCTGCCTGACCACCCAGAAGCTCTACGGCATGTGGGGCGACCCCGAGCCGATTCAGGAGGAGATGCTCGCGGACGAGGGGTGGCGCCGCGGGATGCACTTGAGCCGGCAGGAGATCGCGGGCAGTCGGGTGCTGCGGTTCTCCGGCAAGCCGAAGAATCCGGCGGCGCCGCGGTCCCGCTACGCCGACGACGCCCCCGCCCCGAAGGCGTCCCAGACCCCCGCCACCCCGTCCTCCACCTCGGCCCCGCGCCGCCCCAGCCAGGTCCGCCGCCTGGCCGCGGACGTGCTGCCGCCGGTGGTGACCCGCGCGATCCGCAAGCGCCGCCGCGCCTGATCCGCAGGGCCGGGGGCCGGGCGGCCCGCCCCCGGCCCCCGGCCGCAGTCGGTGCTCACGGCACCGAGCGCCCAATACGGCGGCGGCCCGTCCGCCCCCCCCGAGGCCGCTCACGGCGCCTTCGGCGGCCTACCGGATGGTGACGCGCCCTGGACGGGTAACCCGCCGCCCCGAGCCGCCGCAGCCAGGTCCGCCGTCTGGCCACGGACGGGCTGCCGCCGGTAGCGCCGCGCCTGGCCCGGTCCCGCACCAGCGGGCCACTGGTCGGCGGTGGTCGAGTTGGGTGGGGGCGCGCTGCCGGGCGTTGCGGCGGCGCGCAGTCGGGGCGTGGCCTCGCGGGGCTTACGGCCGACGCAGGGCCGGGTGGTCCGCTACTACCGTGCAGGAACCCGGGGCGATCTCGGTGAAGCCCGCGTCCCGGACGACCGGCAGGCCGCCGGCGGTGAGGGTGCGCCACCGGTCGGTCGTCGCCACCCGCACCGCCAGCGGGAAACCGGCCTCGCGCCATGCCGCCCGCTGTGCGTCGTCCAGCTCCCACCACGCCAGCTGCGCGCCGTGTCCGGCCTGGGCCATCGCCTTGCCCGCCGACATCTCCACCCCGGGGTTCAGCCACAGCACCGGTCCGGACGGGTCCGGCGGGGGCGGGGGCGTGGGGTCGTCCAGGTCGGTGCCGGAGACCTGGAGCTTGGCCAGTTCCTTGGGCCAGCCGTCCAGCGGCACCGGTGGGAAGACCCGCACCTCGGCCGCCGAGGAGCCCGTCAGGGTGATGCCCGGCAGCGTCTGGGCCCGCCGCCACTCCGCGCCGCGCGCCCGCCTTACGACCTTGCGGATGCGCGCGTCCTGCCAGTCCCGTACGGCCTCGGCCCACTCGCCGTCCTCCGCCGTCGACCGCTCGTCCGACAGCAGCACCAGCACCGCCCGCGCCGCCGTCTCCAGGGCGTCCGTACGGGCCGGGGGCGCGGTCTTCTCTATCCGCACCACCAGGGGCAGCACGAACTGCGGCGCCGCGTCCCGGTCCGTCTCCGCGTGCCGGAACGGACTGCTGCGGGGGATGGCGTCTGAGCTGGTCATCGCTCCAGTCTGCCAGCACCCGCCGACAGCGGCGGCGGGCCGCCGCCCGAGTGCCTATGCTCAACCGGCATGAGACTGCGAGGAGTCGGGCGCCGTTACGGCCTGGCCGGGCCCTGGGTGCTGCGCGGCGTCGATCTCGAGGTGCCGCCGGGTTCGCTGACCCGCGTGGAGGGGACGAACGGCAGCGGAAAATCCACCCTGCTGCGGCTGCTCGCCGGGATCGACGCCCCCACCTCCGGCCGGATCACCGGCCGCCCGCGTACGGCGTACGTACCCGAGCGGTTCCCGGCCGAACTGCCCTTCTCCGTCCTCGGCTACCTCACCCACCTGGGCCGGATCCACGGCCTGGGCCGGGCCGAGGCGGCGCGCGGGGCGGGGGAGTGGCTGGAGCGGTTCGGGGCCGACAGTTACGCGGCCGCGCCGCTCGCCGAGCTGTCCAAGGGCACCAGCCAGAAGGTCGCCGTCGCCCAGGCGCTGCTGGCCGACCCCGCGCTGCTCGTCCTCGACGAGGCGTGGACCGGCCTCGACCGGACCGCGCGCGGAATCCTGGACGAGGCGGTCGCCGAGCGGGTCGCGGGCGGTGCCGCGGTCGTCTTCGTGGACCACGATCCGCGCCGGCTGGCCGGGGCGCCGGACGCGGTGTTCCGGGTGGCGGAAGCCCGTCTGGAGCCGGTGCCGGGGCCGACGTCCGGGCCGCTGCCGGGGCCGACGTCCGGGCCTCCGCCGAAGCCGCCCGTCGGGCCGCGCGTCCGCGTCGAGGCCGAACGCCCGCCGGGCGCGGCCCTTCCCGCGAACCTTCCCGGCGCGCCGCGGTACGAGCCCGCCCCCGCACCGGACGGGGAACCGCGGGTCGCGCGGTTCACGGTCGGGGCCGCTGACTCCGACGAGCTGCTGCGGGCGCTCCTCACCGCACGGCCGCCCTGGCACATCCGCGCCGTGGCCGACGTACCCGCTGATCCGGAGGGCTCATGATCGCCCTGTTGCGGTATCAGGCCGCGCTGCTGGTCCGTTCGCAGCGGTGGCTGCCGCCGCTCCTGCTCTATGTCGCGTTCATGGGCATCGGGGTGCAGGCCGGGCAGCCGATCCTCGACTCCTTCGGGTTCGCCGCCGCCGGGGTGCTGCCCATCGCCGCCTGGCTGGTGCGGGTGTGCGTCACCAACGAGCCCGACGCGGCGCGGGCCTGCGCGGCCGCCGCGCGGAGTCCCGGGCGGGTACATCTGGCCGGGGTGCTGACCGCGCTGGGGGCGGCGGTCGTCCTCGGGGGCGCGGGGACGGCGTTCGTCGCGCTGGTCGGCGATCCGCGCAGCGCGGACGGGCGGGTCGAGGTGCCCGTGGGCGCGGCGACCGTCGCCGGGCTGCTGGCGGCGCTCGCCTGCGCGCTGCTGGGCACGGCCGTCGGCGCGCTGTGCAACCGGCCGTTGCTGCGCCGCCCCGGCTGGGCCGTCCTCTCGACCGCGCTCGCCGCCCTGCTGGTGTCGGTGATCGGCGCCTCGCCCGCGAACGCCGCCGTGGCGGGGCTGGTCAACGGCTCGCGCACCGGCACCGTGAGCATGCCGCTGCTGCCCCTCGCCGTGACCGCCGCGATCGCCGCCGGGGCGACGGCGATCGCGTGCGCGCTCAGCTCGCGTCGGCAGTGACGGCATACGCTCGGGGCCATGGACGCCCCTACAGACCCAACGGACCCAACGGACCCTGCGGACCGTACGACCGCCTACGCCGACTGCGTGCTGTGCGGCGAGCCCACCGAGCACCCCGCGACACAGCCGGGGGTGACGCTGTGCCCGGTCTGCGCATGGCAGGAGGCACAGCGCACCGCGTGCTCGGGATAGCGGGCCGTCAGACCCTCAGTGCTGCCAGGGGCCGGTGATCGCGAAGGTGGTGCCCGGGGTGTAGCAGTTCACGTACATCGTCCGGCGGTCCGGGGCGAAGGTGACGCCCGCGAACTCACCCCACTCGGGCTTGTCCTCGGTGCCGATGTTCTGCCGTCCGCGCGCCATCGGATAGACCTCGCCGCGCCGGGTCAGCCCGTAGACGTGCTGCGCGCCCTCGCCGTCCTCGCAGACCATCAGCCCGCCGCTGGGCGCGAGCGTGATGTTGTCCGGTGATTCGCCGGGCAGCTGCACATCCGTGTCCGGGCCGAAGACGATCACCAGGGTGAGCCGGTGCCGCTGCGGGTCGTAGCGCCAGATCTGGCCGAAGTGGTCGGCGGCGGAGCCGTCCGCGCTCCTGGCGAAGCTGGAGACGAAGTAGACGGAGGTCCCACCCCAGTAGCAGCCCTCCAGCTTCTGGGCGTGGGTGATGCCGCCCGGGCCGAAGTCCTGGAAGCGGATGGGGGTTTCCGCCGCGAGCGGATCGGGCACGGTCACCCACTCGATGCCGCTGAAGGACGTCCCCGGCTCCTGCACGGTGGACAGGTCGGCCACCCCCGGCACCCGCAGGGCCTGGAGCTTTCCGCCCGCGCGCAGCGATCCGGTGCCGCCGAGGGGTTTACGCGGCAGAAAGCGGTAGAAGAGCCCGAAGGGCCTTTCGAAGGCGTCCTCGGTCTCGTAGACGACCCCGCTGCGCGGGTCGACCGCGATCGCCTCGTGCTGGAAGCGGCCCATGGCGGTGAGCGGTACGGCGCCGGTGCGGCGCGGATCGTACGGGTCGACCTCGAAGATGAACCCGTGGTCCTTGGTGTAGCCGTTCGTCCCCGCCTTGTCCTCGGTCTCCTCACAGGTCAGCCACGTGTGCCAGGGGGTGGGGCCGCCCGCGCAGTTGACGGCCGTACCGGCGATGGCGACCCGCTCCGACAGCACGCGGTTCGTGGAGTCGAGCGCGAGGGCGGTGCAGCCGCCCATGCCCATCGGGTCGTAGGTGAGGCCCTTGACGGCGGGGACGCGGATCGCGGCGTCCTTGCGGTTCTCGTGGTTGCGGACCAGATGCGTACGGGCCGGTCGGCCGCTCGCGCTGCCCGGGAAGGCGGCCATGCCGTCGCAGTGGCTGGGAACCCTGCCCTCACCGGAGCGCAGCGCGTCGCCCTCGCGGGACAGCACGCGGTAGCGGAAGCCCTCGGGGAGGTCGAGCAGGCCGTCCGGGTCGGGCACGAGCGGTCCGTAGCCGCCGCGCCCCGACGGGGGCGCCCCCTCTGGTGCGTCGGCCGTGGCCGTACCGGCGAAGAGTTCCTGGATGCTGCCGGTGAAGGCGATGGAGGCGCCCAGCGCACCGGTACGGCCCAGGATCTGACGTCGTGTCGCTGACATGCGGTAACTCCCTGCTGGCGGACAGGAAAGATGACCGCACGTGTGTATCACGCGCCCGGGGCGCCCGGGAACCATCCGATCAACGCGGCGCGCGCCGATGCTCCCCGGACTCCGGCTCCCCGGGCTCCGGCTTCCGGCCTACGCCTCGGCCAGTTGCCGCGCGTCGCGGGCGAGCGCGGTGAGCCGGGATATCGCCCGGAAGTACTTCTTGCGGTAGCCGCCGTTCAGCATCTCCTCGCTGAAGAGCTGGTCGAACGGCACCCCCGAGGCCAGCACCGGCACCTCGCGGTCGTAGAGCCGGTCCGCCAGCACCACCAGCCGCAGCGCGGTCGACTGGTCCGGCACCGGGCCGACGCCGGTCAGGCAGACGGCCTGGATGCCGTCGCACATCGCGCCGTAGCGGCTCGGATGCACCTGGGACAGGTGCTCCAGCAGGGCGGGGAAGGCGTCCAGGGAGGCACCGGGCGTGCGCTTGGCGGCGCGGGTGACCGCCTCGTCGGCGTGCGGCGCGGGGGCCTCGGGCAGCCCGCGGTGGCGGTAGTCCTCGCCGTCGATGCGCACCGGCCGGAAGTGGGCGGACAGCCCCTGGATCTCGCGGAGGAAGTCGGCCGCCGCGAACCGGCCCTCGCCGAGCTTGCCGGGGAGGGTGTTGGACGTCGCGGCGAGCGCCACGCCCGCCTCGACCAGCTTGCCCAGCAGGGACGAGACGAGGACGGTGTCGCCCGGGTCGTCCAGCTCGAATTCGTCGATGCACAGCAGCCGGTGATCGCTCAGGGTCTTCACCGTCTGCTGGAAGCCGAGCGCGCCGACCAGGTTCGTCAGCTCCACGAACGTCCCGAACGCCTTCCGCTCGGGCGCCGCCGGGGTGGCGTGCCACAGGGAGGCCAGGAGGTGGGTCTTGCCGACGCCGTAGCCGCCGTCGAGGTACACCCCGCGCGGGCCGCTGGGGACGGCGGGCTTGGCCGCCCGGCGGAACCAGTGTCTGCGGGCGCCCTTGCCGCCCGCGCCCGCTCCGCCGCCGTCCAGCCGCTCGGCGAAGCCGCGCAGCACGGTGACGGCCTCGGCCTGGCTGGGCTGATTGCGGTCCGGGATGTAGTTGTCGAAGCTCACCGTGGCGAACCGGGGCGGCGGCACCATCTCGGCCACCAGGCGCTCGGCGGGCACCTGGGGCGCGCGTGCGGTGAGGGCGACGGGGGCTTCGGCGGCTATGGAGCCTGCCGAGCCGGAAGTGGTGGTTGGTGCAGACACGGATGTCCAGGGTAGTCGCTTTTCCCTGGAGGACCGTCCCGGAGGGAGCCATGTCACACTGCGGCCATGCGACGCCTGTTCCCCTTGGCCACCGACCCGTACGCCGAATCGTCCGCCGAACCGCCCGCGCCGACCGGAGCCCCAGCCGCGGAGCCCTCCGCCGCCACCGACCGCGAGTGGGGGCTCGACGAGCTGGCCGGCGCGTACGCCTATCCGGAGCGGCCGCAGAGCGCCTCGGGGGCGTATCTGCGGGCCAACATGGTGTCCTCGCTGGACGGCGCCGCCCACCACGACGGCCGTTCGCAGCCGCTGTCCTCCGAGACCGACATGCGGATCTTCGGGGTGCTGCGCGGGCTCGCCGACGCGGTCGTGGTCGGCGCCGAGACCGTACGCCAGGAGGGCTACCGGCCCGCCCGCGCCCGGGAGGCCTTCGCCGAGCGCAGGGCGGCGCTCGGCCAGCCCCCGGCGCCCGCGATCGCCGTGGTCAGCGCGAGCCTGGAGCTGGACTTCTCACTGCCGCTGTTCACCGAGCCGCTGGTGCCGACCGTGGTGATCACCGGCGCGCAGGCCGCGGAGGACCGGGTCGCGGCGGCCACGGCGGCCGGGGTCCGGGTGGTGCGCGCGGGGTCCGGGCCCTCGGGGCGGGTCGACGTGGGGGCGATCCCCGCGGCGCTCGCCGAGCTGGGCCACACCCGGCTGCTGACCGAGGGCGGCCCCCGGCTGCTGGCGCAGTTCGTGACCGCCGGGGTACTGGACGAGCTGTGCCTGGCGGTCGCCCCGCTCATGGTCGGGGGCGATGCGGCACGGATCTCGAACGGGCCGCTGGCCGTGGAACCGGAACGGTTCGCTCTCGCTTCCGTGCTGGAGGACGCCGGTTTCCTTTTCACCCGCTACCGTCGGATTTACCCATAGTTCTGCGATAAACGAACCGCATTCCCATCGCTTCCATCGCTTCCATCGCTTCCTCGAAGAACGAGAAGGGCGCACGTCGTGTTCACGAGCATTTTGATGATCGAAAAGCCGCTGACCGCCGCCGACGTGGAGTTCGTCACCACCCTGCACGGCGACGACCAGGTCTCCTTCGTCGTGCTGATGCAGCCCCGCGGCAGCAAGGACCGGCTGCTCCGCGCCATCGACGACATCGCCCTCGGCGAGCTGGAGCAGGCCGCCCAGGAGGGCGAGGAGCCGGAGGGCAGCGCGGCGCTGGAGCCCGCCGAGCGGGCGCTCAGCCACTCGGTGGCTGCCCTGCGCGCGGCGGGCAGCGAGGCCCGCGGCCACGTCGTGCAGCGGCGCCCGCTGGACGTCCTGCGCGGCGTGGTGGAGGAGACCGGGGCCGACGAGGTGATCGTCCTGACCGCGCCGCACTTCGTGGAGGAGTTCTTCCACCGCGACTGGGCCTCCCGGGCCCGCCACAAGGTCGGCGTCCCGGTGCTGAAGCTCTTCTCGCACACGGACGACGAGGTCGACGAGGGGCAGGCCACCACGGGCGGCTGAGCGCCGTACGGGAGGCGTGCGGAAGGGACGCGGCGGGGTGCGAGAATCGGGCCGACAGTACCGACAGAACCGCTCACCCAGGGGAGACCCGTACATGGCACCGGCCGGCATTGCCCCCGACGCGCTGGACCGTCCGCATTTCATCGGCATCGGCGGCGCCGGGATGTCGGGCGTCGCGAAGGTCCTCGTGCAGCGCGGCGCACGGGTCGCGGGCAGTGACACCAACGACTCCCCGATCGTGGCGGCGCTGCGCGAGCTGGGTGCGACCGTGCACCTCGGCCACGCCGCCGGGAACGTCGCGCCCGACGCCACCAGCGTCGTGATCTCCAGCGCCATCCGCGCCGACAACCTCGAACTGGTCACGGCGCGCGAGCGCGGCATCCCCGTCGTGCACCGCTCCGACGCGCTGGCCGCCCTGATGGACCCCCACCGTCCGATCGCGGTCGCCGGTACGCACGGCAAGACGACCACGACCTCGATGCTCGCCGTCTCGCTGCGCACCCTCGGCCTCGACCCGTCGTACGTGATCGGCGGGGACCTGGACGCGCCGGGCTCCAGCGCCGAGCACGGCGGCGGCGAGATCTTCGTCGCGGAGGCGGATGAAAGCGACCGCAGCTTCCACAAGTACGCGCCCGAGGTCGCGATCATCCTCAACGTGGAGCTGGACCACCACGCCAACTACGCCTCCATGGACGAGATCTACGACTCGTTCCGGACCTTCGTGGAGCGCGTCCGCCCCGGCGGCACCCTGGTGATCTCCGCCGACCACCCCGGGGCCCGCGAGCTGACCGCCGAGGTCGCGGGCCACGACGGCCTGCGGGTGCTCACCTACGGCGAGGCCGACGACGCGGACGTGACGGTCCTGAGCGTCGTCCCGCACGGGCTGACCAGCGAGGTCACCGTCCGGCTCGCGGAGACCCTGGGCGGGGGCGAGATCACCTTCACCGTCTCCGTGCCCGGCAAGCACTACGCCCACAACGCCGTCGCCGCGCTCACCGCGGGCGCCGCCCTCGACGTCCCCGCCCGCGACCTCGCCCCCGCGATCGCCTCGTACACCGGCGTCAAGCGGCGCCTCCAGCTCAAGGGCACCGCGGCCGGGGTGCAGGTCATCGACTCGTACGCGCACCACCCCACCGAGATCGCCGCCGATCTGGAGGCGATCCGCGGGGGCGCGGGGGAGGGCCGGGTCCTGGTGGTCTTCCAGCCGCATCTGTTCAGCCGTACCCAGGAGCTGGGCGCCGAGCTGGGCGAGGCGCTGGCGCTGGCCGACGCCTCCGTCGTCCTCGACATCTACCCGGCCCGCGAGGACCCGGTCCCCGGCATCACCAGCGACCTGGTGATCGACGCGGCCGCCCGCAAGGGCGCGGACGTGACCGCCGAGCACGACCGGTCCGCGATCCCCGGCCTGATCGCCGGAATGGCCAAGCCCGGTGACCTTGTTCTCACCATGGGCGCAGGCGATGTCACCGACCTCGGTCCGGAGATCCTCGCCCGTCTGAAGAGCACGGAGAGCTGAGGCCGGAGAGCTGAGGAGGGTCCCGTCCATGGCGTACGAGATCGACAAGCCGGATGAGCAGTGGCGCACGGAGCTGACCCCGCAGGAGTACCACGTCCTGCGCGAGGCGGGCACCGAGCGCCCCTTCACCGGTGAATACACCGACACCAAGACCACCGGCGTCTACGCGTGCCGGGCGTGCGGCGCGGAGCTGTTCCGCTCCGAGACGAAGTTCGAGAGCCACTGCGGCTGGCCGTCCTTCTACGACCCGGCGGACTCGTCCGCCGTGGAGCTGATCGACGACCGCTCGCACGGCATGGTCCGCACCGAGGTGCGGTGCTCCCGCTGCGGTTCGCACCTCGGCCATGTCTTCGCGGGCGAGGGCTATCCGACCCCGACCGACCAGCGGTACTGCATCAACTCCATCTCGCTGCGGCTCGCCCCCCAGGAGGGCTGAGCGCTCAAGTCGACCGCAGCACGGCCGCCGTCTCCGGCGGCAGCCACACCGTGCCGTCCGGGCCCGGAGGCTCGACCGGCTGCCACGCGGCGACCACCTCGGTGACCCCGGCGGGGCCCGGCTCCGGCCGGGCGTCCGCCGGGCGGTCGTGCGGGTTGACGAGGATGTGCAGCGGGCCGCGCCGGAAGCCGAAGCAGCCGTCAGGCCCCGTGGTCAGCGGGGTGCACGACCAGGCGGGGTCGGTCAGGGCGGGCTCGGCGCGGCGCAGCGCGATCAGCCGCCGGTGCCAGTCCAGCAGTGCCCGGTGCGGCTCCCGGTCCGGCTCCGTCCAGTCCAGGCAGGACCGCAGCCGGGTCGCCGGATCCTGGGGGTCGGGGATGTCCGCCTCCGCCCAGCCGTGGGCGGCGAACTCGCGGCGGCGGCCGCGCCGTACGGCCTCCGCCAGCTCCGGGTCCCGGTGGTCGGTGAAGTACTGCCAGGGTGTGGCCGCGCCCCACTCCTCGCCCATGAAGAGCATCGGCGTGAACGGCGCGCACAGCACGACCGCCGCCGCGCAGGCCAGCAGCCCGGGGGAGAGCCGGGCGGACAGCCGGTCGCCGGTCGCGCGGTTCCCCACCTGGTCGTGCGTCTGGGCGTAGCCGAGGAGCCGGTGCGCCGGGGTGGCGGGCGGGTGCAGCGGGCCGCCGTGGCGGCGGCCGCGGAAGGACGAGTACGTACCGTCGTGGAAGAAGCCGCCGCTCAGCGTCTTCGCCAGGGCGGCGGGCCCCCCGGCGCCGAAGTCGGCGAAGTCGGCGTAGTAGCCCTGCCGTTCGCCGGTGAGGTAGGTGTGCAGGGCGTGGTGGAAGTCGTCGTTCCACTGGGCGTGGAGACCGTGGCCGCCCGCCTCGCGCGGGGTGGTGGTGCGCGGGTCGTTCAGATCCGACTCGCCGATCAGGAACAGCGGGCGGCCGGTCTCGGCCGCCAGCGCGTCCACCGCGGCGGACAGTTCGGCCAGGAAGTGCCGGGCGCGGGTGTCGTGCAGCGCGTGCACGGCGTCCAGCCGCAGCCCGTCCAGCCGGTAGTCGCGCAGCCAGGCGAGCGCGCTGCCGAGGAAGTACGCGCGGACCTCGTCGGAGCCGGGCGCGTCCAGGTTGACCGCCGCGCCCCACGGGGTGTGGTGGGTGTCGGTGAAGTACGGCCCGAACTCCGGCAGCCGGTTGCCGGACGGCCCCAGGTGGTTGTGCACCACGTCCAACACCACTCCGAGGCCGTGCCGGTGCGCGGCGGCCACGAACCGGGCCAGCCCCTCGGGGCCCCCGTACGGCTCGTGCACGGCCCACGGCGCGACCCCGTCGTACCCCCAGCCGTGCGTCCCGGGGAACGGGCACACCGGCATCAGCTCCACATGCGTGACGCCGAGCCCGGCCAGATGCGGAAGCCGCACCGCCGCCGCGTCGAAGGTGCCCTCCGGGGTGAACGTCCCGATGTGCAGCTCGTACAGCACCGCGCCCGGCAGCGGCCGCCCGAACCACTCCCGCTCCCAGCCGAACCGGGCCGGGTCCACCACCGCGCTCAGCCCCTCCGGCCCTTCCGGCTGGCGGCGGGAGCGCGGATCGGGCAGCGGGGGGCCGCCGTCGAGCGCGAAGCCGTATCGCGTCCCGTGCCCCGCCCCGGCCTCGGCCCGCCACCAGCCGTCCCGGGCGGGATCGGGCTCCATGGGACGCGTACGGCCCTGACCGCCCGCGACGACATGGAGCCCGACCCGCTCGGCATGTGGCGCCCACACCTCGAACAGCACTGACGTCTCCTCACATGGTCCGCGTCCCCGGGGAACGTGTCCTGACCATGCTGTGGGACGGAGCGCCGGTCGCGCAGCAGGGCCGCACCGGTTCGGGCTCAGACGAGGTCGATGCGCTCCTGCGTGACCGGGTAGCCCGCCTTGACGAAGTGCGCGGCCATCGGCCGGTTCCCCTGGTCGGTCGCGGCGGCGATCCTGGTCGCGCCCCGCTCCACCAGGTCGTGGGTGCACTCCACGAGCAGGTCGTACGCATAGCCGTGACCGCGCTGCCCGGCGACGACCCCGATGAAGCCGACGCACGGCCCGGCCGGATTGTGCGCGGGCACCTGGATGCCGACGACCTCCCCGCCCGGCGTCCACGCCAGGCGCCACCAGTCGCGGGGCGACGGGTACCAGTGGAACTCCCTCAGGTTCTCGGCGACCGCGGCCTCGATGCCGCCCTCGGCGATGAGCCGCCGGTCGTGCGCGTCCAGCGTGCCCTGGTGGACACGGCGCATCACGTCGGCGATCACCGTGTCGTCGGGCTCCGGCCGGAACTCCAGCCGCCCCGGCCGCTCCGGCAGCCCGAGCGCGGGCGTCCACTCGTAGCGGTAGCGCTCGACCAGGGGGTTGAGCCCGCCCGCCACGGCCGCGTCGACCCGCGCCCGCACCGCCGCGCTCTCCTCGGGCCGGTCGCGCCAGCCGGGCGGCGCCAGCAGGCAGTACTCGGCGCGCAGGGGCGCGGTGCGCAGCAGCTCGGCGGCGGCCTCGGCCTCGCCCTCGGCGAAGTCGAACCAGTCCAGCGCGACGGGCGCGGTGTCGTCCGGCCCGCCCCACCACGCGGCACGGGCCACGACCCGCTCCCCGCGCAGCGCCACCCACGTCCACTCGGGCCGGTATTCGCCGCCCCGGCCGACGGTGGCGTAGGTATGCCCGAAGCGGCCCCGGCCGACGAGCGCGGAGTCGTCCAGGGTGTGGAACAGATGCGCGTCGCTCTCGGCGAGCGCGCGGATGACCAGATCGGTCATGGGATTCCTTCCAGGAGGTCTGCGCTCCCGGTCGGATGCCTGATCAGACGGGGGTACGCCCTGAAGGGAAGGGGCGGGAGCGCGGAATGACGAACGTCTTCATGGCTCGGCGCCTCCTTCCTCGTCTCACGGGCGTGATGCGCACCCTAAGGACGCGGGCGCTCCCCTGTCCACGCCATTTCCGTCACCGCTGGTGCAACCCCCGCCCGGCCAGCGTCAGATATGCCTCGCCCACCGCCTCCGAGAGGGTGGGATGCGGATGGATGTGCTGCGCCACATCGGCCGGTTCGGCGTCCCAGCCGACGACGAGCTGGCTCTCGGCGATCATCTCGGAGACGTGCGGGCCCACCAGATGGACGCCGAGGACGCGACCGCCCGGCCGTTCGGCCACCACCTTCACCATCCCGCCCTGCCCGTGCACCATGCCCTTGGCGACGGCGGTCAGCGGCATGGTGTTGGCGACGGCCTCGCCGCCCGTACGGTCCAGGGCCTCGGCCTCCGAAAGCCCCACCGAGGCCGTCTGCGGGCTCGAATACGTGACGCGCGGCGCCGCGTCGTAGTCCACCGGCCGGGGCGAGCCGCCCGCCAGCGTCTCGGCCACCAGCAGACCCTCCGCGAACGACGCGTGCGCCAGCCCCGGCGACGGCGGGGGCAGTACGTCGCCCACGGCGTGGACGCCCGGCACCGCCGTCTCCAGCCGCGACCAGTCGGCGGGCGCGAGGAAGCCGCGCCCGTCGGTGGCGATCCCGGCGGCGGCCAGGTCCAGCCCGTCGGTCACCGGCGCGCGGCCGACGGCGATCAGCAGCCGTTCGACGTCCAGCTCGCGCACCTCGCCGCGCGCCGTACGGACGGTCGCGCGCACCCCGTCCTCGTCACGTTCGGCGCCCTCCAACCGGGCCCCGGCCAGCACCTCCACGCCGCGCTTCTTCAGACCGCGGGTCAGATGGCGGCTGACGTCGGCGTCCTCCAGCGGCAGCAGCCGGTCCGCGGCCTCGACCAGCACCACCCGCGCCCCCATGGAGCGGTGCAGCGAGGCGTACTCGACCCCGATGGCGCCCCCGCCCAGCACCAGGACGGACGCCGGGAGGCCGGGCGCGAACAGCGCGTCGTCGCTGGTCACCACGGAGTCCACCGCGTCCAGCGTGGCCTTCACACCCCAGCGCTCGCGCGCCTCGGCGATACCGTCGACCAGCTCCGCCGCGTGCAGCATCGCCTTGCTGGGAACGCAGCCGCGGTGCAGACAGGTCCCGCCGATCAGATCCCGCTCGGCGAGGACGACCCGCAGGCCCAGGGCGGCGGCGCGCAGCGCCGTGCTGTAGCCGCCGGTGCCGTGAACAATCTTCATGCCAGGGGGCGCATGAGCCTGCGTCAGAGGGAATACCTGGTGACCGTCGTCGAGGAGGCGTCCTTCACCCGCGCCGCCGAGCTGCTGGGCGTCACCCAGTCCGCGCTCTCCCACCAGATGAAGGCCCTGGAACGGGAAGCCGGGGGCCCGCTGCTGGAGCGGCTGCCGCGCGGCGCGCGACTCACCCCCATGGGGCGCGCCTTCCTGCCGCACGCCGAGCTGGCGGTGCGCAGCGCCGGACGTGCCTGGCGCGCCGCGCACGCCGCCGCCGGGGCGGAGGGCGGCGAACTGCACCTCGCGACGCTGCACGCCCTCGCCGTCGGCGCCCTCCCCGGGCTCTTCGCCCGCTGGCGGCGCGAACGCCCGGGGATGCGCCTGGTACTGCACGAGTACGCCACCGGCGAGGAACTGCGCGACGCCATGGAACACGGCGTCGCGGACCTCGCGGTCGGCCACCGGCCGAAGGGGTGGACGGGGCCCGTGGTGTCCCTGGGCGAGGAGGAAGTGGTGGTCGTCGTGGCCCCGGACGACCCACTGGCCGGACGACCCACTGGCCGGGCGGCCCGTCGTCGGCCTCATGGACCTGGCCGACCGTGACTGGGTGCGCTGCGCGCTGGAACCGGTGGTCGAGGGCCGCCGCTTCCTCGACCTGGCCTGCGAACGGGCCGGATTCACGCCGCGTACCGCCGTGGACACCGAGCACAGCTCGACGGCGGTCGCCATGGCCGCCGCCGGGGTCGGCGTCCTCATCGCGCCCGCGCACGTGGCGGCCCGGCAGGACTGTGCGACCCTGCCCCTGGACCCACCGTGGCGCCGCGAGGTGACGGCCTTCTCCCGGGTCCGCCTCTCGGGCGCGGCGGCCGCCTTCGTCACCCTGCTGACTCAGGCCAGTTCGGGTTGCGGTTCCGGTTCCGGTTGGAGTGCGGGTGCGGCCTTGGGGTCCCACAGCTGGGTGGCCCGTACGTAGCGGTGGATCACGGAGCCCATCGCGAGCAGGAGGAGCGGGCCGAACACCCAGGGGTGGCGGGCCATCTCCAGCGGCAGGTAGCGATACGCCACCAGGAGCGCGGCGAAGACCGCCGTGCCGTGGGCGACCAGTTGGATTCCCGACCGGTCCCAGCCGTACGCGAACGAGCGCAGCGCGGCCTCGATCGTGAGGGCGAACACCACACCGGCGATGAGGTCCACGCCGTAGTGGTAGCCGAATCCCAGGGTCGCGCTGAGCGTGGCCACCAGCCAGAACGTGCCCGCGAACCGGAGAATTCGCGGGCCCTTGCGGGAATGGATGAAGATTGCGGTGGCCCATGCCGTGTGCAGGCTCGGCATGCAGTTGCGAGGGGTGACCGTATCGAAGGACATCGGATGGGGGACGCCGATCGGCGGGGGCGTGTGCGGCCACAGGCTGGCCAGGTTCCACTCCTCGCCGCCGGTGCCGAACGCCCCGGGGCCGTAGGCGAAGACCGGCCCGACCACCGGGAAGATCATGTAAACGGCGGGCCCGAGCAGGCCGATGGCCAGGAAGGTGCGCACCAGATGGTGGCTCGGAAAGCGGCGCTCGGCCGCCACGTTGCGCATCTGGTACAGCGTGACGATGACCGCGGCCACCGGCAGCTGAATGTAGACGTAGTCGAGCACATGGGCGCCGATCGGGCCGATGGCCTCGACGGCCCGGCCCGCCAGCCACGACGGATTGCCCAGCGCGTGATCGGCGGTCGCCAGATACGGATCGAGCACCGCCGGGCGGGTCTTCGCCGTGATGAGCAGCCAGGTGTCCCCGGTCTTACGCCCCGCCACCAGCAGCAGCCCCAGCGCGACGCCCTTCAGCAGCAGGGCACGCTCCCGGCCCGTGCGCCGTACGACGGCGACGACCGCGCACCCCAGCATCACCCACAGCGCGCCGTTGCCGAAGGGATGGCCGTCGGTCACCTTGATGCCGAGTGCCCATCGCGCCAGCACGAAGACGAGATCGATGCCGATCGCGGCACCCATCGCGATGAACCGTTCCCGCCAGGTGAGCACCACCATCATCAACGCCATACCGGCGTAGAGCAGGAATCCCGACTTGGGCGCGAACACCACCTCGCGCACCTGATTGGAGACCGGCCCCGGCAGGTCGTAGTGGCGCGCGGTGATCTCCAGCCCGATGAGGAACCCGAGGGTCACCAGACCCGCCACCGCCCACAGCACCGCCCGTGGTCGACGCCGCGCGGCGAGGGCAGGTATGCGGTTTATTCGCGAAAACACCCGCGATGCTATAGGTATCAATGGTTTGGCCGCTTTGTTGGTGGTTTGGTTTACGGGGTCACTCTTTGTGCTGGATGGCGTGGCTTTCCAGTGAAGGGCGGGCGATAAGGGCGCTCTTCGTGAATCAGATCATGCTATCTGAACGGCGCGGGTGGATTTCGTTGCTCGCGGGTTGCGTCATGGGGCGTGTCACAGGCCGCCCCCGGAGAACCGCGGCGCCGGTCTGCCGACCGGAGGGGACGGGGGCGGCAGACCGGCTGGGTGAGGTGCGCCTGACGGATCGAGGAGCGGATCAGGGGCACTCTCGGGGACGTCAGTGCACCATGCAGATCGGGGCGGCCGCGGTGTCCGGGGAGCCGCCGCTGGCGGCGTAGCCGAAGGTGGTCGAGGCCCCGGCGGCCAACGAGCCGTTCCAGTCGGCGTTGGTGACCGAGACCGCCGTACCGCTGGTGGTCAACTTGCCGTTCCAGGCGCTGTCGACCCGCTGTCCGGCGGGCAGGGTCCAGTCGACCATCCACGAGGAGAGGGGCGTGGCGCCGGTGTTGGTCACCGTCACCTCGGCCTGGTAACCACCGTTCCAGGTGCTGGTGGTCTTCTGGGCCGCGGTGCACTTGGCGGTGGGCGGGTCGGTGGGGTCACTGCCGCCGGAGCTGGCGCCGGGGACCGTCACTTCGCCGTTGCCGCCGTCGAAGACGACGTCGGAGCAGCTGTAGAAGGTCTCCTGGCTGTCCGAGCGGGTCCAGACGGTGTAGATGATGTGGCGCCCGCTCTTGCCCGAGGGCAGGGTGGCGTTCCACGTGTACTTGCCGTCGACCGTGCCGACCGGGCCGGACTGGGGCGGGTTGGTGACCGTGTCGAACGGCTGGTCCTCCAGGTCGTTCCAGGTGAGCGGCTTCGTCGGGTCGATCGGGTTCTTGGTGACGTAGCTGCGGAACGAACCCGGGTGCGCGGCCCAGGCGTTGTACGAGAACTGCATCGTCTTGCCGGAGGTCAGATGGGTCACCGGCCAGTCCTTGCTGCCCAGGTCGAAGCCGGAGAAGTCGTAGACGGTGGCTGCGCCGCTGCACAGCTTGCCGTCGGGGATGAAGCCCTTGGTGCGGCCCGCGCCGTCCGAGCGGAGCACGGCGAACCAGTTGTAGAACGGGGTCGCGCCGCTCTTGTCGAACGCGGCCTTGCAGGCCGGGTTGGCCGGCTTGACCTCACCGGTGCTGGACAGGCTGTACTTCCAGCACAGATAGGTGCGGCTGCCCGGCATCATGGGCGCGCCGTGGGCGGAGGCGCTGCCTGAGGAGGTGAACACCAGGCCCAGGGCGGGCAGTACGGAGAGCAGTACCAGCAGGGCGTATCGGCGGGCGCGGGAGCCGCCCGGCGGGTGTGGGGGGCGTGCGGGGGCCAGTAATCGTCGAGCCATTGCGCTGGTCTTCCCTTCGACGTGATCGGGTCAGGAACCGTCGGTATGGGAGCGCTCCCAGTTGCTTGGTGAACGTAGCGCGCGGGGGTGTGACTGTAAATGCTTCAGGACGCGAACGCGCCCGGCCCCCGGTCAGGTCCGGACCAGGAGGGCCACCGGGAGCCGGTCCAGCAGGGCGGCGAGCGGGGCCGGGCCCTCGGTCGTGCGGTCGGTCAGCAGGTCCCGCCAGCGGCCCGGGGGCAGGGGCAGCCGGGCGCGGGCGCCCCAGCCGCCCGCCTCCGCCAGGCGCCGGGAGAGGCGGGTGGCGACGGTGATCGCGCCACCGTCACCGGACGCACGGGACGTACGGAGGAACGCCACGCAGTGCTCCGCCGCCGGGCCCGCGGCGATCAGCGGGGTGTAGCGGCTCCCGGGGCCGAACCAGTCCGGATGGTCCCGGCGCAGCCGCAGCGCCGCCCGGGTGAGCAGCAGCTTCTCGGCGGACAGGCCGTCGGCGGCGTGGCCGTCCAGCGTGGGCGGGCGGCGGTTGTCCGGGTCGACGAGGGCCAGGTAGGCGCGCTCGGTGTCCGTGTACAGGTCGGGCACGCCCGGCATGGTCAGATGCAGCAGTGCCGCGCCGAGGGTGTTGGCCCGGGCGGGGGCGGCGAGTTCGGCGGCGAGGGCGTCCAGGGCCGCGGAGGCGGGATCGCCGGGCCCGGCCTCCAGGTAGGCGGTCACGGCGTCCTCGTACGCGGCGTTCTGCTCGGTCCAGGTCGTACGCAGTCCCGCCTCCCGGACCGCCTTCAGGACGGCTGGTACGAGCCGCTGAGGCTCCGCCGCGCCCAGGCCGAACGCGGTCTGCCAGGCCGTCCAGGCGAGTTGCGGATCGGGGGCCTCCGGTCGCGCCGCCAGGTCCGCCAGCAGCCGGGCCCATCCGGCCGGGGCCTCGGTGAGGGCCGCGATCCGCGCCCGTACGTCCGCGCTGCGCTTGGTGTCATGGGTGGACAGCACCGTGCCGGTCGCGGGCCAGTCGGCCAGCAGCCGGGCGGCGAAGGCGTGGAACTCCCCGGGCGAGACGGCCGGGCGCCCGGGGTCGCCGCCCACCTCCGCCGCGGACAGCAGCGGCGTGTAGCGGTAGAAGGCGGTGTCCTCGACGGACTTGGCGCGCAGCGCCGCGGCGGTCTGGGCGAAGCGGGCGCAGAAGTCGCGGTGGTCCGGGCCGTCGCCGAGCCTGCCGAGGGCCGCGTCCCGTACGGTCTCCACCGCCCGGGCCTCCGCCTCGACCGCGGAGGCCGGGAAGGCCGTACGGGCGTCCTCCGCCGCCCGGTGCAGCAGCTCCGCGTCCGCCTCGTCCGCCGGGGCGCCGACGGTGGCGTACGGGCGGTAGACCGGCAGCCGTACGAGCAGCGCGCGGATCGCCGTGCCCAGCGCCCAGGGCGCGTGGTCGCGCAGCGGCGGGGCGGCGGCGCAGATGCGGGCGGCGGTGCGGGTCAGGCGCGCCACCTCAGTGGCCAGTTCGTGCGTCACCACATGGTGGGCGGCGCGGCGGACGGTGGCCGCCCAGTCGCCGCCCTCGTCCGGCGGGGCGGCGGTGAAGCTCCGGTAGGCGGCGGTCAGCTTCGCCAGCCCGTCCGGGTCGACGAAGAGGCCGTCGATGTGGTGCAGCGCGTCGTAGCCGGTCGTCCCGGCGACGGGCCAGCCGGCGGGCAGCGGTTCGTCCCGGGCGAGGATCTTCTCCACGACGGTCCAGCGGCCGTCGCCGCCCGTCGCCGCCCGCACCGCCTCGTCCAGCGTCCGCAGGTAGCCACCGGGGTCCGCGAGGCCGTCCGGGTGGTCCACCCGCAGCCCGTCGAGCACCCCGTCGCGCAGCAGCTCCAGCAGCGTGCCGTGGGTCGCGGCGAAGACCTCGGGGTCCTCGACGCGCACCGCGATCAGCTCGGAGATGGTGAAGAAGCGGCGGTAGTTCAGCTCGGTACGGGCCAGCCGCCACCAGCCGAGCCGGTACCACTGCGCGTCCAGCAGCTCGGCCAGCGGCAGCCGCTCGGTGCCGGGCCGCAGCGGGAACTCGTGGTCGTAGTAGCGCAGCACCCCGTCGTCGCCGGGGCGCAGCCGCTCCCACTCGTCGCCGAGCGGCCCGCCGAGCACGGGCAGCAGCACCTTGCGGCCGTGCTCGGCCCAGTCGATGTCGAACCACCGCGCGTAAGCCGACTCGGGCCCGTCCCGCAGCACCTCCCACAGCGGCCTGTTGAGCCGCTCCGGCACGGGCACCGCCATGTGGTTCGGCACGATGTCGGCGATCAGCCCGAGGCCGTGCGCCCGGGCCGTACGGGCGAGGGCACGCAGCCCCCGCTCGCCGCCCAGCTCGGCCCGTACGGCGGTGTGGTCCACGATGTCGTAGCCGTGCGCCGACCCGGGCCGGGCCTCCAGCACGGGCGACAGATGCAGATGGGAGACGCCGAGCGAGGCCAGATACGGCACGGCCCGCTCGGCGGCCGCGAAGGGGAAACCGGGCTGGAGCTGGAGCCGGTAGGTGGCGGTGGGCGCGATGCGGTCAGCCGTCATATGAACGTACGTACCCACGCGGAGCGCCCCACGAGATGCCGCACCGCCATCCGGGCGCATGGGTTTGGCGGACAGGAAGAAGGCTCGCTCGAGCTGCTTTCCCCGCCGGGACGGGACGCCCGTCGGGACCACCGGGCTGCTGGTCCTGTCCGTCGTCAGCCCCGGAACGGGGTCACATCACGGCGTCGGTCTGAAGTGGGCCGGCAGTGATGCGGAGTGTCCCAACACGAACCGGCTCTTCCTGGTCAAGGTAGAAGATGTGCGTGAACGGGGCGCGCACTACCTTGTCCGGTTCGCTCTTCTTGGCCATGGTTGCCTCGCCGCGCAGCAGGCGGACGCCGTCGTCCGCGGTCCAGAACTCCAGGACCTCGTGGGTGATGATCAGCGGCGCGTCGATCTTGACGAAGAACGCTTTGATGGCCTCGACGCCGTGGATGTGCGCGGTGCCGAAGAACATGTCGGTGTTTTCGGTCAGCGGCGCGAAGCCCTCATCGAACTCCAGGGTGTCGATGGCATCCATGAACTTCAGGACCCAGCCGGGCACGGCCGTCGCTTGTGCGGTGTCTGTCATGGTGACGGTCTCCTGATCAGGCCGCGGCGGGCAGGGCGGTGAGGAAGGCGTCGATCTCGGCGTTGACGCCTTCGGGGTTCTCGCGGGCGGCGAGGTGGGCGGTGTGCTGAAGCACACGGAACGTACTGCCCTCGATGGCGTCGGCCATCTTGCGCACCACGTGAACGGGGAACTGGCTGTCCTCCTCGCCGGCGATGACCAGGACCGGCACATCCCTGATGGTGTTCAGGCGGCGGTGCTCGTCCTTGCGGCCGATGAGGATGCCGCGCAGCGCCCACGCGACCGACTTCGGGTCGTCCCGCAGCACGAACTTGGTGAACTCGACGAACTCCGGGTTGGTGGCCTCGGCGGTCGGCCCGGCGAACGCGCCGCGCGCGGCCTTGGCGGCCAGCGGCGGCATCTTCGCGTGCAGCGAGAGGAACGTGGACAGCGCGGTGGCCCAGATGCTCTCGAACATCGTGGGCAGCGAGGCGGTGCAGTTGATGCCGACCGCCGCCGCGGTCCGTTCCGGGTAGTAGGCCGGGAAGAGCCCGGCGAGCATCCCGCCCCAGCTGTTGCCCACCAGGACGCACTTGTCGATGTCGAGCGCGTCGAGGATCTCGACGAGCACGTCCGAGCAGTCCTTCAGGTCGATGATCTTGCGCAGTGCGTCGGACTTGCCATGCCCGGGACTGTCGATGAGCACGACGCGGTGGGTCGGGGCGAAGTGCTCGTACTGGTGCTGCCACATGGCGCCGTCCATCATCAGGCTGGGCCAGAACACCATGGCCGGACCGTCGGAACGGCCGCCCACGAGCACGTTGATCAGCCCCAGTGAGGTGGGGATCAGCTCCTCGGTGACCCCTTCTTGCCAGTTCGTGGTCATGGTCAGTCCTCTCCCTGGTCGGTGCTCGGAACTACTAGTAGCGTATCACTACTAGTTTCAAATCGATACTAGGTCAGTCGGCGCCGCCCTCCTCGGTGGGCATCGGCCGCAGCGTCGGGGCTTCGACCGGCTGGTGGCAGCTGCTGCACGCGAGATACGGATTGGTCAGGTTGCCGCACACCGTGTGCATCAGCGGGTGATGTGTGATGTCACCGTCGGTCGCATGGGTCTCGGCCCAGCGTGCGATGGCCGCGATGGCGGGGACGACGAGTTCGCGGGCGCTGTCGGTGAGCTCGTACTCGTACCACGGCTTGTCCGAGCGATAGGCGCGCTTGGTGAGCAGACCCAGCTCGGTCAGGCTGTTGAGCCGCGCGGTGAGGATGTTCGCCGAGATGCCCAGGGCGCGCTTGAGTTCGCCGAAGCGGCCGACGCCGAAGAACACCTCCCGCAGGATCTGGTAGTTCCAGCGCTCGGAGATCGCGGCCAGGAACTCCTGCCCGTGCCGGAAGGTGACGTGGCTCCCGTGGTCGGACACGATTTCTCCCCGGTAGTAGTTGTGAAGCGAAAGTAGTTCTGTAATGTTACTGGCCATGGTTGACCGGCCTCGGCCGGGCTCGACCCGGGTGCCGAGGTTCGATCGAGGAGCTGCGGGGAACCCATGCCCTGGCCGTGTGGGACCCGGCTGCTCCGGCCATCGTGAAGGAGTCGCGGCTGTGTTCTTCATCGACACCCTGGACATCGAGACCCTGGGCAATCGCAGCTATCTCGCCGGCGGCCCGCACACCGCGGTCGCCGTCGACCCGCCCCGTGATGTCGACAAGGTGATCGCGGCGGCCGCCCGGCGCGGGGCGCGCATCGCGTACGTCGCCGAAACCCATGTGCACAACGACTATGTGACCGGCGGCCCCGAGCTGGCCCGGCTCACCGGGGCGCGCTACCTCGTCCCCGCCGAGGCCCGCGTCGCCCTCGCCCGTACGCCGGTGGCCGACGGCGACACCGTCACCGTGGACGACGGCCTGGTGCTGCGCGCGGTCGCCACCCCGGGACACACTCCCCACCACACCGCCTATGTGCTGGAGGAGGCGGCGCGCGCGGTCGGCGTCTTCACCGGTGGATCGCTGCTGATCGGCGCCGTGGGACGGACCGACCTGGTCGAGCCGGGGCTCACCGAGCGGCTGGCCAGGGCGCAGCACACCTCGGTGCGCCGGCTCGCCGATCGGCTCGGCGACGAGGTGCCCGTGCTGCCCACCCATGGCTTCGGCAGCTTCTGCTCCTCCGCCCAGGCGCAGGGCGATACGACCACCATCGGACGGGAACGCGCGACCAATGACGCGTTCACGCTGGAGGTGGAGTCGTTCGTCGCCCGTCTCCTCGCGGGGCTGGACGACGTGCCCGCCTACTACGCCCATGTGGGCCCGGTGAACGCGGCCGGACCCGCCCCGCTGGACCTGACGCCGCCCCGGCGGGCCGATCCCCGGCAGATCGCCGAACGGCTCGCCGCCGGGGAATGGGTGGTGGACCTGCGTCACCGCGTCGCCTTCGCCGAGGGCCACCTGGCGGGCACCCTCAACTTCGCGAGCGACGGCAAGCTCGCCACGTATCTGGCCTGGCTGATCCCGTGGGGCACACCCGTGACGCTGCTCGCCGCGACACCGGGCCTGCTCACCGACGCCCAGCGGGAGCTGGCCCGGGTCGGCATCGACCGCCCGGCCGCCGCCGCCCTCGGCGCCCCCGAGGACTGGATCGCCGACGGCGACCGGCTCGCCTCGTTCCCCCGCGCCGGCTTCGCCGCGCTCGCCGCCGCCCGTCGGCGCGGGGAGCGGATGGCGGTGCTCGATGTGCGCCGCGACTCCGAACGCGCTCAGGGCGCCGTCGAGGCGTCGGCGCACATCCCCCTCCACCGCTTGCGCGAACGGCTCGGTGAGGTCCCGGACGGCACCGTGTGGGTGCACTGCGCGAGCGGCATGCGGGCGGCCATCGCCGCCTCCCTGCTCGACGCCGCGGGACGTGACGTCGTCGTCGTGGACGACGACTTCGATGCCGCGGTCCGAGCGGGGCTGACATGAGCGCGGGCACAAAGGGGGATCGGCGAGCGGGAGGGGCCGCGCGGCTTCTCCTTTGAACGGCCCGGAGAGCCCACGTACTCCATCTGAGGTTTCAGGCCGGGCGCTGGAGGACCGTCAGGCTGCGGTCCACCAGGGTCAGCCGGTCGCCCGCCGCGACCTTCTGGCCGCTGCCGGGCTCGACGCCCTCGGGGACGGCCGTGTCCACGATGACCTGCCACTGCTTGCCGTGGTCGACGGGCACGACGAAGTCCAGCGGCTCGTGGTGGGCGTTGAAGAGCAGCAGGAACGAGTCGTCGGTGATGCGCTCGCCCCGGACGCCCGGCTCGGAGATCGCGTTGCCGTTGAGGAAGACCGCGAGGGACTTGGCGTGGGCGGCCTGCCAGTCGCGCTGGCGCATCTCCTCGCCCTCGTGGGTGAACCAGGCGATGTCGGACAGCTCGTCGTGGGTGCCCTCCACCGGGCGGCCGTGGAAGAAGCGGCGGCGGCGGAAGACGGGGTGGTCGCGGCGGAGCCAGATCAGGGAGCGGGTGAACCGGAGCAGCTCCAGGGCCTCCCGGTCGCCCTCGGTGGCGTCCTTGCCCGGGACGGGCCAGCGCACCCAGGAGGTCTCGTTGTCCTGGCAGTACGCGTTGTTGTTGCCGCCCTGGGTGCGGGCGAACTCATCGCCGTGGCTGAGCATGGGCACGCCCTGGGAGAGCATCAGCGTGGCGATGAAGTTGCGCATCTGACGGCTGCGCAGGGCCCGCACCCCGGGGTCGTCGGTGTCGCCCTCGACGCCGCAGTTCCAGGAGCGGTTGTAGCTCTCGCCGTCCTGGTTGGACTCCCCGTTGGCCTCGTTGTGCTTCTCGTCGTAGCTCACCAGGTCGCGCAGGGTGAAGCCGTCGTGGCAGGTGACGAAGTTGACGGAGGCGAGCGGGCGGCGGCCGTCGCCCTGGTAGAGGTCGGAGGAGCCGGTGAGCCGGGAGGCGAATTCGGCCAGGGTGCGGGGCTCGCCGCGCCACAGATCGCGCACGGTGTCCCGGAACTTCCCGTTCCACTCGGTCCACAGCGGCGGGAAGTTCCCCACCTGGTAGCCGCCCTCGCCGACATCCCACGGCTCGGCGATCAGCTTCACCTGGCTGACCACCGGGTCCTGCTGCACCAGGTCGAAGAACGACGACAGCCGGTCCACCTCGTGGAACTGACGGGCCAGCGTCGCCGCCAGATCGAAGCGGAAGCCGTCCACCCGCATCTCGGTCACCCAGTAGCGCAGCGAGTCCATGATCAGCTGGAGCACGTGCGGGCTCCGCATCAGCAGGGAGTTCCCGGTGCCGGTGGTGTCCGTGTAGTACCGCCGGTCCTCGCCCAGCCGGTAGTACGAGGCGTTGTCCAGGCCCCGGAAGGAGAGCGTCGGGCCCAGGTGGTTGCCCTCGGCGGTGTGGTTGTAGACGACGTCGAGGATGACCTCGATGCCCGCCTGGTGCAGCGCCCGCACCGCCGACTTGAACTCCAGCACCTGCTGCCCCCGGTCGCCCCAGGAGGCATAGGCGTTGTGCGGGGCGAAGAAGCCGATGGTGTTGTAGCCCCAGTAGTTGGCCAGCCCCTCGTCCACCAGCCGGTGGTCGTGGACGAACTGGTGGACGGGCATCAGCTCCAGCGTGGTGACGCCCAGTTCCGTCAGATGCTCGATGATCGCCGGATGGGCCAGCGCCGCGTAGGTCCCGCGCAGTTCCTCGGGGAGCCGCGGATGGCGCATGGTCAGGCCCTTCACATGGGCCTCGTAGATGACCGTGCGGTGGTAGTCGGTGCGCGGCGGCCGGTCGTCGCCCCAGTCGAAGTACGGATTGACCACGACCGACGCCATCGTATGGGGGGCCGAGTCCAGGTCATTGCGCTTGTCGGGGCGGTAGAAGTGGTAGCCGTAGACCTCCTCGCCCCAGTCGATCTTCCCGCTGATGGCCTTGGCGTACGGGTCCAGCAGCAGCTTGGCGGAATTGCAGCGGTCCCCGCGCTCCGGTGCGTACGGGCCGTGGGCCCGGAAGCCGTAGCGCTGACCCGGCATGATGCCCGGCAGATAGGCGTGGCGGACGAACGCGTCGGTCTCGCGCAGCTCGACCGCGGTCTCCGAGCCGTCGTCGTGCAGCAGACACAGCTCGATCCGCGTGGCGGACTCGGAGTACACCGCGAAGTTGGTTCCGGCGCCGTCGTACGTGGCGCCCAGGGGATAAGCGTGTCCCGGCCAGACCTGCATACGCCGACTCTTCCACTTCTTCTCCCGGGGCCGCGAGCACCGCGGGCCCCGGCCGGAACCGACCGACGACGCATCCTTTCCCAACTCGGGCGGGAGAGCGGCGGTTTCGGCAGAACTTCCTCGAAGGCGAGGCAACCTACGGCCATATCGGTTCGTCCTACCGGGTGACCTTGACGTATGCGATATCCGGGTAAGACGGTGCATACGCCTCGATGCTTCGACAGGGGGGATTGGGGAAGAATGTGCGCACGGTGAACCATCGCCATCTGGGGAGAGTGCTGGCGGGCGCGGCCGTGGCCGCCACGGCGACGGCGGTCATGATCGGGGTCACGCTGCCGGACCACGCGTCCGGCAAGGAGGGATCGGGCGGCGGACCGCAGGGTTCCGCGGCGGAGCAGGGGCAGGCGGCCCGCCAGCTGCCCGGCGTGGTCGAGGCCGCGCCCGTCCAGGGGAAGACCGGCAAGGGGCGGGACCCGCTCACCGACGCCGAGCTGAAGCGGGCCCAGTCGCTCGCGCTCGACCGCGGCTTCCGGAACAGCAGCGAGGACGTCACGGGCGGCAAGGGCCCGGAGCGGCTCTCCACCGACCTCGCCGAGCTGACCCCCGACGAGGTCGGCGACGCCGCGCCGCCCCGCCGGGCCGACGTCACGTACTACGACTACCGCGACGACACCTATGTGACGAAGACCGTCGACCTGGGTTCGGGCAAGGTCGAGCACACCGACACCCAGCGCGGTGTCCAGCCGCCGCCCAACCGGGACGAGGCGCGCGAGGCGGCCCGGCTGCTGATCGCCGACAAGCTCGGCCAGGGGCTGAAGAAGGACTTCAAGGACGCCACCGGCAAGACGCTGAACAGCCCCGACCAGCTGACCGTCACCGGCTTCGTCTACCGCACGGGCGTGGACGCCCCGGGCCCCGCCGCCACCCGGGACTGCGGCAAGCACCGCTGCGTCCGGCTGTTCACCAGGATCGCGGGCGGCCCCTGGATCGACACCCGGCAGCTGGTCATCGACCTGAGCGCCCGGTCCGTCGCCCGGCTGGACTCCTAGTCCGGCGTCCCTCCCCTTGCGCACATTTCTCCCCTTCAGTGACAGGAGTCACCCCCATGCGTGAAAGAAGGCTGCGCCGGACCCGTGCCCGGTTCGCGGCGGTCCTCGGCGCCTCCGCGCTGGTCGGCACGGCGGCGATCGCCGCCGGACCGGCCCAGGCCGCGCCGCGGACACCGGCCGAGGCCCCGGCGGCCGCCGCGGACTGCAGCGCCGCGTACTCGATCAAGGAGACCCTGGACGGCGGCACCACCTGGCGGATGTGCTGGCACTACGAGAGCAAGGCCGGGCTCGTGCTCGACGACGTCTCGTACCAGCCCAAGGGCGAAACCCGCCCGATCAAGGTGCTGACCACGGCGAAGCTCGGCCAGATCCACGTCCCGTACGACGACGGCAAGACCGAGTACGACGACCTCACCGGGCAGGGCTTCGCGCAGGGGCTGCAACAGCTGGCCCCGGCCGAATGCCCCGGCGGCACCATCAAGACCGTGCGGGTGCCGGACTCCTGGGACCCCGAGCACCCGGACGTCAAGGGGCTGTGCGCCACCACCCGGGCCCGCGGCCACGCCTACCGCATGAACGACGGCCGGAAGCTCTACCAGGCCCAGGGCAAGGACCTGCTGGTCTACACCGTCAACCAGGTCGGCTGGTACGAGTACATCACCGAGTGGCGGTTCTCCGGTGACGGCACGATGACCATGCAGGTCGGCGCCACCGGCACGCTCTCCCCGATGGACTACGACGCGGGCGACGGCCGCGGCTGGCCGATCGGCAAGGGCGCCAAGGACTACGCCACCAGCCACGCCCACAACGTCTTCTGGCGGCTGAACTTCGGCCTCGACGGTTCCGCGAAGAGCAAGGTCGAGCAGTACGACTCCAAGACCACGGCCACCGCGGGCCGCATCCCCACCACCAAGACCACCCGCACCCCGGTCACCAAGGAGCTGGCGGGCGACGCGGCGGGGGCGCGCTGGTGGCGCGTGGTGAGCACGGCGGGCAAGAACAAGGACGGCCATCCGCGCAGCTACGAGATCGTGCCCGGCCACACCACCAAGTACCAGGGACGCAGTTACACCAAGCACGACGTCTACTTCACGCAGTACAACAAATGTGAACAGTTTGCGAGCAACAATCTGGCGAACTGTGGCGCCGGGGCCGGTAAGAGCGTCGACAAGTGGGTCAACGGCCAGTCGCTCACCCACCCGGTGGTGTGGGTCAACGTCGGGTTCCACCACATCGCCCGTGATGAGGACCAGGAACCGATGCCGCTGCACTGGCAGGGCTTCCAGCTCGCGCCCCGCGACGTGACCGCGATGAACCCCCTGACGCCCCCTGCACTGGCTCGTCACAACGGCCATACAGAAGACTAAGGTTGACCTTCGGGCCGACCGGAGTGTCGCACCGCCCCCGCCCGAGCAGTAGTCTGCGGTGATCGTTGGAGCGGGGGCGGAAGGCGGTGCGCAGGTGAGCTCGGGTGGGCTGGAGCTGCCCCCTGGTGACGGAGGTCCCGGGGGTGACGGCTCCACCGAGGCACCCCCCGGTGCGGTTTCCCTGGTGCGTCCGATGGAGATCGGAGCGGAACTGGACTGGGGCGCCGACGCCTGGGACGAGGTACGGACGCGGGCGCGCCGGGCCGGGCGGGCCTACATCTGGCTGAATCTGGTCGAACAGCGGCTGCGCGCGGTCGTCGGCGCGGTGCTCCGGCCGATCTACGAGCCGGTTCACGGCGACGACTGGGTCATCGCCGCCGCCGGACCCGCCGGTCAGGAGTGGGTGCAGCGGGCCGTGGCGGTACGGGAGGTGAGCCGCCGCAAGGGCTATCTGCTCGACCCGGCCGACGACAATGTGCTCAGCTTCCTCACCCTGCCCCAGCTGCGCGAACTCCTCGTCCAGCACTGGCCGTGCTTCGAGCCCTACCTGGACGACCGGCGCGAGGTCGAACTCGCCCTGGACGAGCTGGAGGTCGCCCGCAACGTCGTCTCCCGCAACCGCGCCCTCTCCGGCACCGTGCTCGCCCAGGCCGAGCGCGCCTCGGCCCGGCTGCTGGAGATCCTGGGCAGCGGCACCGGCGACCCCTCCACCGACCGGCTGCCCATCGACGCCGTCGAGGACCTGGTCGGCGACCGCTACGCGGATGTGGTCGGCGTCCACCCCGACCGGGTGCGGCTCCAGCGGCAGCTGCCCGTCGAGGACCTGTTCGCGGGCGCCCGCCGCCTGGACGCGGTCGGCATCGGGCTCAACCTCCTGGTCCAGAACTACTCCGGCCGCCGCCTGGTCCGCCTCGCCGAGGCCGGCTGCCGCGCCCGGCTGCTCTTCCTCAACCCCGCCAGCAGCGCGGTCCGGCGGCGGGAACGCGAGCTGGGGCTGAAGAAGGGCGAGCTGAGCCGGTCGGTGGAGATGAACATCCTCCACATGCGCCGGGTGCGCGCCGCCCTCCGCGACCCGGGCGCCTTCGAGATCCACGTCTTCGACGAGACGCCCCGCTTCACCGCCTACCTGGTCAACGGCGACGGCTCCGACGGCCTCGCCGTCGTCCAGTCCTATCTGCGCAAGGCCCGCGGCATGGAGGCCCCGGTCCTGGTCCTGCGCGGCGGCGGCCGCGGCCGCGAGGTGGTCCGCGAGGGCCGCGACCCCAACGAGGGCGACGGCGGGCTCTTCGGCACCTACCGCGAGGAGTTCGAAAGCGTCTGGGCGGACTCCCGGCCGGTGTCCTGAACGGAGCTTCCGCAGATCCAGGCTGACGGAGGAGGGGGACCAAGTGACTGACGAGCTGGCGGAGTCGGGGGAGTCCACGACCGTTGTGGTGATCGGTGCGGGGCCGGCCGGTCTGACCGTCGCCAACCTGCTGCGGCGCAGCGGCATCGACTGCGTGATCCTGGAACGCCGGACGCGTGAGCGCGTGGCACAGCGCCAGCGGGCCGGGATCGTCGAAACCCGCGCCGTCCGGATGTTCGAGTCCTGGGGGCTGGCCGACCAAGTCCTCGGCGGCCCTCCGTCCGACGGCCTTCTGGAGTTCCGGGTGGACGGCGAGAGCCACGTCGTGTCCGACGACGACGGCTCCGAAGGCCCCCGGGCCCGCCTCTGCCCCCAGCAGGTGCTGGTCCAGAAGCTCACGGCCACGTACCTCGCCGATGGCGGCGACCTGCGCTTCGAGGCCGCCGACATCTCCCTGCACGACGTGGCCGGCGACCGCCCGACCGTCCGCTACCGCACCGCCGACGGCACTCTCCGCGCCATCACGTGCGCCTTCGTCGCCGGCTGCGACGGTGACCATGGCATCAGCCGGGCCGCCGTCCCCGACGGCGTTCTCACCGCCCATACCTTCGATCACGGCATCGGCTGGCTCACCGTCCTCGCCGACGCCCCGCCACCGGCCCGACCCCTCCTCGCCGTCAGCCCGCACGGCTTCGCCGCCCACTTCCCCCGCGGCCCGCACACCAGTCGCTACTACCTTCAGTGCCCGCCCGACGATCACCCCGACGCCTGGTCCGACAGCCGCGTCTGGGACGCGTTGCGCACCCGGCTCGCCGACCCGGCCCTCGTCCCCGGCCCGATCACCGACCGCGAGATCTTCCGGCTCCGCAGCCTCGTCCACGACCCCATGCAGTACGGTCGCCTCTTCCTCGTCGGCGACGCCGCCCACATCGTCTCCCCCTTGGGCGGCAAGGGCATGAACCTCGCCCTCTACGACGCGGACCTCTTCGCCCGCGCCGTCCGCGACTCCGTCCACGACCACGACGACACCGGACTGCGCACCTACTCACAGCGCTGCCTCCGCCGGGTCTGGAACGACCAGGAGTTCTCCCACTGGCTGACCCGGACCCTCCACGACGCCGGTGACGACACCCACTCCGGCCCGTTCCGCCGCGGCCTGGCCCGGGCCAGGCTCGACCGCCTCTTCACCTCCCGCAACGCCGCCCGCGCCTTCGCGGAACTCATGACGGGGCTTAACCCCGCCCCGGACGTCAAGCGGCGGGAGGCCGACCGGTAGACAAGGGCCAGACCTCGACCACGCCTTGTGCGACCGCGCAGGGCGTCTTCGACACGAGTTCGACGGCCTCCTCGATGGTCGCGGCCTCGATGATCCCGAACCCGGCCACGGGGAGGGCCGAGGACATGAAGGAACCGCCCTCCACGATCACGCTGGCACCGTCGTGGTTGCGCACCTGTACGGGCGGGCCGGCGATGCCCATCACGGCCCCGGCCTCGACCATGCGGGCGTCATGCGCATGTGCCTCGTCCCGTACCGCAGGGTCGGTACGGTCATAGCCGTCCCGGTCCCCGTATCCGATGGTCACGAATGTCGCCATAGCAGGGCCTTCCTCTCGTTCCTACGGAGTGCTCACCCTTACCGACTCTCGACCGTGCCCGAACTCATCGGTGCGCTGCGGGGCCGGACGGTGCGGGCCGTCCAGCGGCCTTCGGTGCGGGTGATGTGGACCGGGTGGTCGAAGCACTTGGTGATGGCGTCGGTGGTCACCACCTCGTCCACCGCGCCCGACGCCAGGCACTGTCCGGCGCGCAGCAGCATCGCGTGGGTGGTGGACGCGGGCAGCTCCTCCAGGTGGTGGGTCACCAGGACCGTGGCCAGGTCCGGGTGGGCGAGCCGCAGGGCGTCCAGGCTGTCCAGGAGCTGTTCGCGAGCGGCCAGGTCGAGGCCGGTGGCCGGTTCGTCGAGGAGGAGCAGCCGGGGCCGGGGCATCAGCGCGCGGGCGATCAGCACCCGGCCGCGCTGTCCCTGGGAGAGCGTTGGCCAGCGCGCGTCGAGCTTGTCGGCCATGCCGAGGGTGGTCAGCAGCCGCTCGGCCCGTTCGCGCTGGGCGGGGTCGGGGTGGCGGCGGGGGACCGGTTCGACGGTGTTGGTCAGCCCGGTCAGCACGACGTCCCGCGCCCGCAGCGGGGAGCGCAGCGGATGCCGGGGGTCGACATGGCCCACGTACGCGCGCAGCTCCCGCAGGTCGACCCGGCCCAGGGTGCGGCCCAGCACCTCGACCGTGCCCCGGGTGGGGTGGGCGTGGGCGCCCAGCAGGCTCAGCAGGGTCGATTTTCCCGCGCCGTTCGGGCCCAGCAGTGCCCAGTGCTCGCCCTCGCGGACGGTCAGCGCGATCGAGCGCAGCAGATACGTGCCGTCGCGGACCACGTCGACGTCGTCGGCCCTCAGGACGGGCGTGCCGGTCATCGTGCCTCCTCGGCGATGAGCGTCATCACGGATTCCAGGTTCTTGACGGTGGCGGCGATCGCGGCCTCGGGGTCGCCCTCCGCCAGGGCGTCGAGCAGCGCCGTATGGGCGCAGGTCAGATCGGGCAGCCCGGTCTCGTGGACGACCATCTCGATCAGTTCCTCGCGCAGCACCGGCAGGACGGAGGTGAACAGGCCGAGCAGGACGGCGTTGCCGGACAGCTCCACGACCGTGCGGTGGAAGGCCAGATCGGCGTCCACGAAGGCGGCGGGTCCGGTTCCGGCCGCCTTCTGGCGGCGCTTGAGGTCGTCGGTGAGCCGGGTGATGTCCTCCGGGCGCACCCGTCGCGCGGCCAGCCGGGCGGCCTCCACCTCGAGGGCCCGGCGGACCTCGTAGACCTCCAGCAGCCGGGCGCGGCGCAGCAGTTGCGTCACGTCGCGGGCCTCCGGCGGCTCCTCGGCGGCGTACGTGCCCGAGCCGTGGCGTACGTCCAGCAGGCCGTCGTGGGCCAGCAGCCGGACGGCCTCGCGCACCGAGGAGCGACCGACGCCCAGTTCGGCGGCGAGCGTCACCTCGCTGGGGAGGCGCTGGCCGGGTCTCCAGCGGCCCTCGGCGAGCATCGTGCGCAGGGCGCTCTCGACTTGCGGCACCACGCGCCCATGCCGCAGCGGTGAGGCTTCCGCCATCTCGTCTCTCCCGACGGGTTGTTGATCACGTGCGATGGCGCAGCGGACTCTAGCAGAAGTCCTCAGACGTCTGAGGAATCGGGGGTGGCCGGGCGGCGCAAGAGGTGCGCAACCGCCCGCAAACCGGCGCCCAAGCGGACGGGCCCAAGCTGCCCTTGGGCGAAGCGCCAGGCGAAGCGTCACAGGCCGAATCGGGGGGAGTGGTCCAGTGCATCTGCTCGACCTGCTCGCGGCCCGCGCCGAACCGGCGGCCGCTGTCCTGCTGACCCTCACCCGGCGCTGCCCGCTCGCGTGCGCGCACTGTTCGACCGCCTCCTCGTTGAGGAGCGAGCAGATCGACGCCGCCGTGCTGAAGCGTTTCGTCGGAACCTTCACCGCGCATGACCGTCCCGAGTATGTCCCGCTGACGGGCGGTGAACCACTGCTGAGGCCCCCGGCTGGTCCGGGAGATCGCGGAGCGGGTACGGGAGGTCGGGGGCCGTACGCATCTGCTGTCCGGGATGTTCTTCGCGGCCCACGGCCGGACGCCCGGGCCGGTGAGGCGGGCCATCGACGCCGTGGACCACTTCGCGGCCAGCCTCGACGCCTTCCACGAACCGGATGACCGGGTGCCGGTCCTCGTCACGGTCGTACGCAGTGCTGGGCGCGCTGGGCGAGCCGGGGGTGGCCGCGCGGGTCGGAGCGGTGCTGGAGCGGCCCGGAGTGCGGGCGGTGGAGCGGCGGATCGCCGGGCTCACACGAGACGGCGGGTGAGGCGTTTACGCGGCGTTATGGGTTGAGAGGTATTGGGAGGTGGCCGCTCTCGGGCATGGAGCAGGTGCGTCGTGACGACTGCCACCGACGCGCTCGACGCCAGGATCGGGCTGCTGCGGCCGGGGCTGCGCAGCCCCGACTCGATCACACTCCGCACGCGGCGAGCAGCATCGCGGCCAGGGCCGAGGCGCACAGCGCGCCGATGAATCCGTACCGGTGGTGCCGGATTCCGCCGAGAGCGAGGCGCAGCACCGTCAGCCCCCCATCCGCGCCATGCGGTCGGCGACCCGCTGCGGCGTCGGGTTCTCCATCGCGTCGACCAGGGTGCCGTCGGCGAGGAACAGCACCCGGTCCGCGTACGCGGCGGCGCCCGGATCGTGGGTGACCATGACCAGCGTCTGGCCCGTGCCGTCCACCACATCGCGCAGCAGCCGCAGCACGTCCTGGCCCGAGGACAGGTCGAGGGCGCCGGTCGGCTCGTCGGCGAAGACCACCTCGGGCCGGGTGACCAGGGCGCGGGCCACGGCGACCCGCTGCTGCTGGCCGCCGGACAGTTCGGCGGGCCGGTGGCCAAGACGCTCGGTGAGCCCGGTGCGGTGCACCACGTCCCGCATCCAGTCGCGGTCCGGGCGCTTCCCGGCGAGCCGGAACGGCAGCAGGATGTTGTCCTTCGCGGTCAGGGACGGCACCAGGTTGAACGACTGGAAGACAAAGCCGATCCGCTCCCGTCGCAGCAGCGTCAGCTTGTGCTCACGCAGCCTGCTGATCTCGGTGTCGCCCAGGAACACCCCGCCGGAGGTGGGACGGTCGAGACCGGCGGCGCAGCGCAGGAAGGTCGACTTGCCCGATCCTGACGGGCCCATGATGGAGGTGAACGACCCCGGTGGCAGTGCCACGGTGACGCCGCGCAGCGCGTGGACCGTGCCGTCCCCCCGGCCGTAGCGCCTGGTCACGTCCTCCAGCCGCATGGCGGGGAGCGTGCCCCGCGTGGTCATGCGCGCCGTCTGATCCGGCAGCGTCATCAGATGCCTTCCTCTCCGTGGTGGTTCATCGCGTCGTCAGACAGGTCACTCAGCGCGCGGGCCGCTCGCGCAGCATCCGCCAGGCCGGGACCAGGGCCGAGGCGAGCGCGAGGGCCACCGCGCCCGCGCCCGCGGCGAGGAGGAATCCGGGCGGGCCGCTGATGTGGACGCCGCCGGTCAGGGCCATGCTGGTGGCGGACAGCACGGTCGCGGCGACCGCCGCGCCGAGCAGCACCCCGCATCCGGCGACGACCAGGCTCTCCCAGGCCACCAGGGCCAGGACGTTGCGCCGGGTCGCCCCGATCAGCCGGAGCATCGCGAACTCCCCGGTCCGCACGAGCGTCGCCATGACGACCGTGTTGGCCAGCGCGAGCGCCGTGAACGCGGCGATGAGCGCGCTGAAGAGGTAGACCGGCCAGGTCTCGTCCACCGCGCCGGCCGACCCGGTCTCGCGCATCTGGGCGCGGTCGGCGGCATGGGCCGAGGGCCAGCGCTGGGTCAGCCGCGCCAGGTCCCGGTCCAGGGCGGGCCGCTGGTCCTGGCCGGTGATCAGGTAGACGGCGTCCAGCAGCGGATCGGGGGTGTGCGGGCGCAGCACGGCGGCCGGTACGACGAGGTCGGCGAAGCCGAGGGAGCGGTCGAAGCGGGCGCCGATCGTCAGCTCCCGCCGGGTGCCGTCGGGCAGCCGCAGCCGGATCCGCTCGCCGGTCTTCCAGCCGTACTCCTTGGCCTGCTCCTCGCTGACCGCGACCGCCCGCCCGGCGGTCAGCCCGCGCAGATCCCCGTCCTTGACGTGGATGTCGAGGGCCTGGGTCACATGGGCGTCGGCGCCCAGCGCCCGCGCGGTGACGCTCTCCGCCTCGTCGGTGTGCACGGACGTCCGCACCCACGCGGAGCTGGTCGAGGAGACCGCGGTGACGCCCGGCAGCCGTGCCGCCTCCTCGGCGACCGATGGAGGCAGCCCCTCCGCGTCCCGTGGCAGCAGCACATGACCGGCCGTCAGCCGCTGCCCGGCCCAGTCGGCCGCCACGCTCTGCTGGGTGGTCTGCATGAACAGCGCCGATACGGCGAAGCCGACCATCAGCACGATCGGCACCGCGGCGGCCGCGACCTGGCGCGGCGCGGCCGTGGTGTTGGCCAGCGCCAGCCGCCCGGTGCGCCGGGAGAAGACCCGTAGGAGCGCTCCCACGAACGGCGTGAGCGGCCGGACCAGCGCGGGACCGAGCGCGGCCGCCGCGATCAGCAGCGTCAGGACGCCGCCGAACGCCAGCCCCGCGCCCGACATTCCGCCCATGGAGATGCCGAACGTCAGGAACAGCCCGGTGAAGACCAGGAACGCCAGCCCGGTCAGCAGCCGCGACCGCGGCATCCGCCGCTCCGGCGCCGCGGCCTCGCGCAGCGCCTCGGCCGGGCGCACCCGGGAGGCCCGGCGCGCGGCCGACCACACGGCGAGCCGGGTGATGACGAGCCCGGCGACGGCCGCCCCGGCCAGCGGCCACGGCCCGACCTCGATCGTCAGCTCCTCCGGCGCGATCCCGAGCGAGACCAGCGCGTCGGCCAGCGGCCCGGCCAGCGCGGCGCCCGCCGGGATGGCGATCACCCCGCCGAGGATCGCCACCAGCAGCGTCTCCCAGCCCAGCATGCGCTTGATCTGACGGGGCGTGGCGCCGATGACCCGCAGCAGCGCGATCTCCTGGTAGCGCTGGAGGATCGCGAAGGCGAAGCCGCCCGCCATCACGAACAGGGCGACGAACACGGCCAGCGAGCCCATGGACACCACGAAGACCAGGGTGTCGATGAAGAGCACATCGCTGGAGGAGACCTCGGTGTCCGCGGTGTCGGTCAGCACGGTGACCGACGGGCCCGCTCCGAGCGCCGCCCGCACCCGGCTCGCCACCGCCTCCGGATCGGCGTCCGCCGCGGTGGTCACCGCGATCGCGTGTACACCGCTCCCCTCGGGGGCGAGCCGGGCGGCGGTGTCCGGCGTGAAGAACAGCGCCGACTGGTCCTTCGTCAGCCCCGCGCGCGGCCCGGCGACGATGCCGCTCAGCCGGTACGTGCCACGGCCCTCGGTCCCGGTCAGTACGGTGAAGGGGCGGCCGATCCGCAGCCCCCCGCGGCGCGCCGTGGCCGCGTCGACCACCACCTCGTCGGCCGCGGCCGGGGCCCGGCCCGCGCGCAGCGCGTACGGGGTGACGCGGGCGCTCGCCCAGGAGTGGCCGAAGGACCGGGTGCCCTGCTCGGGGGTGACGGGGCCGCCGCCGGTGCCCACCGCCTGCGCGTAGAAGGCCAGGTCGGGGACGGCGGAACGGACGCCATCGACGCCGCGCACCCTCTCCACCAGCCGGGCGGGCACCGGTGGGCGCGGCACCAGCGGCGCCTCCACGTCGCCGAACCCGGGCCGGTGCTCCTTCCCGTCCAGCCCCACGGCGGCGTTGCCCGCGACCACCAGGGACGCGCCGTGGAAGCGGTTCGGCTCGCCGTGGCCGCGCAGGGCGGATTCCAGCAGGATTCCGGCGGAGGTGAGCAGCATCAGGGCCAGCGTCACCGCCGCGAGGGAACCCGCGAACAGGGAACGCCGGGCGCGAAGCGTACTGAAGACGAGCCGCAGCACGGCGCTCCTCGATTCGTGATTCGTGTCGACCTTGGAAGGATCCTCCGCCGGTCTGTCCGAATTCTGTCCGCCGTCTGTCCGTGTCCTCCGTACGTGTCGGCTGGTCCGGGCCGGTTCGCGGGACAGCCGTACCCGTCCCGTGGTCCGATATCACCCATGGAGTTCGAATTACTCGGCGACCTCATGGTTCGTAACGGCTCCGGCGTGGCCCTCGCCATCGCCGGGGCGCGGCCGCGCGCCCTGCTGGCCCTTTTGCTGCTGCACGCCCCCTCGGCGGTCAGCACCGGCCGGATCCTGGACGAACTGTGGACGGGGGCGCGAGCCAAGGACCCGATGGCGGCCCTCCACACGGCGGTGGCCAAGCTCCGCCGCGCCCTCCAGCCGCACGCCCCCGGCCTGGTGGTCACCGGCCCCGCCGGCTACCGGCTGGACCTGACCGGCCATACGGTCGATGTGCGGCTGCTGGACGGCGAGCTGGCCCGGGCCCGCGCCACCGAGGACCCCGGGCGCCGGGCGGCGCTGCTGCGCGCCGCGCTCGACCGGTGGTCGGGGACCCCGCTCGCCGGACTGCCCGCGCTGCCGTTCGTCCAGGCCGAGCGGGCCCGGCTGGAGGCGCTGCGGCTGACCGTCCTCGAAGAGCGCGCCGACGCCGAACTCGCCGCCCACGCAGCCGCGGGCGGGCCCGCCGGAGGACCGGCCGGGGGAGCGGATCCGGCCGATCTGGCCGAGGCGCTGCGGGCCGCCTCCCGGGCCGACCCGGACCGGGAGCGGCTGCACGCCCTGCTCATCCGCACCCTCCAGGCGTGCGGACGGCAGGCCGAGGCGCTGGGGGTGTACCGGGCGGCACGCGCCGATCTGCGCGAGCGGCTGGGCATCGAGCCGGGCCCCGAGATGCGCGCCGCCCAGCAGGCCGTCCTGCGCGGCTTCGCCACCCCCGGGAGCAACGGCACCGGAACCGCGACCGGCACCGCGACCGCCACCGGCACGGTACGCACCCGGCGCGGCGGCCCCGCCGCCCACCCCGGCCTGCCCTCCGGCACCGACTTCGTCGGGCGCGGCCCCGAACTCGCCGCGATCGCCGCCCAGCTGGCCGACGCCCGGCTGGTCACCGTGACCGGCACCGCGGGCATCGGCAAGACCCGGCTGTCCCTGGCCGCGGCGGCCCGCGAACAGGAGGCCGGGGCCACCGTCTGGCGGGTGGACCTGGTGCCCTGCTCACCCGCCGACGTCCCCGGCGCGGTCGCCGCCGCGCTGGGCATCGCGCCAGGTCCCGCCGAAACCCTCGCCGACCGGATGCGGCTCGCCATCGACCGCGCACCCCGGTGCCTGCTGCTCCTCGACAACTGCGAACACCTCACCGAGGCCGCAGCGGGCCTCACCGCGCGCCTGCTGGAGGACTGCCCCCGGCTGCGGGTGCTCGCCACCAGCCGGGAAGGGCTCGGCGTGGCCGGGGAGTCCCGGCTCGCCCTGCGTCCCCTCGACGGCCAGGACGCCGTCCGGCTCTTCCTCGGCCGGCTCGCCAGGGTCTCCCCGCCCGCCGCCCGCGCCGCCGACTGGGAGGAGGTCCGCGCCCTGTGCGAGGCCGTCGACCGGCTTCCGCTCGGCATCGAACTCGTCGCCCCCAAGGCCGCGTCCACCCCGCTGCCCGTCATCGTCCGCCAGCTCCGCACCCGCCGCGGGCTGCTGGAGGTGCCGCTGCGCTCCGCCGACGCCCGCCACGGCACCCTGCGCGCCGCCCTCGACTGGAGCTACCGCCTCATCACCGACGAGCAGCGGGAGGTGTGGCGGGCCGTGTCGGTGTTCGCCGCCCCCTTCACCGTCGACGCCGCCGAGGCCGTCGCCGGGCCCGGAGCGGGCGACATCCTCGCCCTGCTCGCCGAGAAGTCGCTGCTGGTCTACGACCCGGGCCCCGGCAGTCCCCGCTACCGCGTGCTCGTCTCCCTGCGTCAGTACGCCCGCCAGGCGCTCGCCGAACGCGGCGAGGAGACCGGCTGCTTACGCCGCCACGCCGACTGGGTCGCCGCCCTCGCCCAACGCACCGACGCCGCGCTGCGCACCGGAAGCGGACCGGCCGCCTTCGCCGAGATGACCGCCGCGACCCCCGAGGTGGCCTGCTGCCTGGACTGGCTCCAGGACAGCGACGACCCCGCCGACCGGCTGCTCGGCTCCCGCATCGCCACCCATCTCTCCCTCTACTGGATGGCCGCGGGCCAGCGCCAGGAGGGCCACCGGCGGCTGCTGCGGGCCCTGGAGTCCACCCCGCCCGCCGCCGACTGGTACGCCGAGACCCTGGCCTGGTGCGGCTGGCTGGGCGTCAACATCCGCCGGGCCGGGGACGACGACGAACTGCTGCGCCAGGCCCTCCCCGCCGCCGAGAAGCGCGGCGACCCCGCCGTGGTGACCCTCGTCGGAGCGCTCGCCCTCACCGCCCACGTCCGCCAGGAGCGGCTGGCCGAGGCCCGCGAGGTGGCCCGGCGCACCGCCTCCGCCCTCGACGAGCACGGCCACCGCTGGGAGACCGGGGTGTGGCAGCTGTTCCACAGCGAACTCCTGGTCGCCGAGGACGAGCGGCGCGCCGCCCTCACCTCCGCCATGACCGCCCGCGAGCTGCTGACCACCCTCGACCCGCACTCCGCCGCAACCGCGCACATCATGACCGGCATGGCGTACGAGCGTCTCGGCGAGCGCGCCCTCTCGGCGCGCGCCTTCCGCGCCGCCCACGACGAACTGCGGCTCATCGGCGCCGAACACGAGGCCGCCTACGTCAAGGCCGTGCTCGCCTGCGCGGCCGCGGGCGACGGCGAATGGGACGACGCCCTCTCCTTCGCCGACGCCCTGGCGGCCTACGCCCGCGAGAGCGCCGAGGGCTATCTGCTGGCCAAGGTGGAGACCGTACGGGCGCTGGCCGCCCGCGCCCGCGGCGACCTCGACCAGGCCGAGCGGCTGCACTTACGCGCCTCCGAGCGCTATCGATGCGGCAACCGCCCCGAATGCGCCGCCCACGACCTCACCATGCTCGGCGTGGTCGCGGCCGAGCGCGGCGAATCGGTGCTCGCCCAGGTCCGCTGGGAGCACGCGCTGCGCACCGCCCGGCTGTCCGGCCGCCGCTACGCCGAGGCCCTGCCGCTGCGCGGCCTCATCTCGCTGCGCGAGGCCCAGGGCGACGAGGCGGCCGCCGCCGAGCTGCGCGACCGGCTGGAGCGCACGGTCCGCGAGGCTTCCCCGTCGCGCACCACCGAGTGCCCCTTCCACCTCGCGGTCTCCTCCATCGCGTGCGACGCGACCGTGTCCTGAACCCGTTGTCAGTGGTGCGTGCGAAGGTGGCGGCACCTGGGGGGAAGCACAACAAAGGGAGGGCAATCGCCATGGGCTGGCACAAGGAGCTGCTGATCGGCTTCGATCTGGAGACGACGGGCACCGACCCGGGCACCGCACGGATCGTGACGGCCGCGGTGGTCGAGGTACGGGGCGGCGAGCCGATCGGGCGGCACGAGTGGCTGGCCGCGCCGGAAGTGCCCATTCCGGAGGATGCGGTGGCCGTGCACGGGATCACCAACGAACGGGCGGCGGCGGGCCGCCCCATACGCGAGGTGGCCGACGAGATCGCGGACGTGCTGGTAGCGCACTGGCGCACGGGTGCGCCGGTCGTGGCGTACAACGCGGCGTTCGACCTGAGCCTGCTCGCCGCCGAGTTGGACCGGCACCGGCTGCGCTCGCTCGGCGACCGGCTGGGCGGCGCGGAGACCGGCCCGGTCGTCGATCCGTACACGATAGACCGCGCCGTCGACCGCTACCGCAAGGGCAAGCGCACGCTGGAGGCGGTCTGCGGGGAGTACGGGGTGGCGCACGAGCGCGCCCACGAGGCCGGGGCGGACGCCCTCGCCGCGGTGCGCGTCGCCTGCGCGCTCGCCGAGCGGCACCGGCAGGTCGCCGGTCTGGAGCTGTGGGAGCTGCACCGCAAGCAGGTCGGGTGGTACGCCCACTGGGCCGCCGACTTCCAGTCCTGGCTGCGCAGCAAGGGCACCCCGGACGCGGTCGTGGACGGCGGCTGGCCGCTGCGCGAGGCGCGGGCGGCCGTCGGGTAGCTCCGGGCACCGCCGATGCGTTACCGCCGATGAGTTTTCGCCGCCCGCCCGGTCCGTACAGAGGTGGGGGAGCGGACCGGAGAAGAGGAGACCCACCGATGACCGACCAGACCGCCCGTATCGACCTCGGCCCCGCCGCCCGGCGGGTGACGGCGCTGCTCAGCGGCGTCTCGGACGACCAGCTCGGGGCGCCCACCCCGTGCGGGACGTACTCCGTGGGAGATCTGCTCGACCACTTCATGGGGCTGGCCATCGGCATGCGCCAGGCCGCTGAGAAGAACACGGACCAGGAGGCGGGCCCGGCGCCCGGTCAGGGGCAGGCCGCGCGGCTGGACCCCGACTGGCGCCAGGAGCTGCCCCGGCGGCTGGACGCGATGGCCGACGCCTGGCGCGACCCGGCGGCCTGGCAGGGCAGTACGCAGGCCGGAGGCGTGACGCTGCCCGCCGAGGTCATGGGCGTTGTCGCACTCGACGAGCTGGTGGTCCACGGCTGGGACCTCGCCCGCGCCACCGGGCAGCCCTTCGACTGCGATCCGCGCAGCACCGAAGCGATCATCGGGTGGCTGGCGGCGTTCCCGGACGACGTGCGGGACGGGCGCGCGTTCGGCCCCGCGGTCACCGTGCCGCAGGACGCGTCGTCGCTGGACCGCGCCGTCGCGCTCAGCGGCCGCGACCCCGCGTGGACTCCGTGAACCGGTCGCTCAGAACGCGTACCAGCGCACCGCCGCGTCGCCCTCCCGCAGCGAGGCGACCCTGCGGCGGAACTCGGCCAGTGCCGCCGGGTTCCCCGGCGCGTGCTGGGCCACCCACGCACAGCTGGCCGTCTCCCGCGCGCCCCGCAGCACCGCGCACCCCGGCCACTCCCGCACGTCCCAGCCGTACGCCGCGCTGAACTCGTCGTACGCCGCGGCGCCGAGCCCGTAGCGGTCCCGGAACAGCGCCATCACGACGAGATCGTGCTCGCGCAGATCGGTGGCGAACGTCTCCAGGTCGACCAGGACCGGACCGTCCGGCCCGATGTGCACATTGCGCGGCAGCGCGTCGCCGTGGATCGGGCCGGGCGCCAGGTGCGGGGTCAGCTCCGCCGTGGCCGCCGCGATGTCGTCCCGGCGGGCGCGCAGATACGCGGCGTCCGCCGGATCGATCGCCTCCCCGGCCAGCCGCAGCCAGCGGTCGACCCCGCCCAGCAGGTCACGGCGCGGCAGCGCCAGGTCCGGCGGCGGTTCCGGCAGGGCGTGCACCCGCCGCAGCAGCGCGGCGAGGTCGCGCGGCCCGGCGGGGCGCTCGGGCGGCGGGAGCTGTTGCCAGTAGGTGACCAGGTGGCCGTCGTACGCGAGCGGCTGGTCCGCGCCGCCGAAGCGGCGGTCCGGGCGCACCGCCGGCACCCCCTCGCGGGCCAGCCAGTCGGCGACCCGCAGCTCCCGCGCCGCCCGCTCCCGTACGGCGAGGTCGCGGCTGACGCGGACCACCAGGGAGAGGCGGTCGAGGGCGAAGACGGCGTTCTCGCCGAGTGCGAGCAGCCGGGCCCCGGCGGCGTCGTCCGTGCCGCCCGGCAGCGCGGCGGCGAGCACCGCCCGCGCCCGCGCCTCCGTGAACCCCGCGTCCGCCGCCACGCCGTACCTCTCCCTGCCCGCTGCCGAAGCCTGTCCGGGCAAGTCTCGCACCCGGGCCGGGGCACGTTCCGGGGGTGGGGACTGGGTGCGCCCGGCGCTCGGGTGCCCCCGTTCTTCCGGCTGGGGGCACCTCCCAGCGGTAGCTGGGGGAGAACCGAGCCCTTAGAAAGAGGGGCTGAATATCCGGAGGCGGTCGCCCACGTCGGGGGCCTGGCGGCGGCGGGTCGGGCGGCCCGGCTCCACCGTGCCGATGTAGAGCCAGCCCAGGGCGCGTTCGGGCTGGTCCAGGTCGAGCAGTTTGCGGACCGGTTCGGCGTCGAGCTGGGCACCGGTCCGCCAGATACTGCCGAAGCCGCGCGCGTGGAGCAGCAGCATCAGCGAGGTGGTCATCGCGGAGACGGCGGCCATCTGTTCCCATTCCGGCACCGGGGAGACGGCGTCGGGGGAGAACACGAGCGTGGCCAGCAGGGGCGCCCGCCGGGTCTTGGCGCGCATCGACTCGACGCTCTTGCCGTTGTCCTCGGCGAGGGCGGCGGCGAGCGCGTCCCGGGCGTCGCCGGAGATCAGCAGCCATCGCCAGGGCCGCAGCATGCCGTGGTCGGGGGCGCAGGAGGCGGCCTTGAGCAGGTAGCGGAACTCTTCGGGGCTGGGGGCCGGACCGGCGAGCTTCTGCTCGCTGCGGCGGGTGAGGATGGCCGTCATCACGTCCATGCGGGTTCCCTTTCGTGGTGGGGCGTGCCGAGCAGCAACTGTTCGGGGCCGGCGGGCAGTTCGCGGCCCATCAGGGAGTGGAGGAGCGGGTAGGCGCTGGTGTCGCCCGCCAGGACGCCGCCGAGCAGGGTGCGGGCGTCGTCGGCGAGGACGAACTTGGCGTAGCTGCCCGTCCGGTGGTGGTGGCGGACGAATTCGAGGGCGCCGGGGGTCTCGGCGTGGCAGTCGCCGAAGCTGGCGACGTCGACGCCTAGCAGTTTGAGCCGGGTGGAGGTGTCGGCTCCGGCGAAGGGCCGGGCGGGGAGGCCGAGGAGCTGGGCGGCGACGGATTCGGCCATGCGGTAGCCGGGGGCGACGAGCCCGTAGCAGCGGCCTTCGACGGCGGCGCATTCGCCGATCGCCCAGATCCGGGGGTCGGGGGTGCGGCAGTGGTCGTCCACGAGGATGCCGCCGCGCGGGCCGCGTTCGAGGCCGGACGGTTCGGCCAGGTCGTCGCGGGGGCGTACGCCGGTCGCGAAGACGACCACGGCGGCGTCCAGCCGGGTGCGGTCGTCCAGGGTGACCGCGCGGACGCGCCCGTCGGGGCCGGGGTCGACGGACCGGGTGATGGTGCCGCAGTGGGGCTGCACGCCGAGCTTGCCGACGAGGTCGGCGAGGACCTGTCCGGCCCCGGCGTCGATCTGGAGCGGCAGCAGATGCGGGGCCGTCTCCACCACATGGGCCCGCATGCCCAGCAGCCGCAGGGCGTTGGCCGCTTCGAGGCCGAGGAGCCCGCCGCCGATGACGACGCCCGCCCGGCCGGGGACGGCCGCCGCCCTGATGGCCTCGATGTCCTCGACGGTCCGGTAGCGGAAGCAGCCGGGCAGGTCGCGTCCGGAGATCGGTGGGACGAAGGGCCGGGAGCCGGTGGCCAGGACCAGCGCGTCGTAGCCGGTCACGGCGCCGTCCGCGCTGGTGACGGTGCGGGCGCGGCGGTCGATGGAGACGGCGGTGGTGTTGAGGCGGATGTCGGCCAGCGGATCGGCGAGGAGGTCGGGTCCTGTGAGGTCGAGTGCTCCGGCGTCGCCGTCCTCCCCGCCTTCCAGATGGGACGAGAGCGAGATCCGGTCGTAGGCGGGCCGCGGTTCCTCGGCGAGGACGACGAGGCGCCAGCGGCCGTCCGGATCCCGGTCCCGGACGCGCTCCACCAGCCAGTGGCCGACCATGCCGTGGCCGACGACGACGAGGGTGCGGCTCACCGGAGCGCCTCCGCCACGGCCGGTTCGGGCCGTGGTCCGGCGGCGGCGTGCAGGGTGGCGCACAGGTCGCGGACGGCGCCCGCGCAGCTGCCGCAGCCGGTGGTGGCGCGGGTGGCGGCGGCGAGTGCCGCGGCGTCGCGGGCGCCGCGGTGCCAGCTGTCGGCCAGGGTGCGCTTGGTGACGTTGTTGCAATGGCACAGGACCGCGTCGTCCGGCAGCTCGACCGGGCCGCGCCGCCCGGCGGGGGTGCCGAGCAGGAACGCCAGCCGGTCCGACGGCACCGGCAGCCCCTGGTCGCCCAGGGCGCTCAGGGCGGCGATGGCCTGGGGGTAGCCCACCAGGACGGCGCCGAGGAGCCGCTGGTCGCGCAGGTGCAGCCGGGCGTAGCCGCCGCGGGCGGGGTCCTGGAGCGTCACCGTCTCCTCGATCTCGTCGGCGGGTCCTGGCGGGCCGTAGGCCGCGACGTCCAGTCCGGGGGCCTTCAGCCGGGTCACCGGCACGCAGGCGCGGGGCCGGGGGCGGCCGTCGCAGAGCGTCGCGGCGAGCCGTTCGGCCTGGTGCCAGGCGGTGGTGGCGAGCCCGGGGACGCTGCCGTGTTCCTCGGCGCAGTCGCCGATGGCGTGGACGCGCGGATCGTCGGTGGCCAGGGCGGTGTCGACCACCACGCCGGTGCGGACGGAGAGTCCGGCGGCGCGGGCCAGCCGGGTGTCGGGCCGGACCCCGGCGCACACCACCACGGTGTCGATGCCGAGGGCCTGGCCGCGGTCGAGGGTGAGGGCGCCGGGGGCGTACGCGACGGCCTGCCGGGACAGTTCCAGCCGGATGCCGCGGTCGCGCAGCCCGCGGGCGACGAGCGCCCCGGCGGCGGCGTCGAGCTGGCGGTTCATCGGGTACGGATGCGGATGCACCAGCGTGACGCGGGTGCCGCCGCGCCGCAGCGCGAGCGCCGTCTCCACCCCCAGCACCCCGGCGCCGACCACGGCGACCTGGCCGCCGGTGACGCGCCGGGAGTCGGCGACGGTACGCAGCGGGGTGACGCCCTCGGCGAGCCGGCCGCGGTCGGTCAGCAGGCCGGGTATGGCGGGGATGCGGGGCCGGGCGCCGGTCGCGAGCACCAGGTGGTCGTAGGGGATGCCGGTGCCGTCCGCGGTGTGCACCAGGCGGCGTTCCCGGTCGACGCCGGTGACCCGGGTGCCCAGCCGCACCACGGTGCCGTCCGGCGGGGCGGGCAGGGCCAGGGCGCGGGCCGGGAGCGTGCCGTCCAGCACCGAGGGGAGCAGCACCCGGTTGTACGCGGCCACCGGCTCGGCCCCCAGGACGGTGACGGTGCCCTGGTGGCCGTGGTGGTGCAGCCGGTCCACGAGGCGGTGGGCGGCGATGCCGTTGCCCACGACGACGACGGCGCTCATGGCGCGGCCGTCCAGGGGTCGAGGCGGACCGCACAGACCTTGAACTCGGGCATGAGGCTCTCCGGATCGAGGGCGGTACTGGTGAGGAGGTTGGCCCGGCCGTCCGCGGTGAAGTGGAACGGCAGGAAGACGGTGTCGGCGCGCAGGGTCGGCACCAGCCGCACCCGGGCGACGGCCGTGCCGCGGGCCGAGCTGACCCGGGCCAGCGCGCCCTCGGTGAGCCCGGCCCGCTCGGCGGTGTCCGGGTGCACTTCTACGAACGACTCGGGCTCGGCGGCGAGCAGTTCGGGGACCTCGCGGGTCTGGGCGCCGGACTGGTAGTGCGCCAGCACCCGGCCGGTCGTGGCGTACAGGGGGAAGCGGCCGCCGGGGACCTCGGCGGCGTCCCGGTGGTCGACCGCGCGGAACCTGGCCCGGCCGTCCGGGTGGGCGAAGCGGTCGAGGAAGAGCCGGGGCGTGCCCGGGTGCGGCGGCTGCCCGGGCGGCGCTTCGGGGCAGGGCCAGTGCAGGGCCTCTCCGGCGTCGAGCCGTGCGTAGCTGACGCCGGAGTAGTCGGCCCGGCCGCCGCGGGTGGTGCGGCGCAGCTCCTCGAACACCTCGTGCGGTGCGGCGGGGAAACGTTCCGGCGGCTGACCGAGCCGGATCGCGAGCCCGCGCAGTACGTCCAGGTCGCTCCGTACGCCCGGCGGGGGTCCGGAGAGCCGGCGGCGGCGCACCACCCGGCCCTCCAGATTGGTCATGGTGCCCTCCTCCTCGGCCCATTGCGTCACCGGCAGCACCACATCGGCCAGCAGCGCCGTCTCGGAGGGCATGAAGTCGGCCACCACCAGCAGGTCCAGCGCGGCCAGCCGCTCGGTGATCCGCGCGGCGTGCGGCGCGGACACGGCCGGGTTGGAGCCGAACACCAGCAGCGCGCGCGGCCCGCCGGGGCGGCCGAGGGAGTCCAGCAGCTCGAAGGCGCTCGGCCCTGGCCCGGGCAGCTCCCGCGGCGCCACTCCCCAGACGGCGGCCACGTCGGCGCGCGCCCCGGGGTCGGCGATCGACCGGTAGCCGGGCAGCTGGTCGGCCTTCTGGCCCATCTCCCGGCCGCCCTGCCCGTTGCCCTGCCCGGTGAGGCAGCCGTAGCCGCTGCCCACCCGTCCCGGCAGGCCCAGGGCGAGGGCCAGGTTGATGAAGGCCGCCACGGTGTCGGTGCCCTTGCTGTGCTGTTCGGCGCCGCGCCCGGTGAGGACGTAGGCCCGCCGGGCCTCGCCGAGCATCCGTACCGCCTCGCGCTGGGCGGCCACCGGCACCCCGGTGACCTGTTCCACGCGCTCCGGCCACCAGGCCACCGCCCGCTGCCACGCGGCGTCGAACCCGACGGTGCGCCGGTGCAGATAGCCCTCGTCCATCCGGCCCTCGGTGACGGCGAGATGGAGCAGCCCGAGGGCGAGCGCCAGATCGGTGCCGGGCTGCGGCTGGAGGTGGAGGGCGGCGGTCTCCGCGGTCCGGGTCCGGCGCGGGTCGATGACGACGAGCCGCGCGCCCGCCAGGTGGCGCATCAGCGGCGGCATGGTCTCGGCCGGGTTCGCGCCCGCCAGCAGGATCACCTCGGCGTCGTCGAGGTCGCCCACCGGGAACGGCAGTCCGCGGTCGACACCGAAGGCGGCGTTCCCGGCGGCCGCCGCGGAGGACATGCAGAACCGGCCGTTGTAGTCGATGCGGCTGGTGCCGAGCGCCACCCGGGCGAACTTGCCCAGCAGATACGCCTTCTCGTTGGTGAGCCCGCCGCCGCCGAACACCGCCACCGCGTCCGGCCCGTGGGCGTCCCGGATGCCGCGCAGCCGGTCCGCGACGGTGTCCAGGGCCTGGTGCCAGCCCGCCGGTTCCAGCGATCCGCGGGCGTCGCGGATCAGCGGGTTGTGGAGCCGCACCGGGGTGTCGAGGAGGGCGGGGGCGGTCCACCCCTTCTGGCACAGCCCGCCCCGGTTGACGGGGAAGTCGGAGGGCCGCACGGTCACCGTGCCGTCCGCGCGGTCCAGCCAGGTGCCGCACTGGAGGGCGCAGTACGGGCAGTGGGTCGCCACCGCGGACGGGACGGAGGGCGCGGTGAACGGGGCCGCGGGGGAGCGGGATTCAGACATGGGAGACCTCCCGGCGCCGCGCTGAGCGGCCGGTTCCGCCGGGGCCGCCGCCGGGTTCGCCACGCAGATAGACCGCCCAGGTCACCACCGCGCAGAGCGCGTAGTACCCGAGGAAGGCGGTGAACGCGGCGTCACCGGTTCCGCCGGGACCGTCGTAGCAGGCGCGGAAGGCCAGGTTGACCGCGACGCCGCCGAGCGTGCCGACCGCGCCCGTCACGCCGATGACCGCGCCGGACAGCTCACGGGCCCGGGCGAAGGCACGAGCGGCGTCCTCGCCAGCGGTGACGGCCTTCTCCGCGTCCTGCGTGAAGACCGCCGGAATCATGGTGTACGCCGAGCCGTTGCCGATCCCCGACAGCACGAACAGCACACAGAAGGCGGCCACGAACAGGGTGAACGAATGCCGCGCGGAGGCCAGCAGCAGCACCCCGGTCCCGGCCGCCATTGCGGCGAGGTCCACGAGGGTCACCCGCGCACCGCCCCACCGGTCGGCGAGCCACCCGCCGAGCGGCCGGAACAGCGAGCCGAGCATCGGGCCGAGGAAGGTGTACGAGACGGCCTCCAGCGCACTGGCGCCGAACTCGTACTGGAGGACCAGGCCGAACGCGAAGCCGTAGCCGATGAACGAGCCGAAGGTGCCGACGTACAGCAGCGACATCCACCAGGTGTGGCGGCTGCCCAGGGCCTCGCGCAGCGCCCCGGGCCGGGCCCGTACGGTCGGGAAGTTGTCCATCCGGCGGGCGGCGAGCACCGCCAGCACGGCGGCCAGCGGCAGATAACCGGCCGCCAGGTACTCGGGGTGACCGAGCCCGGCGGTGGCAGCCACCAGCAGCCCGAGCAGCTGCACCACGGCCACGCCCAGGTTGCCGCCGCCCGCGTTGAGCCCCAGCGCCCGGCCCTGGTGGCGGCGGGGGAAGATGCCGGAGACGTTGGTCATCGACGAGGCGAAGTTGCCGCCGCCGAGCCCCGCTGTCGCCCCGGCCAGCAGGAACACCCACAGCGGGGCGTCCGGCCGCTGGATCACCCAGACCGCGAGCGCGAGGGGGAGCAGCAGGGAGGCGGTGGCGCGCACCGTCCAGTCGCGGCCGCCGACGCGGGTCACGGCGTAGCGGTAGGGCAGCCGGAGCGCGGCCCCGGCCAGCGTGGGGACCACGACCAGCAGGAACTTCTCCCCGGCGGCGAAGGTGAATCCGGTCGCGGGGGACATGAAGAGGACCAGGACCGACCACAGGCTCCACACCGAGAAGCCGAGGTGTTCGGTCGCGACGGACAGCACCAGATTGCGCCGTGCGACGCGACTGCCCTCGCGTTTCCAGAACTCCCGGTCCTCGGGGTCCCAGTGAGATATCCAGCGGCCGGAACCGGCCCGAGCCTTGCCCATGAGTTGCCTCGGCCTCCACTCGCATCTGAACACGGTCACAGTCATCAGTGGTGGTGATGGTGATGGTGTTGAAGGTGGTGCTTGGTGTGGCACGAGAATGCTGATGCCGGATTCCTCTACGGGCTGTGGAAGCTCCAGAGGCATATCCAGACTGCCGGGCGGCGGAAAGCGGGCTCAATTGAACCTTGGTACACACGACGGACCGGCCTCGCGCAGGGCAGCAGAGGCCGGCCGGATCAAGGTGGTGCGTCCCCGTCACATGGTCGTGCGCAGCGTCTCGATCCAGGCATACGACACCAGGCCCGCTTGCAGCCTGGACTCCACATGCAGCTTGGTCAGGATCTGGGCGACGTGTGCTTTGACGGTGCGTTCGGTGACGGCGAGCCGTGACGCTATGGACCGATTGGACTCCCCGTCACCCAGCAAGCGGAACACGTCGAATTCGCGATTCGAAAGCGAGGGCACCCGGTCCAGCTCATCCTGCCAGGTCCGGCGAGCGCTGGGGGCCAGGAGCGGTGCTTTCCTGTTGGCTAAACCGATCAGGCTTCCCTGTGTGACCATGTATCTCCCTCTCCCGAAATCGCGGGTCGCGGGGTCCGGGTAATAGGTGAATTCGCGTCAGCCTTATGGGCCCGGGCAGTATACGGAAGCCGCCCATGTCAGAGGTGTGTGACGAGCTTCACTTCCCGTGCGCGCGGCCCGCCGGATGTCGTCGTCGACCTGCGGGTCTGTGGTGACGGACGATGCGGAACCGTCTTGCTCTCTGAGACGGTGTCACCGGCGGGCCGCAATGGCGCATTATCGCTCAAGGCGCGGACGAGCGATCATGCTAGATTCTCTCGATTTCCGCTCAATCGAGCAGGTCCTGAGTGGTCCTCAGCCGCAGACCGACCGTGGCCCTCAGCGGAGCCGTTCGCGGTCCTCCGCGTCCTCCGCGCCCGCCGTGGCCACCGCCTCCGCCGTCTCCCCGGCCTTCGGCCGCACCCGGCCCTGGGTGACCGCGAGGACCGCACCGGCCAGCAGCACCACCGCGCCGACGGCCTGGACGGCGCCGAAGGTCTCGCCCAGGAAGAGGTAGGAACACAGGGTGCCTACCGCGGGCACCATGAACATCATGATCGAGGCGGAGGCCGGGCCCACCGCCCCCACGCCCCGGTAGTAGAAGAGGTTCGCCACGGCCGTCGGCCCGATCGCCACGAACACCGCGTTGATCCAGGTGGTGGCGGGCACCGCGCCCCAGTCCGCGTCCATCGCGGAGGGCACGCTGTACAGGCCCAGCAGGATGGCGCCGCAGGTCATCGCGTACGCCGTGGCCCGCAGCGGTTCGATCCCGGCGAGCACCCGGGGGCCGAGCAGGGTGAACGCCGCCCAGCAGCCCGCGCTCAGCAGGAACAGCACATCGCCGATGAAGCGGTCGCTGCCCGCGCCCGCGTCGGTCCGCGCGCCGATCAGGAAGATCACGGCACCGGTCAGCCCCAGCGCCAGCCCGGCGACCCGCCCGGCCGACGCCCGCTCCTTGCGGGTGATCAGCAGGAATCCGGTGGTCAGCACGGGGCTCATGACCGGGATGATCGTGGTGCTGTCCATCGCGGGGGCCAGCGAAAGCCCCCAGAAGAACAGCAGGTTGTACAGGAAGACGCCGAGTATCCCCGCCCCGGCCGCGCGCCCCACGTCCCGCCCCGACGTGGGTCGCTGGGACGGTACGAACCGCAGCGCGACGAGCAGGACGACCGCCCCGCCGCCGAAGCGCAGCAGGGCCGCCACGGAGTGCGGCAGATGGTCGACGACCACCTTGGAACTGCTGAAGCCGCTGCCCCATAAGACCATCGTGGTCGTCAGTAAGAGATAGGGATTGGTGCCCCCTCCGGCCCTCTGCTGTTTTTGCGACATGCGCTTCCCCCTTTGCCTGCTGCGATTGCGCCGCTGCGTTGCCGCTGGTGCGGCCGGTGCTGGTGTGGCCGAGCGCCCCGGTCGTGCCGGAGCGGGGCCGTCCAGATGACGTCCCGTCATCTGTGGTGGTCGGCCACAGCGTAACGGGCCGGTGAAGGGCCTGTGCCCTCGCCTCACCGACGACGTCCGAACCCGCCTGTACGAAGGTTCAATTGAGGGCCCTGAGGCCCCCCGGTGATAGTGATTCGCATCCCGGTGAGGAGCCGGGTCAACGCGAACACTCGTGGCGGGCACGGTCCCGCGCGGTGCGCTCCGCAAAGTCTTCTGTGATTTCCGACGGCCGCAAGAAGGGTTTCCCGAAATGCTGCTGCAATCCATGACATCGGACCCCATCGCGCGGAATTCCGATCTCGTCAGCCTCTTCCGGGAGGTCGCCGCGACGGCACCGGAGCGCACGGCGCTGTCCGCCGAGGACGACCGCGTCTCCTACCGGCGGCTCGACGCCTGGTCGGACGCGGTGGCCCGCACCCTGCTCGCCGAGGGGGTGCGGCCCGGGGACCGGGTGGCCCTGCGCATGTCGCCGGGGGCCGAGGCGATCGTCGCGATCCTGGCCATCCTCAAGTGCGGTGCCGCGTATGTCCCGGTGGACCTGCGCAACCCGGTCTCCCGGAGCGACTTCATCCTCGCCGACAGCGGCGCCAGCGCCCTGATCGGCGAGCCCCACGTGGGATGCGCGGTCACCAGGGTGGTCCGCACCGCGGCCGTGGCGGAGTGCAAGGACGCCGGGCCCGGGCCCGTGACGGGCGCCCCGGGCCCGGGCGCCGAGGACATGGCGTACGTCATCTACACCTCGGGCACCACCGGGAACCCGAAGGGCGTGCCGGTCCGCCACGCCAATGTGCTGGCCCTGCTCTTCGGCGCCCCCTCGGTGTTCGACTTCTCCGGGGAGGACCGCTGGCTGCTGTTCCACTCGCTGTCGTTCGACTTCTCGGTGTGGGAGATGTGGGGGGCGTTCTCCACCGGCGCCGAGCTGGTGGTGCTGCCGCACTGGGCGGCCCGTACGCCCGAGCAGTATCTGACGGTCATCATCGACCGCGGGGTCACCGTCATCAACCAGACGCCCACCGCCTTCCTCGCGCTCACCGAGGCGGCCGTGCGCGGCGGCCGGGACGTCTCGGGGCTGCGCTACGTCATCTTCGGCGGCGAGAAGCTCACCGCGCCCATGCTGCGGCCCTGGGCCAAGGCGTTCGGGCTCGACCGGCCGCGGCTGGTCAACGGCTACGGGATCACCGAGACCACCGTGTTCACGACCTTCGAGGAGATCGGCGAGGCGTATCTCGCGCAGGACGCCTCGGTCATCGGGCGCGCCCTGCCCTCGTTCGGCACCCGGGTCGTCGGCGACGACGACCGGGACGTGGACCTGGGCGAGACCGGTGAACTGTGGCTGTCCGGGGCACAGTTGGCCGAGGGCTATCTGCGGCGCCCGGAGCTGACCGCGGAGAAGTTCCCGGTGGTGACGGACGAGAAGACCGGCGAGTCCGTCCGCTACTACCGCACCGGGGACCTGGTGAGCGAGCTGCCGGACGGCCGCTTCGCCTACGAGGGCCGAGCCGACCTCCAGATCAAACTGCGCGGCTACCGCATCGAGCTGAGCGACATCGAGACCGCGGTGCGCCGCCACGACGACGTGGTCGACGCGGTCGTCACGGTGCGCGAGTTCAAGCCCGGCGACCTCCGGCTGGTCTGCGCCTACGTGGCCCGTGAGGGAAGCGCGACCACCGCACGGGAGCTGCGGAACCACATCAAGACCCTGTTGCCGGCCTATATGCACCCGGCGCGCTATCTGCCGCTGCCGGGGCTGCCCCGCACCGTCAACGGAAAAGTCGACCGGGCGGCCGTCGCCCGGTCCTGGGAGGAAGAGGTGGCACGTTCATGACGGGACAGCAGATCACCGACGCGCAGACCGCGCACCCCGACAACCTGGCCGTCACCTGGGTGGGTGAGGTGCTGGAGGAGTCCGACCTGTCCGCCCAGGACAACTTCCTCGACCTCGGCGGCCACTCCGTCCTGGCCCTGGAGCTGAGCGAACGCGTCAAGAAGGACCTCGGCGTCGACCTGGACATGCAGATCCTCTTCGAGCGCAGCATCGGCGAGGCCATCGCCGACGCCGTCACCCGCGCCCGGTCCACCAAGTAGCGAAGGAGAACCCCATGACCACCGTGAGCGAGCAGGCGAACTTCACCTTCAGCCCCGAAGAGGTGGCCCGGTTCGAGCGGGACGGCTACATCGGCCCGGTCAAGATCTTCGAGCCCGAGGAGATGACCCGCCGCTGGAACATCATCCGGCGCCAGCTCCTCGACCGTTCCCTGGCCATCTACCCGGACAGCGCGGGCAAGGCCAACATCTCCAACTACGACCGCCACCTCGACATCGACCTGCTGTCCGAGCACATCATGCGGCCGGAGATCGTCGACCGCGTGGCATCGCTCATCGGCCGCAACCTGCTGTGCTGGCGCAGCGAGTTCTTCCCCAAGTACCAGGGCGACGAGGGCACCGACTGGCACCAGGCCGCCACCTTCGCCCACGCGACCGGCAAGCCGCAGATCATCTGGCCGTCCGACGAGGGCCGCCCCGCCTTCATCGGCACCATCACGGTGTGGACCGCGTTCACCCACTCCACCGAGCAGAACGGCTGCCTCCAGCTGATGCCGGGCACCCACACGTCGATGAACTACGACGAGTCCAAGGGCATGGACTACGACGCGGAGGCCATCAACCAGCGCGAGAAGGACGGCATCAAGCGCGGCTTCTTCGGCTACGACTACCGGTCGCTCCAGAAGGACCCCGACTGGAAGCCGGACGAGTCGCAGGCTTACCCGATGGTCCTCAAGCCGGGCGAGGCCGTCATCTTCTGGTCGAACACCATGCACGCCTCGCTGCCGCACACCGGCAGCAAGACCGACTACCGCATGGGCTTCGCCGCCCGCTACGTGCCCGCCCAGGTGCAGGTCTACCCCGGCACCGAGAACCTGACCGAGTACGGCGACGGCATCAACCTCGAGAAGTACGGCGCGGTCCTCACCTCCGGCGTCGACGAGTACGGCCACAACCGGATGGCCCGCACCAGCCAGCGCGGCTACGAGTTCGTCCCGCGCCAGATCCCCAGCTGACCGCCGCACTCGTCCGGCCTCACGGCGGGGCGGCCCCGGGCCGCCCCGCCGTGCCCCATCCCGCGGCACGTGCCGCCACGGTTGCGCAGGAGGTACGTATGACGCCCCGTCCCCTCATCATGCTGCACCACGCGGGCGGCTCGGCCGCCGTCTTCGACCGGCTCGCCGCCGCCCTGCCGGACGGCATCCAGCCGCTGCCGCTGGAGCTGCCCGGACGCGGCAGGCGGTGGCGCGAGGCGCCCGTCACCACCATCGAGGACGCCGTCGACGACCTGCTGCGGGCGGTTGCCGGACACCAGGGCGAGATCGCGATCTTCGGCCACAGCGTGGGCGCCTACCTCGGCCTCTGTCTGACGGCCCGGCTGGCGGAGGGCGGCGGGCCGCGCTGCTCCACCCTCTTCGCCTCCGCCAACGCGGGCCCGGTGAGCGCCGAACCGCCCTGTGAGGGCTCGCCGTTGCTCACCACCGACGAGGAGATCTTCGCCATCGCCGAGAAGTCGGGCGGTACGATCTCCGCGCAGATCCGCGAACACCCCGTGCTGCGGGAGCGCACCGCGGGCCTGCTGCGCGCCGACTTCTCGCTCGGCGACTCGTTTCTGCGCAAGCGCCCGGCCGCCACCGTCGTGAGCGCCGATCTCGTGGTGTGCTGCGGCACCGACGACGTCTTCACCGACGCCCAGCTGGACGCCTGGCGGCACAGCACGACCGGGCGCACGGAGATCACGCCCCGCCTCCCCGGCGACCACTTCTACCTCGAACAGCCCGAACAGGCGGCCGCGTTGGCCGAGACGATCACCCGTACGCTGCTGGGTCCTGACGGCCGTACTCCTTGACGCGGCCCCGCGCCGTCCGCACGATGACGGGCGTGACACCCACGACCGCGACGGCGCGGTCCGACAAGCCTCCGCCCCGCGGGCCGGACGGCGGCGGCGCCCGCGCCGCGCGGCGGGGGACCGGAACCGGCCACGGCGCGTGGTTCCTGGTGCTGCCCGCGCTGCTGCCGATCCTGCTGCTCAGCGTCGGCCCGCTGCTGTACGGGATCGGGCTGGCCTTCACCGACGCGCAGTCCGGCCGCACCGAGCCGACCCAGTGGACCGGGCTGCTCAACTTCCAGGACCTGGCCCGCGACACGCTCTTCTGGGAGTCGTTCCGGATCGGCCTGGTGTGGGCGGTCGCGGTGACCGTTCCGCAGTTCGTGCTGGCCCTCGGGCTCGCGCTGCTGCTGACGCAGAACCTCCGCTTCCGCTGGCTGGCGCGGGCCCTGGCGATCGTGCCGTGGGCGATGCCCGAGGTCGTCGTCGGCATCATGTGGCGGCTCGTCTACCACCCCGACGCGGGGGTGCTGGGCGAGGCCCTGGGCACCGAACGGGACTGGCTGGGCAGCCTCTCCACCGCCCTGCCCGCCGTGATCGTCGTCGGCATCTGGGCGCGGCTGCCGCAGGTGACGGTGACGCTGCTGGCCGCGCTCACAGGCGTACCGCGCGAACTGCACGAGGCCGCGGCGGTGGACGGCGCGGGCGCCTGGCGGCGCTTCCGCACCGTCACCTGGCCCGCCATCAGGCCCGTCGCCCTCGCGATCAGCGCGCTCAGCCTCATCTGGAACATCAACTCCTTCGCGCTGGTCTACGTCCTGACCGGTGGCGGGCCCGGCGGGCGCACCCGGCTGCCGATGCTCTTCGCGTACGAGGAGGCGTTCCGCTACGGGCAGTTCGGGTACGCGGCCGCCATGGGCTGCGTGCTGGTCGCGGCCGTCTCCGTGCTCCTCGCGATGTTCCTCGTCGGACGGCTCAAGGGGGACGAGGCATGAACCGGGCCGCCGCCGTGCGCAGGCGCCGGGCCGCCCGCACCGGGCAGTACCTGGCCCTGCTGGGCTACCTCGGCTTCCTCGCCTTTCCGCTGCTGTGGCTGCTGTCCACCGCGTTCAAGCCGCCGCGGGAGCTGGCCAGCCCGGACCCCGGCTGGCTCCCCCTCGACCCGACGCTGGACAACTTCCGCCAGGCGTTCGACGAACAGCCGCTGCTGCGGGCGGCCGCGAACAGCCTGACCGCCTCCGTCGCCGCCGCGGTCGTCACCGTCGTCATCGCGACCCCGATGGCGTACGTCATGGCCCGGCACCACCGCTCCCCGCTGTCCCGGGCGGCCACCGGCTGGGTCGTGGTCAGCCAGGCGTTCCCGTTCGTCCTGGTGATCATCCCGCTGTTCCTCCTGCTGAAGAACCTGTACCTGATCAACTCCCTGTCCGGGCTGATCATGGTGTACGTGGTGTGGTCGCTGCCGTTCGCCCTGTGGATGCTCGCGGGGTACGCCCGCGCCGTACCCAGGGAGCTGGAGGAGGCCGCGGCCGTGGACGGGGCGGGGCGGCTGCGCGTCCTGGTCTCGATCACGGTGCCGCTGCTGGCGCCCGGCCTCGTGGCCACCGCCCTCTTCGCCTTCATCACCGCGTGGAACGAGTTCTTCTTCGCGCTGGTGCTGCTCAAGACGCCGGAGAAGCAGACCATGCCGGTCGTCCTCACCCACTTCATCGGCGCCGAGGGCGTCGCCGACCTCGGCCCGCTGGCCGCGGCCTCGCTGCTCGCCACCCTGCCCTCGCTGGTCCTGTTCGCCGTCATCCAGCGGCGGATCACCAGTGGGACCCTGGCCGGGGCGGTGAAGTCCTGATGCGCCGCCGCCCGCTGCTGGCCGCCTCCGCCGCCCTGCTGTCGGGATGCGCGCCCGCGCGGCGCCGCGCCCGCGGGGGAGAGGTGGTGCTCCGCTTCCAGTCGCTGGCCTGGCAGCAGGAGTCCGTCGAGGCCAACAAGCGCCTCGTCGCCGAGTGGAACGCGGCCCACCCCGGGATCAGGGTGGACTACGTCCAGGGCAGCTGGGACGGCGTCCACGACCAGCTCCTCACCTCCTTCGAGGGCGGCGAGGCGCCCGACATCATCCACGACGCCGCCGACGACCTCGCCGACTTCGCGTACGGCGGCTACCTCGCCGATCTGCGCGGCCTGCTGCCCGACCGGCTCAAGGCCGACATCCCGGCCCACAGCTGGGCGACCACCACCTTCGACGGCGGCGTCTACGGCGTGCCGTTCCTCCAGGAGCCCCGCGTGATCATCGCCAACCGGGCGCTCCTGGACCGGGCACGGGTGCGCATCCCGACCGTGCGCGCCCCTTGGAGCTGGGCGGAGTTCGAGGACGCGGCCCGGACGCTCACCCGGGGCGGTACGCACGGCGTCGCCTGGCCGCTCAAGGAACCCGTCGCCGCGACCCTGGGCCTGGCCCTGACCACCGGCGGCCGGTTCTTCCACCGCGCCGCCGACGGCAAGGTCACGGCCCGCTTCGACGCCGCCGAGCAGCGCGTCCCGGACGCCATCGCCCGTACGGCGGCCAAGTCCACGCTCGGCATGGGCGGTTCGGACACCCTCCCCGGCTTCTTCGGCGGCAAGTACGCCATGCTGCCGCTCGGCTTCTCCTACCGCCAGCAGCTCGCCTCGCAGGCGCCGAAGGACTTCACCTGGACGGTCCTGCCCGCCCCCGCCGGACCCGGCGGCGACCAGCGCCAGGGGGTCAGCCCGCAGACCCTGTCCATCGCCGAGGACAGCCCCTACCAGCGCGAGGCGGCCCGCTTCCTCGACTTCTTCCTCCGCCCCCGCAACATGGTGCGGCTCGCCCTGGGCGACTGGATGCTGCCCACAGGCACCGCCGCCCTGCGCGCCCCGGCCCTGCACACCCCCGCCCAGGGCTGGTCGACCGGCACCACCCTGGCCACCCACCTCCGCCCGGCCCCCGCCCTGCCGGTGCGCGGCTACCCGGAGTGGAAGGACAAGGTGGCGACCCCCGCGCTCCAGGAGTACTACAGCGGGGCGATCCCGCTGTCCCGGCTGAGGAAACGCCTGGTGGACGACGGCAATCTGGTCCTCTCCCGCTACCAGCGCTAGGCGGTCGGGCAAGTGGTCAACTCCTCCGCGAGCACGACCCATTGCCAGGGCGCCACCCGCGCCACCACCACCTCCCGCGCGAGCTCCGCCCGGCGGAACGCGGCGGACAGCCGCCGGGTGGGGCAGGTCCGTCGCAGTGACGCGTAGAGCGACCCGCCGACGCCCGAGAAGCCCAGCTCCACCAGGCGCGCGTACGCCGCCCGCTGCGCCGGATCGGTCAGCAGGGGGCGTGGGCGGCGGGTCAGCCGCAGAATTCCGCCGTGGACGCTCGGCATCGGCCGGAAGGCGGCGCGCTCCACGCGCCCGCACAGCCGCCACTCCACCTCCGGCCAGGTCCGTACCGTCAGCAGGCTCCACCGGCCGAAGTCGCCGGTGCGCTTGCGGGCGTACTCCAGCTGGGTGAGCAGCGTCGCCGAGGTGAGCGGGCGTGCCCGCAGGGCCCAGTCGACGATCTCGGAGGTGCGGGCGTAGGGCACATTGCCGACCAGGGCGAACGGTTCGCGCGGTGGCACGGCCGTCAGGAAGTCCTGGTGGACGACGCGGACCCGCGGGTGCGCGTCGAGCCGTTCGCGCAGCCCCGGGACGAGATGGCGGTCGATCTCGTAACTGATCAGTGCGCGGCAGCGCGGTGCCAGCGCCTCGGTGAGCACGCCCTTGCCCGCGCCGACCTCCACCAGCAGATCGGTGGGGCCGGGGCGGGCGGCGCGGACGATCCGGGCAACGGCGTCCGGGTCGGTCAGGAAGTTCTGCCCGTAGCCGCGCCGCGCTTCATCGCGGGCGGTACGGGGGCGAGCGTTGCGGTTGCGGGCCACGGCCACGGTCCTTTCGGAGCCGGGCGGGCGGCAGCGGCACACGGACGAGCGGGCCCTGCCGCCCGTCCGGAACGTGTGATTCCTGGACTGGCGGGGGCCCTGGCCACGGGCATGCGGAAGCGGGTGGAACAGGGGATCAGGACGAGCGACGGGACCCTCGATCGGTCAGACCAGGTCAGACCAGGTCAGACCAGGTCAGACCCGGTCGGGTCAGTGGCTCGGCGAGAAACGGGGCGCGTCCGGTCCGGCCAGGGCACCGGGGCCGCGCCGCGGGCGGCGGAGGAGCGGGAGAGACGCGCACACACCCGCCACCCCGGCACAGCCGCGGGTGGTGAGGCGGGTGAACACGCCGATGCCGGGACTTCCGCCCATCGGTGATGCTCCTCCCGTGCGCGCCTACGCGAGTTGACGCGTAGGCGGATCTCCGCCGTTTCCCCGGCACCGTACGGAGGGGGCGGAGCGGGCCGCAAGGGGTTTTCCCGCGAGCCCCGGTGCCGTACGACGCGAACGGCCGCGTGGCCCGGTGGGAGCCACGCGGCCGGTTCTTGGGGTGGCGTCAGACCCTGGCGTGCCGGGGGCGGTCGTCCAGGTCGGTGCCGGGCAGGGTGCCCACCGGGGCGGCGGGCCGGGGCGCGGCGGCGGGTGCCGGGTCGTCGTGGGTCAGGTCGGGCAGCCATCGCAGCCAGGTCGGCAGGTACCAGTTCCGCTCGCCCAGCAGCGTCATCACGGCGGGCAGCAGCACCCCGCGGATCACCGTGGCGTCGATGAGGACGGCCGCCGCGAGGCCGACGCCCATCTGCTTCATGGACTGCATCGACAGCGTCCCGAAGATGGCGAACACCGCGACCATGATGACGGCGGCGCTGGTGACCACGCCCGCCGTGGTGACCACGCCGTGCACCACCGCGTCCCGGGTGGTGCGCCCGGCCAGCCGCGCCTCGCGGATCCGGGAGACCACGAACACGTGGTAGTCCATGCTCAGCCCGAACAGGATCACGAAGAGGAACAGCGGCAGCCACGACACGATCGCGCCGACGCCCTCCGCGCCGACCAGGCCCGCGCCCCAGCCGTGCTGGAAGACGGCGGTGAGGATGCCGTACGCGGCGCCCACCGACAGCAGGTTGAGCGCGATGGAGGTCACGGCGATGGTCAGGGACCGGAACGACATCAGCATCAGCAGGAAGGCGAACACCACGACGAAGGCGAAGACCGGGGCGACGGCCGAGCCGAGCGCGTCGTTGAAGTCCTTGGAGGCGGCGGTGGAGCCGCCGATCGGCGCGTCCAGCCCGTCCACCGTGCCGAGCGTGGCGGGGCGCACCTCATCGCGCAGGACGGTCAGGCTCTGCCCGGCCTTCTTCTCGTCCGAGCCGCCGGTCAGCGGCACCGACAGTACGGCCAGGTCCTGCTTCTCGTGGAACGCCACCGTGACCGGGCCCGTGGAGGCGCCCTTCGCGACGGCCAGGTCGCGGAAGCGGGTGATGGCGTCCCGTACCGGCGCGGCGTCGATGTCGTCGGCCTTGACCACGACCCGGGCCGGGTCGGGGCCGCCGGGGAACGCCTCGTCCATGTGCCGGTAGGCGGCCACGATCGGCATGGAGCCCCCGAACTCCTGGTCCAGGGTGAGGTTCGCGGTGTTCATGCTGACCGCGGGGGCGGCGATCGCGATCAGCGCGCCACCGGCCAGCGCGAGCGACAGCCTCGGCCTGCGCAGCACCCGGCCGAGGACCGCGCGCCACACCCGGCTCTCGCCGTTGCCCTTCCGCTTGGCGCGGCCCACGAACGGCACCTTGCCCTTCTCGACGCGCTCGCCGAGCAGCGACAGCAGCGCGGGCAGCACCGTCACCGAGCCCACCATGGCCACGGCCACCACCATCAGGGTCGCCAGGCCCATCGCCTTGAACTCGGCGATGCCGGTGAAGAGCATGCCCGCCATCGCCACGATGACCGTGACACCCGAGACGAGGATCGCCCGGCCCGAGGTCGCCGCCGCGATCCGCAGCGCGGTCTCGGGGTCGCGCCCGGCCGCGCGCTCCTCCCGCTCCCGGCGCAGATAGAACAGGCAGTAGTCGACGCCGACGGCCAGACCCACCAGCAGCATCACCGAGTTGGCCGTGTCGCTCATGTGCACCCAGTGGCTGACCACCGCCACCAGACCGGTGGTGGCCAGGAAGGCGGTCATCGCGAGCGCCACCGGCAGCAGCGCCGCCACCAGCGCGCCGAACGCGATCAGCAGGATGCCGAGCGCCACCGGCACCGCCGAGTACTCGGCCTGCGTGAAGTCCGAGCCGAACGCGTCGTCGAACGCCTTCTGGCCGCTCGCGTCGCCGAACTGCTCGATCCTGAAGTCCTGGTGGCCCCGCTGAGCCTTCTCCACCGCGTCCAGCACCGGCTGGACGCGGTCGGCGGCGGTCTCCGGGTCGCCCCGCAGATCGAACCGCACCAGCGCGGACCGCCGGTCGGACGAGATCGCCTTCGTGGCGTACGGGGAGGCCACCTCGGTGGCCTCGCCGGTGCCGCGCACCGCGGTGAGCACCGCGCCGACCGCGTCGCGGAACGCCGCGTCGCCCGCGGTCACCCCGCTCGTCCTGGCCTGGATCAGTACGGTTTCCCCGGCCGGTTCGTCGATGCCCGCATCGTCGAGAATCTTCACGACACGCCCGGACTCGCCGGGAAGCTCCTCGCTGTCCGTCGAATCGACCCGGCCCGTCATCGACCCCACGGCCAGCGCGAGAACGACCAGCAGCAGCCAGGCGCCGACCGCCGTCCAGCGGTGCCGGGCGCTCCAGCCGCCCGCTCGGGCGGCCAGCCCCCGTGGCCTGTTCAGTCGTCCTGTGTCCCCCACGACGTCCCCTTTTCCCATGGTGGCGACCCCCTGCCGCCCTCTGGGGGACGACGCTAGGGCGCGGGTGCGTCCGGGCCCATCCTGCTGACCGGTGAGCCGGGGGGCGGGGTCCTCCACCTCGGGGAGGGGGGTCATCCCTACCCTCACGTTCCAAGCCCCTTACACGTAAAGGGACTTGTCGTGATCGTGCCGCGATGACGTTGCATATGTCACACATGGACCAGGATCTTGAATTGCCCGGTTCGATCCGCCAGGGTTTCGTCTCAGCCCGGAGTGATCCGAACACGCTCCGGCGCCACCGCGCCCGTGTGAGACATCACCCGTGTGCGGAATCCCCCCACAACCGCACGAGGAGGATCCCTCGTCATGGCAGTACACAAGCAGCGCAACGCGCGTCGACTCACCCTCGCGATAGCCGCGGCGGGCGCCGTCACCGCCGGTGCCTTCGTGGCCGTCCCGGCGGGCGCCGCCACCGCGAAGCCCGCCGAGGGCACCGTCTACGGCACCCAGGCGAAGAACGCCGTCGACGGCAGCTACATCGTCATGCTCAAGGGCGGACAGTCCGTCAAGGCCGCGGCCGAGGGCAAGGACCTGGCCCAGAGCTACGGCGGCAAGCTGCGCCGCGCTTACGACTCCGCCATCAACGGCTTCTCCGCCAGCGGCCTCAGCGAGACCGAGGCCAAGCGGCTGGCCGCCGACCCGTCGGTGGCCAAGGTCGTCCAGAACCACCGATACTCCATCAAGACCACCCAGGACGATCCGCCGTCCTGGGGCCTGGACCGGCTGGACCAGGAAGACACCAAGGGCGACAAGAAGTACACCTACCCGGACAGCGCGGGTGAGGGCGTCACCGCGTACGTCATCGACACCGGGGTCCGCGCGTCGCACAAGGACTTCGGCGGCCGCGTCACCTCCGGCTTCGACGCCATCGACAACGACGAGGACGCCGACGACGGCAACGGCCACGGCACCCATGTCGCGGGCACCATCGCCGGTACCGACCACGGCGTGGCCAAGAAGGCCAAGGTCGTGGCCGTGAGAGTCCTGGACGACCAGGGCTCGGGCACCACCGAACAGGTCGTGTCCGGCATCGACTGGGTCACCAAGAACCACAAGGGCCCGTCCGTCGCCAACATGAGCCTCGGCGGCACCCCCGACGAGGCCCTGGACGCGGCCGTGCAGAAGGCCATCGACGCCGGTGTCACCTTCGGCGTCGCGGCGGGCAACGAGTCCGCCGACGCCAGCGGGAGCTCGCCGGCCCGGGTCGAGGACGCGATCACCGTCGCCTCCAGCACCGACGCCGACGAGCAGTCCGACTTCTCCAACTTCGGCAAGGTCGTCGACATCTACGCCCCCGGCTCGGACATCACGTCCGACTGGAACACCGGCGACGACGCGACCAACACCATCTCCGGTACGTCGATGGCCACCCCGCACGTCGTGGGCGCCGCCGCCGTCTACCTGAGCGGCCACCAGGACGCCAAGCCCGCTGACGTGGCGAAGGCGCTCACGGACGGTGCCACCGCCGACAAGATCTCCAACCCGAGCGAGGGCACCCCCAACAAGCTGCTGAAGATCGTCAAGTAAGCAGCGTCCGCACCTCCGGCCGCCGCGTCCACCCCACTGGGCGCGGCGGCCGCCGTGTGCCGGGTACCGGGAGCAACTGGCTGACACCTTGGGCCCGTTGACCCGCCGTGCCAGGGTTGCGGGCATGAACATCACGGACGGATACGCATGGGCGGCGGTCGCGGACGCGCCGGTGAAGGAGCTGTTCCCGGGCATCCGGCTGCGCCCGCTGTGGACGGGGGACGACGGTGCGAAGGCCCACGTCCTGGAAATGGACCCGGACAGCAGCTGGGAAGGTCTTGACGTCCACGAGCCCGGTCCCGAGGAGGTCTTCGTCGTCTCCGGCACCTTCAACGACGGCCACCGCGACTACCCCGCGGGCACCTTCCTCCACGCCCCGGCGGGCTCCTCGCACATCCCGCGGACCACCACCGGCTGCACGCTCTTCGTCTTCTATCCCGAGGGCTGAAGTGGCCCAGGGAATGAACGGGTGATTGTCCCAAGGGCGCAGGCCAGCCGCCGACTAGTGTCACCGGCATGACGACGTCACTCACCGATACCCCCACCAAGGTCGACTTCTACTTCGACCCCGTCTGCCCCTTCGCCTGGATCGCCTCCCGCTGGATTCTGGAGGTCGAACGCCACCGCGACCTCGACCTCCGTTTCCGGGTGATGAGCCTGTCGGTCCTCAACGAGGGCCGCGAGGATCTGCCGGAGCGCTACGAGGAACTGGTGGACAAGGGCTGGGGCCCGGTCCGCGTCTGCATCGCGGCCGCACAGCACCACGGCGAGGAGGTGCTGCGGGACCTCTACACGGCCATGGGCACCCGACTCCACACCGCGGCCACCGAGGAGCGTCCGGACCGCCGGACCGTGATCGAGGAGGCCCTGGCCGAGCTGGGCCTGCCCGCCGAATTGGCCGAGGCCGCGCACTCCACCGCGTACGACGACGCCCTCCGCAAGAGCCACCACGAGGGCATGGACGCGGTCGGCGAGGATGTCGGCACCCCCACCCTCCACATCGACGGGGTGGCCTTCTTCGGCCCGGTGCTCTCCTCGATCCCCCGGGGCGAGGACGCCGTACGGGTCTTCGACGGCGCCCGGCTGCTCGCGGGCTATCCGGATTTCTTCGAGCTGAAGCGCACCCGCACGGGCGGTCTCGACTTCAGCTGAGCCCGACGTGGCGGGGAATACTCCGTGTGGAGCCGGGGTTCGAAGCGACACCGATCAGCGGTGATGTGACGACCGAGGAGTGCCGGTGCCGAACGACCAGAACGCCCCACAAGGAACAGTCGCCGAGGGCTTTGAATCCGTGACGCGGGAATTCGCGGCCGTCGCGGCGGACGAGGGCGGCGACTACGCGGCCCAGCTGGTGGCCTACGTGGACGGCGAGCGGGTCGTGGACCTGTGGACCGGGCCCGGGATCACGGGCGACTCCCTGACCGGTGTGTTCTCCTCGACCAAGGGCGCCGCCCACCTCGTGGTGGCCCTGCTGGTCCAGGACGGCGTCCTCGACCCGGACCAGAAGGTCAGCCACTACTGGCCGGAGTTCGGCACGGAAGGGAAGCAGGACATCACCCTGCGCGAGCTGCTCTCCCACCGCGCCGGAGTGGTCGGCGCCGACACCGGCTTCGTCCTGGAGGAAGTGGCCGACGACCGGGTCATCGCCGAACGCCTCGCCGCCCAGGCCCCGTACTGGCGCCCGGGAACCGCCTTCGGCTACCACGCCCTGACCATCGGGGCGCTCACCGGCGAGGTGGTGCGCCGGGTCACCGGGCAGAGCATCCAGGAGCTGTTCGAGGACCGCGTCCGTTCCCGCCACGACCTCGACTTCTACCTCGGGCTGCCCGAGGAGCACGAGCCCCGCTTCCTCACCACACAGCCCATGCTCCCCACCCCCGAGCAGCAGGCCGAACTCGACGCCGCCGCGACCGGGCCGCAGAGCCTGACCGGCATCGCCTTCAACCGCAACCATCCGCAGGCACCCGAGCTGTGGGACCTGCCCAACTTCCGGGTCGTACGCGCCAAGAGCCCTGCCTCCGTCGGCGGTGTCGCCTCCGCGCGCGGCCTGGCCGGGATGTACGCGGCGGCCATCAGCGAACTCGACGGCAAGGCACCCCTCCTCAAGCCGGACACGGCGGCCGCGTTCGCGCAGATCCACTCGATCGGCTACGACGTCGTCTCGCGCGCCCACAAGGCCTTCGGCCTCGGTTTCTCCGTCCCGGGCGAGGTCTACCCGGTCCTCGGCCAGGGCGCCTTCGGCCACAGCGGCGCCGCCGGCTCCCAGGCGTTCGCCGACCCGCGCACCGGTCTGGCCTACGGCTACAACCGCCGCCGCTTCGCCTTCCCGGGCGGTGCCGCCCCGGAGAACGTGCGGCTGATCGCCGCGGTGCACGCCGCGGCCACGGCGGTGGCCCGCTGACACGGGCAGTCCCCTAGGCCGTCAGCAGGGCAGGCCGGGCCGCGCGGGACTCGTCGTAGCGGGTCAGCAGCAGGCGGGCCAGCTCGGGGGCCGGGCCGAGGACGTCGGCCAGGATGTCCGCGCCCGCCGCCTCGGCACCGTGCGCGATGCGGTCGGGGAGGCGGCCGGGGGCGATGACGTACGGTGCCACGGCCACCCGTTCGGCGCCCTCCGCACGCAGGGCGCGGACCGCGTCCTCGGTGCGGGGGAGGGAGGCGGAGGCGAACGCGGGTCGCACGGCGCACCATCCGGTGTGCCGCCACTCCCGCGCGATTTCTGCGATCACCGCGATCGCCTCCGGGTCGGTGGAGCCCGCCGAGGCCAGGACGATGCCGGTCCGGTGCCGGTCGGCAGGGCGCAGCCCGGCCTCGTACAGCCGGTGTTCCAGGGCCTCCACGAGGAGCGGGGAGGGGCCCAGGACACCGGCCTGGCGGACGGTCAGGCGGGGGTGGCGGGCCGTGGCCTCGCGCAGGACCGCCGGGATGTCGGCCTTCGCGTGGAAGGCGCGGGTCAGCAGGAGGGGGAGGGCGATCACCTCGTCCGCCCCCTCCGCGGCGAGCCGGTCCAGGACCTGGCCCACCCGTGGTGCGTTGAACTCCAGGAAGGACGGCTCGACGCGCAGCCCCGGCCGCAGCGACCGCACGCGCGCGCACAGCGCGTCGACGGTCGCCGCGTGGCGGGGGTCGCGGCTGCCGTGGGCGACGACGAGGAGGGTCGGGGCAGTCATCGTGCTTCCGTGGGGTCCGTGGGTCTTCAGCGGGCGTTCGGGGCCAGGCCGCGGTTGCGCAGCACCCGGCGCTCGATGGGGGCGAAGATCAGCAGCTCGATGGCGATGCCGACGACCAGGATCATGATGATGCCGAGCAGCACGCTCGCCATGTCGGAGTTGTTGCGGGCGTTCTCCAGGTACTGGCCGAGGCCGAGGCCCAGGTCGGGGGACTTGGCGATGATCTCGGCGGCCATCAGGGACCGCCAGGAGAAGGCCCAGCCCTGCTTGAGTCCGGCGACATAGCCGGGCAGCGAGGCGGGCAGCAGGATGTGCCAGGCGCTGACCAGGCCGCGGGCGCCGAGGGTGTGCCCGGCGCGCAGGAACAGCGGGGGCACCCGGTCGATCCCGGCGACCAGGCCGTTGGCGATGGAGGGCACGGCGCCGAGCAGGATGACGGTGTACATCATCTGGTCGTTGAGGCCGAGCCAGATCACCGCGGGCGGCACCCAGGCGACCGAGGGCAGCGACTGGAGCCCGGAGAGGATCGGGCCGAACGCGGCGCGTACGAAGCTCACCCGGGCGACGATCAGCCCCAGCGGGGTGGCGATCGCGAGCGCGATGAGGAAGCCGAAGAGGCCGCGCGAGACGCTGGTCCAGACGATGTCGAACAGCTCGCCCTGGAGCCACAGCTGGCGCAGCGAGTCCCAGACCATGCTCGGGTCGGGAAGCTGGTAGTCCGGCGCGACCTTCGCCAGGACCAGTGCCTTCCACAGGGCGATCACCAGAAGGACGGCCACGATGGGGGGCAGCACCTTCTGGGTGAGCACCTGGGTCACCGGGACCCGCTTGATCTGCACCGTGTCCAGTGCGTCGAGCCCGGCTTCCAGGCCCTCCAGGTCCTCGGCGGACTTCTTCGCGAGGCGGGTATCGGTCGGGGCCGGGTCGGCCGCGGTGGTCTTACTGCTGGCCATGGCGGCGGATCTCCCCACGCAGTTCTTCGGTGATCTCGATGGACAGGTCGGCGACGGCCGCGTCCTCGATGCGGCGCGGCTGCGGAATGTCCACCGCCCAGTCGCGGACGACCCGTCCGGGCCGCGAGGACAGCAGCACGACGCGCTCGGCCAGCCGGACGGCCTCGCGCACGTTGTGCGTGACGAACAGGACCGAGACGCCGGTCTCGCTCCAGATCCGGGTCAGCTCGCCGTGCAGCACGTCGCGGGTGATGGCGTCGAGCGCGGCGAACGGCTCGTCCATCAGCAGCACGCTGGAGTCCTGGGCCAGCGCGCGGGCCAGCGCCACGCGCTGCCGCATGCCGCCGGACAGCTCGTGGACCCGCTTGCCGTGCGCGCCCTTCAGGCGCACCAGCTCCAGCAGCCGCTCGGCCTCCGGCGTGCGCTCGGCGCGGGGCACCCCGCGCAGCCGCAGCGCCAGTTCGATGTTCTTGCCCGCGGTCAGCCACGGGAACAGCGCGTGCTCCTGGAACATCAGGGCCGGACGGGTGCCGGGCACCTCGATGGTTCCGCTGGTCGGGCGGTCCAGGTCGGCGATGAGGTTCAGCAGCGTCGACTTGCCGCAGCCGGAGGCGCCCAGGATGCAGACGAACTCACCGGGCTTGATCTCGAGGTTGATGTCGTCGAGGACGGGCTGGGCGGCGCCGGGGCGGCCGAACGACTTGTGGACGTGGTCGATCCGGACCGCTCCGGCGGAGTCGGCCGCGCCGGTCGCGGCCGTGCCCGCCGGACCGGTCTTCTCGGTGGCGGTGGTCAGTGCCGGGGACATCCGGTCACCTCCTGATCGGGGTGCGTACGTGTGGTCACGTGCGTACGGGAGCGGGCGGCGGCTACTGGTCGCCGAGGCCCGCGGCCGAGACGGCCGGCCGGCCAGCGGCCTTCAGGACCTTGTTCAGCGGGGCCAGGTCGTAGATGCCCTTGAGGTCGGGCTTCTCCAGCAGCCCGGCCTTGACCGCGTGCTCCGCCTCGGTGTTGAGGGTCGAGGCGAGCGGATCGTCGGTGACCTGGATGGACTTCCAGGCCGGGTCGATCACGTTGGCGGGCAGCGGCTTGCCGGTCTCCTTCTCGAGCGCCGCGTTGGCCGCGTCCTTCGCCTTGTCCGGGTTGGCCTTGATCCAGGCGTTGGTCTTCACCGAGCCGCGCAGCACGGCCTCGACCACCTTCGGGTGCTCCTCGAGGAACGACTGCTTGACGATCAGGTTGGTGATCACGAACTTCTTGTCCGGCCACAGCGACGACTCGTCCAGCAGGGTCTTGCCGCCCTCGGCGACCAGCTTGGAGGCGGTCGGCTCGGGCACCCAGGCGCCGTCGATGGAACCGGACTTGTAGGCGTCGGGGGTCACCTTGTTGTCCGAGCGGACCACGGAGACATCGCCCTTGCCGCTCTGCGCGTCGACCTTCCAGCCCTTGGAGGCGATCCAGTTGAGGAACGCCACGTCCTGGGTGTTGCCCAGCTGCGGGGTGGCGATCTTCTTGCCCTTGACGTCGTCCAGCGTCTTGATCTTCTTCGGGTTGACGACGAGCTTGACGCCCCCCGAGACCGAACCCGAGATGATCTTGAGGTTGGAGCCGTGGGACTTCACATAGCCGTTGATGGACGGCGACGGGCCGATCCAGCCCATGTCGATGGAGCCCGCGTTCAGCGCCTCGATCTCCGAAGGACCGGCGTTGAAGACGTACGGGGAGACCTTCGTGCCGTGCAGCGCCTGCTGGATCTGACCGCCCTTGCGCAGCCCGACCAGGGCAGTGGCGTGGGTGAGGTTGGCGAAGTAGCCGATCTTGACCTTGTCCAGGCCGCCGACCTTCTTGCCACCGGCCGCGGGGAGCGCGGAGGACCCCTCGTCGTCGGCCTTCTTCTGCGAGCCGTAGCCGCAGCCACCGAGCCCGCCGATCAGCAGGGGGAGGGCGGCGGCGGCCGCCAGGAGGCGGGTGGTGCGGTGGCGGCGCGATCGGGGTATCGCGCGGGAAGCGGCAGACGACACGGGGGTGTTCCTCTCAGCGGGCCGGGCGCCGCGTCAGAGGACGCCCGGCGGTTCACATGGTCTGGGGGCACAGCGGTACGGCTTGGCGGGGACGGCGCAGGTCAGCGCACACATCGCCCGACTCCGCCCTGACCACTGCCCCGGGCGCCGCTGCCTACGCGGCCGCCCTCCTTCGCGAACGTCGAGAACACCTCACCGGCCATGGTCAGAAATCCCACCCGTCGTCGTCGGCGGCGTCCGTGCCGTCCGCGCCCGACGCCTGCTCGGCGAACGAGTCGCCCGCCATGCCCGCGGTCAGCGTCGTGCCGTCCGCCGGGTCGATCAGCAGGAACGAGCCGGTGCGGCGCGACGCGGCGTACGCGTCCAGCGCCAGCGGCTCCGACGTCCGCAGGACGACCCGGCCGATGTCGTTGGCGGCCAGCTCACCGGGGGCCGGGTGGTGCGACAGATCGGCGAGCGTGAGCCGGTCCGGGATGTCCTTGACGATGGCCTTCACCGTGCGGGTGGTGTGCTTCAGCAGCACCCGGTCCCCGACCCGCAGCGGCCGGTCGTGCAGATGGCACACGGTCGCCTCGACGTCCTGGGTGGGGGTGGGCGCGTACGCGCTGGGGGCGAGCACGTCGCCGCGCGAGATGTCGAGGTCGTCGGCGAGCCGGATCGTCACCGACTGCGGGGCCCACGCCTGCTCGGCGGACTGGCCCAGCACATCGATCCCGGTGATGGTGCTCGTACGGCCGGACGGCAGCACCGTCACCTCGTCGCCGACCCGCAGCACACCGGAGGCCACCTGGCCCGCGTAGCCGCGGTAGTCGGGGTGCTCGGCGCTCTGCGGACGGATCACGTACTGCACGGGGAAGCGCGCCGGGTCCTGCGACGGGTCGATGCCCACCGGCACCGTCTCCAGGTGCTCAAGCACCGTCGGCCCGCCGTACCAGCTCATGTTGGCGGACGCGGTCACCACGTTGTCCCCGGCCAGCGCCGAGATGGGTATCGCGGTGATCTCGGGGACGCCCAGCGAGGCCGCGTACGTCGTGAACTCCTCGGCGATCGCGGCGAACACCGGCTCCGCGTAGTCCACCAGGTCCATCTTGTTGACGGCCAGGACCACGTGCGGGACCCGCAGCAGCGCGGCGACCGCGGCATGCCGCCGGGTCTGCTCCACCACGCCGTTGCGCGCGTCCACCAGGACCACCGCCAGCTCGGCGGTGGAGGCGCCGGTGACCATGTTGCGGGTGTACTGCACATGGCCCGGGGTGTCGGCGAGGATGAACCGCCGCCGCGGGGTGGCGAAGTAGCGGTACGCGACATCGATGGTGATGCCCTGCTCGCGCTCCGCCCGCAGCCCGTCGGTCAGCAGCGCCAGGTCCGGCGCCTCCTGGCCACGGCTGCGGGAGGCGTGCTCGACCGCCTCCAGCTGGTCGGCCAGCACCGACTTGGAGTCGTGCAGCAGCCGCCCGACCAGGGTCGACTTGCCGTCGTCCACCGAACCGGCGGTCGCGAAGCGCAGCTGGGAGGAGGCCGCGGACTGCTCCACCGCGATCACCACGGCCTGTTCCTCGGCACTGAGATTGCTCGTCATGGCTAGAAGTACCCCTCGCGCTTCCGGTCCTCCATCGCGGCCTCCGACAGCTTGTCGTCGGCGCGCGTCGCACCCCGCTCGGTCAGGCGGGACGCGGCGATCTCGTCGATGACCTGCTCGATCGTGACCGCGTCCGACTCGACGGCGCCCGTGCAGGACATGTCGCCCACCGTGCGGTAACGCACCTGGCGGCGCTCCACCGTCTCGTCGTCGTTCGGGCCGCCCCATTCGCCCGGGGCCAGCCACATGCCGCTGCGCCGGAACACCTCGCGCTCGTGCGCGTAGTAGATCTGCGGAAGCTCGATCTTCTCGCGCTCGATGTACTGCCACACGTCCAGCTCGGTCCAGTTGGACAGGGGGAAGACGCGGACGTGCTCACCGGGGGAGTGACGGCCGTTGTACAGCTGCCACAGCTCGGGGCGCTGACGGCGCGGGTCCCAGCCGCCGAACTCGTCGCGCAGCGAGAACACCCGCTCCTTGGCGCGCGCCTTCTCCTCGTCCCGGCGGCCACCGCCGAACACCGCGTCGAAGCGGTTCTTCTCGATGGCGTCCAGCAGCGGCACGGTCTGGAGCGGGTTACGGGTGCCGTCGGGGCGCTCCCGCAGCCGTCCGTCGTCGATGAACTCCTGCACCGACGCCACGTGCAGCCGCAAGGAGTGCTCGGCGACGGTGCGGTCGCGGTACTCGATGACCTCGGGGAAGTTGTGCCCGGTGTCCACGTGCAGCAGCGAGAACGGCACCGGCGCGGGCTGAAAAGCCTTGAGCGCCAGGTGCAGCATGACGATGGAGTCCTTGCCGCCGGAGAAGAGGATCACCGGCCGCTCGAACTCGCCCGCCACCTCGCGGAAGATGTGCACCGCCTCGGACTCCAGCGCGTCCAGGTGCGAGAGCGCGTAGAGGTCGCTCCCGTTCGCGCCGGATCCGGTTCCGTTGATCGGAGCCACGGTCGTCATGCCAGTCCCCTCTCGCTGAGAAGTCCTCGAAGTGCCGCCGCCGACTCCGTCACGCCCTGCTCGTGCGCCGCGATCCGCAGATCCGGGTCGGCCGGGGCCTCGTACGGGTCGTCCACCCCGGTCAGCCCCTTGATCTCGCCCGCCGCCTGCTTCGCGTACAGCCCCTTGACGTCGCGCTCGGAGCACACCTCGACCGGCGTGGCCACGTGCACCTCCACATACGCGGTGCCCTCGGTCTGGTGGCGCTTGCGCACCGCCTCCCGGCTGTCGGCGAACGGAGCGATCACCGGCACCAGCACCTTGACCCCGTTGGAGGCCAGCAGCTCGGCGACGAAGCCGATCCGCTGCACATTGGTGTGCCGGTCCTCCCGGGAGAAGCCCAGCCCGGCGGAGAGGAACTCGCGGATCTCGTCGCCGTCCAGCACCTCCACCCGGTGGCCCTCGCTGCGCAGCCGCTCCGCGAGCGCGTACGCGATCGTCGTCTTTCCGGCGCTCGGCAGACCGGTCAGCCACACGGTGGCCCCGGTGTGTATCGGCGCGCTCATCTCGTTCTCCTGGTCGACAGCCATCAGCCGTGCAGTCCGCATTCCGTCTTGTTGCTCCCCGCCCAGCGGCCCGACCGGGCGTCCTCGCCCTCCAGCACCCGACGGGTGCAGGGCGCGCAGCCGACGGAAGGATAACCGTCCATCAGCAGGGGATTTGTTAGTACACCCTGTTCGGCGATGTACGTGTCCACGTCTGCCTGCGTCCACCGCGCTATCGGCGAAATTTTGACCTTTTGCCGACGATCGTCCCAGCTCACGACCGGGGTGTTCGCCCGGGTCGGGGACTCGTCGCGGCGCAGTCCGGTGGCCCACGCGTCGTACGCCTTCAGCCCCTCCTCCAGCGGCTGCACCTTGCGCAGCGCGCAGCACAGGTCGGGGTTGCGGTCGTGCAGCTTCGGCCCGTGCTCGGCATCCTGCTCGGCCACCGTCTGGCGCGGGGTGAGGCTGATGACGTTGACGTCCATCACGGCCGCCACCGCGTCACGGGTGCCGATGGTCTCCGGGAAGTGGTAGCCGGTGTCGAGGAACACCACGTCGACACCGGGGAACACCCGGGAGGCGAGATGGGCCACCACCGCGTCCTCCATGGAGGAGGTGACGCAGAACCGCGGCCCGAACGTGTCGGCCGCCCAGCGCAGGATGTCGAGCGCCGGGGCGTCCTCAAGGTCACGGCCCGCCTGCGTGGCGAGCGCTTCGAGGTCGGTGTGCTGCTGAAGCTCGGTCATATCTCTGAGCCCCCTTCTCCGGCTTGGTCGCGCCGCAGGCCCTTGGCCAGCAGCCCGATGAACGCCAGACGGAACGCCCGATTGCAGGACGCGCATTCCCAGGCCCCGTGGCCCTCTTCCGAAGGCCGCAGGTCCTCGTCCCCGCAGTACGGGCAGTAGAACGGCGCCGCTCTCTCCGTCACAGCGACTCCCGCTCAGCCTCGGCGCGCTCCGACGCGCTGGCTTCCCTCGTCACTGCTCGCTCCTTCGTCGCTGCGCGGCTCCTCAGTCCAGCCAGCGCCGCGCGCCGAGGCTCGCTCATTTGAGAGCATCCTCACTGGCCCGCCCCGCCCAGGTGGCGAAGCGCTCGCCGTCCTCGCGCTCCTCCTGGAAGCGGCGCAGCACGCGCTCGATGTAGTCCGGGAGTTCGGCGGCGGTGACCTTCAGGCCGCGCACCTTGCGGCCGAAGCCCGGGTCCAGGCCGAGCGCGCCGCCCAGGTGCACCTGGTAGCCCTCGACCTGCTCGCCGTCCGCGTCCATGACCAGCTGGCCCTTGAGGCCGATGTCCGCGACCTGGATGCGGGCGCAGGCGTTCGGGCAGCCGTTGAGGTTGATGGTGAGCGGCTCGTCGAACTCGGGCAGCCGCCGCTCCAGCTCGTCGATGAGCCAGGAGCCGCGCGCCTTGGTCTCGACGATCGCGAGCTTGCAGAACTCGATGCCGGTGCAGGCCATCGTGCCGCGCCGGAACGGGGACGGCTTGACCTGGAGGTCCAGCGCCTCAAGACCGGAGACCAGCGACTCGACCTGGTCCTCGGCCACATCGAGCACGATCATCTTCTGCTCGACGGTGGTGGTCAGCCGCCCGGAGCCATGCGCCTCGGCCAGGTCGGCGATCTTGGTGAGGGTCGCCCCGTCCACCCGGCCGACGCGCGGCGCGAAGCCGACGTAGAAGCGGCCGTCCTGCTGGCGGTGCACGCCCATGTGGTCACGCCACTGCCGGACGGGCTGCGCGGGCGCCGGGCCGTCGGTCAGCGGGCGCTTCAGGTACTCGTCCTCCAGCACCTGGCGGAACTTCTCCGGGCCCCAGTCGGCGAGCAGGAACTTCAGCCGGGCGCGGGTGCGCAGCCGGCGGTAGCCGTAGTCACGGAAGATCGAGGTGACCCCGGCCCACACCTCGGGGACGTCCTCCAGCGGCACCCAGGCGCCGAGCCGGACGCCGATCTTGGGGTTGGTGGACAGGCCGCCGCCGACCCACAGGTCGAAGCCGGGGCCGTGCTCGGGGTGGCGCACACCGACGAACGCGACGTCGTTGATCTCGTGCACGACGTCCAGCACCGGGGAGCCCGAGACCGCGGTCTTGAACTTGCGCGGCAGGTTGGAGAACTCCTTGCTGCCGATGTAGCGCCGGTGGATCTCCTCGATGGCGGGGGTGCCGTCGATGATCTCGTCCTCGGCTATCCCGGCGACCGGGGAGCCGATGATCACGCGGGGGGTGTCGCCGCACGCCTCGGTGGTGGACAGGCCGACGGCTTCCAGCCGCTTCCAGATCTCCGGCACGTCCTCGATCCGGATCCAGTGGTACTGGACGTTCTGCCGGTCGGTGATGTCGGCGGTGCCGCGCGCGAACTCCTCCGAGATCTCGCCGACGACCCGCAGCTGCTCGGTGGTGAGCCGCCCGCCGTCGATCCGCACCCGCATCATGAAGTGCTCGTCGTCCAGCTCCTCCGGCTCCAGGATGGCGGTCTTGCCGCCGTCGATCCCGGGCTTGCGCTGGGTGTACAGCCCCCACCAGCGCATCCGGCCGCGCAGGTCGGCGCCGTCGATGGAGTCGAAACCACGGTGGGCGTAGATCGTCTCAATGCGTGTCCGCACATTGAGACCGTCGTCGTCCTTCTTGGTCTGCTCGTTGCCGTTGAGCGGGGTGAAGTGGCCCGCGGCCCACTGGCCTTCGCCGCGATGGCGTCCGGCCTTGCGGCGGGGCGTGGCTGCTGCGCGTTCCGGTGTGGCGGGCATGGCGGTGGGTGTCCTTCTGAGCGGCTCGGTGCGGCGGATGATCTCGCGCGCACGCTCTGACCTGCGCAGAAGCGCAGGCGGGCACGGCGCTGCGGCGGATACCGGTGCGGTGGGCGACGGGGGGTGTCGAGGCGTGCGCGCTCGCCCACGTCATCGGGGGCGGCGGGAAGTGCGGGAGGGTGGTCCGGGGGCCGGTGCGGGCCCTGCTGAGTGCCTCAGCCAGCCGGACAGATCGCGCTGGACATGCGGCCGAGGTCGACGTGGCGTCGACTCACCAAGGCAATTCCAGCTCGAGACATGAGGGAAGCGTGGCACGCCCGTCTTCGGCGAGTCCACCGTTGTCCACGATGCGGACGTATCGGTCTCGTTCTATGGGACGATGTGGGGTTGATCACCCTTCGGTCTCGGTCTTGACGTCGAAGACCCGGAAGCCCCGGCGGCGGTAGTTGCCGAGCGCGTACGGCCCGTCCTTGCTGCACGTGTGCACCCACACCCGCTTGGTCGGCGGCAGTCCTGGCGCCCGCTCGGCCAGGTCCCAGGCGCGGCCGACGCCCCAGGTCAGCAGGTGTCCGCCGATGCGACGTCCCCGGAAGGCGGGCAGCAGCCCGAAGTACGTGATCTCCACGACACCGCCGTCCTGCGGCTCCAGCTCGATGTACCCGGCGGGGGTGCCGCGCTCGTACGCGACCCACGTCTCCACCCCGGGCCTGTCCAGGAACGCCAGCCACTGCTCGGGCGACCACTCCAGCCGGTCGGTCCAGTCGTTGTCAGCGCCGACGGCCGTGTAGAGGAAAAGGCTGAACGCGGGGCTCGGCACCTCGGCGCGGACGATCCGCACCCCCGCCCCGGCCTCGGGCTCCCGCGCCGGGCTGAGGTCCGCGGGCGAGGTCTGCTCCAGGGACCAGGTGGTCACATCGATGGCCATGGGGGAGAGCCAACACGGATCGTGCAACGCGACGCAACCTTTGCCGCCGCGCGCACCGGGCGCGGACAGTGGCGCAGCGGGCGGAGGGCGGTGCCGAGTCGGCGCGGCGTCCCCTCCGCCGACGCGCTCGTCCCTGTGTTCGTCTCTGTTCGCCGACGCGTTCCGGCCGTGAGCACCGATGACGTGTCGGCCACGCCCAAGGGGGACGGATACGGTTGGGGCGTGCAGCCAGCAGAAGACATCTCCAAGCCGTCCGGGCGGCTGAACAAGGCCCGCGCCATGTACCGCAACGTGTCCAAGCGCAGGATGGCCTGGCTGCTGCTGAAGGACACCGTGAACTCGTGCATGGAGTACCGGGTCACCGGCCTCGCCGCCGAGGCCGCCTTCTTCACCCTGCTGTCGCTGCCCCCGCTGCTCCTCGGCCTGATCGGGCTGCTCGGCTACTTCGACGCGTGGACCTCCACCGACACCGTCGCCACCATCCGGCAGAACATCCTCGACGCCTCGGGCACCGTGCTCTCCGACAAGGGCGTCAAGGAGATCGCCCGGCCGCTCCTGGACGACGTCATAGAGGGCGGCCGCCCCGACGTCATCTCGCTCGGCTTCGGCATCGCGCTGTGGTCCGGCTCCCGCGCGGTCAACGTGTTCGTGGACACCATCACCATCATGTACGGGCTGGAGGGGCGCCGCGGCATCGTCCGGACCCGGCTGCTGGCCTTCAACCTCTACCTGGTGGCCCTCGTCATCGGGGCGGTGGCGCTGCCGCTGATGGTCATCGGCCCGGAGACCCTGGTGGACTTCGTGCCGTCCAGCGGCACCCTCGTACGGGTCCTGTACTGGCCCACCGTGATCCTGCTGTCCGTCGCTTTCCTCACCACGCTCTACCACGTGTCGGTGCCGGTGCGGTCGGCGTGGCGGGAGGACATCCCGGGGGCGCTGGTGGCGCTCACCATGTGGGTGCTCGGCAGCTTCCTGCTGCGGATCTACCTCATCCACACCGTGGAGGGTCCGACGATCTACGGATCGCTGGCGGCGCCCGTGGCCGTCCTGCTGTGGATCGGGGTGTCCGCCTTCGCGGTGCTCGTGGGCGCGGCCGTCAACGCCGCCATCGACCGGGTGTGGCCCTCGGTGGCCACCGCCGCTGGCCGCGCCCAGCGGGCGGCCTGGACCCGGGAACAGGCCGCCCTGGTGCGCGCCAGGGAGCAGCGCACGGCCGACGACGGGTCGGCCGAGATCACCCCGCCGTCGGAGTTCCCCGAGCGCTGGGCCCAGTTCCTGCCGCACGCCGACATACGGGGCCGACTGCACCACCACGGCAAGCGCGACCGCGAGCCGAAGCGGGACGAACCGAAGGGTGCCGAGACCGGGCCCACCGACTCCCGGCAGCCGGAGGCGAAACCCGAGGCGAAACAGGCCGAGGGGAAGCACGAGGTGAAGCGCCCCGAGGTCAGGGCCGCCGAGGACGGGGCCACGCGGGACGGGGCGCCCCCGGGGTAAAACCCGTCGCGCCCCGCACCGGCGCTCGCGGATACTGCTCCGCATGGTTTCCTTCTCCGACTTCGACACGCGCGGATACCGCACGGTGGACGTCGCCACCGGCTACGGACAGTGGGTCGAGACCTACGAGCAGACCGTCGAGGACGTGATGGACCTAGCCCTCCTCGACGAGCTCACCGAACCCCCGTGGACCTCCGTCCGCCGCGCCGCCGACCTCGGCTGCGGCACCGGCCGCACCGGCGCGTGGCTGCGGCGGAACGGGGTGGCCGCGATCGACGGCGTCGACCTCACCCCCGAAATGCTCGCCCGCGCCCGCGCCCGTGGCGTCCACGACCGCCTGATCGAGGGCGACGTCCGCGCCACGGGCCTCGACGAGGGCGCGTACGACCTGGTCATCGCCTCGCTCATCGATGAACACCTGCCCGAGCTGCGTCCGTTCTACGACGAGGCGTGGCGGCTCGCGGAGCCCGGCGCGGTGTGCGTGGTGGTGGCGTTCCACCCGCACTTCATCATGGCCACGGGCATGCCGACCCACTTCACCAGCTGCACCGGCGAGTCGGTCGCCATCAGCACCCATGTCCATCTGCTCAGCGACCACATCGCGGCGGGGCTGGGCGCGGGGTGGACACTCGCCGAGATGCGGGAGGGCGTGGTGGACGAGCGGTGGCTGGCGCTGAAGCCGAAGTGGGAGCGGTTCCGCCACCATCCGGTGTCGTGTGCGTGGGTGTGGCGGAAGCAGATCTGACGGGGCATATGCCAATCGTTTCTTCGCTGCTGCACATGGGTGTACCTTGATCGCCAACCCAGTAACTCCTCTCCTCTATAGGGGTGTTGTGCGCAGCGCTAGGAGCAACGTTTTTGCCATCGCGACCGTGCTCGCGATGGCGGCCATCACCGGATCCGATCAGTGGATGTGGCTGATGCACATGTCGGCAGGCAGCGGGATGGCCACCTGACCGACAACCGGCACCATCCGCCGGGCGTCTGACGCGACGTCAGCGCCCGGCGAGCAGACACCGCAGGCGCTCCGCCTCCACCCCCGCCTCCAGGTTCTCGTACAGGGCCATCGCCTGCGCCCCGTAGTGGTGTGCGGTCTCCCGATCGGCGGCGGACAGCGCCGTGCGGGCCAGGCCAGCGAGCGCGTGGGCGCAGCCGAGCGGGAAGCCGATGCCCTGGGCCAGGGCCAGCGCCTGCCGGTACACCTCGGTGGCGGTGGCGAGGTGACCCGAGCGGTGGTGTGCGTCGGCGGTGCCGATGAGCGCCCGCTGCCGTTCGTACGCGTTGTCGATGCTGCGGGCCGCCCGGTCCGCCCGGGCGAAGTGGCGTAACGCCTCGTCCGTGCGGCCGCTTTCGGCGTATGCCGTCCCCATGCTGATCAGCACGTTCGCCTCGCCGAGGGTGTCCCCGCCCGCCCGGTGGCTGTCGAGGGCGCGCCGGAAACACCGCAGCGCCAGGTCGGTGTCCCCGGTGGCCTGGTGCACCCGGCCGAGGTTGGTGTCGAGGATGGCCAGCTCCTGACGGCCGCCGAACTGCCGCGCCAGGGTGCGGGACCGCTCGTAGTGGGCGCGGGCCTCGTCGTAGCGGGCCTGGAGATAGGCCAGTTCGCCGAGGTTGTTGAGGGCCTTTGCCTGCCCCCGCAGATTTCCGAGCGCTTCGTGGACGCTGAGCATGACCCGCACCCGCTCCAGTGCCTCGGCGTACCGGCCCGCGTAGTGCAGCGCCGCGGCCTGGATGTTGAGGCAGTCCGCCTCCCCGCCACGGTCGCCGACCTGCCGGAAGCGCCCGATGGCGCGGTCCAGGACCCGGAGCGCCATCTCGCCGTGGCCCGCGGCGAGATGGGCGCGCCCTGACTGGAGGAGGGCGTCGGCGCAGCCGTGCGGGTCGCGGAGGCCGCGGAAGAGGATCAGGGCCTCGGTGGCGCAGCGCTGGGCCTCGTCGTGGCTCTTCTGGGCCAGCACCTCAGCGCGTTCGACGAGCGTTCTGGCGAGGGCGGGCCGGTCGGCGCGGGCGCGCAGGACGGTCAGCGCCGCGCCGTACAGCTCGGCGGCGATGTCCCAGGTGCCCCAGGTGTTCAGCGCGCCCGCCAGGACGTGCGGGAAGAGGGCCGCGTACGACGGGCTCCGGCCGGGCGCGGTGCGGGCGGCGGCCAGCAGGTTGGCACGCTCCAGGGTGAGCCACACGCCCGCCTCGTCGGCATCGGCGAACTCGGGCGCGTACGGGGACTCCTGAGGCGGCCCTGGCGGCCGTGGCCGTCGCTGCGGATGGACGAGGCGGTCGGCGCGGTGCGCGGCGGTGAGGTAGTAGCCGAGCAGCCGCTCGACGGCCGCGTGGCGGGCGGTCTCCGGCTCTTCCCGGGCACAGATCTGGAGCCCGAACGCGCGGCCGAGGTCGTGGAACCGGTAGCGGTCGTGCACCGGTTCTTCCAGCAGGTGGCTGTCCTGGAGCTCTTCGACCACCCGCCGGATCCGCGCGGCCTCCGGTCCGGCGAGCGCGGTGGCGGCGCGGAGGGTGATGTCGGGGCCGGTGTGCAGGGCGAGCCTGCGGAACAGGCGCCGGGCGGGGGCGCTGAGTCCGGCGTACGAGAGCTGGAACGCCGACGCCACCGCGGGGTCGAACTCCTCCAGCGGGTCGGTGGCCTCCGCCAGCCGGTCGAGGAGGTGGTGCAGGTCCCAGGTGTCCCGGTGCCGGAAGCGGCTGGCGAGCAGCTGGACGGCGAGGGGGTGGCAGCCGCACGCGGCCACCACCCGCCGCAGCGCTTCGGCGTCGGCGGCGGACGGGGAGGGGGAGAGCCGGGCGGGGCCCGCGATCCGGGTGAAGAGCGCGACGGCCTCCGCCTCGGAGAGGACGTCCAGGTGGAGCGAGGTGGCGCCGTTCAGCCCGACCAGCCGGTTGCGGCTGGTGACGATCGCGCGGCAGCCGGGGGAGCCCGGCAGCAGCGGGCCGACCTGGTCGGCGTCGCGGGCGTTGTCGAGGATGACGAGCACCTGGTGGCGGGCGGTCCAGGCGCGCCATCGGGCCGCGCGTTCGTCGAGCGAGTCGGGAAGCGGCCCGGGCGCGTCGGAGGCGTGCAGCAGGACGGCGAGCGCTTCGGCGGGGTCGCAGGGCTGCTGTCCGCCGTAGGCGTGGAGGTCCACGTAGAACTGCCCGGCCGGGTACGCCTCGCACAGGCCGCCCGCGGCGCGGATGGCGAGCGCGGTCTTGCCGACTCCGGGCATGCCGTGGATGACGGTGAGGGGGAGGGAGGCGTCGCGTGCGGTGGTGGCGGACGAGGTCAGCAGGATGCGTAACTCGCTCGTGCGCCCGGTGAACTCCCGTACGTCGCGCGGGAGGGTGTTGCCGGGCTCGCGGGCCACCGCTGGTGTCGCTGTCGCCGCCGGTGGTGCCGGTGGTGCCGTGGGTGCCGCCGGGCGGTCGGTGGTCATCAGCGCCCGGTCCTGATCGAGGATGCGCTGATGCAGTTCGCGCAGTTCCGCCCCGGGTTCGATGCCTTGCTCCTGCCGGAGCAGCCGCCGGGTGTCCCGGTAGACGGTGAGCGCCTCGTCGTCCCGTCCGGAGCGGTAGAGCGCCAGCATCAGGGAGGCGATCACCTTCTGGGCGTACGGGTTCTGCGCGGCCAGCTCGCGCAGCTCGCCGATGAGGTCCGCGTGCTGCCCCGACTCCAGCTGGAGTCGGATGCGTTGCTCCCGCACCCGTCGGTGGTCCTCGACCAGCCGGGTGCGGGCCGCCGCCGCCCAGGCCCCGGTGAACTCCGTCAGCGGCTCGCCCCGCCACAGCTCCTCGGCGGCCCGCAGCAGCCCCACGGCCCGCTCCCGCTCGCCGCGCGCGGCCGCCGCGCCCGCGTCGTCGCGCAGCCGCTGGAACCGCAGCAGATCGATGTCCTCCGGGTTCACCCGCAGCCGGTACAGCCGCGGGGACGGCCGCTCGACCCCGGCCCGGTCCCCGACGGCCTGGCTGAGCCGTCCGCGCAGCCGGGACAGATAGCTCTGGAGCGTGTCCAGGCCGGTCGGCGGCGGATCGCCGTCCCAGACCCGCTCCATCAGCGTGTCCGCGGTGACCGGTTCGCCCCGGGCGTGGACCAGCACGGCCAGCACACAGCGCTCTTTCACCGAGCCGAGCGTGTGGCGCCGCTCGTGATGCCATAGTTCCAGGGGTCCCAGAGCAAGCAGTTTCACCGTCGGCCCCCGATGGGTGTGCTTCTCCCCGCCGTTTCCGGCAGCCCGCGCCCGTGCGTACGGCACTCACTTCACTGTTGCCGCGACGTCGGGGGTGGCAGCCAGAGGCGCACGGATGCGTAGCGGGCGCACGCCCGCACCACTGTGATCAGGTGCGATGGCTCCGACCGGCGCCGCAGGGCGGGTGCAGGATTTCTGCAACCCCCGCATCCAGTCCCCCGGGCACGCCCTCCTCCGGCGGCCGACCGGGTCGCCGGCCGGATTCGGGCGCGACGCCCGAAAGGGAGACCGGGGGAAGTCGAACCGATGAGCGTGACCATGCTGGAAGCCCACCCGCGCCATGTGCCGGTACGCCCGGACGTCGAGTACTGGGCCACCCGGGAGATCCGCCGCAGGGTCCTGGCCGTGGTGCACACGGTGACCGCCGGACAGCGGCTGCTGGACGCCATCCGGCTGCTGGAGGGCGACGCGCGGGTACAGGTGTTCTTCACCGCGGCGCCCGATGTGTTCAGCAACGGCGTCGCCGCGTTCCTGGAGGGGCTGCGGGGGCTGGTGCTGCCGTGGAGCCAGGCGGTGCAGACGCCGTTCGACCTGGCGCTGGCCGCGGGCCACGGCAGCCTGCACGAACTGCACGCGCCCGTCATCGTGCTGCCGCACGGCGCCGGACACAACAAGATCGTGCCCGGGCGGCGCACCCGGGGACGCGCGGTGGCGCAGCGCAGCGTCTACGGACTCAGCAGGCAGCGGCTGGTCCGGGACGGGGCCGTGGTGCCCGAGGCCATCGTCCTGGCACACCAGGAGGAGCTGGCCCGGCTGGGCCGGGAGTGCCCCGAGGCGCTGCCGGTCGCCGAGGTGGTCGGAGACCCGTGCTTCGACCGCATCACCGCGAGCCTGCCCGCCCGCGCCCTGTACCGGGAGGCGCTGGGCGCCCGGGCCCGGCAGCGGCTCGTGCTCGCCTGCTCGACCTGGGGCCCGAACTCCCTGCTGGGGCGCGGGTTCGAGGTGCTGGAGCGGCTGGTGGCGGAGCTGCCGAGGGAGGAGTTCCGGGTGGCCGCGCTGCTGCATCCGCATGTGTGGAACGCCCACGGCGAGTGGCAGGTCCGCAGCTGGCTCGCCCGGCTGGGCCGCTCAGGGCTCACCGTGCTCAGCCACTACGGCGACTGGGTCGGGGCGCTCGTCGCGGCCGACTACATCGTCGGCGACCACGGCTCGGTCACGCTCTACGGCGCGATGACGGGAGTGCCCGTCCTGATGGCCACCCTGCCCGACGGCGACGTCGATCCGCGGTCGCCGCTGGCCGAACTGGGCTCGTTCGCGCCCCGGCTGCACCAGGACCGCCCGCTGCGCGAGCAGTTCAAGCGCAGCTCGGCGACGTACCGGGCGCAGCGCCACGAACGGGTGGCGGCGCGGATCACCTCCGAACCGGGCCGGTTCGCCCGCAAGATGCGCGCCCTGCTCTACCGCAAGCTGCGGCTGCGGGCGCCCGCCGGGCGTCCCACCACCGAGCCCGCGCGGCTGCCGTTCACGGTGCCGTACGACGAGCCGGGGAGCGTCGTGCCCGGCGGCATGCCGCCGGGGGCGGTGTCATGATGCCGCCGGTGACCGTGGTGGTGAGCGAGCCGGTGCGCGGGGCGGTGACGGGCCGCGTCCGGGTCGTGCTGCTGCGGCCGGGGTGCGGTGCGCGGGTGGGCCGGTGTGCGTCGCGTACCGCGTCCCGGGCCGTTTCCCGGACCACGGACGAGCATCTGCGCGTCCGACTCCCCGCACCGATGCCCTCGCTCGCCCCGCTCGCGGACGTCCTGCTGGCCGAGGCGGAGGCCGGGGCCGAGCCGCATCGGCAGGCCGCCGCGCTGGCCGCCCGGCACCCCGGTGCCCTGGTGGTGGCGGTGCACCGGGGGCCCGGGCTCTGGCTGCGGCTGGGACCCGCCGGGCTCGCGCTGACCCTGCGCGCGCGGCATCCGGCGGCCGGGCCACCGTGGGCGGTGTGGGCCTCGGTGGCCCACACCTGGCTGGTGGCCGGGCTCCCGGCGGAGGAGCTGGGCGCGGCGCCGATGCGGCTGGTGTGGGGTCAGCCCGCCGGGTCCGCGCTGCCGTCCGTACGGTCCGTACCGTCGGTGCCCGGTGCCTCCAGCCGCCCGAGCCGGGTGCGTACGGCCTCGGCGTGGGCCGACTTCGAACGGCCCACCGCCGAATAGAGGTCCAGCGCCTCCCGGTAGCGCTCCCGGGCCAGGTCGGTGCGGCCGCGCCGCTCGGCGAGCGCGGCCAGGCTCTCCACGGCGCGCGCCGTCTCGTAGTGCGCGGCCATGCCGCGCAGGGTGGCGAGCGCCGCGGACAGCCGCTCCTCCGCGAGGTCGAACCGGTCCGTGCCGAGGTGGGCGCGGCCGAGCAGGGTGAGCGCGCGGGCGGCGTTGTACGCGTCGCCCGCCTCGTCCAGCGTGGTGCGGGCGGCGTCGGCGTCCGTCACTGCCTGCTCCCACAGCCCTCGTTCCAGGGCGATGTCGGCGAGGTTGAGCCGGGCCAGTCCACCGGCCCGTGCGTCGCCGACTCCCGGCAGCTCCGCGGCGGCCCGGGCGAACAGCTCGGCCGCCCGGTCCAGACGGCCCAGCCGCTGATGGGCCAGGCCCTGGTAGTTGAGCGTACGGGCCTGGCCGAGGGCGTTGCCGCCGGCGCGGAACGTCCGGGCCGCGCGCTCGAACATCTCCAGGGCCCGTTCGTGGTCGCCGATCCCCAGCTCGCCCATCCCGCCGGAGGTCAGCATCTGGCACTCGGCGACCGCGTCCCCCAGCTCCTCCGCCGCCCGCAGCCCTTCGCGGTGGGCGGCCCGCCAGTCCTCGTAGAACTTCCGGCGCAGGAACAGCGGCCATAACGCGTCGGCGAGCTGCCAGGCGACCGTCGGGAAACCGGCGGGGCGGGCGACGCGGATCACGGCCATCAGATTGGGCAGTTCGCTCTCCAGCCAGCCGAGCGCGGCGTCGCTGCCCTCCCCGAAGTCGGCGTACACAGGGTCTGTCGGGCCGTAATCCCGGTCCAGCGTCCGATGCTGCGGATCGACGATCTCCTCGGCGCGGGTGGCCGTGGCGAGGTAGTGGTCGGCGATGCGGCGTAGCGCCGCCGCGCGCTCCACCGCGCTCTCGTGCGCCTCCGCCCTCTCGGCGGCGTGCAGCCGTACGAGGTCGTGGAAGCGGTAGCGCTCGTCCCCGGCGTCGATGAGCAGGTTGGCGTCGTACAGCAGGTCCAGCGGCCCGGCCGCGTCCCCGGCGCCCAGCGCCGCGTCCGCCACCGCGCTCCCGAACTCCGGGCCCGGATGCAGGCTCAGGCGCCGGTACAGCCGGGCGGCCTCGGGCGCCAGCTCCTGGTACGACAGGTCCAGGGCGGCCCGTACGTTGTGGTCCCCTTCGATGGCCAACGCCTCCAGTCGGCCGCGCTCCTCGGTCAGGGCGCGCACCATCGTCGTGATGTGCCGCCGCGGCCGTGCCGCGAGCCGGGCCCCGGCCACCCGCACCGCGAGCGGCAGCCCGGCGCACAACTCGACCAGCGCCCGCGCCTCTTGTGGCTGCGCGGCCACCCGGCCGTCGGCGAGCGTCACCTCCAGCAGTTCGACGGCGGCCTCCGTGGCCAGCGGGTCGAGGTGCACCGCGTAACACCCGTCGACCGTCAGCCCCGGCATCCGCCACCGGCTGGTCACGGCCGTCACGTTCGGACCGCCCGGCAGCAGCGGCCGGACCTGCGCGGCGGTCGCGGCGTCGTCGAGCAGCACCACAAGACGCCGGTCCGCGGTCAGCGACCGGTACAGCGCCACGCGCTCGCCGAGCGCCGTCGGCAGCTCCCCGGTCGGCACCCCCAGCGCCCGCAGAAACCGCCCCACGACCTCCTCGGGCGTCACCGGCCCGGTCGCGGACTCGGCGCCGAGGTGGGCATAGAGCTGGCCGTCCGGGAACCGCTCGCGCAGGCTGTGCAGCCACGCCAGCGCGACCGCCGTCTTCCCGACCCCGCCGAGCCCGCTGACCGCGGCCAGCGTCCCGTACCCCTGCGCGGCCGCCCGCTCCCGATGCCCCTCCAGTGCCCCCAGCTCCGCCGTACGGTCGGTGATCCGTACCAACGGCGGCAGCTGCCACGGGACATGGGGCCGCCGCCCCTCGCCCGGGCCCTCGGTACGGATGTGGATCCCCCCGTACACCGCCCCCGCCTGCACGGCCCCGCCGTGCACCGTCCCGCTCAACTCGTTGTGGTCACCGCGCGCTTGCCCCTGCACCCGTCCCCCTCCGAACGCATGCGTGCCACGGCCGTCGGAAAGCATCATTTCCCTCGCCCGAACTGATATTCGCCGCTCGGGGGTGATGTGACTCTCTCTCCTCGCCGGTTCACTTTCCGCGACGAGGTTAATGCATGTGCCAGTGTCATATTCCCTTTGAATATTCGTTCGCAGCTCGAATACATATCGGGAAATCGGTGGCGGTCAGGTCGGGGACATTCTCGTCGCTGACGCTTGCGGCGGCCTTGACCCGGCGCCCCCAGGGCCGCGTTTCAGGGCGCGGTGGGGCCGTCGAGGGCCTTCAGGAAGGCCGAGAGGTCGTCGACCATGCGTCCGAGGAGGCGTCCGAGGTTCTGGCGGTCCTCTGCGGGCCAGTCGGCGAGGGCGCTGGTGAACCAGCCGAGGACGGTGCGCATATAGCGCTCGACGGTCGCCGCGCCCTCCGGCGTGAGGTCGATCAGCCGGGCGCGCTGGTCGTCGGGGTCGGCGATGCGGTGGACCAGCCCGCGCTGTTCGAGCCCCTGGATCTGGCGGGTGGCGTGCGGGCCCGCGACCTGCATGCGGTCGGCGATCTCGCCGATGCGCAGCGGCTCGCCCGCCGCCTTGAGGATGCCGAGCACCGATATCGCCGGTCGCTCCAGCGAGATTCCGGCGGCCGCGGCGGCCTGTTCGTGCATCCTGCCGCGGTTCAGCACGTTGCTGAGGAGGGTCAGCCGGGGGAGCAGCTCGGCGAGCAGGTCGTCGTCATGCATGCGTTTGATTACCTAACCTAGGTACACAGTCAGCCTACACGGAAATCCGGTGGAGCCGTGCCCCGGGGTCGGTATACGGTGGCGTCGCATCCGTCGAGAGCGAGGAAAACGGGAGGTGAGGACATTGATGACGGTCACGGTTGCGGGCTGCCCCGCCCGCGTTCAGAAGTGCATCAATCCCATCCCCGTGGTCTCCGGCTGACGGTTCCGTAGTTTCGTACGTGGCGCCGGGGACCGCCCTTTGAAGGGTTTTCCCCTTGAGCTTGAGCAACGCTTTTTCCGATGCCCTCGTCCCTTACGGCTGGGACGACCACTGGGCGGCCGCATTCGGCCCGTACGCCCGTCAGGGGCTGGTTCCCGGGCGCGTGGTGCGGGTGGACCGTGGCCAGTGCGATGTGGTGACGCCCGACGGTACTGTCCGGGCCGACACGGAGTTCGTCGTTCCGCGTGACCCGATGAAGGTCGTGTGCACCGGCGACTGGGCCGCGGTCGATGCCGCGGGTGAGCCGCGCTACGTACGGACGCTGCTGCCGCGGCGCACGGAAGTGGTGCGGTCGACCTCCTCCAAGCGCTCCGACGGCCAGGTGCTGGCCGCCAACGTCGACCACGCCGTGATCGCCGTATCCCTCGCCGCCGAGCTGGACCTCGGGCGGGTCGAGCGGTTCGTCGCGCTCGCCTGGGAGAGCGGGGCGCAGCCGGTCGTGGTCCTCACCAAGGCGGACCTGGTGGACGACCCGGGCACGCTGGCGCATCTCGTCGCCGACGTCGAGACGTCCGCGCCGGGGGTGCAGGTGCTGCCGGTCAGCGCCACGGCGGGGGAGGGCGTGGACGTACTCGGCGCTGTGCTCGCCGCCGGGACCTCCGTGCTCCTCGGCCAGTCCGGCGCGGGCAAGTCCACGCTGGCCAACGCCCTGGTGGGGGACGACGTCCAGGACGTACGCGCGATCCGCGACAGCGACGGCAAGGGACGCCACACCACGACCACCCGCAACCTGCTGCCGCTCCCCTCGGGCGGCGCGCTCATCGACACGCCCGGGCTGCGCGGCGTCGGGCTGTGGGACGCGGAGGGCGGGGTGTCGCAGGCGTTCGCCGAGATCGCGGCGTACGCGGAGGACTGCCGCTTCCACGACTGCGCGCACGAGACCGAGCCGGGGTGCGCGCTGCTCGCCGCGGTCGAGGACGGTTCACTGCCGCCCCGGCGGCTGGACAGCTACCGCAAGCTGCTGCGCGAGAACGCCTACCTGGCGGCCCGTACGGACGCCCGGCTGCGGTCGGAGATGCGGCGCGAGTGGAAGCAGCGGCAGGCGCTGGGCCGCCACATGGTCGAGCGCAAGCGGGGGCCGCAGCGCTGAGTGCCGCGCTGCGGCCTGCGGTACGGGGTGCGGGTGCGGTGCGGGGTGCGGGTTCGCCCCGCCCCGCCCCGCACCCCGCCGCCGGGCCGGTTCGGGTGGCCGTCGGCGGGGACTCGACGGGAGGATGGGGGAAACGTCATCCCACGGTCAGGCACACCGTCGGCAGAGAGCGGGTCGCGATGAATTCCGGTACGGATGAGTACGACGTCGTCGTCCTGGGCGCGGGCCCGGTCGGGGAGAACCTGGCCGACCGGGCCCGCGCGGCCGGGCTCTCCACGGCGATCGTGGAGAGCGAGCTGGTCGGCGGCGAGTGCTCGTACTGGGCCTGCGTCCCCAGCAAGGCGTTGCTGCGCCCGGTCATCGCGCGCGCCGAGGCGCGTCGTACGCCCGGGGCGCGACAGGCGGGCGCCGTACCGCTGGACGTGGCCGCCGTCTTCGCCCACCGGGACGCGTTCGTGTCGAACTGGAAGGACGACGGCCAGGTCGGCTGGCTCGACTCGGCGGGCATCGACCTGATCCGCGGTCATGGGCGGCTCGTCGAGCCGTGCCGTATCGCGGTCACCGAGCCGGACGGTCAGGAGCGCTTCCTGACCGCCCGGCACGCCGTGGCCGTCTGCACCGGCAGCCGGGCCGCGCTGCCGGATCTGCCGGGCCTCGCTGAGGCCCGCCCGTGGACCAGCCGGGAGGCGACCAGTTCGTCCACGGTGCCGCGGCGGCTGGCCGTGGTGGGCGGCGGGGTGGTGGCCGTCGAGATGGCCACCGCGTGGAGCGCCCTCGGCTCCGAGGTGACCATGCTGATCCGCGGTTCGGGGCTGCTGGAGCGGATGGAGGCGTTCGCGGGCGAGCTGGTGGCGGAGTCGCTCGCCGAGGCGGGCGTGAAGATCCGTACGGGGACGTCCGTGACGGCCGTACGGCGCGACGGCACGGGCGGGCCGGTGACGCTCACGCTGGACGGCGGGGAGACCGTCGAGGCCGACGAGGCGCTGTTCGCCACCGGCCGCGCCCCGCGCACCGACGACCTCGGCCTGGAAACGGTCGGGCTCACCCCCGGCGGCTGGCTGGACGTGGACGACACCTGCCGGGTGCGGAACGTGCCGGGCGGCTGGCTGTACGCCGCGGGCGACGTCAACCACCGCGCGCTCCTCACCCATCAGGGCAAGTACCAGGCGCGGATCGCGGGCGCGGCGATCGGCGCCCGGGCCCAGGGCGTACCGCTGCTGGAGACGGACCGCTGGGGCGCCCACGCGGCGACCGCGGACCACGGCGCGGTGCCGCAGGTCGTCTTCACCGACCCGGAGGTCGGCGCGGTCGGGCTGACCGCCGAACAGGCCGAGGCGGAGGGCCGCAGCATCCGGGTCGTCGACTACGACATGGGCCAGGTCTCCGGCGCCGCCCTGTACGCGGACGGCTACCGCGGCCGCGCCCGCATGGTCGTCGACCTGGACCGGGGGCATCTGATCGGCGTGACGTTCGTGGGACCGGGCGTGGGGGAGCTGCTGCACTCGGCGACCGTGGCGGTGGCCGGTGAGGTGCCGGTCGAACGACTGTGGCACGCGGTGCCGTCGTTCCCCACGGTCAGCGAGGTATGGCTGCGGCTGCTGGAGACCTACCGCCGTTAAGTACAAACGGCGGAGGTCAAAGTGCATGGTATGGATCGAAGCATGATCGAACGTCCCTACGACGGATGTGGTCGATGCTTCGTCGGGGTCCGTCGCCTGTCCCAGATGTCAGCAGCCACGTCGTCGCCAGAGCGGCAGCGCCACAACGTGCTGGACATCTTCAGGTCCGTGGGCGGGCACGTCATTGCCTGGGCGGACGACTGGGAAGTGTCCGGGGCGACGGACCCTATGACGCGGCCCAAACTGGGTCCGTGGCTGAGGGGCGAGCGGGGCGCGTACGACGGCATCGCGGGCGCTGCCGTCGACCGGCTGGGTCGCAACCTCGTCGACTGCCTCAACACCGGCTACATGATGAGGGACACCGGCAAGGTGCTCCTTACGTACGGGCATGACGGACCGTGGGACCTGGACGACCCGAACGACGAGAATCGCTTCACGATGGAGGCCTGGGGCGCGCAGATGGAACTGCGCGCCATCCAGCGCCGTAACCGTGAGGCGACGCTCAAGGCCAGGGAAGCCGGCCGGGTGAAGAGCAGGCCGTCGTACGGCTACGAGTACAAGCGGCTGGCACCGACGGCTGCTGTGCACGAGGTGGTGCTCCACCCGCACGCACCGGAAGTGATCAGGGAGGTGGCCCGTCGGATCCTCGCCGATCCGGAAAAGGTGACGCCGTCCTCGGAAGCGGCCCGCCTTACCAGGCAAGGTGAGCTGTCCCCCTCGGATCATCGAGCGGTGATGTACGGGCGGAGGCCGATCCGAAGGCCACCCACGGAAGGTTGCGGAACCACTGTGGGACCGCTCGACGCATGAGGCGTTGAAGCGCGTGGTGCGGGAGCGAGGGCTTGCCCGGCCAGCACAGGATCGGCAGACGAGCCACGGGTACCTCCTCACGGCCCTGGCGTATTGCGGGCAGTGCCACGGACCGCTGCGTATGCACAGGGAAAGCAAGCCGAGGAGCGGTGGCCAGCGGTACCTGTGCAAGGCGCGCATCGAGGGAGTGCCACGGGCTGCGAACTGCCGACCGGCACCATCGATCAACAAGACGCACCTGGATGAGTGGATAGAGAGCTGGTTCCTCGCCGAATTCGGTGAGGGGATGATCATGGAGGCCGTATACGAACAAGGCAACGGAGTCCGTGAACGCATCGCCGAACTTCACGCGTCCCGCCAACGGCTGTGCTCCGACCGCGACTCGGGGTTGTACGACGCCCCAGATGACGCGGAGTGGTTCCGGAGCCGGTATGCGGCGATGGGGCGTGAGCTGGAGAAGCTGGAACGTGAGCCCGGCATGGTCACGCGCCCGACCGGCGAGACGGTAGAGGACCGATGGTTCAAGGCTCCCGACAACCAGGCGAAGAAGGAGATCCTCCGCGAGTTCGGCGTCCGTGTGACGATCTGGCCGGCGACGGCACCGAGGCGCTGGCACGCCGGAATCGTTCACGGCCCCGAGCGAAAGAAGGAGCTGCCGAGGGGCGCGCGGCCCGCGTCCAGGCCACCACCGAGGCGTGATCGCCAACAACCTCTCGCTCCACCTTTGCGCCGTCGCCCCTCCGCCGATTGATCAAACTGCCACTCCCCAAGGGCACTTGGCTTTCTGCAGTCTTCTCGTCAATGCTGGAGCTATGAGCCTGCGCAGGATAGGTTGGCGCGCACCATGTACTTAGCATTCATTCCGAGCCCTTCGCATGGAGCCATCCACCTCGGGCCGATTCCGCTGCGCGGCTACGCGTTCTGCATCATCATCGGTGTCTTCCTAGCCGTCTGGCTTGGCAACAAGCGCTGGATCGCCCGGGGCGGACAAGCCGGCACCGTGGCGGACATCGCGGTCTGGGCCGTGCCGTTCGGTCTGATTGGTGGCCGTCTCTACCACGTAATCACGTCCTACGAGCTGTACTTCGGTGAGGGCCGTGACTGGGTGGACGCCTTCAAGATATGGGAGGGCGGCCTCGGTATCTGGGGCGCGGTCGCGCTCGGTGCGGTCGGCGCGTGGATCGCGTGCCGTCGGAGGGGTATTCCGCTGGCTGCGTACGCCGACGCTGTCGCGCCTGGTATCGCTGTTGCGCAGGCGTTCGGGCGGTGGGGCAACTGGTTCAACCAGGAGCTGTACGGGCGTCCCACCACCCTTCCGTGGGGCCTGGAGATCGACCCGGCGCACCGCCCGGCCGACACTCCCGGAATCGGCACCTATCATCCGACCTTCTTGTATGAGTCGCTGTGGTGCCTCGGTGTGGCGCTCGTCGTCCTCTGGGCCGACCGGCGCTTCCGTCTCGGCCACGGCCGGGCCTTCGCGGTGTATGCCGCGATGTACACGATGGGCCGCGCCTGGACCGAATGGCTACGGATCGACGACGCCCACTACGTCCTGGGTGTACGCCTGAACGACTGGACGGCGATGGTCGTATTCCTCGGGGCGGTTCTCTGCTTCGTCGTCTCGGCGAAGCGGCGCCCTGGCCGTGAGGAGTTGGTTGAGCCAGCACTCGCCGATGCGGCGGCCGTAGCCCCCAAAAACGGCCATGAAGTCGCACATTCACGGGGAGGGACAGCATCATGACCGACGCGTTGTGCTCGGAGGCTGCAATCGTCGTTCTGGTCATGGAGGATGCCGTGCGAGGCGCAGCTTGAGCAACGAGGCTATGATCCGGGCCGTCGGTGTTCACAAGAGGTTCGGCGATGTCTACGCCCTCCGCGGAGTCGACCTTGAAGTCACGCGAGGCCGCGTACTCGGACTGCTGGGGCACAACGGAGCGGGCAAGACGACCCTGGTGAACATACTCACCACCGTCTCACGAGCGACGGCCGGCACCGTGACCGTTGCGGGTTACGACGTCGTCCACCAAGCCGCCGAGGTGCGCGCCAGGATCGGGGTGACCGGCCAGTTCGCCTCGGTCGACGAACACCTGACTGGATACGGCAACCTGGTGCTGATCGGCCGGCTTCTCGGCGCTGGCCGACGCGAGGCAGCGGCTCGCGCCACAGCACTCATCGAACAATTCGGGCTGTCTGACGCCGCCCAACAGCCCTCCCGTACCTACTCCGGTGGCATGCGCAGACGACTCGACCTCGCGGCCAGCCTGGTCGGTCGGCCGGACGTGTTGTTCCTCGACGAGCCGACGACCGGACTCGACCCGGCAACTCGTATCGCCCTGTGGGAGACGGTCGAGAAACTGGTGTCAAACGGTACGACGGTGCTCCTCACCACCCAGTACCTGGACGAGGCCGACCGGCTCGCCGACTGGATCACGGTGCTCTCGAGAGGCCGGGTCGTCGCGTCGGACACCAGTGACCGGCTCAAGGCCGAACTGGGCTACCGGTCCGTGCAGGTCGTGCTCGCGCCCGAGGCTGACGTGACCGCGGCGGCGACCGCGCTGACGGCCGTCGGCTTCCGCCCGCATGTGGACGTCGAGCGGAGGGCCCTGTCCATGCGAGTGGACAGCTCCTCTGATGTAGCCGGTGTCGTTCGGGCGTTGGACACGATCGGTGTGGAGGGCGTCGAACTCACTGTCAGGGAACCGTCTCTGGACGACGTCTATTTGGCACTCACCCACCACTCCGCCGCGACCGACAACGATGCGGCTTGACCTCATGGGAGACCCCTTGGTCATCCAGGAGCGCCTGGAGCGTCCTGCAGACACTCCCCATCCGTCGACCGATGCCAGGTGGCATGGCGCCAAGATTGCCACCCAGCTTTCTGTGCTGACGGGGCGACAGTTGCGATCCGTCTACAGCAGCCGACGCCTAGTGGTGTTCAGCCTTCTCCAGCCCGTCATCATGCTGTTGCTGTTCAGTCAGGTCTTCGGCAGCATGGCGGACCCTGCGGACCTGCCGCACGGTGTGCGCTACATCGACTACGTGGTGCCCGCTCTGCTGATCACCACGGGCATCGCCTCCGCACAGGCCGCGGGAGTGGGGTTGGTCGGGGACATGAACAACGGCATGGTGGCACGATTCAGGGTGTTGCCCACGAGGCTTTCGCTGGTGCTCGTGGCACGCTCACTGGCGGATCTGTTTCGAGTGGCGACCCAGCTCTGCGTTCTTTTGGTTGTTGCCTACGTGGTACTGGACTTCCACCCAGCAGGCGGACTCCCTGGCACTGCTGCGGCGCTGATCCTCACGTTGTTCGTCATCTGGTCGCTGATCTGGGGTTTCATCGCCCTCGCGGCCTGGCTGCGGGGCGTGGAACTGATCGCGAGTATCGCGGCTCTGGTGATGTTCCCGCTGACCTTCGTGTCCAGCGCGTTCGTTCCCTTGAGTGCGTTGCCGGAGTGGCTGCGCTGGGTGGCCCACCTCAATCCCGTCACGTACGCGGTCGAGGGCTCCCGTCGGCTGGCGCTGGGCTGGGATCCCGGCTGGAGCGTGCCGGGATCTCTCGCCACCGGTGTGGCGTTCATGTCTCTCGCCGTGTGTGTTGCCGTACGTGCCTTCCGGCGACCGCCGAACGAATGAGCCGTGGCCGGCGGAGCCTCCGGAAGATTTTAAGTCCAGTGCATCGACATTTACTCCCGCTACACGGCCGCCGCTCCACCTGGGGGTTCCTCTGATATCCAGGTCGTGCACCCGGCATATCGGGTGCGCGAGGTAGTTTCAAACGGTCAGAGCATCAAGCGCGCCGGCAGTCCGGCGGTGCAGCGGCTGCAGTTCTTCATCTCGGAGTTTTCCTGGGACGCCGAGCAGGTCAACGACCGGCGCCTTGACCTGTTACGCGCCAATCAGGCGAACACGCCGCACGACGGCGGGCTTCGCCTGCCGGGCCGTGGTCGTCGACTGCGCCTACTCCACCAGCGACGACTGGTCCCTCGCCCTGTTCGAGGTGAACCCTCCCTGCGCGGTGGCGGGCAGGCGGGTGTGGGCTGGTGGTGGCGTGCTCGGCATCGGGGTGGCGCAGGTCGGTGGCCAGGTACCAGGTGGCTTTCTCGGGCAGCGTGCCGGGGGCCACGAGCAGGCGGCAGGGGCCGTCGGGGCCGTAGCCGCCGAGGGTTCAGCGCGGGCGACCCGTATGGGCTGGCGCCGGGGCCCACCGTATGCACCGACTGGCAGGCGTCGTTCCGCGGGTTCGCGGAGCCAGGGTGCCAGTGCACTGCTCGGTGCGGTCACGATCCGCAGGTGCCCCCGGCACGGTGCGCCGTGATGCCGCCGAACGGACGGTGGCCGAAATCGACCTCACCTCCACTCAGGACGATCCCCCGCGTCCTCCTCTCGGACCGCACCGAGCCGGAAGCGGCAGCCCCGCGCAAGCAGGCGATCGGCAACGCCCTGAGGGGCCCCGCCTCCGTCGGCACGGTGACCCCGGCGGAGGACCAGCTGCCCGTTCGTCGCGTCGGCCGGTGCCGCATGAGGGGCAGGCGGATCATGCAGGTTCCCCGTACCCACTCTCGGGCAGGCCGGGATTTGCGACGGTACGGGCACGTACGACGAATGCGAAGACCAGCACAGCCCCGAGGGCTACTGGCACCGCGGACAGCAGCAGAATCCTCCGGCTCGGGATACCCAGCGCGAGCAGACCTCCGCCTGCGGCCGGGCCGACGATGGAGCCGACGCGACCCAGTGCGGCGGCACAGGCGACGCCGGTCGTGCGGACTGCGGTGGGATAGAGCGCCACCGCGAGGGCCGTCAGGCCGACCACACCCGCGACGATGCCGGCGCCGGCCACGGTGAGCAGCGCAAGCAGCACCGCGCGGTCGGCGTCCACTTGAGCGGCGGCGGCCAGGAAGACGACGCCTGCCACCACCATCCCGGCCAGGGCACGCGGCGCACCGAACCGGGAGCAGAGCGGGATCAGCACCACCCCGCCGAGCACTCCTCCCATGGCAATCATCGATACGCCCACTGGAGCCTGTGCATCAGTGAAACCGTATCCCCTGGTGAGCATCGTCGGTAGCCAGGCCAGCAGGGCGTAGTTCGCTGCGTACATCAGCAGGGCGAGGCACCACAACAGCACCGTCCACTTGGCCAAGCCCTGTTCGAACAGTCGACGCATGGCGGGTTCAGCCGCCGTCCGCGAAGCGGACCGGGAGGCGGGGGTGGAGGGCAGTCCGCGCACCAGCAGCGGCAACAGCAGGATCGGCAGCCCAGCGCCGACCCAGAACAGGGAGGTCCAGCCGAAGGCCTCGACAAGGGGCGGGCTGACCAGCCCTCCGACGACGGCTCCGAGGGCGATCCCCAGCACGACCGCGATGCTGGACACCTCCCGGCGTGCCGGGGGCACGTTGTCCGCCGCGATCGCGACACACGAGGGCAGAACGATGCCGAGGCCGAGTGCGGTCACCAGGCGTGCCGCGCCGAGCATCGCGACTGTGTCCACCGGCACAGTCAGTGCCGACCCCGCCGCGAACGTCACGGTTCCCGTGACGATCAGAGGTTTGTGCCCGAAGCGTGCGGCGGCCCGTGCGGAGCACAAATAGCCGATCACCACACCGAGGTTCGTGACCGCGAGGGCCGGAGTGAAAGCCGATTCGTCCAGGTTCCACTTCCCTGCGATCGTGGGCACGACGAAGCCGAGTACGGCGGTGTCGTATCCGTCGAGAAGAATGGTCAGAAAGGCGAGGACGACGACCCCCCACTTCACCGGCCCGCTGTCACTCCCGGCCGTCGCAGACCGGAGACGCTGATAAATCGCGGTCATTTTCCACACCTCAGAATCAGATGAATCGTGGTCATCTTCCGCACCTCGGAATCAGGGTGCGTCAGCCAAGTTGCGCAGCAACGCTTCGGCCGCTCCGTCCTCCGCTCCGGAGACGCCGGCCAGCCACTCACGCAGTTCGATGCCGCTCAGCAGAGACCGCAGACGCTCTTCGGGAACTGCCGGAGTGGTCGCAGCACCACGCGGAGTGGTCGCGGGTGAGGGGCCGTCGGCGCCCTGTTCAGGCGCGGTCCCCGGGGTGGTTGCAGATGCAGTGTCGGTCATGAGGGGTGTCCTCCGTACGATGCCAAGGTCGGACTCGACGGTGCAGCGGCTCAACGCCGGGCGTGCGCTTGAATCGCTGTGAAGAACGCCGTGAAAACTGCGTTGAACCAGTTGAGTCGGTGGCCAGGGACTTCGCCCCGTGTCGGCTGTCACGTACCGGATCAATCGTCGCCGTCCTTGGAGCCTCTGCGTCTGCCTTGCGAGGCAAGCCGACTGATCCTGCTGAGGAGTTCTGACTGCCGCAGGGTGTCGCCGACATCCGGCGAGGTGCCGGCACGCACGGCAGCGGCGAATGCCGATACGGTGGCCTTCACCTGATTGTGCGGCTCCAGGCGGATCTCCTCGGCCTTCGCGCCGCGGCGGAGGCCGATGACGGGGACATCTCCGGCGGGCGGGGTGAAGGCCCGGTCAACGGTCAAGCTGCCGTCACTGCCCCGCAGTTCGTAAGCGGAGCGGTAGGTGTGCTCCATGCCGAAGGTGATCTCGGCCGTGACGCCGCCGGGAGAGCTCAGCAATGCGGCGCCAGAGGTGTCGACCTGCCGTCCCGTTCCCTGGACGAGGCAGGCGCCGATGATGTCGAGTTCGGGGCCCAGTAAGTGCAGTGCGGCCCGCAAGGGATAGATCCCGACGTCCATCAGGGCTCCGCCACCGAGCTCCGGCCTGTACCTGATGTCACTGTCCGCAAGCGGCGGGATGGTGAAGGCCGCGTGAAATGAGCGCAGTTCACCCAGCGCCCCGTCCGCGACCAGGTGCCGCACGACTTCGTGTCGGCGGTGATGGACGAACATGACGTTCTCCATGAGCACCAGGTCACGAGAGGCGGCGAGCTCGAACAGGTCACTGGTGCAGGCATATTGGGTGGAGATGGGCTTCTCGGCGAGGACGTGTCTGCCCGTGCGCAGCGCCGCCTCGACCCACCTGGCATGCAGTGCCGCGGGCAACGGCACGTAGACGGCATGGATGTCGTCCAGTTCCAGGAGCTCTCCGTACCCGTGGATGGCACGGCAGTCGAAACGCTCCGCGACCCGCCGCGCCTTGTCCAGGTCGCGGCTGGCCACCGCCGCGACCTCGATGTCGGGACAGGAGGCGAAGGCGGGAAGCATCCGGCGTACCGCGATATTCGCGCATCCGATCACCCCCACCCGGAGCGGGGCGGTCATCGGGTTCCGGTCTTCATCGCGTTGAGACAGGCAAGCATGGTGCGGGCCTGGACGTTGAGGTAGTGGCTGTGCTGGACCAGGGAAGTGAGCTGCGCGGGGGTGACCCAGGCGTAGCCGGGCGGAGGATCCAGCGGAGCGTCCGCCTCGACGATGAGGCAGCGGCTCTCGGCATTGAGAAAACGGCCTCCCTCCTCCGAGTGCACGGCGTCGTAGCGGATACGGTCGCTGGCAGCGCGCAGCACCCATTCCGCGAACCGAGGGCGCTCCTGCTCCTGTAGGTGGGCGTAGTTGTGCGGGGTGTACTGCACGGTCGGTCCCAGCTCGACGGTGTCGACTAGGCCGGGTTCGACGCGGGCCTGCACCAGCACATGCGGGATGCCCTCGACCTCGCGGGTAAGGAAGGCGAGAACGCCCGGGCCGACCGGCTCGAACAGGGGCTGGGTCCAGCCGGTCACCTCGCGGTTCTCCGCCTGAGCGGACACAGCCACGACGTTGAAGTAGCGGCCCGTTTCGTGTTCGATCGCACTTGCGCGGCACTTCCAGCCGGGGAGAAGGCCCAGCGGGGCCCGCTCGGTCCGCACGCAGTGCCGGGTGCGCTCACCGGTGATCCACGAGAGCAGTTCGGTGTCGGAAAGCAGAGCGTCGCCCGACATGTCCTCGACGGGCAGGCACGACAGCACCGTGCGCGAGTCCATGTTGATCACATTGTCCCGGTGCAGCAACTCATTGATCTGGCCAAGAGTCAGCCAGCAGAAGTCGTCCGACAGCGGCACATCGCCCGCCGCCTCCACAACCATGTTGCGGTTGGATTTCTGGGAGAACCATGAGCCGTGCTCGGACTGACGCACGTCGACGATGACCCGGCCGCGGTCCGGCCCGACGAAATACTCGATGTACTTGACATCCCCGCCCTTGTGGGCCTTGGTGTAGTTGCTGCGGGTCGCCTGGACCGTAGGCGAGAGCTGGAGCAGGTTGGGATTGCCCGGTTCCATCTTCGCCTGCATCAGGAAGTGCAGCACTCCGTCGAACTCCTTGACGAGGATGCCGAGGACACCCACTTCGTGCTGCCGAATGATGGGCTGGTACCAGTCGCTGTACGGGCCATCGCCATAAGGTTGGCTGTCTTCCGTGAAGTGCAGCCCTTCGACGGTGAAGAAGCGGCCACTTTGATGCACCAGATTCCCGGTGTGCTCCTGGAATGACCAACCGTCCATTTCTGCGAACGGTATTCGGTCCACGCGGAAGGTATTGGCTTTGCGTCGTTCGGTCAGCCAGCTGTCGAAGTGCTCGGTAGGCAGCTGCACTCCGTGAGTGGTTGCGGCCGATGCGGCGATACGTGCCGGCAGGCTCTGGATCTCACGCCTCTGGAGAACATGGGACGGCATTGAAGTAACTCCCCTGGCTTCTGGTGATGCGGATGCGGAGGGCTTCACGCCTACTGAGCTGCGTCGCGACGAGCACCTCGGCCCTCTCCGTGAGCGGATCCGGTGGCAGGCTTTCAGCCGCGCTCGGCTACGAACCCCTTGATCGTGGCGACCATGTAGTCCAGCATTTCGTCCGTGAGCCCTGGGTAGACGCCGATCCAGAAGGTGTGCTCAGTGATAATGTCGCTGTTGGCGAGGTCGCCGACGATGCGGTGGGGACGGCCGATGTAGGCCGGCTGCCGGGTGAGGTTGCCGGAGAACAGCCGACGGGTGCCGATCTTCCGTTCCTCCAGGTGTGCGACCAGTTCGGCGCGCGTGAAGCGGGCCTCCGGGTCGACGGTGATGACGAAGCCGAACCAGCTCGGATCGGATCGCGGGGTCGGCTCGGGAAGCAGCAGGCCCGGAAGGCCGTCCATGCCTTCGCGTAGGCGGCGCCAGTTGTGGCGTCGCGCCTCGATGAAGCTGTCGAGCTTGGCAAGCTGCGTCAGGCCTAGTGCCGCCTGGATGTCGGTTCCTTTCAGGTTGTAACCGACATGGGAAAATATGTACTTGTGGTCGTACCCGGCGGGCAGGTTGCCCATCTGGTACTCGAACCGTTTGAAGCAGGTGTTGCACTTGCCCGGTTCGCACCAGCAGTCCCGGCCCCAGTCGCGCAGCGATTCCACCACGCGGGCCAGGCGGAGGTTGGAGGTGAGGACGCATCCGCCCTCGCCCATGGTGAGGTGGTGCGCGGGGTAGAAGCTGACCGTGCTCATGTCGCCGAAGGTGCCGGTGATCCGGCCGTCGTAGACGGTGCCGACCGCGTCGCAGTTGTCCTCGACGAAGAAGAGGTCGTGGTCCTTGGCGAGCTGGGCCACCTCGGCTACCTCGAAGGGGTTGCCGAGCGCATGAGCGATGATGACCGCCCGAGTCCTGGGGCCGATCGCCTCTGCCACCCGGTCGGCCGTGGTGTTGTATGTCGGCAGTTCCACGTCCACGAAGACAGGTATGAGTCCGTTCTGCAGAATCGGGTTCACGGTGGTGGGAAACCCCGCCGCAACAGTGATCACCTCGTCCCCCGGCTTCAGCCTTCTGTCGCCGAGCGTCTCGGAGGTCAGAGCCGAGATGGCGAGGAGGTTCGCCGACGAACCCGAGTTCGTCAGATGGGCCTTTCGCCGCTTCAGGAGCTTGGCGAATTCGGACTCGAACTTCTTGGAGCTGGGTCCGGCAGCGATACGCATGGCCAGTGCGGCCTCAACGATGGCGACCCGGTCCTCTTCGTCCAGAACCGCGCCGGACGGCCAAATCTCCGTCACTCCGGGCTTGAACACTGCGTCTGATGCGGTTTCCCGATGGTATCTGCGAACCACATCCAGCACGGTGTCCTTGTTGACAGTCATCGTCATGTCCTTCCGTTGGCTGGCGCCGTGGTCGCGAGCGGGTTCCGCAACGAGGCATCGAGGGTGCGCCGCGGCATCCGTCCCAGGAGGCACAGCGCTCGTGAGATATCCAGTTGCTGCCACTCCGCAGCAGAACGTGGCGAGTGCGCGGCGACGATGCCGAAGAGGCTGCCGGCCGACGCCACGGTGCCGATCACATTGGCGAGGCGCAGCACCGCATCGTCCGCGTCACGACGGGATCGGACGCAGCAGGGCGGCAAGTGACCACAGGACTCGAACGACCAGGTCTCCGATGCAGCGACCCGGGTAGCTGGTGCCCTCAAGGCCCGTGACACGAAGCCCGGCAGCTCCGCCTTGCTCAGCCGGCCGCACCTTCGGTTCCGTACTTGACGGACTTCCACCAGCCTGGATTGTTGCGGTACCACTCCGCGGTAGCGGCCAGTCCTTCCTCGAAGCTGGTCAGCGGCACATAGCCCAGTTCTTTGCGGATCTTGGAATCGTCGATGGAGTACCGCAGGTCGTGTGCCGCGCGGTCGGCGACGTAGCGGATCATCTCCTGTCCCTGGCCAGTTAAGTCGAGCAAGCGTTCAGTGACGGCGCGGTTGGTCCGGGCGTTGCCGCCGCCGATGTTGTAGATCTCGCCTGGCCGGCCGCCTTCGAGCACGAGATGGATGCCGCGGCAGTGGTCGTCCACGTGCAGCCATTCGCGGATGTTGCGTCCGTCGCCGTAGAGCGGCACCTGCTGCCCCTCAAGCAGGTTGGTGACGAACAGCGGGATGAGCTTCTCGGGGTGCTGGTACGGCCCGTAGTTGTTGGAACAGCGCGTGACGGAGAGGTTCACTCGATGTGTGCGCCAGTAAGAGCGGGCAACCAGGTCGGAACAGGCCTTGGAGGCTGCGTAGGGGCTGTTGGGCAACAGCGGACAGTCCTCGGTCCAGGAACCCTCTTCCACCGATCCGTACACCTCGTCGGTGGAGACGTGCACAACCCGCTGGACACCGCTGTCCACCACGGCGTGGAGCAACGTCTGGGTGCCCAGGACATTGGTGCGGTAGAACTCTTCCTCGTCGGCCAGCGAGCGGTCCACGTGGGACTCCGCTGCGAAGTGCACCATGGCGTCATGTCCGGGCAGCAGTTCGCGCAGCAGCCCCGCGTCGCAGATATCGCCCTGGACGAACTCCAGACGCGGGTGCGAGACCGGCAGATTGCTGCGGTTGCCCGCGTAGGTCAGCTTGTCCAGGACAGTGACCTGGGCGTCCTCCCAGCCCGCGTAGTTGTTCGCGAGGAGGTTACGGACGAAATGTGAGCCTATGAACCCAGATCCACCGGTGACTAGGATTCTCATGCCGCAACTTCCACCTGGGTGTGGTCTCCGACGACCAGACGGTAACGGTCCGTGCCCTGCGTGGTGATACCGACGGAGGCGGAGCGACCGATGATGGAACTGTGCATGCCCTGGAGGCCGGTGACCGACGCCCCGTCCAGGACTATGGAGTGCGCCAGCCGGCTTCTGACGACCGTACAGCCGCGTCCCATGGACGTGTACGGGCCGATATGGCTGTCCTCCGCCACTGTGCCCGCACCGATGATCGCCGGCCCCTCGATGCGGGAGCGCACGATGCGTGCCCCTTCTTCCACGACAACCGGCCCCACCAGCACGCTGGCGTCGTCGACCACACCATCCACGGAGGGCCGGAGGCCTTCTAGGATGCGCTCGTTGCACGTCAGGACGTCCCCGACCTTCCCGGTGTCTCTCCAGTAGCCCTGGTACTGGCTTGCCCGTACGTCCGCGCCGCTCGCCACCAGCCACTGGATCGCATCGGTGATCTCCAGCTCACCACGGGCGCCGGGCGTGATAGCCGCAATCGCCTCGTGAATCGCGGCGGTGAAGAGGTACACGCCGATCAAGGCCAGGTCACTGCGTGGCTGCTGCGGCTTCTCCACCAGGCGCAGTACCTCACCGCCGGGGCCCAGCTCAGCCACACCGAAGGCACTCGGGTCCGCGACCTTGCCCACCACGACATGGGCTGCCGGGCGGCAGGCGGCAAAATCCTCGGCGATGTCCGAGATTCCGTCGGGCAGCATATTGTCGCCCAAATACATCACGAAGTCGTCGGTACCGAGGAAGTCCCGGGCGATGGAGACTGCGTGAGCAAGACCGAGCGGAGCCTCCTGAAGGATATAGGTCAGCCGAGCTCCAAACCGCGATCCGTCCCCGAGGGCCTGCTGGATCTCGTTGTCGAGGCCGCCGACGATGATGCCGATGTCGTTCACGCCCAGGTCCAGGATGTTCCGCACGACGTATTCCAGGACCGGCGTGTTCGCTATGGGGATGAGCTGCTTGGGCATCGAGTAGCTAAAAGGCCGTAGACGGGTGCCCGATCCGCCGGCCAACACCAGAGCTTTCATAGTGGTCCTCTCACTTCGTGGGCGCTGCCTTTCAGCCGCGATGCTCCGTGACCAGCCTCTCCAGGATTGGAACTACGTCCTTCGGCGCCGGGGCGGCCAGCATGTCCTCGTACAGGTCGCGGGCCCCGGTCCGGAATGACGGCTCCGTTATCAACCGGACGAGGTCTTTCCGCATGCTGTCGACGTCGATCGCCGCGGGGTCGACGACCAGTCCGGCGCCCCGGCGGCGGATGTACTGCGCCACGTTGTTCTCGTCCCACAACGGGATCGGCACGATCAGCTGTGGTACCTGGAACGCCACGCAGGCACCGGAGGTGCCTCCGCCGCCGTGGTGGATGACTGCCGAGCTGGTAGGCAGTATCTGGTTGAGCGGTACGTATCCGATGGCACGGATATTGTCCGGGAGCGCACCCACGGCAGCCAGCTGGTCGCTGTTCAGCGTTGCGACTATCTCCAGGTCCAGGTCGGACACGGAGTCGAAGAACTCCCGCAGCGGGAAGCCACCTTGCGGACCATCGAGGAGTCGGCGGGTCTGGCCGAGTGTGAATACCACCCGGGACCGCTCGGGCTGGGTGTGCAGCCACTCCGGAAGACTGCCGCCGCCGTTGTACGGGATCCAACGGACCGGTACGTACCTCAGATCCAGCGGGTAGCTCATCCGCGCCGCAGTCAGGTCCAGGGTCCATTGGCCGAGCAGCGTCTCCTCGGTGAAGTCGAGACCGTACCGCTCCAGCATCGGTTCCAGCCACGGCATCCACGGGTCCTCCGTCATGCCGGAGGACGCATCGGCCAGCTCCTGCCGCATTTTGGAACGGACCAGACCGACGTTGTCCATGCCGAACAGGAGGCGGGCGTGGGCCGCGCCGCAGGTACGCGCGGCCACCGCGCCAGTCGGAGCCAGTGGGTCCCACAGCACCAGATCCGGGCGCCAGTCACGGGCGAATTCCACCAGCGAGTCCACGACTGGTCGGCGACCGCCGCTGACCGACTCCGGCGGATAGTGCGCGTTGAGCAGGTCAGTCAGCATGGCCTGGCAGGTGCGCCAGGAGTTCTCGTCATCCGGGTCGATCGCCGCGGTACGTCGGTTGGGGCGGTTCGCAGCGGCGAGGTGGGGCTCCAGCGAGGCGGCGAGTTCCTCCTTGCCGCCCAGTGACACTGCGGTAAGGCCGGCCGAGGCGATATTCATGAACAAGTTCGGGTCGACCGGGGCTTCAGAGGTGGCCATCACGACTTCGTGACCAGCGGCCTGCAGCGCCCATGCCATGGGGACGACTGGATATACATGTGACGATGCCGGAAAGACGTTGAAGAGAATGCGCATCGCTAACCTCCTTGAGGTTGTCCGTTCGACGCTGGCTGTTGCCGTTCGCCAGCAGGGTGCAGGCCGGTTCTAAAGAACCGCTTGCGCTGTGCGCCTGCATGGCGGTTCAACGCGGTCCCTGCGTCGACGCGCGGTCCAGTACGCGGTGGCCGGGCTGTGGCCTCGCAGGTCCGGCGGTGCCTTGTTGGTTCAGACGGTCCGCAGGGCCGGGCTGGAGAAGGCGATATCGGCGGTACTGGCACGCCGTGGCGCAAGCCGCGGGCGGTGCACGATCCGGGGACGATCCTGCCCGGTGGGGCCTGGCGATCGGGCTCGGCGGTGACTGCTTGGCCCGATGTGGTCATGCTGCGGGCCGAGCCGGCCGTGTCCGGTGCGGTGGCCTCGGATCCCACCGTCTCCCGCCCGTCTATGCCCTCGCCTCGGCCGGGCCGAAGGCCCTGACGGCGATCCACACCGCACGAGCACAAGTCCGCGACTAAATATGGAAGTTGACGGGGGCCGCGGGTTCCAACACCACCGCCGGTCACGTAGCGACCGCTGGACTCGCCCTGGTTCAGCTGCCGAAGAAGTAGGCGCGGGCGCCGGACGGTGATCCGTACCGATTCCGGTGGTGGCGCCCATGAGTTCGTGGCCTGGCTCGCCCGGCGCGGCCGGTGGTTGTCCTGCTCGACCGGTATGGCCGTCATCGACGCCATCCACCAGGCCGTCCTCAAGATTCCGGGCTCTGCCTGGACCGGGGCCATCGAACCCGGTGGAGTGGAGCCATCCGTGACGGCGCCCGCGTCGCCGAACTCGACGCGGGCGGTGACTGCCTCAAGGGCAGGGCAAAAGGCATGGGCTGATCGTCGGCAGGGAACGCCCGCACCCCGGCGACCAGTTGCGTCGGCGCCGGCGGAGAAGAGGCGGAGTCGCAGTCGGCGTGGTTCCCAGAGCCGGGCCTTCCCGGGTTAGCGCGAGCATCTGCATCCAGGGGCCCACCACGTCACCCGCGGCGGTTCTCGATTGCCTTGTGCACGGCCGCCGCGACAGTGCGCACGTCGCCGTCGCTCAGGCCGGGATGCAGGGGCAGGCACAGGGTCCGTTCCGCGGCCCAGTCCGAGTGAGGCAGCGGAAGGCTCTGGGAGCCAAAGGTGGGGACCTTGTGCAGCGGTGCGTAACGGAAGGTCGTGTAGATGCCGTCCTTGTAGAGGTCGCTGGCTAGATCGTCCCGGATCTCCGGGGCCGTCTGCACCCAGTAGAAGTAGTGGGTGGACTCGTGGCCGTCCGGAAGGGCGGGGGGCAGCAGCAACCCGGGCACCTCGGCCAGTTCATGGTCGTAGAGCGCGCAGATCTCCTGGCGGCGGCGTACGAACTCGGGGAGCCGGCTCAGCTGTACGGCGCCGATCGCGGCTGTGAGATCGTTACCGATGACACGGCGGCCGGGCTCGGGGATGTCCAATTCCCACCAGCGGGAGCTGACTTTCGCATGACCGAAACCGCTGGGCTGGGCCAGCCCGTGGTAGGCCAGCCGTCTGGTCCGTACAGCTCGTTCTCGGTCCTTGAGGTAGATCATTCCTCCGTCGCCGGTGACCAGCACCTTCATGGCGTCGAAGCTCCACATGGCAATTTCACCGAAGGACCCCACGGCCCGGCCGTCCACCCGGGAGGCCACCGAACAGGCCGCGTCCTCGACGAGTGTGACACCCAGCTCCCGGCAACGGCCCGCGATGCGCACGATGTCACCGGGCGAGCCCCCGTAGTGCAGGACGACCACTGCCCTGGTGCGGGGCGTGAGCGCCTGCTCGATATCCTCGGCCGTGGGGTTGAGGGTGCGGGGGTCGACGTCGCAGAAGACCGGCCGGGCACCACAGCTGAGTACGGCGTTCGCGGCAGCGACGAAGCTGAGGGACGGCAGCACCACCTCGTCTCCGACCTGTAGGTCCATCGACTCCAGGGCAAGGAAAAGCCCTGCAGTACCCGAGTTGAGGAAGACGACGTGTTCGGCGGGCACATTGATGTGCTCCGCGAACGCGGCCTCGAAGGCCCGAGTGCGAGGACCATGTCCCAACCACTTGTCTTCGAAGGTCTCGGCAACCGCGGCAAGTTCCCTCGCTCCGACTTGGGGCTCAAAGAGATTGATCATGACTACCTTTCGCATATCCGGCTGATAGCCGATCCTGAACGGCCTCACCCGGCCCAGCTGGAGCCGTGAAAGGGAGTACCGCCTGGCAGGTGGGAGCTGGCCGACGTCAGAACGATTCGAGTGGCTTTCCAGAATGTGTTCACTCTGTATGAGGAGACGATGGCGGGGCTCCACCGTGTGGCGCGGCGCTAAAAGGGCGGCAAAGCGCCGGGCCTCGGACCCCGAGATTTGGCTGTTCTTTACTGACCTTGTTGGCGTGATGTCGCCGGGGGCTGACGTGCGGTGAGGCTCGCGGTATTCCGGCACCCGCGGCAGATCAGCCGGCCAGCGGGGTGTTGTACAGGTCGTAGCTGCGGTTCTCCTGGAAGCGGGCCAGCACCTCCTGGTGCAGCCGTTCCTCGCAGGATTCGGGTAGGTCGGGTACGGGGCGGCCGAGCTGCCGGGCGAGCCGGTGCAGGGCGGCGGCCAGCCACGCCGGGTCGGCGAGAAAGCTGTCGGAGCCGCCCTGGGCCTGCTGCCAGACGCCGATCACCGAGGCGGCGGCGAGCAGCACCGCGTACCGGCCGGCCAGGGCGAAGGCGGTCGGGCTGGCCAGGGTGGTGCGGTCTTGGGGGGCGAGGCCGAGGCTCTGCTCCTGGATCTGCCGCAACTCGTCCATGAGGCGCAGCGCGGCACCATGCGCCGCCCGCTCCTCGGGGGTGCTGATGGGCAGTTCGTCGACGGCCGCGACAAGCAAGGCACTGATCCCGTCGCGGCCGCTGGCCAGGGTGAGCCGGTCGAACGGGATGTCCGGCAGGTCGTCGTGCAGCCGGAAGACCGATCCTGGCGCCGGGTCGTCGCTGAACCAGGAGCGGCGCGCGAGCCGGGACAGCTGCGGGATGATCGTGGCCTGACAGGCGGCCGAGCCGGCGTGGCCGAGGCTGAGCACCGGCAGGTCGCGCAAGTGCTTCTGGAAGATCCCGAACTCGCCCTCGCGGACGTAGAACCGGGCGCCGAGCACGATCGACAGGTCGTACATCGCATCGGTGAGCATCTTCGGCACCAGATACTTGACCGCGGCGGCGCAGACACTGGTCTGGTCCGGCAGTACATGGACGGAGCGGGTCGCGGCCAGCGAGAGGCTGTCGCAGATCAGCAGGTCGAGGAAGGCGGTTGACAGGGTGGCCCTCGCGTGCGGGATGTCCATGACGGACTTGCGGTACAGCCGCCGGCCGAGCGCGAAGCCGGTGACGGTGTGCAGGGCGGTGTCGACGGCGCCGAGAGCCATGCCGGGGACGGCGCTGCGGGTGATCTGGAAGGCCTGCAAGGCGAGTTCGACGCCCTTGCCCTCGTCGCCCACGAGCGCGGAGGCGGGCACCGGGCAGTCGGTGAACTCCAGACCCGACAGGTGGCAGCCGCGCACGCCGACCGCGTCATAGCGGGGCAGGAAGCGGTAGCGGGCCTGGTCGAGCTCGGCTCCTTCGGCCAGCACGACCGAGTGGCTGCGGCTGCCGGGCGCGGGGCTGGTGCGGCTGAACAGCACCCAGGCGGCGGCCCGGTCGGCGTTGTTGATGACCTGCTTGGCGCCGTTCAGCAGATAGCCCCCGGCCACCGGGTGGGCCTGGAACTCGTTGCGCACGAAGTCGTTCCCGTGCGCAAGCTCGTGGTAGGCGACAGACACCTTCCCCCCGTCCAGGAGCAGCTCGGCCAGCCGCCGCTGTTGCTCGCCGGTGCCCGATCTCCAGATGTTGACGGCGGCCATGAAGGAGGTGACGCCGTAGCCGAGGCCGAGCGTGATGTCGCGGCGGAAGACCTGGCGCATCACCCGTACGAGGGTGTCGATGCGCTCCAGCCGGCCGCCGAGTCGGTGGGGTACAAAGTCCGCGTTGAGCACCAGGTCGTCCAGCGCCCGCTCGCCGTCCTTGGACAGCTCCGCGCGCTCGTCGGCCTCCAGCAGCCTGGCGTACGAGACCTCACCGCATGCGTCGGTAGGGTCGCCCAGCCGCTTCTCCAGCTCGGCGACCCGGGCGACGACCCGGTCCTCCTGACCGCCGGGCGGGTACGGCCCCGCTCCGTGCGGCCCGTTGGCCGTGCTACCCATCAGCATGGCGTCCTCTCGGTTGCTCACGTCAGTTGCTCACGCTGGTCGAGTCGTCCGCCGACCGGAGGCTCGCCGCCGGCAGCCGGTAGGGGTACAGCGAGAAGAGCTCACCGGAGCGCCGGGTGGCGACCAGGTGGTCGACCAGCTCCTCGTACGCTTCGCCGTCCCCGGCGTCCGGCTCGCCCAACCGCTCGAGAAGCCGGCCCAGGGCGGCGCGCAGCCACAGGCCGTCCTGCCACAGCGGGGCGGCGCTGGTGCCGGTGAACAGTCGCGAGCTGTGCGTCCACAGGCCGAGGCATGCCGCCGCGGTGTGGCACAGGGTGTAGCGGCGGGCGGTCTCGAACGCGGCGGGTGGCACGTCCCCGAGCACGCCCTGCCACCGCTCCATCTCGGCATGGACGCGGTCGCTGACGGCCGCGATCCGCCGGGCGGCCTCGGCGGCCGGGGCCAGCGCGGGCTGCTCCCCGGCCAGCGCGGCCAGCCGGGCGACGGACTCGTTGAGCCCGGCCAGGACGCCGCTGCCGTGCCGCGCCACCAGGGACAGCCGGTCGGGTCGGAACACCGGCACCGGCAGGGACAGGTCGTATGCCGCCCGGGCGCCGGCCGTGTCGCCGGTGCCGCGCCGTCGGCCGCGCACCAGCGACCGGAACTGATTGACCAGGGAGTTGAGGTTGACCAGCGTGTTCCCGTCGAACAGTCCGACGATCCGGTGGTCGCGCTCGACTTTCTGGAACATGCCGCCCGCGTGGACGCCCTTGAGGAAGGCGCGGGCGCCGAGCAGCTGGGTGAGCCGGGCGAGAACGTCCTCAGTGCCGCTGGGCAGCGTGTACTTGGTGACCGCCGCGGTGATGCTCATCTCGTCGGTCTGGGTGTGCACCAGGCGGGAAGCGACGATCGCCAGCGCCTCGTGCAGCAGCACGTCGGCCGCGGCCGTGCCCAGCGTCCGGCGCGCCTGCGGCAGGTTGCCCAGCAGCCTGCCGTACAGCTCACGCTGCTGGGTGAAATCCACGGCGAGCCTGAGGCCGTGGTCCGCCGCGCCCAGGGAGAGGGCGGCGCACAGGGTGCGGGTCAGCTGCAGAGCCTTGAGTGCGATTTCCAGACCTCCGCCCTCAGCGCCGACCAGCGCGGAGCGGTCGATGCGCGCTTGGTCGAAGGCGATGCCGGAGATGTCGGCGCCGCGGATGCCGTGCGTGTGCACCTTGGGCAGGTGGTGGTACATGCCCTTGTCCAGCTCGCGCTTGTCCACCAGCAGGATGCTGAAGCCGCGCGGGCCGCCGGCCGTGGCGGTGCGGGCGAGCAGAGACAGCAGGCTGCCCCGGGTGGCATTGTTGATCAGCCACTTCTCGCCGCTGACCACCCAGCCCTCGGCGCCAGCGGCGCCCTGCACCTCGCTGGCGAGCAGGTCGCTGCCGTGGTCGCGCTCGGTCAGGCCAAGGGAGACGGGAACTCCGGCCCGGACATCGGCGCCCAGGCGCGCGGCCTGCTCCGCGCGTCCCGCCACCCAGACGCAGACGCCGCCGAGGTAGGTCTTGCCGTGGCCGATCGCGACGGTGAGATCGCGGCGGGCGATGACGCGTATGAGCTGGATCAGCCCCGCGTAGCCGGTCAGCCGGCCGCCGTGCTCCTCGGGCACGTAGTAGGAGGGCAGCCCCCAGTCGTCGAGACGGCGGCAGATCTCGGCGGGGAACTCCTCCTTCTCGTCAAGATCCAGGCAGCGCGCGTGTGAGAACCAGCCGCTCGGGTCGTCGGGATCGCCGAGGAAGCGGTCCAGCTCCTCGGCGGTCCGGTACGCCGGATCCTGCATCTCAGACACCTGCCTGCGCCGACGAGGAGCCGGTGGTGTCGGCGACGGTCTCGCGGACCGCCGGTTCGAGCACCTCGCGCACCTCGGCGTCGCGCATAACGCCGGAGACCCGGGTGAAGTGCCTGCCCTGCTCGGTGAGGTGCTCCGGGGCAGATCCGTTGGCATCGTCCGGCAGGAAGATGCAGGCGTCCTGGGTGCCGAGTTCGGCGGCACGGTCCAAGACCAGTTCCGTAAAGGTTCGGAAACTTGTCAACGTCTATGCCTGACCTCTCCGAGATCCGCAGGCTTGGCGCCGGCGAGGCTTACTGGGACACCACCGAGCATGCTTCGCCCTGCTAAGGGCTCGCTTGTGCTGAAGACCGCGGAAGAGAAACAGGGCCTGCCCGCCCGCGACGGGGGTTCGCGGGCGGTGCACGATCCGAGGAAGATCTTGCCGGATGTGGCCCTGGCGATCGCGCTCGGTGCGGTGGCCTTGGATCCCACCGTCTCCCGCCCGATCGATGCCCTCGCCTCGGCCGGGCCGCAGGCCCAGACGGCGATCCACACCGCACGAGCACAAGTCCGCAAGTGGGTGCGGAAGTTGGCCGGGGGCGGCGGTTTCCAACATCGCCGCCGGTCACGTAGCGACCGCTGCGGACGGTGGCTGCCGCAAGGACAGGGCAATAGGCATGCGGCTGATCGTCGGCAGGGAACGCCCGCATCTCAGCACCCAGTTGCGTCGGCGCCGGGCCGCAACCATGCGCACAGCCACCCCGATAAGCCGAAATGGCGCGCAGCAGTTGACCTGATGAGCCGTCACGAGAGATCGAGGCCAGGTCTCGCATGCGGTTCCTTCTGGCCCGCGAAGCGCTTCGCCGTCACAGTGGCCCCGCCAGCACCATTCGAATCACCGTTGACATCCCTGGCAGGGGCAGGACAAGCTTGCGTTCTGGTGGCGACCGGCTGGAGGGGAAGCTGGCGCTGACTGGCATGGGGTAGCTGCCAGGATCGTAATCATCGCGGGGGCGGAGAAAAATCATGCGCGCATTGGATTCCTTCGAGCGGCAGCTGGTCGACCGCTCTTTCCATGCAAATTGACCACTGTCGGCGAACAGTCTGAGCGTTCCGAGCGTGGATCACACACGCTCCCGAAACCTCGACTGTTGGAGTTCGAGCCCGCCCGAGAGGCACCTCTCAGGGAATGGTGCACCGTGCTCATGGAACGCCGTTTTGCGAGTCCGCGGAAGCCTGGCAAGTCGGGGACTCCGCAAGGGGAATGCGATCTCTCAGCCCCTTCCAGACCATCGACACCTCGACGTGGGGAAAGAGCACCTCGTGGCCCATGATGTGTTTCCGTCACGCACGCTTCACACACCGCAGATATCGCAGCAGGCCACAGCCGCAGGCCCCGAACTCGTGGTGGCACCGGTGACGATCACTCCGACCAAGCCGCTCACGCCGACTCATGTGAAGGGTCTCTTATGGACCGACATCCTTGTCAAGGCGAGCGCCGCGGTCACCGGGGTACGGCTGGTGTGGAACAACCGCATGGCAACGCTGACTACACAGTCAACAGCCTTCTGGCACTATCTCGATCTGACCGAACCGGATACTGACTGGAGCAGTGAATCGGAGACGGGGATCGGCGAACGCTATATCCGGTTCCATGCGGAAGGCCGGGAACCCGATCCTCGTGTACTCGATTCCTACCTGGCGCGCGCTGACCAGGACGGCTGGATCCACCCCGCCAGTCGACGCATGCTGGAGCTGTGGCGCGCCGAGTTGGATCTGTTGGGCGTCGCCGACCCGGGCCTGGATGAGGACCGACCACTGGCCACCGCGACGCAACCGGTGATCGGGGCGCTGGCGGAGCGGGACCTGATCATTGATCACCGGCGCTTCGGTGGCCCCCTCTACCTCGATGGCCCGCGCTGGGGTATGCCCGTCCGGCAACTTGTCAGCCGCGAGGGGCATCCCAACTACCTGGTGCCGATCCTGCGCGAGCTCCTGCCGCTGATCCGCCCGGACCGGGAGTTCTTGCTGATCCACGACGACGAACTCACCGCCGACTACCTGCTGCTCAAGCGTGTGCTCACCGAGTTCGGCGCCGCCGTGACATGTCTCGGCCTCAGCCGGGTGCCTCTCAACGGAACGGTCCGCTCCAGTCGGTACGGCGGCTGGAAGGGAACGACGCTCCGCGAGCTCTCGGCCACCTCCGGCTCCGCCGATCGGACCGCGTACCGGCTCGGGATGCGACTGTACTTCGCCGGAGTGCTGCACCGGCGCTCCACGCAGTCGTTCCGGATGGACCTGCTGCGCCGATGCGTGGGACACGCCGCCCGCCTTCTGGAACATACCTCTGACGGCCCCGCCGACCTGACAGGGCAGCAGGTGATGACGGCGCTCTCTCGATTGCGGGCCCGGCCCGGCTACGTCGATCCGTACCGGCTGACGGCATCCGTGAGGGGAAGACGGGCTGCTCTGTCGGTCCCCGTGCTCCGATCGGTCTACACATGAGCGGGGCGCTGTCCGAAGCACGGTCCGAGGTGGAACTCCTCACCGCCGCGGCGCGGACCCGTCTGCATGCGGCCCGCGACGGCCTGAGCGATGGGCCGGTCTCCTGGGGAGTGAGCGTCGCGGTCGTCGTGGCCGATCTCGATGTGGCGGCGTTCATCGCGGGCATCGCCGACTTCGCCCTGAGACTCCCGGACGACCTGCGCGAGGGGTGGTTCCGGGCATACACCAGAACGGTGTTTCTTGCGGGCCGCCCGGCCAGCGTGGCAGCTCGACACCCGGGCTGCCACACCACCGCGGGTGCGCCGTACGCGTGGTACGGCCCGGCCCGGCGCGGCGAACTACAGCCGCTGTCCCGGCTATTGCGGGCCTTCGACGGACCGGCACCGATGGACGCGCCGACCGACCCGATAACGGTGACCGTACCGGGCGGGAAATCCACGGGACACGTGGTGGAGGCGGCGGTTGCGATCGGTGCGGTCAGTACTGGCGAATACCTGGTCCACGTACACCACCTCATCGCGGAGGCCGCTCTGCGCGGCCTGATCGGGCCCGGTGACACCATTCGGGTCGACCACCGGAAGGCCCTCGACACCGCCGAGTTCCGCGACCACTTCGCCCTCGCCCGCGCCGACCGGGTCCAGACGCGGATCACCAGGAGCCGGACGGAGCCCCACCACGTACGACTGTACGGCGTACTGGAATCAAGCCGTCTCCAAGGAGGCCACTGAATGCAGGCGGAACGCATACTGGCGGAGCACCGTCGGCTACTGGACAGCCTGGACCGCCCGGAGGAGGTGCAACGCGACCTCCTCACCGGGATCCTGGAGCAGCATGCGAACACGTCGTTCGGCCGTGAGCACGGGCTGGGTGCAGTGCGGAGCATCGACGAGTTCCGGCGGGCGGTTCCGATCCGCACGCATGAGGCGCTGATGCCCTGGATCGAGCGGGCCATGGACGGCGAACGGAACGTGCTGACCACCGACGACCCGGCCGTCTACTTCTCGTCCAGCGGAAGCACGGGTCGTGAGAAGCACATCCCGGTCACGCCCAGCTATATGCGGCAGACCTTCCTGCCGTTCTACTACGCCGCCTTCGCCCCCCTGTTGGAGACTCTGCCCCACGCACTCGCCGCACCCAACGGGGTGCTGAACCTGTGGCAGGACCCCACCGCGCCGATCGCACGGGCCCGGAACGGACAGCCGCACATCGGCGCCAGCCAGGTCGACTACCGCAAGTTCGGCGAGGATTCCGCGGTCGGACCGGGCAACGCGGCGCCTTGGAGCCGCATTCCCGACGAGCTGGCTGCCACCGGTCCCTGGGAGCGTAGCTACTACAAGCTGCGCCTCGCCGCCGAGCAGGACATCAGAGTGGTCATCGGCATCAACCCGGCCATGGTCGCCGGCCTCCCGTACCAACTGCGCGAACTGTGGCCCCGGATCGTGAAGGACATCAGAGCTGGCACCCTGGACGGGCGGCCGCACACGACACCGAACCCGGAACGCGCCGACGAGATCGAGCGGTACGCCACGACGTTCGGCACGGTCCACCCTTACCACCTGTGGCCGCGCTTATCCGCCATCCTCGTGTGGAACAGCGCGCTCGCCTCCCTGTACCTCCCCCGGGTCCGGGAGACGTACGGGCCCGGCGTCCAGCTGTTCGCCGCGCCCATCGCGTCCTGCGAAGGACCGGCTGGGGTGCCGGTCGACCGGCACCCCAGCGGCGCGCCCCTGTACCTGCCTGGATGCGTGTACGAGTTCGTTCCGGCCGACGGGCCGGTCACCGCCGACAGCGAGACACTGCTGCCCACCGAACTCGACGAGGGTCGCGACTACCACCTCGTGTTCAGTCACATCGGCGGCATGTACCGGTGTGCGGTGACCGACCTCGTCCGGGTCATCGGCCACATCGGACGCACACCGCGCATCGAGTACGTGGGCCGCAACACCGTCCGGTCCGCCGCAGGGGAGAACCTGACCGAGGCCGCCGCGCTGCGCGCGCTGCGCGCCGCCTGCCAGGACACCGGCGCGGAGATCCGCAACGCCACCTATCACCTGGACCTTGAAGAGAGCGGGGCCGGCGGGCGCTACCGCCTCGCCGTCGCTTTCGCCGGTCCACCCGCAAAAGCTCTGGCCGCGGCCCTCGACGCCCGGCTCTCGGAGCACTGCCCCGGCTACGGGGTCGGCCGCAGGGCCGGGACGATCGACCCCGTCGAGGTGGTCACCGTCCATCCGGACGCGTTTCTTCGCGAGTGGGAGCGCACCATACAGGCCGGGCAGCGCCCGCCCCGGGTCAAGGACCGTGTCTTCCTCCCCGGCGACGACGCGTGGCACCGGATCATCAGCACCGGACCGGAGAGCTCCGGCTGACGCCGCTGCGACGCCGTCGGGCCGGGCGGGAGCGGTCCGGGCCGTTGGCGGCAACGGACACCACGACCGTCCCCGCCCGGTGCGCGCGCCTTTCACCGCGATCCGGCGGAACGGCGTCCAACGAGGAGAGAGAAACGCTGTATGACCGACACCATCCCCGGCCGGGGACAGTACACCGAGGACGCCCGCAGAGAGCGGCTGAACTGGTTGCGTGAGCGTAACGGAACAGCACTGGCGTCGCTGGAGAGCACCGGGCTCACGGCCCAGAACCTGGTCGGCAACGTGGAGAACTTCATCGGCTCGGTCGAGGTGCCGGTGGGTCTCGCCGGGCCCCTCCTGTTCGTCGGGGACGCCGCGCAGGGAAGCATCGTGGCTCCGTTCGCCACCTCCGAGGGCGCGCTTGTCGCCTCGGCGTCCCGTGGCGCACGTGCCATCAGCGCATCCGGGGGAGTCACGACGGCGGTGCTGTCCCAGCGCATGACCAGGGCGCCCGTGTTCGAGTTCGCCGACATCGCGACCGCGCAGCGGTTCACCGCCTGGCTGCACGAACAGCGTGATCGACTGGAAGAACAGGTGGGCCAGGTGTCCCGGTACACCCGCCTGGTCGCCATCGATCCGTACCAGATCGGCCGCTACCTGCACGTGCGTTTCGTCTTCGAGACCGCCGACGCCGCCGGGCAGAACATGACAACGGCGGCGACCTGGCAGATCTGCCGTTGGCTGACCGACGTACTCGCCACCGAGGAGGAGTTGCGCCCCCGTGACATGCTCCTGGAGGGCAACCTCAGTGGCGACAAGAAGGTGACCACGGCATCCATGCTGGCAGGGCGCGGAACTCGGGTGACTGCCGAGGCCCGGCTGAGCCGCGACGCGGTGGCATCGGTCCTCAAGACCACCCCCGAGGCCATGGTCAAGTGCTACACCGCCACGCTCCTCGGGGCCCAGCAGGCCGGGATGACCGGGTACGGCGTCAACGCCGCGAACGTGGTTGCTGCCCTCTTCATGGCGACAGGACAGGATGCCGCGTGCGTCCATGAGTCAGGGGTGTCTCTCTTCTCGCTGCAGATGGACGGCGACCACCTGCTCGCCACGATCCTGCTTCCCAACCTGGTCGCGGGCACCGTCGGCGGCGGCACTGCCCTGCCTCACCAGCGCGATCTGCTCACCGCGCTCGGCTGCGCGGGTGCGGGCGGCGTCAGGCGGTTCGCCGAGATCGTCGCCGGGTTCGCCCTCGCGCTCGACGTGTCCACCATGGCGGCGGTGGTCAGCGGTCAGTTCGCCGATGCGCACCAGCGACTCGGTCGGGCCCGGCGCGTCGACTGGTTGCAGGACGGCGACCTCGATGCGGTGCTGCTTCAGCCCGTACTGGTACAGGGTCTCGGTGATCCCCGTCTTCATGTCACCGCGGTCAAACCGTCTCCCCAACTGTACGGCGACGGGATCTCCAGCGAACTCGGTGCGCTGGGTGAGCGCCGTAAGCTGACCGGCCTCCACCCGCTGACGGTGAGCTGGACCGACGGCGACGGAACGGCCGCCACGACCGAGGTGGTGGCCAAGGTCAAGGCGCGCGGTGAGGAAGTCGTCGCGGGCATCGCGATGCTGGTCTCGCTGTGCGGCCCGGACGTGGCACAGGCGTGGAGCTGCTGGGGCGCTGAAACGGAGTTCACCGACACGCACCGTCGTGAACTGGCGGTCTACCGGCGCCCGGAGTCTGTGCTGACCAACTTGCTTCCGCGCTGCTACGGCGTTCTGGAGGACGATGAGCGCGAGGCGTACGTCGTCCTGATGGAACGGCTGTGCGACGACGGCGGACCGTGGACCAGCGACCGGACCGACGAGGCGCTGCGCGCCATTGCCCGGGTCCACGGACACTGGCTCGGCCGTGACCAGGACCTGCTCGACGAGGGCTGGCTGTACCGGGTACCGGAGCCCGCACAGCTGGCCAAATCACGGGAACTGTGGGAGGCGCTGGTCCGCCATGCCGCAGCGGAACTGCCCGCTCTGGTCGACGCCGAGCGTGAGGGGGTCCTGCTCGACATGATCGAGGACGCCGGACGCTGGACGCAGGAACTGCAGGCGCTGCCCAGCACCCTGGTCCACAACGACTTCAACCCGCGCAACATCGCGCTGCGGGACGGCCGACCGGTCGTGTACGACTGGGAGCTGGCCACCGTCGACGTGCCGCAGCGCGACGTGGTGGAACTCCTGGCCTTCTGCCTGGGCCCGCAGAGCACGACAGAAGAGGTGGACCGTTTCCTCGCGGTGCATGCGCGAGCTGTGGCCGCGGTGTCTCCCGAGGCGGCGGCTGTGGTCGCCAGCCCCGGCTGGCACCGGGGATATCAGCTGGCCCTGCGGAGGTTCATGACGACCCGGTTGGCCCTGTACGCGGCCGGACACGGCCAGCGCGAGTTCGACTTCCTGCCCCGGGTGATGGAGACGTCGTTCCACCTGTGGTCCCTCGAACAGCCACGGGATGGTGAGTGACATGAGAGTCGCCCTCGTCGGCATCGACGGCACCGGAAAGACCACAGTGCTGCGCCGCATCCACGAGCGGGACGGCATCGCAGTTGTGCACGCCATACGGGGCCACGACGATCCGAAGAGCCCCTTCGCAGAGCTGTCCCTGGCCCTTGCCGACGCGTCCGCCGCGGCCGACGCGCTGGGCAGGGTCCAGCTCAAAGTCGCCGTACTCTACCTCCAGTTGTGCCTGTACGGTCCCGCCGAACGGCAGACGCTGGAGACCAGCCCGATTCTGCTCACCGACCGCCATCCGCTCATCGACTCACTCGTGTACCTGCCCCTGTTCGGGCGCGTTGAGCGGGACGATGACCCCGGCGACGACATCGAGGTCTGGTGGGGCAAGCAGGACCCCGACGCCGCGCGGTCGGTCCACGACTGGCTCCGGACGTGCTCCGGCGGCACGGATCCTTGGTCGCTCGGCACCGAGCTGCTGAGCCTGGGCACCAAGTCCGGGCCGGAGATCCACGCCGAGCTGAGCCGGCGGTTGGGCCTGACAACACCCGAGGCGGTACTGCTGCTGGACCTGCCCGTGGCACAGGCGTTGCAGCGTACCCGGGTACGCGCGCGTGGCAGCGAACTGCACGAGACCACGGCCTTTCTGACCGCGACACGGCAGCGCTACGACGAGGTCCTGGACTGGCTGCGTACGGCTGGGCCGGATGTCGCCGTCGGACGCATCGCCTGTTCCGGCCTCTCCGTGGACGCGGTGACGGAACGGGTGTGCGGTGCGCTGGGGGACCTGCACGGCCGGTGAGGGCTCAGTCCCGGATGTTCCAGCCGTGGTCACGCAGGCCCGCCATGAGGGCGTTGGCCGAAGTGGGGGCGACCGCGAGCTGGACATGGCCAACCTGCTGATCGGTGGAGTGTTCGATGGTGACGTCCTCGATGTTCACACCGAGGGCGCCAACCTCGCCGAAGAGGCGGCCGAGTTCGCCGGGGCGGTCGCCGAGGACGAGGGTGATCGTCTCGTAGCGGGTGGGCGGCGCGCCGTGTTTGCCGGGGACGCGGGCCCGGCCGGTGCCGCCGCGGCGGATCACCGCCTCGACCCCTTCCGCACCGGCCCGCCGTTCGTCCTCGCTGTCGGCTTGAAGGGCACGAAGCGCCGCGACGGTGACGCCTAGGTCGTCGGCGACCTCCTCCAGGACGTCGGCGACCACGCCCGCGTTGGCGGAGAGGATGTCGACCCACATCACGGGGTTGGAGGCGGCGATCCGAGTGACATCGCGAACACCCTGGCCACAGAGTCGGACGGCGGTTTCGTCCGCGTGTTCCAGCCGGGCGGCGACCAGCGAAGAGATCAGTCGCGGTGCGTGCGAGATCAGCGCCACGGCGCGGTCGTGCGCGGCGGTGTCCATCACGATCGGCGTCGCGCCGCAGAGTGCGATCAGTTTGAGGGCGGCGTTGAGTGTCTCGGTGTCGGTGCCCGTTTCGGGGGTGAGCACCCAAGGCCGGCCCTCGAACAGGTCTGCACGCGCAGCCAGCGGGCCGGAGCGCTCCAGGCCGGCCATCGGATGGCCGCCGATGTAGTGGGCGGTGTCCAGGCCCAGTGCCAGGATGTCCGCCCGTGGGCCGCTCTTCACACTGGCTACATCGGTGTACCAGCGGGCTAGGCAGTTTCGTTTGGATCAGCAGGTCGTTGGTTCGGGTGTGCCGTTGACTGATGCGCAGTGGGCGCGGATCGAGCCGTTACTCCCGGACC
>NZ_JBIRQF010000017.1:0-197580 GCF_044333065.1 Streptomyces sp. NPDC021115
TGGACTGGTACAACTACCACCGACCCCACACCGGAATCAGCGGCCACACCCCAGCCAGCCGCGTCACCAACCTCCCCGAACAGCACACCTAGCGCCAGACGTCGTTGTCCGGGGTGGACCGCCACAGGCCACCGGACTGGTCGATGACGGCGAGGACGCAGTCGGTCTCGGTGGGGGCGTCCCCGACGTCCCAGGTGCGGCGGTCGCCGAGTTGTTCACGACGCTGGCGTGCGACCAGCGATCGGGCAGCCGCCTCGCGCTGCGGCCCCGACAGCGCCTGCACCTCGGAGTGCTGGATCGCCTCCTCCAGGACGGGTAGGCCGTCGGAGAGTCGGGTGGTGTCGAACATCGCAGCTCCTCAGCTGAAAAGGGACGGCGACCGTGCCGCGGCCCACCATCCTGTCGTGGATTTGGTGGCGGTTATGGGGGATTCGGGAGACTCCGCCCGTGAGCGCGCGGCACACGCCGCCGACGCTGGCTCCATGCCTTTCACTCCGGTTCCCCTCGGGAGCGTTTCCGGCCGCCCCGAGTGCTCCGCTCGGCTGCGGCCGCGACGCGCAGGGGGCAGAGTCGATCGAGCGTCATCTCCCGCAGCCGCTCACGCAAGGCGCGGCAGGGCGGCAGAACACTCCCTCGCGCATGTCGCTCTACAGTCCGGCGCCGCACACCCAGCACAGCGGCCAGCACCCGGGAATCGCCCTCGTAGTGCATCAGATGGCCGACACCCTTCCACACGTCGCGGGCGCTCCATGCGTCCGAGAGCGGCCAGCAGGGTAGCTGGTCAGCGGGCTGAAACCGCGGCCTCAACGGTTGCGCCGAAGGCCGCAAGGGGCGAGCCGACAGCTCATCGGATGGCTCGTCGGGGAGGGGAAGCGGATGCAGAACGACTTACTGGTGGTGGGCTTCGACCTGGAAGCCCGGCGCGAGGTGCACGTCGATGAGGAGACGCCGGAGCACTGGAGACGGCGGGGGTACGGCGGCCTGGAGCAGTTGGTGTGCTTCTACTGCTTCCACGGGTTCGAAGCGCCGAGAGGGACACGAGTACCGCTGCTGACCCGTGGCCGTCTGGGCGGGAAGGTGCGGCTGCACTTCGCCCACCCACCTGGGCAGGCACCGCTTGGCGGCCACCACCCCGAGACGGTCTGGCACATCACTACCAAGCATGCGCTGGCCCGGTGGGCGCGCACTCGCTCGGGTGTCGCCGCGGTACGCCTGGAGCAGTGGACGCCGGACCAGGACCGCCGCGCGGACGTCGCGGTACGTCTGGAGGACGGCACGCGCCTGGCGCTGGAGGCGCAGCGGTTGCTGATGACCGATGACGCGTGGCGGGCCCGGCATCGCGACTATGAGCGGGCGGGGATCGTTGATGTGTGGTTCTGGCGGCCAGGTGTGCAGTTCCCGCATGTGGTGCTCGATGAGGGTCTGCCGGTGTGGTTCTACGTGGCGTCGAAGGGGGCGGTGTGGACGGCGTTCGGCCGGGCGCACGCGCGGGGGCGTCGTTGGTGGGAGGCGGAGGATCTGGCGGTGTTTGGGCTGCACCATCCGCCGTGTGCGCTGGACGGCTTGGAGCGGCAGGCGATGTCGCTCGGCGAGCTCGGCGTGGGCCCAAGCGGTGCGGTGCTGCCCGAGGGCCTGCGGGACAAGCTGCGGAAGTCCCAGCAGTCGGCGCGGGAAGAGGCAGCTACGTGGAGGGAGAGCGAGGCTCGATACGCCCGTCAGGTGCGGGCCGCGGCGCAGCGGCGGGCGCAGGCCGCGCAGCATCCGAAGCCGCCACTGCTGCCTCCTGTACCGGCGGGCGGGCTGCGGTGCGAGGTGTGCAAGCGGCCTCTGGCTCCGCAGCTGGCGAGGGCGGGTCGGCATGTTCTGTGCTGATGAGCATGCGCGGTCGGATCGGCCGACCTGGGTTTCCCTTTCCTGGGGGGCCCGCTCGACATGAGACGAGGGCCCCAGGGGTGCCGTATCGACGATGGCGCCCGATCAGGCGTGGCTGAGTTCTTCGATGTGGGCGCGGAAGTCGAGTTCGGGTAAGGGGAGGTCGACTTCGTCGACGAAGTCCAAGGCGTCGGGGACGTAGTCGATGACCGCGGTGGTCGTGGCGGGAAGGTCGACGGGCTCGCTGCCTTCGTGTTGCTGGAGTGCGCCGAGCATCTGGATGACGTTGAGGATGTCGTCCCGGTCGGCGTCTTCGCTGGGTGTGGCTTGGTGTTGCCACCACTCGGCTTCCCGCGTCTCGCCGAGAGCTCGGTGGTGGAGGGCGAGGCAGTAGGCGGCGCGGGTGTCGCCCGCGCCGGCGGCGAAATGCCACCAGAAGCGGGCGCTGTCTTCGCGAGTGGCCAGCTGGAGGACGCAGCCGAGGATCAGGGCGCCGGCGGAGTCCAGGAGGCGGCGGGAGACGAAGGCCTGGAGCTGGTGGAGGGCATCGTCGCGGCTGACCAGGGTCCGGCACAGGATGCGCAGATCCCGGGCTGCCCGGGACGGGGGCTGCGGCCCGCCAGGCCGCGGGGTGTGAAGCTGCGGTTGCCGCGGGAGGGCGTGTCGGAGCTGTTCCATCCGGTCGTCGAAGGAGAGGCAGCCACGCCATACGCGGTCGGCCAGGCGGGCGGCGAGACGGCGTTTGGCAGCAGCCATCTCCCCGTCGGTGTAGGGGCGTCGTGGCTGCAGGCGGGCCTTGGCCAGCGCGCGGTCAATTGGTGTGGTCATCGGCGCTTCCTTCCTTGTCCAGGCCGAGAGCTTCCTTCAGACGGCGCTTGGCGTAGCGGGCGGTGGAGCGGACTCCGGGCTCGGTGATGCCGAGGATGTCGGCGGTCTCGGTGATGGTGTGGCCCAGGCAGTAGCGCAGCACGATGACATCGTGCTGGCTGGCCGACGAAATAGCCGCCATCCTTTACAGGAGCGGTCAGCCCCCTGGACCGCTCCTGCTCAGGTGCTTCCTGCCGAAGAACAGCTCCGTGTACGGCTGTGTCACGGCGTTCGATGACGGCCCGCACGAGCTGGGCGAAGACGTCGGGCGGGCGCTACAGCCTGCGTGGCTCCGGCCGTTATGAACGAGTGCCGGTCAATGGCCTTCGGTAAAGCCGTGGGGCGGAATCCCCACAGACTCCCCTACCCCGGCCATCGGGCGCTGCGGCCAACGAGACGCGCATCACGTTCGGCGCGATGTCACGGTTGCCGCCCCTCGATGCACTTCCTTAATGACGGGGCGCACCGGACGCCATGCATGAGACATCGAGGGGGATGGGTTGCCAGAAACACTGATCGGAATAGCGGGGCTGGGCACACTGCTGAGCGCCCGGCTGCTGTACCAGTGGATCCGCAGTCGTACGCAGGTTCAGCTCGCCCGCCTGGTGCAGCAGGGGGCCAGCGACCGAGTCAGGGTCCTGCCACCAGGCAGTGTGGTCACCGAGCGTCGTGCCGGCGCGGAAGTGCGCATCGAGGTCGGCACGGCGGGGGGCGGAAAAGCCCATGGCTGACTTTGGGGTCCAACGGGTGCAGAAGCCCATAGCTGACTTCGAGATCCATCTGGAAACCGTAGAGCTTGAGCTGAACCCCTTCCACTGGTACACGGTCAGCCAAGACTGCGCCGAGTCTGCGCCAGAGCCGTGCATACCGGCGGCTCAGCCCCAAGAGCGTGGCAGTGTCAACCGGGTGGAATTCGCCCAGTTCTACGAACAGCACATGGCCAAGCTGGTCCGGCACCTGATGCGGCAGGGTGCCAACAGCCACGAAGCGGCGGAGGCAGCCCAGGCCGCGTTCGCTGAGGCATTCGTGAGGTGGGAGATCATCGAGTATCCGGCTTCCTGGCTTCGGCTGGTGGCCATCCGCATGTACTGGCGCCAGCCCGCCCGCCGCGAAGATCTCACCCACGATTTTCCGGACCTGCCTGGTGGCATCTGCCCGGTGCGCTCGGTAGAGCTCAAGGAAGAAGAGGTTCGGGTCTACGCGGCATTCGGCGCTCTTCCACACCAGCGGCGGGCGGTTCTTGCCTGGCACCTGGACGGCTTCCCGGCCAAAGAGATCGGCGCGGTGCTCGACATGACTCAGGAAGCTGTACGGAAGAACCTCAGCCGCGGTCGAGCCCGGCTCAAGGAGATCCTGCTCAACGCGACCGACGGAGGCGGACGATGACCCATTTCGACAGCGACGCCGCGCTCGACGCCCTGCTCCAGACCGCGGACGACGCCGTCCTGACCGCCGTGAACGATGGCCTCGACCTCGATGCTGGTCGCGCCGCGCTCTTTACGCTGGTGACCACGCCGGAACGCGGAGACCGTCAGCCACCGAGCTGGACTATCAGCCCGGACGGAACCGTGACCGACTTCGCTGGTATCCCGGTGGAAGACACCTGCCAGTACGAGGTCCGCTTGGAGGGACCAGCGACGCGAGTGGTGCGCTGGCCGGGCACGGTGGAGACAAACGATCTGGTCAACCGGATCCTGGACCTCCTGGACCAGATCTCCCACGACCTTGACGGGCTCCGGCGCTGGCTGAACTGCCTGTCGGAGGACGAGCCGCTGGTGCCCGGCCGGGTCGAGAACGCCGCCACATGGCTGGCTGCCCTCGTGATGGGAGTCCAGGAACGGAACATGAGCGAAGAGACCGCTGTCAGCAGCATTCACATGGTTCGCCACGAACTGCGGGAGATGCAGAGGAGGCTCTCTCCCTTCTTCCGCAACGGGGCCCGAACGGACGTGCAGGTCACACAAGGCCGCCTCAATCGGCTTACCGATCTCCTGACAGCCGCGAAGTCCCTGGTGCAGATGCTGTTCGCCGACGAGGGGGACCACTCTTACGTTCTGCCCGTCCCTACCGGATGAGGGGAGGGTCTGCTTCTTCTACAGGCCGGTAACGGGACCAACCGATGGCGTCTGCGGACGCTGCGCCGTGACCTGGCCGGGCTGCTCGCCTTGACCGGCTAGGGATCGAAGGGCCCAATCCTTGATTCGGGCTCTGTTCGTCCGGGCCGGGGCCGGGGGTAGCCGCTCCGCCCTTCTCCCCTTCAGCAAGGCGGCGTAGGAGGGAAGTCGGCGCGTTGGCCACGGGCCTGACCTGCGTGAACAGGACCGATTTCGGGGAAGGGGTGTACCGGATAGTGCAAGGGATGTTGCAAGGGATTGCGTGCGCCAAGAGGCGCCGGTGAGCCGAGCGTGAGAGGTTCGCGTCTCTGGTCGGACCGGCCCGGGCACTGGGGGCGCTGCCGCGAGGCGCTGGCCTCGGACAACGCGCTCTAGCAGCTTCCCGGCCGCGCCGACTACTTCCCCACAGCATCCCCTGGGCCGTGGGGGCCCCACCGGCTCGAGGCCCCTGCGGCGTCGCCGGACGGGCACTCACGGAGTGCCGACGGTGACCATGGCGGTGACCACGGCGACCAGAACCGCGGCTCCGGCCAGAGCGACCATCAGCGGCTGGGTGAGCACTGGGCGTCGGTACACGGCGTAGGCGAGAGCGCCCACGGCCAGGAGGCCGACCACGACCAGCAGCAGGATGACCAGCAGGGCAAGCGTTGACATAGCGGTGGATTCCTTCAGGATTCAGGGCATGCATGTCTCGCATGCGGGACATGGCGGTGGAGCGTGTGAACTCCCGGGCCCTATGGCGGAACAGGGGGCCCGGGCAGAGCGGAGCCAGGATGGAGCGCGGCGGGGTTAGCCCCGCAAATATGTCCTGGTCAGGGCATTTACCGTCGAACGTGATCACGGCCACAGAGTCATGACGAGGTAGGGGCGGACCACGTCGACCGGCACGCCGAACTCTTGGCTGGCCTGCCTGCCGTCAGGCCAGTACCTGGAAGGTTGTCCCGAGCGGCCGAGCCGGGCGACGGATCCCAGCCCCGGGCGCCTTTCCCTTCTGGCCTTGCTAGGGAGTGGACATCCTGGGTGTCGGTCTTCGCGCGCGTGGCGCGCGTCCCAGTGCCGACTGCCGGGGTGTCAGCGGTTACGGCGTACGCACCCGGAGACGAAACCGGTGAGCACACCTGCGGCGATTCCGGCCCCTGCCATCTGCGACGGCGTGCGAGGCGGGATGACGCCCGCGGTCTGGGCAGCGACAGCGAGCCCCAGGACGGTCCAGCGCGCCAGGGCCGTTGAGGGGCGCTGGATGCTGGCGATGGCCTCGCCCTGGTCAGGGTCGCTGGTGCTGGTGAGCGTGTGCAGGGTCATGATGGTCCTCCGCGTGAAGGTGAGTGGATGCTCGATGCGCGGACTCGACGGGGCTGCCGGGCAAGGGCGGCCCTGTCGTGCATCTCCACCTACTAAACCCCATCCGAGCTGGGGGTTTAGCGTTTCCGTTGCCGTTTCATGGCTACGGAAACGGCAACGGTGAACGGAAATGGCAGCGCCTTCTGAGGCAACGTCGTCGCCCCCGCTGCGCTCGCGGGAACGTGATCGTGCTGGCCGCAGCCGCGTTGTCGGTCACGGAAATGCTGTCGGGGGAGCGGAAACGCTGCTCTGGCTCGGCGGCGTAAGCCCTGTGACGAACGACACGTACCTTGCTTGGGTCGAAATGTAAGGAAACGCGTCTCCGGAAACGCCATTTCGTGCCGGGATGACTGATTGGCGGTTTTGGCCTAGAGCTGAGTCCGGGTTCCAGCTCACGTGCACGCGCAGGGGCGGCTGTAGCTGCTCGGTGACGTGGCTGGCGGGACGACGTTGGCCGGCCCCTCCCTTCTGGCGGCCGCCAACGCGTGTCGCGCGGTTACGCGCGCGTGCGTGCCCTCGCACGGGTCAGGCGGGCGCCGGCGTCACAGCTTGGGGCACTGCGGTGGCCGATCACCCGGCAAAAGCGCCGGACTTCACCGCCTTGAGTGCGCACGTCACGCGCGCGCTTCCAGGGCCTGCCGGACTCCGGAGGTGGTGAAGAAGGACTCGCTCGCCCTGCGTCCGGGACCGACCTGGCAGCGATGCGGCCCGGCCCGGCCGCGTTGCGTCCCCGAGCATCTGGTCGCGTCCCGACGCCCGGCCGCGGCCTGTCTCCAGGACACGACGCGGGCGCAATGCGCACCAGCCGTGACCTGCGCTGGCACAGCGGACGCATCAGATCGACACCCCACCCCCAGTTCCCCAATCCCTCAGAAGGGCCTGTTCACCTGGGGAAAGAGGCCCCCAGTCCCCCAGGCTGCTGCCCGACCACTGTGCTCCAAGAAAGCGCCACATGCACAGCCTCAGACCTGTACGTGGGCAACGGTCCCTCGGACGGGTGCTTGGCGAGACTTCGCGTTTCCGTCTATTGCTTCGTTGTACTGCGGACCCCGGCGAGTTCGTCGGCGAGGGTGGCGTCGCGCTCGAACGCGGCAAGCCCGGCAGGTTGTCCGTCTGCGGGTTGCAAGCTGGAGGCGGGATGATGAGGGCCATGAGCGAGGCAGGCACCATCACCGTCACCGCCCGCGTGGCGTTCGGCACCAAGGAAATCCTCAGGGGGCTCAAGCCTCTGTTCAAAGCCGAGCGGGAGCGGGCGAAGAGGCTTGCGCGGGAGCCGAAATGGCGTACTGACGGACTGTCCGGCCGGGAGGCCGCGGCGAAGCGGGCGCAGTGGGAGATGTTCAAGGGGCACCTGCGCGAGACCGGTGAGCTGGTGGACACCCTCGACGTGCTGGTGGCGTGGGGGGTGCGGGCCGAGCTGGCGGAGCGGGGCTGGGATCGGGAGTGGCCTCCGGTGCCGGCGCAGGCGTTGCTGCCGGGGCGCTGGCCCGGCTCCCGGGATGGGGCGTGGCCTGAGGGGGTGACGGTGCGTCTGCCGTCGGTGCTGGTGAACACGGTGTGGTCGGCGTGCTGGCACACCTCGGAGGAGGCGATCGGGCAGTTGCGCGACTGGCGCGACAGGTACCCCGATGCTCTGCCCAACCGGCGGTTCCGCTCCGAGGGTGAGGACGAGGCCTTGGCCGAGTACGAGCGGCTGGCGGCCCAGGTGACGACGGCCGGCGCGATCTGGCGGGCGGGCGTCCGCCGGGGCATCGACTCCGAACCTACCATCAGCACACGAATTGCAAACTAAAAACACGCAGGTCAAAGGCATTTTGATGGTTGCGCAAGGAGACATGGAGGGCTACCGTCGCACCCCACGAGAGGTGACGCAGTGTCGCCCCGCGATCACAAGGGACGGGTGTGCAGTGGACCGGGTGGACGAGCTCGAGCACGGCCAGGAGCAGCGGCTGGATGACAGCGCGGCGGTCGGGAACAGCGCGGCGGCGCGGCCGCGGGATTCCGCGAAGTCGCCGGTGGCGTATCGGTGGTGGGGTGAGGTGCCGTGGACGCTGGCGTCGAAGTCGCAGATGGGGCGGGCGGATCTGCCGCGTGAGCCGGGCGGGCCGGTGCGCGGCTGGGTGACGGGCCGGGATTTCCGCGGCCGTGAGATAGACATCGAGCTGTACGCGGTGGCCGAGTCGGTGCCGACGAAAGCGAGCGGTGGGCAGTTGGCGGCCGCCGACCGGCGCCGGACCGCCACGGTGCGGGTGTGCTCGGACTGCGGGGCCAACTGCCAGCAGCCGCTCGCCGAGCGGCGCGGCCGGTACCTGTGTGTGATGTGCGCGAAGCTGGCGCGCGTCGTGGACTTCCAGATCGAGCTGCGCGAGCGGCGCGCGGAACTCGCCGAGTGGGCGCAGGGGGTGCTGGCCGATCCGGCGCTGGCGGTGGTGTGGGTCGAGGTGCTGGAGGCCGAGCCGACACCGTCCGGCCGGCGGCGGCCGCCGCTGGCCGCCCGCGTCCACGCGGTCGACGGCCACGGCCGCCTCCTGGTCGACGTCCTGGTCCGGCTCGCCGGGCCCCGCACCAAAGGCGCCCCAGCCGAGGCCATCCCGCCCGAGGAGGGCGCCAAGGCCCTCCAGGCAGCCTTGGAAGGCCGCAGGCGCATCACCCTGGACGGCCGACGCCCTCAAGCCCGTGACGGAGCGTCTGGCGGCTCTGGGGCGCCCCGTGCAGCTCGGTCCGGCCGTGCCCCACGGTCAGGTCGAGACGGGAGTCTGGAACCCGCACCGCAGGGCGTGGCCGGGGCAGGTACGCGACCGCCTCGCGCAGTGGCGCGGCGAGCTGGACCCGGCGACCGGGGAGCTGCGCGCCCCGTGGCCGCCCGGCACCGCCGACCGGCTCCTGCTGTGCCTTCAGCGCATCGCCGACGGCACCGGTGCGGGACGGCCCGGGCGCAGCCGGGGAGCACGCCGCGGGAACGAAGGCGCCGGGCCCGAGGGCGCGTACGAAGTGCGGATCGCGGTCACCGGCCCGGCCGGCGCCGCCGAACGCCTCGCAGGAGTCCTGGCCGCCATGGGCGCCGCCGAGCACGGCTCCCTGGCCGGACCGGTGCCCTCCCGCGAGGTGCCCGGCGCCCAGGTGACGTACTTCGCGGGGAACCCCGAGGTACTCCTGCCCGACGCTGATATCCCTTCTCCTTCATGAAGTCGGATGAGCCCCTGGGCGGTGTTTTCGCAGCTCAACGGTGTCACGCCGCGCGGCGTGACAGTCAGCGTCACACCTGGCGTGGCAGGGGAGCGTGACAGCGGTCCGGGCGCAGCTGTCCTCTGACATCGAACCTGGACTGTTTGCCAGTGAAGTTGGACAGTCATGCATGATCACGACATGGACCAAGCGGAGCAGTTGGTACGGGCCGCGAAGGATGGCGACGCGGCTGTGGTGGCACGGTTGCTGAGCGAGGGTGCGGGGGTGGACACACCGAACGCGGCTCGGCGTACCGCACTGGATCTCGCGGCGAGGCAGGGGCATGCCGAGACCGTCCGACTGCTGCTCGCGGCGGGGGCGGACCCGCAACAGCAAACAGGCGAGTACGACGAGACGACGCCTCTGTGCCAGGCAGCGATGCACGGGCACACAGAGGCGGTGAGGGCTCTTCTTCTAGGTGGCGGTGCCCCGATCTGTGCTCAGGGCAGAATGGGTTACGTACCGATAGTGCTGGCAGCGACTTCCGGAGACCACGGGCACCCGCAGACTGTGGACCTGCTCTTGAATCATGGGGCGGACATCGATGCGGTGATGAAGAACAGGACGGCACTGGAGTGGGCGGCCGCCTTCGGACAGGTGCAGATGGTGCAGCATCTGCTCGCTCGCGGCGCAACGCCGACGGGGAAGGCGCTGGAGGAGGCACACCACCGCGCGCAGCGCTTTCCGAAGGCAGCAGAGCAGTACGCGCTCATCATCGATGCCCTGCGTGCCGCCGGAGCCGAGGGCTGAACCTCCGTCTCTATCACGGCCTACGATCGGGGCGACGTCACTGCACCGACTCCAGAATGCGGTCGAGTGTCCGGCGCCCCATTCCGCTCATCGTCGGATTGCTCTCGACGTAGTACCAGACAACACCCATCGCCTGTTCGAACGCCCATGCCTTGCCGCGCTCCCACTCCAGATCGTCACATACCAGTGTCCGCCGCAGCACTTCCCGCGGGCCCGACTCCAACAGGTGCCAGGCACTGACCAGATCCAGCGCGGGGTCGGCCGGGCCGAAGCCCCCGGTGTCGAGTACGCCGCCGAGCCGGTCTTCCGCGACCAGTACATTGCCGGGAATCAAGTCACCATGGCTCATCACGTCTGCACCCGTGCGTGGCAGGTCCCGAAAGTGGCTCCATATCCGGCGCAGCCGGGGCACGTCGAGCAGTCCCTTGCTCTCCTCAAAGCACTTCGCCATCCAATCGTCGTGGTGAGCGAGAACGCCGCCACGATTTTCGCCGCTGAAAAGCCGCCCCCGTGTCTCGGCGTCCCGCAGAGCTGCGATGAAGGCCGCGAGGTCCTCGGCAAAAGCGTCTGACCCGCTGGGGTCGGCATCAAAGGCGACCCTTCCCGACAGCCATGTCTGGACCGACCACGGCATGGGGTAACCCGCTCCAGGCTTTCCCAAGGCGACGGGTTCCGGGACGGGGAACCGGGACACCTGTGCCAACTCCGCGCTCGCCTGGGCTTCCTGTTCCAGAACCGCCAGCGCCTCGGCAGCGTCGGCCAGACGCAGTGGGAAACGCGCGGAGAGGTCGTTCCCGATACGGAAGATGGCGTGGACCGTCCCGGTCGACGACATGAGTTGGATCGCCTCGTCGCTCCACTGAGGGAACTGTTCTTGGATCAAGGTCGCAACGATTTCGGTGGTCACGTCCACCTGGTCATCGTGCATGGTCATTCACGCAGGCCCTTCCACCAGTCCAATTCGAAACGCCGGGAGCGGACGAGATCAACTGAGACGACAGCCAGTATTCATACGCCAGGGTCCAGATCAACTGAAATTTTCCGCCGCCCAGGTGTCTCAACCGTTCTGGTCGCCCCAGGTCACAGCTGCGGCTTCGGACCAGATCATTTGAGACGGGACAGCAGCCGCAGCGGAGCGATGCTGTGGAACGTCGGCGGCGCGTAGGAGCTGCGCACCCTGCCGCGTGCGCGGTGCGCGCCCTGCCGCAGGGAGTGCGCATCGCCGCTGGCTGCCGCAGTGCGCAGCCCGGCCGGAAACCGCCGCGTCATCCGATCGGGCCATGGGGAGAGATGGGCTGGCTGTGGCGCTCGACGGCGAGGGGGCTGTATGACGCGGAGACAGGACAACGAGAAGATCCTCAATGAGCTGGGCGAGGTACGGCGGGTGCTGGATGACCCCGCCGTCGGGCTGGCGGCGTTCCACCAGGATCAAGAAGAGCTGCGGCGCAAGGTGCTGGAGAACATCCAGCTCGGCACGACCGGATTGCGCGAGGAGAACCGGGAGCTGCGGCGCCGCCAGGAGAAGATGCTCGGCGATCTGTCGGACACGCGCGCCGCGGTCGAGGCGCTGCGGCGGGAGATCGCGCAGGCCTGGGCGCACACGATCAGCGCCTCGAACCCGGCGGCCGCGCCGAGTTCGACGACAGCGGAGCTGACGCATCACGAGCAGCGGGCTCTGGAGGCCGGCGCCGACGGCAACGGCGGCGGCGAGGGGGAGGAAACGGTGCACGAGGGCATGCAGTCGGCCGACGCGGGTGACGGCACGAAGGACGCGCCGCTCGAGCAGCAGCGCGCGGGCGAGGTCCCCTCCGCCCCGCCGGAGGAAGAGGTGCCGGCGCTTTTCTCCTCCAGGACTGCTCCGGAACCCGCCGCACCGTCTGTCGAGGCCTCGGTCGTGCCGCCGGGGCAGGAGACCGTGGAGGAGCGGAAGGCGCGGAAGGAGGCCGACTACAGCCAGCACATGCAGAGCGTGCTGGCGGCGGCCGCTATCGCTTCCGCCCGGCTGGTGTGCCACCGGGACACCTGGGCGTTCGTGCTCGAGCAGACCGCCCAGCACCCGCATTTCCGTCTTCCCGACCGCACCAGCGACATCGCCGACGGACAGATCGAGGCGTTCCTGTCCGGCCGGTCCCTGCTGGCAGTCCTGGTCACCATGCGCAAGATCCTCGACGACCGTGTTGCGGGCGATCCGGAGATGGCGACCTGGGCACTGGCCAGCGCGGTCTACCGGCGCACTGTGCTGGCCGTCACCGACACCACGCATACGCGGCCCGATGGCAGCGAGGTCACCACCATCGTCCTGGACGACCGGCCCGTGCCTGCCAGCACATCCTGACCGTCAGCAGCATGCCGAGTCCCGGAGATCGCCGGCGGTCTCCGGAGCTCCGTCGCTGAACGTGCTGGTTCTGCGGTACGGCTTCTGACACACTTGTGGCCCGGCCAGTCTGGCCGGGCCACCCGCTGTCCTCAGCCTTGCTCACCTCATAGGGTGCATGCCGAGAAGTTGGTGGGGGTTCCGCTGCAACGGAAGCTCCCCGTTTGTCCCTGGGTGCGTCCACAGCAATACGGATCGTCGCCCGGATGAGACCGCGCTGAAGTGCGCGCTCCTACGAGATAAGAGTCTCGCCCGCCAAAGTGATCCACAGCAACCTCTGGGCGCCGGAAGTTACACCGCACAAAAAACTCCCTGCTGCGACCTGCGGAAACGTGAGTCCGAAACGCGCGATCACAGCGGATTATTCGCGACACATCCGCGACACCCCGCGAAAAACTTCGGAGAAGCGGAGCGCGGGCAGTTATTTACTCCCTGTCGGAGAATTACAAGCTTCTCTTCCTCCGAAGTAACTGCGGCCGTGACCTGCGGAAACGGTGCCGCACATCCTTGGAAATCCTATCTTCCGGGCGAATCCGTGCAATCCGGCCAACTGTGCAGCGTGCCACGCGTGTCGCGGATCCAAGGCGTGTTGACCACGTGTGCGAGTACCGCAACTTACGCCGTACACAGGCGCGTTGGTCTCAGTAGCGTGAGAAATAGCCCTGGTCCACCGGCTGCAACCGGTCCAGTGCGCGTCCACAGCAATCCCGTCCGGACCTGGAGTTCGCTTGTCCCTGATTCTTCCTGAAGACCCCGGCACCTCCCAGTCTCCTTCCCGGCCCGAGCCCTCGGCCCCGCGCCCCGCCTGTCCTGGATCGACGTGGTCCTCCTGGTCGTGGTGCTGGGCGCGCTGGTCGCCCTCCTCGCACTGGGGATCGATCTGCCCGAAGCTGTGACCGTGGTAGGCGTTGCCGGGCTCGTCAGCGTCGAAATGCGCCGCCGTTTCACCCAGTCCTGACCATTCCTCCGGCCCGGGGCCCAGCGCCCCGGGCCGCGGGCTTACGGAAAGGAGACACGGTGGCCCGCCCCATGAACGCCCTGCCCACCACCAACGAGGGCGAGGACAGCCCCTTGGTGGACTTCGCCTCCGCTCTGCGCGCCCTGCGCGCCCGGGCGGGAGAACCGACGCTGGCCGAGATAGCGCAGCGCTCCGGCGTCTGCACCGCCTCGCTCTCGGACGCGCACAACGGCCGCGCGTTGCCCACCTGGCGCACCGTGCAGGGGTACGTCCGTGCCTGTGGTGGCGATCCGGCGCTCTGGCGCTCGCGGTGGGAAGGCGTCCGGCTTGCCCAGCGCACCAGCCGTGCCGAGAACCATCACGCTGCGCTGATGACCAGATGGGCCCGCACGCGGCAGCTCACTCCACCTCAGTGGGTGAAGAGCGAGGCGGAGCTGGCACAGCTCCTGGACCACATGCGGCGCTTCTGCGGCCTGAGTCTGAGGGACATGGCGCGCCGGAGCGGTGGCTTCTCCCACCACACCTTCGCGGCCGTTCTGCGCGGTGACCGGCCCGTGACGACCGACGTCCTCATGGCCATAATCCGCGCCTGCGGAGTGGATCCGGGAGCTGCCCAGCGCTGGCTTTCGGCACTGGCCCGAGTACGGCCCGCAGAGGCACTCCGTGTGCAGACGTACAACGCGAGCATCGAAAACTACCGGCGCACGCAGCACGCAGGGGGGCGGCCCCGGGCCGCGCGCCAGGACCGGCAGCGGAACGGTTTCCCGCTGATGAGTCCCAAGCCGGCGGCGCCCTCACGTGCCGAGCCGAGGGCGGGCGTGCTGTAGTGCCGGATCGCCCGTAGGCCAACCGCGCGGTTGCCGACCCTGCCGATGAAATGGGGAGGCTGCCGGTGCGTCCAGGTGGTACCGGCAGCCTCCCCGATGAGACGTCAGGTGGGTGTCCAGCCGCGGACTTCCAGGTGGGTGAGCTGCGCCTCGGGGGCGAGGCGGCCGGTGTCCACCATCCAGGCGCGTACCGCAGCGGCGACGTCGCCGCCGTGCGCGTCGACCCGGTCCTTCCACTCCCGTGCGTCGAACCCGGCCTCGCCCAGGCCGGGGCCGGCACTGTTGCCGTACGCGCGCTCTTCGGTGCTGTCCCTGCGCTGGACGACATTGCGCCGTACGCCCGGTGAGTCCCGCATGCGGCCGGAGTCGATCAGGAAGTCCTTCTTCTTGGCCCGGACGGTGAAGGCGATCCTGCCCTCGGCCGCGGCGCTGTTCTCCACGACCGGGCGCAGCCGGGCGGCGCCGGAGGCGATGTGCTGTTTGGCGGCGCGGGCCATGGTGGAGCGGCCCGGGGTGGCGATGACGTCCTTGCTGCGCACCCGCGCGGTCTTCCCGGCCTTGGTGGTGCGGCGGTGGACGTAGGGCTGCGCCACCGCCTTCAGCTCGGGAACCGTGGTGGCGGCGCCGACTTGGAGCTCCTGGACGGCGTAGCGCAGCGCCTCCACGTAGGAGGCGCCTTTGCCCTTGGTGAAGAACTGGCTCACCAGGGAGGGGTTGCGGCCGATGATCTCGCCGACGTCGCGCTTGGTGAAGCCCGCGTTCAGCAGCTCCTGGGTCAGCCGCGCCGCCTCGTTCACCTGCGGCCGACCAGCACGGCCGCGGCGGCCGCCGGCTGGCCTGCGCCTGCGAGGCGTCATCGTCCGGCCTCCTGTTCCTCGGCGAGGTGGGCGCGGCCGAGGGTCTGCAAGGAGAGCAGTTCCTCCTCGGTGCGCGGGCCGGTGATCGGGCCGGGCAGGTGGCCCTTCTTGAGGTAGTCGCCGGGCTGGCCGTGATAGGGCCAGGGGGCGTCGTGGGTGGTGTAGATGGCGTCGGTACGGAAGGCGACGACCGACTCGGGCGGCAGGTGCAGCGCGCCGACGAACGTGTTGTCCTCGCGCATCTTCGTGGACAGCAGCGCGGCCCGGGCGCCGGACCACACCCCGGCCGCCCATTCGGGGTGCGCGTAGGGGTCGCGGGAGAACCCGGCGCTGCGCTGCCAGGTGATCGTCTCGCCGTCGGAGCCGACGATCTGCGCTCCGGCCGGGATTTCGTGCTCGTGGCCTACGGGGACGGAGCGGGTGGTGATCCGGGGGCGTTGGGCGAAGCCGCCGATGCCGTACAGCAGGATGCTGCGCACCGCGCGGGAGGCGAGGTGGGCGGCGGTGCGCTGCCGCTGGTCGCCGTGGTTGGCCGCAAGCGCCTGCAGGGATGCCCAGGCGTCCTTGAGGTGGGTCGACCAGTCGCGCAGCGGGGTGCCGGATTCCCACAGCAGGCCGTCGAGGATCTCGATCCGCCAGGGGGTGATCGGGTTGCGCAGGGCGAGGTTGACCTCCGCTCCCCCGGCCCAGGTGGTGAAGGTCTGGCCGGGCTCGGCCGGGTAGTACCAGGCCCGGTCCCCCGCGGCCGGTGCAGGCAGGATCCCGACGTGGTTCCAGCCGTCGGGCACCGTGACCCGGATCTGCCAGTGGCTGGGGGCGAACAGCGCGTTCGTCTGCTCCTTCTCCGACATGGCGGCGAACGCGGCCGCGGTGATGCGGCGGGGAGCGCCGACGCCGGAAGCCCAGGTGTGCTTGGCGTAGGCGAAGGTGCGGTCGTACTCCACCAGCCGCGGCAACATCGTAGGCACCCGCGGGGGGACGATGAGCTCGGTGCGGCCCTGCCCGGCGGTCGCGTGCAGCAGACCGCGGATCTCCTCCGACATCACCGGATACCCCTCGGCCCACCGCGACCCAGCCTTCGTCGGGATGGTGCGTGACCACAGGTCGCGGCCGGTCTGCGAGGGCGATCCCATCAGCGTCACATCCGGCCAGTGGTGGCGTAGTTGCTTCCACAACATGACGAACGCGTCCCTCACGGTGGCCGGGTCGGCGCCGTCGGGGTCGAACCACTCCCCCACCGATCGGATCTCGGTGTGCTGGTCGCCGCGCTGCCAGCGGCCCACCGGGTTGCGCGGGTGGACCAGGTGCCCGGCAAGGCGGTCCTTGCCCCGGGAGGACTCCACGCTCCAGCCGGGCACCGGTGCATTGAGCCAGGCCGCCACGGCGTCGCGCAGGAACGGGTACCGGTCGGCATCCCGGTGCCAGGGGTCACCGTCGGTGATGTAGATCCGTTCCACCGACTCGGGGACGGTGGCGTACACGGCAGTCAGGATCTCCGAGACGCTGGCGGTGCCCAGGTCCAGGCGCGCGGTCTGGTCGCGGTGAACCAGGACGCCGGTGTTCGTATCGAGGAACGCCATCTGGCGCGGCTGCTGGGTGAAGTTGGGCCGCTTGGAGGCCAGGTTCGGCGTTGGGGCGCACCAGGCGTCGCCGCGCTCCCCGGACGGGATCGACGGCAGCTCCCGGCCCTCTTCCGGTGCGGGAACGGTTGCCGGGGCCGGGGCGGGCTGCGGCTCCTGGCCGTGCTGCCCGACCGTCTCCTCGGTGGCAGGCGGGACCACGTCGGTGGCCGCCTCGGCCTCGGTCTCCTGCGGGCCTTCGTCCGCCGCGTGGACCAGGCCGCCGGGCGCGGCGGCGCTGTCGGCGGCCGCAGGCACCTCCTCGGGGCGGCGCAGGTCGGGGGCCAGCGCGCCGGCCGGCTCGGGAGCTGGGGCGGCGGCCGCGGCCTGGCCCCCGCCGGTCAGCTCGGGCTGCGCGGGGGCCGAGGTCGGGGCCACCTGCTGTCGGGGGCCCAGATGCGGGACCAGGGCGACGACGTCAACAACGGCCAGGCCAGCTGCGGGAGCGATCCGGTCGGCCTTGGCCTTCTCATATGCCCCCAGCGCCACGATCCGCTTGTCCCGGTCCGCTTCCAGCCGCTGCAGCTCCTTGCGGACGACCTTGATGTCGTCACGGACTTGACGCAGTTGCCCGAGGGCGGCGGTAAATTCCTTGCTGTCCATCACGGTCTCTTCCGGGCGTCGCGTCGGGTTGGGGGATGGCTGAGGGAGCTATGCGGGTGTCGTTTGTGTGGTGACGTAGGCGATGGTGCCGCCGGCGTGGGAGGTCAGGCGCGTGCCCAGCAGGAGATCAGCCAGTTCACGGTCGGCTGCCTTCGGTGCGGTCAGCTCTTTCACCGGGCGCGCAAGGTCGGTGATGTAGCCGGCCAGGGTCGCTTCAGGGAAGCCGTGGCGTCCGCGGCTATCTTTTTCCCAGTGCTTCAGGCCGGTCAGGACGGCGACTACGTAGCCGGACAGTGTTACGGGCAGCGCTCCCCCGGCTGCGATGCTGGCCGCGTCGCATCGCCACCAGCCCCGCAGTGCCTTCAGCAGGTCCTCCGGCGGCAGTGAGGCCGAGAAGCCAAGCCACTGACGATCATGTTCCTTCACCGGCTTGGCCACATCGGCCCGTAGCACTCCGACCTCCCGGGCCTTGAGGTGTTCAAGCGGCGCGGTCACACGGTCCCGGAGAGTTTGCACGACCTCCAGCGGCACCATGACACGCACTCCACGACGCGACAGGCCCGGCAGCACTCCGGCGTGGATGAGGCGACGGAAGGTGGTGACCGCGCAGCCCAGCTCTTCCGCAGCTTGCCCTGTTGTCAGCAGCACCTCATCCACCCGTTCGAACCGACTGCGATATCTGATGAGGCATCGAAATTATCGAATGCCGGGCACTCAAGTCAACGCAGGCCCGGGTACTCGACCTGGTGGAGCACCTTGGATGCACCTACCGGGTCGTGGGGCAGAGTGAGCGCCCCGGCACACGAAGAGATGCCTAGAGATGGTCGATCGGGGCTATGGGAGGTCGGTGATGCCACGCGCATGGAATCTTCGGCGTAGGACACGGCCGGGAACGAGCCGAGGGTGACGTTGGAGTCGCAGGCCCAGCGCACCCTGGCGATGGCGTTCCGGGCGACCTGCTGAATGTGGGATATCACGCTAGGCACGTGGGGCCAGCGGCCGACTGGCTGCATGCGGGCCCGCCCTCATCAGCCCCTCCCCCGGACCCTCTATGGTCAAGGATTGGGCCAGCAAATTTCCCTGAATACGGCCACGAATCCGCGCCCTCCGGCACCGGGATGCGGCCTTCTGCCAGCATGACCCGACCCTCATGGAAGGCACGGTGGATCAGGCGCTAAACGCGATGGACGTCTGACAGACGTACGGGCGGCGGCAATGCTCATGCCCCTGCGTCCGCGGCATCAGCCTTTTCCGGCCGGCAAGCCGAGCAGACGCTGTCGTCATTGTCCTCGGGGCGCACTTCAGACGGAATGAGATGATTTGTTCGGCAGACGGTGCAGAGATCTCCGCCGCATGTACCGCAACCGACGTACCGTCCGCCCGCGTACTCGTAACGCCGCTTTTCAATCCACGGGTCGTTGCACGCCATGAGCAGTCCTCGTCGTCCGAAAGTTCCATCCGCGGCGCCACGGGGTGCTGTGCTACGAGCTTTTCACCCTCGTCGAGGACGCGACCCGTCTCGCCTTCGAGCGGGCCTTGCGGGACCGCTTCGTGGCTCACTACCAGGACCGCGCCGTCGACGTGCGCGACCACCGGGGCCGGGAGCACCAGGTCGCCATGACCAGCTACTCGGCCTTCTACGAGCAGTTCCGGGACGTGCGGGGCGCCAAGATCCGGATGGGCGCTGCCGGGGACTGGGAGCGCTTCAACGGGATGCTCAGCGGGCTGCTGCGGTGGGCACGTCGCGAAGGTCTGATACATGGGCAGCGCAACCGGAGCCTGGAGCCGGTCCAGGCGGAGCTGCGCAACATGGTCGCGCACGGCTCCTACCATCTGAACTCGCCGGTGGACGCCGCCCGCACCCTGTCCGACCTCGCCGAACTCATCAACCACCTATGGGGGCAGCCTACGCCTGGCGGACGGCTGTACCCGGCGCCCCTAAAGCGGGACATCGTCGCCATCGGCTGGAGCGAGAACGGGCGCACGATCCTCGCCGGCCTGGCCGAGCATCTGGCTTCGGCGCAAGACGAGGAGCCGCTGACCTACCTCCTGGTCCGTGCCGTGGTGGACGACCCGGGCCTGATGGAGTTCGACGCCCGCGCCGCGGCAACCGTCTTCCCGTCCGAGTATCTGTGGGGGCCGGGAACCCGCACTGAGGCCGTTGATTGGCTAGACGCGAATCGGCCCGAGCCCGACCAGTGTGACTACCTCGACCAGGTCGTCCTCGTCCGTGCCGTGGACGGGCGGGTGAACCTGCCCGTCCATCCCCAGGTCGCGGCCGGCATCTCACCGCAGGAGCAGCGGGGGACGTGGTACGCGGTGCGGGTCGACCGGGCTCTGGACGCCTTCGGCCACGTCCAGGCGCTCGTTGCCTCTCAGCCAGAGCACGAGCCGGAAGGAGAGTGCCGACAGTGCCCCGCCGAGACACTGGCCACGGGCGACATCGGCATCGTGATGGCTGCTGCCCAGAAGGCCGGCGCAGACACCGCCGCGTTGACCGTACCGGACGTGCGCACCCCACTCGCCAGCAGCTTCCGTCGTCCCGCCAAGTAGACCAAGGCAGGCCCCCAGGGGCACCCTCGCTGGTGCGCTAGTCGTCACGCGGGCTGCACACGCCGGATCCAGCCGAGCTGCGGGGCTCCCGGCGGCGGCCGAGCGGTCTCCACCTCAGTCGCCTCGTGCATTCCCTGCTCACCGCGGCGTCGGTCACCAACATCGTCCACACCCATGGCTGGACGCAGTACGTGTACGTCGGCGGTCCGACGGGGCTTGCCACCCTAGCTGGCCGCTGCAGGCAGAAGCGTCGTAGGGACGCCACCGCCCGGCAATGCCCACTACCTTCGGAGTCCTGTGGTCTTGGAGCGGCGGGTACCGGGGGGCCTGGGCTATCAGACTTTCGGCTCCGGCTGGTGCACGGTGCACGGCACGAGGTGCTCGCCCTGCGGGACACGTGCCGTCACGCGCTGGACGACGGCCGGTACGGCAGCCTGCTGCTTCCCCAGCCCCGCTCAGCAGTCGCTGTTCGACGCGTTGGATTGAGACGCCTGACACTCAGACGACGATGCCCAACTGACACTCCCCCGCAGACCATCAGTCGCCGACCACAGCGCCGACATTTTCCCCGCCCTGATCTCGAGCCCCGCCTCCGCCGGCAGTCGTCGCATCTCGACCGCCTGGAGCAGGACGAGAGGATCACCATTTCGTGACCTTGGTCCCCTTGGTGTATCAGTCCAGAGGTCCCCGTCGTGAGCCTTCTGCCGGCCAGCTGGTGGCCAAGCGTGCAAATGACGTGTAGCGGCGGTGGCCAAGAGCGACGATAGGGGCGGGCGAACGGTCGTGGCTGTTGTTCCGTGTCTACAAGTCGTTGCCTTCCTTACAGCCTGGGGAACATGGGTACAGCGGTCATGCCGGATGTTCTCCCTGGAATCGCGTTACCTGCTGGAGGAACCCAATGACCGATCGGCCTGGACCGCAGCTTCCCGACGAGCCCGAGGGCAGCGCGGAGCAAATCCCGGCACCGGCGACCGTGCCCGTCGAGAGTGCGAAGAAGGCGGAGCGTCCGTCCCCTCGGCCGGACGTGTCCTACACCCCCGTGTCCAACGGCATGGACTACCTGGTGAGCGACTTTCAACACCTGACGGAAGGTGCGACACCTCCGAGCGCCCGTGACCTCAAGTACACGGTGCTTCATCTTCAGGCGGCACCGAGGTGCTGCTCAAGGCCCGTCTGGCGCGCGAGCACTTCAGCCTTATCTTCGTCGACCCCACCGAGGCGACTCACGACGCGTGGCAGAAGGGCGACTTCAAGAGCTGCGGCACCCTGGACGCGTTCGACCGGCTCCGCAACATCGCCCGCCTCGCAATCGAAGAGGACGACCGGAAACGGATCAAAGACCTCTCGGACCACCGCAACGCCCTTCAGCACTACGGGCTGAAGCACAACGCGTACGCCATCGAGTCGCGTGCGGCGAGGGTGCTCGACTTCCTGATCGCTTTCATCCACAGGCACCTCATCCCGGAACTCGAACCCGCCGAAGCTGAGGGCGTCGAGCAGGACATGGACTCGTTCCGGTTGAAACTCAAGGGCATCGAGACGCTGGTCAAGCAGCGCATGAATAACCTCCGGAGCGGGCTGGCCAAGGTCACCGACGTGACGGTGAAGTGCCCCGACTGCGAGCAGTGGGCCTTGGTCGCTAACGGCAGGGACGAGGGCCCGACCTGCCTGTTCTGCCACCAGGTATGGCCGCAGAATCCAGAGTCCGCAGCCGCTAACTGCGCATGGATCATCTTGGGGCTGGACGCCTACTCCGCCATCAAGGACGGTGGAGACTCTCCGGTGGTCGAGTGTCCGGACTGCGAGATAGACGCTCTGGTGATCGAAGCGGTGACTGCGGCGGGCCAGCCCGATGCAACGCCCCTGTGCTTCTCGTGCGGCACCGTCTTCAAGAACCTGATCGACTGTGAAGGTGGTTGCGGGACTGTCCTCGACATCGGCCCCGACGAAGATGCGATCCACATGTGTCGCAACTGCATTGAAACCCGCTACGCCCGCTTCTGAGGGGCAGGCCCAGCCACTCGTCCTTCGCCCCCTCGTGAGAGGAGCCCATGGCTCGACGGCCGCACGAGGCAGCCCGGCATGAATGTGCGACCCTGACGGGCTATCCTAAGACGGTGTCCTATGTGGTGATCGCTCGTTGAGCTGTCTATGGGGCGGGGTACGTGGAGTTGGATTGTTCCGGACGGGCTGTGGGAGATCGCCGAGCCGCTGATCCCACTGTCGAAGGTGCGGCCACAGGGCGGCGGAACGCAGGACACGCCTGATGAGACGCTGTTCGCGGCCATCATCTACGTGCTGGTCAGCGGTTGCGCCTGGCGGGCTCTGCCGCCGTGTTTCGGGATATCGAAGTCGACCGCGCACCGCCGGTTCCTGATCTGGTCGCGGGCCGAGGTGTGGGGCCGCCTGCATGAGGCGGTGCTGCACCGACTCGACGACGCCGGCCTCATCGATGTCTCACGCGTGGTCCTCGACTCCGCTCACGTGCGAGCTAAAAAGGGGGCGAACTCACAGGTCCGAGCCCCGTGGACCGGGGCAAGCCGGGTTCCAAGATGCACGTCCTGCCGGACGCGAACGGACTGCCCCTACTCGTCGGCGTCTCGGCCGCCAGCACCCACGACAGCAAAGCGCTGAAGCCCATGGTCGAGGGTAACCAAACGAGACACGACCCTCACCGCGGCCGCTACTTCAAGCCCCAGCGCCTGCACGCCGACAAGGCGTACGACATCCCCCACCTGCGGAAATGGTTACGCGGCAAGCGCATTGGCGTGCGTATCGCTCGTAAAGGCGTCGAGTCCAGCGAACGGCTGGGCCGCCGTAGGTGGGTGATCGAGCGGACGATCTCCTGGCTGTCCGGCTACCGCCGACTCAGCCCCCGCTACGAACGCCACTCCCGCAACTACCTGGCCTTTCTCGGCCTCGCCGCCGCCCTGTGCTGCTACAAGCGACTGATCCGCCTGACCACATAGGACACCGTCTAACTACCGCATCCCAAGTCAGAGGTCTGCTGGTGTGGCAACTACGCAGGTAAGTGACAGGGCTGTTGCGGGCGGCCGGTGTGCTGGCGGGGGGCGCCGAGGTGGTCCCGGAGGGCGGAGGTCAGGTGCTGGATCTCGGTGTGGGTGTTGTAGTAGTGGACGGATGCCCGCAGTGTCTCTTCCAGCTTGCGGTCTTCCATGTCCACGCAGGCCGTATTCGACCTCGACACCCACAGGTTGATGCCGGACCGGCGCATCGCCTGTCGGATTTCCTCGGGCTCGTGGCCGTCGATGGTGAACCCGACGATGCCGGCCAGGTCCCCTTCGTCGTCCACCCGCTCGAGCAGTTCGACGCCGGGGATGGCGTGCAGTTCCCGGCGCAGTGTCCGGCCGAGTGAGGCGATACGCGCCCAGCTCGTCTCGATCCCGGTCTCCAGTGCGTAGGTGAGGGCGGCGCCGAGGCCGAGGCGGGCCACGGCGTTCACTTCCCAGGTCTCGAACCGCTTGGCGCCCGGGGCGATCGTGTAGTGGCTGCCTCCGAGCCAGCGCGCGCCGTCCAGGCCGACCATCAGCGGATCGATGTTCTCGGCGGCTCGGGGGTTCATGTACAGCAGGCCGGTGCCGCGCGGGCCTCGCAGGTATTTGCGGCCGCAGGCGGAGAGGAAGTCACAGCCCACCTTCTTGACGTCGATGGGCAGGTGTCCGATCGACTGGCAGGCGTCCACCAGGTACAGCGCGCCGGTGGTCCGGACCGCGGCGCCGATTTCGGCGATCGGGTTGACGATGCCGGAGTGGCTGGGCACGTGCGTCATCACCACGGCCTTCACCCGGTCGTCCAGCATCGCGCGTAAGGCGGCCACGTCGACGCGGCCGAAGGCGTCGTTCGGCAGCACCTCGACGACGGCTCCGGCGCGGCGGGCTACGTGCAGCAGGGAGAGGTAGTTGCTGCCGTACTCGACGGAGGAGGCGAGTATGCGGTCCCCTGGCTGGAAGGGAATGGAGTAGAAGGCCAGGCTCCAGGCGCGGGTGGCGCTGTCGGTGATGGCGATGTCGTCCGGTTCGCAGCCCAGGATTTGCGCGGCGGCGGTGTAGGGCCGGTTCAGTGCCTCTTCCTGGATTTCTGCGGCCTCGTATCCGCCGCGCTGCGTCTCCAGTTCCAGGTGGGCCGTCATCGCGTGCACCACGGGGGTGGGCATGAGTGCGGCACCGGCGTTGTTGAGGTGAGTCACGCTTCCGGCCCCGGGCGTTTCCCTGCGCCGGAGCTCTACGTCCAGGTCTTCAGCTCCGATGGCTGTCACGGGGTCAGCTCCGGTTTTTCTGGCGTTGGGACACATACACAGATCCTTGGCACGGTTGGGGGTGGGAGGGATCGGTGGCGGGGGCGGCCAGCCGCAACGGGTCCGGTTATGGCCGGTCTCGCGGGAACTGCGGGGCCGAACGGGCGGGGCGGGCGGGGCGGGCGGGCTGAGCGGAGCGGGCTCGGCGGTGGCGTGCTGCCGCCGCATGCCGGTGCCGGACCTGGCGTGCGGCGGTCGGTGCGGCCCCGCCGGGTGTGCCTGGGCGAGCGCGGTGGGGCCGCCGTCGTCGGTGCCAGGGCCCTTCCGTGGTGCGAACGGTGGTCCGGCTGGGCGCTGCACGGGTCGGCACCGGTCCGGACGAGGTGGCCGGGTCGGCGCAGGCCGGGCGGAGTGGCCGGGTCGGCACCGGTCCGGACGGGCCTGGTCGGAGTGGCTGGGCCGGGTGGTGGCGACGCCCGGTGTGGTGGCGACGCCCGGTGTGGTGGGCGTCGCCATCGCGAGAAGCCGCCGCAGGGCTCCCCCGTCGGTGTCGGCGGTATCTGCGCGGGCCCCGCGGGTGTGGCGGGTGGGCGGGTGCAGGGCCGGGTGCCGGGTGCCGGGGCCGCTGGCCCGGCGTCCGTGGCCGGCGGTCGCCGGGAGCGGCGGTCTTGCGTGGTGGTGGCGTCCTCGCGTTCCGCGTGCGCCGTCTTGGTGCCGTCGGCGTCGGTGCCCAGGGGGTGACGGATGGGTGGCTCCCGGGCTCTGGTCAGTCCGTCAGGTGGCCGCTGACGATCTCGGCGACCTGGCGCAGCACGTGGGGGCTGCTGAGCATCTCCTCGTGTGCGCAGCCCAGTTCATGGCGGACGATCTCGCCGGCGACGTAGGGCTCCCAGGCCTGGCTGGAGGCTGCTTCGGCTACCGGGCTGGGGTCGGCGGCGAAGAGGTGCATGGTGCCGCTGTATTTCTCGGGCCGGTGCTCCCGCCATGCGCCGAGGTCGGTCAGCATGGTCTCCACGAAGGTCTCGGCCGCGCTCTTGCGTCCCCGCCAGGCGTAGTTGGTGGCCGCTTCGGCGAACTCGGCGACATCTTCGTACCGGATGGGATGCTGGTAGTCGGCGGGGTCCTTGCCGTTGATCCGCAGGATCAGCTCGATGAGGCCCTGCTCGTCCCGGTCCTCTTTCTCCGTGAGGTGGGGGTCGATGTTGAATATCCCCAGGAACTCGACCTCCTCACCGCGCTTTTGGAACTCGGTGGCCACCGCGTGGGCCAGGACGCCGCCGAAGGACCAGCCCAGGAGGCGGTACGGGCCGCGGGCCTGCACGCCGCTGATGCGGTCGGCGTAGTCGGCTGCCATGGCGGCGATGGTGTCGACGGGAGTGTCGAATTCCTGGAAGGTGTGCGACTGGAGGCCGTAGATCGGGTAGTCCAGGCTGAAGTGCTGGGCGAGGACGCCGTAGCACCAGGCCGTGCCGCCCAGGTGGCGCATGCAGAACAGGGGCCGTGCGGTGCCCTTGGTCATCAGCGGCAGCAGGACGTCGAAGGAGTCCTGTGGCTCCTCGCCGGTCAGCCGTCGGGACAGCTCGGCTGGTGTCGGGGTCTCCACCAGCATGCGGATGGACAGGTCCAGATCCATCTCCGAGCGCACCCGTGCCAGCAGGCGCGCGGCGAGGACCGAGGAGCCGCCGAGGTCGAAGAAACTCTCCCGCGGGCCCACTTGCTCGACTCCCAGGACCTCGGCGAAGAGCCGGCTGAGCATCAGCTCCGGCTGGGTGAGGTGGGTCTCGACCATGGCGGTCTGCTCGACCACGGGGGCCGGCAGGGCTTTACGGTCGATCTTCGCGTGAGGGGTGAGCGGGAACTCCTCCACCGCGACCACGGCGGAGGGCACCATGTACAGCGGGAGCGTGTCCGCGACGGAGGTCCGCAGCTGGGCGGTGTCGGGGACGCGGCCGGGCGCGGGGGTCACGTAGGCCACCAGGCGGCGGTCGCCGGGCCGGTCCTCGCGGACGGTGGCGACTGCCTGGCCGACATCCTCGGAGCGTTCCAGGGTGGCCTCGATCTCGCCGAGTTCGACCCGGAAGCCGTGCAGTTTGACCTGGTGGTCCGTGCGGCCGATGTACTGGATGGCGCCGTCCGGGCGCTGGCGTACCAGGTCGCCTGTGCGGTACATCAGGGCCGGACGGCCACTCTCGCCGCCGTTTTCAGTGGCGTTGTCGCGGCCACTGGCGCCGGTGCCGGTGCTGTCGCGGCCGCTCTGACCGGCGCTGTCCGCGGTGCCGGTGCCGTTGTGGAATGGGTCGGGCAGGAAGCGTTCGGCGGTCAGTTCGGGCCGGTTGAGGTAGCCGCGGGCGACACCGGCGCCGGCGATGAACAACTCGCCCTCGGTACCGGGCTCGACGGGCTCCAGGTCCTCGTCGAGGACGTACAGGCGGGTGTTGCGCAAGGGGTGGCCGACCACGGGCGCGTCCTCGGGCACGGTGACCGGATGCAGGGTGGACCACACGGTGGTCTCCGTGGGCGCGTATCCCTGGATCATCTCAGCTCCCAGGTCCAGCAGCGTCGCCGCCAGTTTCTCGGAGAACGCCTCGCCGCCGATGACGATACGCAGGCCGCTCAGCGCCTGGGGGCTGACCGTGGCCAGCATGTGCCAGTGAGTCGGGGTGGCCTGGGCCAGGCCGATCTTCCGGCGGATGATCAGGTCACCCAGCTCCCGCGGGTCCTGCGCGGTGGCCCGGGTGGCGATGACCGCGCAGGCACCGGTGTAGTACGGGAAGAACAGCTCGGGCACGGACATGTCGAAAGTGGCGGTGGTGACCGACAGCATGCGGTCACCAGGCCCCAGAGGCAGCCGCTCCCGCATCGCCTCCATCAGGTTGTGCAGAGCCCGTACCGGAATCTGGACGCCCTTGGGCGTTCCGGTGGAACCGGAGGTGTAGATGACGTAGGCGAGGTCCTCGGGGTCCGGCGGGGCGGTCCGCTCGGCGTTTGTGAGATGGCCGGCGGGCAGCGCGGCCAGCGTGCCGACGGTGGCGGGGTCGTCCAGCACGATGCGCGTAACGCCCAGCTCGGAGCGGTCGGCATCGATGTGTGAGGACGTCACCAGGACGGCAGGGGCGGCGTCGGCGACCTGGAAGGCCAGACGCTCATGGGGGTATTCCGCATCGAGCGCGAGGTAGGCACCGCCTGCCTTGAGTACCGCCAGCAGCGTCACCAGCAGGTCCGTGGAACGGGGCAGCATGACCGCGACGACGCTGTCGGGCCCCACCCCCCGGGCGACCAGGTGACGGGCGAGCCGGTTGGCCCGCTCATGCGCCTGGCCGAACGTCAGCTCCACACCCTCGCATTCCAGGGCAGGGCGGTCCCAGATGGCGTCGGCCCGCTCCTCCAGCGCCTTGACCAGCATCACATCTCCACAGGGGCTCGTACGGAATTGTCGTCTCGGTACCGGAATTGCAGTGCCGGACCGTCGCGGTGCCGGACCGTCCCGGTCCCGGACTGTCACGGTGCCGGACCTCTCGGTCCCAGGTCGCCTCGGTGCCGGATCCTCTCGGTCCCGGGGCGCCTCGGTCCCAGGTCGCCTCGGTGCCGGGTCCTCTCGGTCCCAGGTCGCCTCGGTGCCGGATCCTCTCGGTCCCGGGGGCGCCTCGGTCCCAGGTCGCCTCGGTGCCGGATCGTCACGGTGCCGGATCGTCACGGTGCCGGATCCTCTCGGTCCCGGGTCGTCGCGGCGCGGGGTCGTCTCGGTGCCGGGTCAGACGGCCGGTGTACGCATCCAGCGGTGCCAGAACGGGCGCCAGCCGTGGCGGTGCCAGAAGGGCACGGAGATCGGGTTGAACATCGCGTGGTAGCCGACCGCCGCGCCTATGCCCATGGCGTTCAGCTCCGCGTGCGCGTGGTTGGCCATCGAGGTACCAACCCCCAGACCCCGGTACTCCTCACGGACAGCCGTGCCGACCAGATGAGCGACCGGGGTAGTGGCGATCTTCGTCGACAGCCAGGCCTGCTGCGGCTCGGAAGGCTCCTGGCCCCGGTGCACCCCGACAATCTTGTCCTGGTACTCGGCGACCCAGACCAGCGGATCATCGAGCGCGAGCTGCTCGACGATCTCGGCGCGCAGCAGCGCCTCGGTGCTGGAGCGCTCGACGGCGCCGCTGATGGCGGCGTCGAACCGGGTCTCCACCATCTGCAGCTCACACACCTCCTCGGTGTCCTCAGCGGTGGCCCGGCGCACATGGACGTTGCCCGGCTCGGGCATCAGCGGGCTGCCCTTGAGCTGCCCGATCATCACGAACTCGGGGACGAAACCGAAAGAACGCAGGACCGCGGTCATGGCCACGTCCCGGCTGGGCCACTCGATCGCGGCCATGGAGTCCGCGCCAGGGCGCTCCGCATGGTCTGCCATGTGCTGGTTCCACCGGGTGAGCAGGGCGGCCATCTCCTCGGGCCCACAGACCCGGGGCTCCAACTCCCAGCGGTCCAGCGGGCCCAGCACCGCCTCCAGCGTGTCAGGGGCGACCCGGGTGTGGGTCAGCATCCCGTACGCGCCGTCGGCCTCCAGCACCTCCTGACCCTCGGCCGGCTCCGGCAGCGCAGCGGCCTCCGGAATCATCCGGTCCACCGGACGCAGCCGGTCACGATGAGCGGTCAGCACGGATTCCGCCGTCTGGTGCTGGGGCATAGTGTCCTATTCCTCGGCTTTCACATTCAGGTCCGGGAGCGAAATCGCCCGAGGGGGCGGGCATGCGCGTCGGACCAGTGGATACATTCGTCACGGCAGACAGCGGCGGCAGGTGGCGCCACGTCAAGCCGGCAGCGGGTGGCGCCGCGTCAGCGGTCGGTGACCTTCTCCAGCAGCGCGCGGGCCGCGAGCCGGTAACCCGTCGCACCCAGACCGAAAATCACCCCGGTGGCAAGCGGACCCGTCACCGACTCATGCCGGAACTGCTCCCGCGCCCAGACATTGGAAAGATGAACCTCGATCCACGGACGCGGATAGTTCGCCAGCGCGTCACGCAGCCCCCAGCCGGCCATCATCAGCGCAGCAGGGTTGATGATCGCGCCGACTGTGTCGTAATTACCCTGGAGAGTGCGGATCATCTCCGCCTCACCATCATGCTGAAACGCCTCCACATTCCAGCCACGGCCCGCGACTTCTTCCGCCACCCATTTCTCGATATCGGCGAGCGTATCCGTCCCATAGATTTCCGGCTGACGACTTCCGAGCATGCCAAGATTCGGCCCGTTCAACAACAAGAGCCTACTCAATACACACCTCGCCCAATACAGGACCACTGGAGAAGTGCCCTTTCTAGCACGAGCCACGCACACACCCACACCAATCACCGATATGGCTACCATCACAAGGGACACATAGGGGGATACCAAGGGGGAAAGACAAACCGTCAAGCGCCGGGATAGCGTGCGTAAACACGGCACCCCACCAACCAGCGGCCACCGCACAGCCCAACCCGGGCACCCCGGAAACGCGGCCGGACCATGCATCCGGAGTACCCGGTGCCCGGCCAGGACATCTGCGTCGCGCACAGCAACCACCGCCACGTGCCGTACCGCGTGCGGTGCGGGCCAAGCGAACGATACGGACTGCTGGGCTGCGCGTGGCCCCGAGGGAACCAAGAAACAACATGAGGCAGCAGGGTGCGAATGGGCTCCCCCCTCCAGGCATGGCCACAGCACGGCGACGCGGAACCCCATCCCACCGGCCCGGACCCCGGCACGGAAACAAGACCAACAGCAGCACGCAGACCGGGACGAACCCAGCGTCTACGGGGAGCAGTTACCCGACTGCCCGGGGAGGCGGACCGCGCCGACCGCAGCGAACGGCACCACGTGCTCGGACTCGCCCTGGAGGTGGAGGGGCGTGGAGGTGGAGGGGCGTGGATGCCGGCTGTAGCAGCGAGGTAGTCGTCCCCGCTCCCGGCCTTACCTCCCCCAGGCCGCCCGGCACCTCGGCACCAGCGTGCCAGGCGGTAGGCGGTACCGGTGGAGACTGGCCCAGACACCTACCACACCAGCCCCGACCCAGACACAGAGGTGGCCATCACTCCCAAAACACGCCCCAACACAACCGGTCCACACGAGTCGGGCCACTCAGGTCCGTCAACTCGCCGGCACTACGCCCTCGACAAGGTCATCGCCCACTCCGGAGCACCACTGCCCCATAACACCACCCAACACCCCGCCACCACCCGGAACGGGCACACACAGCGGACTCGACACGGCCCACCACCGCAAGCTGCCTGCCGTCGAATGCGGGACCAGGCGCCACCACGCCGTCGCCACGAGGTACGACGAGCTTGATGCCCGCCACAACGCGACCGCGCTGGTCACACTCCTCAACGTACGGCTGTGACCAGCCGCTTCGCAGTGCCTCAACAGGCCCTACCCGACCCACCCGGCATCGAAAGCCTGAGCTACAGCAAGGCTGTCTTCGTAAACATGATGCCGAGTGACCAGGCCATCCTTGACCGTGAGGTGCAAAGCGAACCGAGCGCGATAAGCACACCCGGCAGAGCGGGCAGTTTGGCGGATCTCGCCCAACACGACCGCGTCGTTACCGTCGATGAGGATGCGCTCGATCTCGATAGCCGCCTGCCCAGGCACATGGTGCTCAGCGAGCTCAGGGTAGTGGTCGGCGGCATCGGCGCGGGTGGAGCGGTACCGGATCCACGGGGTTGCGGAACGACCGTGCTCGGCCTCCGGCCAGTCCAGCTTCCAGTCGCCCCGGGCGGCATACAGCTCCGCGATGCGTCCGGGGTCGCCCCCGCCGATCCGGCGCAGCAACTCCTCCACCACGGCCCGGGTGGTCGCAGATGTGGCTGACGACAAGCTGGATCACTCCGATCCGGAACCTGCACGCTACTGACGCGGAGAAATCACCATTCTCACCAGCGCCCGATAGCCCTGCCATGACCTCCCAGGTAATCGCAGGACCGCATCACGATCCACTCCTGCCACACGCTCTGGTCGGCCAGCTTGCCGCGTTGAGCCTCCTGGGCCAGTTCGGAATTTCGGTCGCACGGCGGGCGGCCTCAGGACGGCATCCGGTTCGCGCGGCTCGGCCTCACGGACTCAGAGGTCCGCTGTGGGCCGCAGGCGTGGCCATGATGCGGGAACGTCAAGCAACGGTGGTCCGGGGCTCGTCCCACCCTGTGGGCGTGCCCGGGCTACGGTCCGCCGATCGAGCGCGGCGAAGGCGAGCGTGGACGCCGCTGTGGCCAGGCGCTGTCGGTGGCTGCCGGCATAGTGCCGGTCATGCTGCAGGTATGTCTGAATGGGGCGCGTACCCGCGCGGAATGCCGGTCTCTGCCCGTGTCACCCAGCGAGCTTGCCGCGGAAGCCGCACGGGCTGTGGCCGCTGGCGCCGAAGACATCCATCTTCACCCCAAGGATGAGGGGGGGACGTGACTCGCTTAAGGCGCAGGTGGTCGCGCAGGCGGTCACCGCGGTGCGCCACGCGGTCCCGCGGGGTGTGCAGATCGGGGTCACGACCGGAGCGTGGGCCGTCCCGGACGTCGAGCAGCGCGCGGCGCTGGTGCGTTCCTGGAGTGTGCTGCCCGACCACGCCTCGGTGAACTGGCACGAGGAGGGCGCCGAGCAGGTGGCCCAAGCGCTGCTCGATCGCGGAGTCGGAGTCGAGGCAGGCATCTATTCGGGCGCGGACGTGGCACGCCGCTTCTGTGCCTCGCCGCTTTCCGGCCGGGTTCTGCGGGTACTCGCAGAGGTCACCGACACCCATCCCCTTACGGTCGCGGAGACTGCTGTCGCGTTCCTGGAGGAACTGGGCTCTGCGCGGCCGACTCCGGTGCTGCTGCACGGAGAAGAGAGCGGCGCCTGGCCGGTACTGCGGGTGGCGGCCCGCCTGAGCCTGGACACGAGGACCGGCCTGGAGGATACCCTGACGCTGCCCGACGGCGCGGTCGCGACGGACAACGCCGCACTTGTACATGCGGCACGGACAATCATGACCACCAGGGGGAAGCAGCACAGACGATCATGATGCCTCAGGGGAAATAGCCCTGTGCCAGCGTCCTGCCACCTGCGCCACCCGACGCGACCGCGCCCACGGCCGACCGGCTCATCCCACCTGTCCTCCGGCGACTCTTTTTCGCTCTTGCTCCGGCAAAGGGCAGGCACCGCGCACACCGGCGGGGTGACTCTGTACACGTTCAGCGGCTCTGGCCCACTTCATGTGGTCACGTACACAGGGCGACTGCTGATCTTCGCCTCATCGTGGTTTCAGTGGCCGCAGGCAGTCCGTACACGCACGCATGACCGGCCGGCCGCGCCTGAAGCCAGCTCCACTCCCCAGGCCCCCTGGAATCGATCGCCTAAGGGTTGTCCCGTAACTGATCTTTGGCAGCACGAGAGTGGCTGGCCGGGATCGCATCCCAGATCCCCCTTTATTTTTGGGGAGGCACCGGCCTCGGTTCACCCCTGGGACCGCACGACACAGCAGCGGACAGCAGGGGTCCTCCTCCCGGCAACGTGCGGACCTACCCACCCAGGCAGATGAGCAGGACCCCTGTTATCGTGCGCCGATGTCAACAATCAAACAGTTCCAAGTGACCTTCGACTGCGCGGAACCTGCGCGCCTCGCCGCTTTCTGGTGCGAGGTGCTGGGGTACGTCGTACCGACGGTCCCGGAGGGCTTTGCCACGTGGGAGGAGTACCACCGCTCGCTGCCGCCTGAGGATGAGATCTACTTCGCGTGCACTGATCCCTCCGGTGTGGGTCCACGCCTGCTCTTCCAGCGAGTTCCCGAAGGCAAGGTCGTCAAGAACCGGGTGCATCTGTGTGTGCGGGCCGGCGCCGGGCTCGTGGGTGAGGAGCGCCTGGCCACACTCGAGGCCGAATGCGCACGGCTGATGGCTCTCGGCGCGAAACACGTGCTGACGCAGCGCGCCGATGGCGTCAACGAGTCGTGCATCACGATGCAGGACATCGAGGGCAACGAGTTCTGCCTCGCCTGAATCTCCTCCAAGACTGCGAGGTGGGGAGCCGTCTCCCGTGGACCTCTCAGGTCCCGCATGCGGCAGGAGCTATCCCGTGAGAGCACGGTTGTGTAGGCGGGCGATGCCGAGCATGGCGTGATGGACGCCGTCGCCGCGCAGGCGGCAGTCGCGGAGGATCTTCCACGTCTTCATGCGGGCGAAGCAGTGCTCGACGCGGGCGCGGACTTGCTTGTGCGATGTGTTGTGGGCCTGCTTCCAGTCGGGCAGCTCCTCGCCCGGGCGGCGGCGGTGCGGCACCGCCAGGCCGGTGACCGGGTAGCCGCCGTCGGCAATCGTGGTGGTGTTGCCGACGGCGGCCTTGGCGCCGGACTCGGCCCAGCCCCGGCTGTTGTGCCGGTTGCCCGGCGGCGGTCGGCCAACCGCGACGACCAGGCGGCTGTCGGCGTCGATGACGACCTGGTGGTTGGTGGAGTAGCGGTAGTTCTTGGACTGTTCGGCCACCTTATGGTCGCGGGTGGGCACCAGAGTGCCGTCCACGATGAGCACGGCGTCCTTGGCGAACCGCTGGCGGGGCCAGAGCGCCAGGAGCGGTCCGAGGTGGTCGATGACCCGGTCGGCGGCGGACTCCGTCACCCCGGACAGCGGGGTTAGGTGCCGCATCGTCAGGTTGGTCCGCCAGTACGCGGCGACCAAGAGGACCCGGTCCTCCAGCGACAGCTTCCACGGCCGGCCATCAGGGGCGTCGACACCCTCGCGGCGCAGCTGCGTCGCCAACTGGCCGAAGGCACGCGGGCTCAACCCGGTGAACGGGACTATCCAAGACGACTCAGACGCCGTGATCACACCAGCCACAGCCAAGATCATCCCACAGCAAGATCACTTACGGGACGGCCCTTAGGCTGGCGCGGTGACTGATGAGCAGGAGCGGGTGCGGCCGTCGGGAGTGCGGGCCACGGCCGTGGGGGTGGCCAGGGTGCGGGCGCTGGAGACCGAGCGGGAGAACGCGCTGTTCCGCGACCCGCTGGCACAGGCCTTCGCCGCCGCCGGCGGCCTGTGGCCCTCCTCGCCGCCGCTGCCCGATGACGAGGCCGCGCGACGCCGCCGGTCGGCCGTGTCGTTCTCCATCGTCATCAGGACAAAATTCCTCGACGGCCTGTTGCGGCAGGCCTCCGCGTCCGGGGTCCGGCAGGTCGTGCTGCTCGGCGCCGGCATGGACAGCCGGGCCTTCCGGATGGACTGGCCCGAAGGCACCCGGCTGTTCGAGGTCGACACCGCCGCCCCACTGGACTTCAAAGCTTCCGTGCTGCGCCGGGAGCGGGCCGTCGCACGCTGCGAGCGGATCACCGTCGCGGTGGATCTGCGTGAGGACTGGCCGGGCGCGCTGGCCGCCGCAGGACACGACCCGGCCGCGCCGACCGCGTGGATCGCCGAAGGACTGCTGATCTATCTGCCCGAGGACGCGGTGGAACTGCTGCTGGCCCGGATCAGCACCCAATCGGCAGCGGGCAGCCGGATGGGGCTGACGCTGGGCTCACGCGGCGTGATCGAGCGCTTCGGCGCGGACGCCGCGCCGGGATCAGCAGCATCCCTGTGGGTCTCGGAGATGCCCCACGACCCGGTCGGCTGGCTGGCCGGCCACGGCTGGGAAGCCGACACCCACACCCTGCGCGAGCGCGCCGCCGCCTACGGCCGCCCGATCAACACCCCGCCCCAGCGTGAGGAACGGCCCGGCGGACTGATCTCGGCGATCCGCCGCCTCCCGGCTCCCTGAAAGATCCATTCCAAGAGGGCCTGGTGGAGCTAGCTTCTTGCGCGGCCAGCCATTCATGCGCGCAGGGCGTGTCAGTGGAATCGGTCGAGGTGATCGACACGGTCGTCCGGGCCGAGGCCCCTACGATCGCAGGGCGGGCGACCTGTCCGGGGGGCGGGTGCTGGTCGGGACGAATACACGGCTCCTGCCTGCGATTTCCCCGTGATCCGCCGACGACGGGCAAGTTCGTCGTGGTGTCGTTGCGGGTGCGGGGCGGTACCCGCAACCCAGATGCGCACCGGTGGAGAACCACAGCAGGATGGGTGGATGGAGCAACCTCTCGTCATTCCTGAACTCGCCGCTGGTGGCGGATTCACACTTCGGCCCTGGCGCCTCTCAGACCTTCCGCTTGTCCGTGAGGCAGCGGAAGACGACTACATCCCGCTGATCACAACGGTGCCGTCCCCCTACACCGAACCGGAAGGCGTCGCGTTCATCGAACGGCAGTGGGGCCGGGCGACCACCAGGGCTGGGTACACCTTCGTCATCGCGGCCCCTGACGACCGGCCGGTCGGCCAGGTGGGGCTGTGGCTGAGGGACCTCGAACAGGGCCGTGCGTCGCTGGGCTACTGGGTTGTCAAGTCGGCCCGCGGCCAGGGCGCCGCCGCGGCTGCCGTCCAGGCAGTGGTCGGCTGGGCCTTGCGCGACCTGCGGATTCCCCGACTCGAACTGTGGATCGAGCCGTGGAACACGGCCTCCGTGCGCACCGCCGAGCATGCCGGGTTCCGGCGCGAAGGGCTGCTGCGGAAGTGGCAGCAGATAGGGGACGAACACCGGGACATGTTCATGTACTCACTGTTGATCGACAAGCCGTGATACCGCCGGGGCATCGGGGCAGGCCGCCACGGGCTGGCCAGCCGGCAGGAATCCGCGCCGCTCTCGGGGTGGCCTTCCGCGCCCACGAGAACATCCTCCGCGACGAGATAGCCGTGGCTACACTCGCCACCGCCCTGTTTCACAACGAGTGTGAGAGTGATCGCCTGGCCGAGTTACCGCGGGCCCGCCGCCTGCGCCCGGTAACGGCCCGGCGTAATGCCGAACTCCCTTTCGAAAGCGTGTGAGAGTGCGTACGGACTGCCGTAGCCGACCCGGTCGGCGACCGTGGCCAGGAAGGCCGGAGTGTCCCGGAGCAAAGTGGCCGCACGGACCAGGCGCCACCACGTGAGATAGGCCATCGGAGGGCGGCCGACCAGGGTAGTGAAACGGCGTGCCAGAGTCGGGCGGGACACGCCCGCCTCGGCAGCCAGGCGGTCATTGCTCCACGGAGCGGCGGGATCCGCGTGCACCGACCGCAGGGCGGCGGCCGTCACCGGGTCGCCCAGTGCGCGGGGCCAGACACCCAAAGCGGCCTCGGCCACCCAGGAACGGATGATGTAGACGAGGAGCAGGCCGAGCAGGCCCGGGAGCGCGACACAAGAACCGGGTCGCGCCTCGTCCACCTCACCAGCGAGCAGATCGATCACCGCCCGCAGTTCCAGGTGGCTGCCCACCCGGCCGGCCAGGTGGACCACTTCGGGCAGCTCCGTCATGAGCGGGTGCAGGCGGGCGCAGTCGAGCCAGTACCTGCCACAGAGCAACCCCGTCCCGTCGCGGTCGGGCCGGGCCCGTGACCCCGCTTCCGCGAGCCATTGCCCGAACGGCACCGCCTTCTCCTCGGCGACCGCCGAATCGAGCGGGGAATCGGCGATCACACGGCCTGCGCCATGCGGCAGCAGCACCGCATCACCCACACCGAGAAACACCGGGGCGCCGCCGTCGGGCAGCAGCCAGCAGCCGCCCTTCACAACGACATAGAAGCCCGCGCCGCCGTACGGGTCAAGGCGCGCACACCAGCTCCCGCCTCCCCGCACCCGGTGCGAGGAAAGGGTACCCGAGATGTACAGCGGAGATCGCATCGCCCACCACATCCATCCGCACAGAATACCGCCACGCATGAAGCATGAGACAGATACGTAATTCCATCAGCTGGACACACATTGAGACAATTACTCGACCCCCCTTAAAGTCAAGCACACAACCAACGAAAGCACGATACTGGGAGATGTCGAAGTCATCCCCGCCACCGAATGACAAAGACCATTCGCGCCCGCTTCCGGCATCCTTCCGGATACCCCCGCCGGGGTGTGGCAGGACAACGCGGACTGGCTGGCACCGGACCACTGGGAACCGGACAGCGACCGGGCAGTGCTCGCGCTGCAGACATGGGTACTGCACAGCGGCGGGCGGACACGGCCGGCCAGCCCGTCCCCATACCCGACCGGAAGGCCTTGCCCCGCGGTATCGCGTGAGGCAGGCTCGGGCCTATCCGGCGTTCGCGCAGCCGGGAGGGAAAATGTCTGTTCGCAGGCCTTCACGCACTGCCACTCCCCCAGATTCCGGCACCCTCCGCCGGGTGACGCTCGCCGCCTCGGTCGGGGTTTTCGTAGAACTCTACGACTACGGCATCTACGGCTTTCTGGCCGGAACCCTGACCTCGGTGTTCTTTCCTCGGGCGAGCGGTCACGCGGCGCTGATGCTGAGTTTCCTGGTCTTCGGGATCCCCTTCTTCGTCCGTCCGCTGGGCGGCGTCGTCTGCGGTTATTTCGCCGACAAAGTGGGGCGGCAGCGGATGCTGGTCTTCGTCATCCTCCTGATGAGCGTCGCGACCGCCGCCATCGGCGTGCTGCCCGGCTATGCCGCTTTCGGTATCGCCGCTCCGATCCTGCTGATGCTGCTGCGATTCACCCAGGGGTTCTCCCTCGGCGGGGAAGTGGCGGGCGCCATGAGCTTTCTCGCCGAGTACTCCCCCGGAGGGCGCCGGGGCAGGATCACCAGCTACGCCCAGCTCGCGTCCTTCGCCGCGCTGCTCACCGGCACCCTGCTGGCCACCGTCCTGAACGCGGGCCTGAGCGACGGGGCCATGCAGTCCTGGGGCTGGCGGATCGCCTTCCTCATCGCCTTCCCCATGGGCCTCATCGGCATCTACATTCGCAAGCGGGTCGGTGAGACCCCGCGGTTCGAAGGCCTCAAGGAGCGGGACCGGCTCTCCGCCAGCCCTGTGCGGGAGGCGCTGTCGTCCCCCGAACACCGCAGGGCGATTCTGCTCATCCTGCCCATCACACTGCTCAACAGCTCCGGCTACTACGTGCTCTTCGTATACATGCCGACGTATCTTTCCGCGGAACTGCGATTCACTACCCTGCGGGGACTGCTCGTAACGGCCTGCACCCTGGTCGCGATCAGCATCGCCATTCCGTTCGCCGGGCGGCTCTCGGACCGTCTGGGCCGTCGCCCTGTCGTCGCGGGAGCCGCACTGCTCATGGCGGTTATGGGAATTCCCTGCTACCTCCTGCTCAGCCAGGGATCGGTGCCACTCGCCATCGCGGGCGGAGTCCTCCTGGCGATCCTCTTCGCGGGCTACACCGGTGTCATCCATATCCTGCTCGTCGAGCTGTTCCCCACCCGCGTCCGTGTTTCCGCCTACGCCTTCGGATACAACATCGCCACCGCTTTGTTCGGCGGCTCCGCGCCTTTCCTGATGACCTGGCTCATCGGGCTGAGCGGAAACACCCAGCTCCCGAGCTACTACGTCGTCGCCACCGCCCTCGGATCATTCGTCGCCGTACTGACCATCCGGGAGAGCGCCCATCTCCCGCTGCCCGACGAATGAGCTCGGCCAGGAAATGATCTAAGCTCGGAAGAGAACACAGAGGGTATTGCCTCATGCCATTCTCCGACTACCGGGCCGCGCTGGTGACCGGCGCCTCCGCGGGCATCGGCGCCGCCATCGCCGAGCGCCTCGCGCAGCGGGGCCTCAGGGTCCACGCGCTGGCCCGGGACGCCGGGCGGCTGGAGGATCTCGCTCGGCGTACGGGCTGTGTGCCGCACGCCGTGGACGTCGCCGACACCGAAGCCCTCCGCGACGCCGTATCCGGGTTCAAGATCGACATTCTGGTCAACAACGCCGGAGTCGGCCACACCGGCACCATCCTCACCGCGGACGAGTCCGCCGTGGAGGAGCAGCTCGCCGTCAATCTGCGGGCCGTGCTCCACCTCGTACGGCTGGTCATGCCCGGCATGGTGGAGCGCGACCTGGGCCATGTCGTCAACATCGGCTCGATCGCCGGGGTGTACAACTTCCCCGGCAACACGGTGTACCACGCCACCAAGGCCGCTGTGCACACCCTCTCCCGCCAGCTCCGGATCGACGCCCGCGGCCGCCGGGTCCGGGTCACCGAGATCTGCCCAGGCCGGGTGGAGACCGAGATCTTCGGCCGGCTGATGGGCGACCGGGAGGGGGCTCAGCGCATCTACTACGACGGCTACGAGACGCTGCGTCCGGCGGACATCGCCGATGCCGTCGAGTATGCCATCGGCGCGCCGCGCCACGTCAACATCGGGCACATCGAGATCGTGCCGACGTTCCAGGTGCCCGGGGGCCTCAGCTTCGATCGGCGCCTGGACGGCTGAGGCCGCGCGGGCGACCGGTCAGCCGACCGGGAGGGTTTGCTCCGCCCAGATGATCTTGCCGGTGGGCGTCTGCCGGGTGCCCCAGCGGCGGCTGAGCTGGGCGACGAGCAGCAGCCCCCGCCCGCCCTCGTCGAACATCCGGGCCCGGCGCATATGCGGGGCGGTGGTACTGGTGTCGGAGACCTCGCAGATGAGGGCGCGATCGCGGATCAGCCGCAGCTGGACGGGGCCCTGGCCATGCAGGATGGCGTTGGTGAACAGCTCGCTGACGATCATCTCCGTCGTGAACGAGAGCTCGCCGAGCCCCCAGGCCGCCAGCTGGGCGGTCGCCCGCTCGCGGGCCTCGGCGACCAGGGCGGGCTCGGCCGGCAGATCCCAGGTGGTGACCTGTTCGGCGTCCGGGGCGCGGGCCCGGGCGACGAGCAGGGCGACATCGTCGGCCGGACGGCCGGAGAGCAGGGCCCGCAGCACGGTGTCGCAGGTGGCTTCCAGCGACGGGGACGGTTCGGCCAGGACCTCGCGCAGTCTGTCCATACCCGAGCCGATGTCGCGGTCGCGGGATTCGACCAGGCCGTCGGTGTAGAGGACGAGCAGGGTGTCTTCCTCCATCGCGGTCTCGGCGGACTCGTAGGGCAGGTCCCCCAGGCCCAGCGGTGGGCCCGCGGGCACGTCGCAGAATTCCACCGTGCCGTCGGGGGTGACCAGGGCGGGCGGCGGATGGCCGGCGCGGGCCGCGCAGCACAGCCGGGAGACCGGGTCGTAGACCACGTACAGGCAGCTGGCTCCGATCACGTCGTAGTCGACCTGCCCGGTGTTCTCGGAGGCGAGGCGCACCACCACGTCATCGAGGTGGGTGAGCAGCTCGTCCGGGGGAAGGTCGATGTCCGCGAGGGTACGGACGGCGGTGCGCAGCCGGCCCATGGTGGCGGAGGCGTGGATGCCGTGGCCGACGACATCGCCTACGACCAGCGCGACCCGGGCGCCGGAGAGCGGGATGACGTCGAACCAGTCGCCGCCCACGCCGTAGCGGGAGTCGGCGGGCAGATAGCGGGTGGCGAGCTCGACGGCTGTCTGCTCGGGCGGCCCCTGCGGGAGCAGGCTGCGCTGGAGGGCGACGGCGGTGTCGCGCTCACGTGTGTAGCGGCGGGCGTTGTCGATGCAGACGGCCGCTCGGGCCGCCAGCTGCTCGGCGAGGATCAGATCGTCCTCGGTGAAGGTGTCCGGGTGCAGGCGGCGGGAGAAGAGCGCCGCGCCGAGGGTATTACCGCGGGCGACCAGAGGTGCCGCCACGAGCGACTGGACCCCGAAGTCGGTGCGCTTGGCGTTCCGCTTGGGGTCCCGGTCCATCCACCGGAAGTAGTCGGTGTCCCAGGGCCCGGTCAGCACCGCCCGGCCGGAGGCCAGGCAACGGGCGGGTGGCGAGAACTCGGGGTAGATGTCCGTCTCACCGATGCCCACGGCGGCCTCGGGGGTGTCCTCCGCGTGGGCGGACGCGTGGGCGACGCGGCGCAGCCGGACATCGCCGGAGACCGGGCCCGGGGTCGGCTCGTCGCCGTGCAGCACAGAGTCCAGCAGGTCGACGCTGATGAAGTCGGCGAAGCGCGGCAGCGGCATGCTCGCGAGTTCCTGGGCGGTGCGGGTGACGTCCAGGGTGGTGCCGATCTGGATGCTGGCCTCGTTCAGCAGGGCGAGGCGCTCGCGTGTCCGGTACAGCTCGCTGATGTCGAGCCCGGCGGCGGCGACCGCGCACACCCGGCCGGTCTCGTCCTTGAGAGGCGAGAGGGAAACGGCCCAGGCCTGGTCCCGGATCTGGCCCGCCGCGCGGGTGAGCGTCTGGGCGTGCTCCGCCTCCCCCGTGCGTATCGCTTTCCGCATGGCCGTCGCGACCTGCTCGTTCACGGGGTTTCCGGCCAGGAAGCCGGATCGCTGCCCGCGCATCTCGTCCTCGGAGAGGCCGACGACCTGGCACATTCGCGCGTTGGCGCGCAGCAGTCGCAGTTCCGTGTCGTGGATCGCCATCGGCCAGGCGCCCTGGGTGAACGAGCGCTCCGTCGCCGCGTAGCCCTGGTGCGCGCCCGCTGGTGCCGCCATGGCCGCCAGCAGCCACTGGGCGCTGGCGTCGCTGTCGTCGCTGTCTTGCAGGGGGCAGGCCAGCAGCTCCACCACGAGCGGGCCGCCGTCCCGGTGCCGCGCCGCTACCTCGCCGATCCACGGCGCCCGGCCCGCCAGCGACCGCCGGACGGTATCCGGCAGGGATGCCTGGCCGTCCCAGAGCAGGTCCTCGGCCGCCCGTCCCACCACGTCCGCTGGCGAGTAGCCCAGCAGCCACTCGGCGCCCGCGCTCCACCGCAGGACGACTCCCCGCGCGTCGAGAACCATCGTGGCCCACCGCGCGGTGCGAACAACCCCCTCCGGCGCCCCATGGGAAGTCGCGTCCCGAGCGTCATTCATCCTGATCCATCCGATGCGTTCCGATCAGCCGAATGGGCCGTTCCACGTGGCTTGCGCCCAGAGTACATCTATACCTACATCCGACTTTTATTCATGTGGATGCGCGTATAGGGACAAGCTGGTCAGCCGAGTACCGGTCGCGGTGGATGGCCCGGGTCGCGCCGCTGGATAGGGTCGGGGCGTGGACCGCAAGAGCAGACTGCCGGACGACATGTTCGCCGGGGAAGCCCGGGGCGAACTGTCGCCCCGGACGGCTCGGGCGCTGTGGTGGGGGTCGGCCGGCCTGGTGCTGGGCGTCACCGGTACTTCGGTTCTCGTCGCGGGCTCGGAGCACGGACGACGGCTGCCCTTGGCCGTGGTCCTGGTCCTCGCTCAGGTCTGCGTCCTGAGGTGGCAGGTGCGCGCCCCGGTCGCCGTACTGGCGGCGCACGCGGCGACGGGACTCGCGGTATGGGCGCTGCTGCCCGCGGTGACTTTGACAGGGACGCTGCTGGCGGCCCAGGTCACGTTGTGCGTGTTGTCAGCCACCAGGCCGCGGCGGGTGTCGGTGCGGGCGCTCGCTGCGATGTGCTTGCCCGGGCCGCTGGCGTTCGGCGCGGGCGGGCCTGCGGGCCTGACGGTCTATCTGCTCGCGGTGGTCCTGGCATGGACCGCGGGTCAGTGGCGCAGGGCGCAGCAGGCGCGGGCGGGGGCGGAGATGCGGCGGGCTGTGGTGGAGGAGCGGGCGCGGATCGCGCGCGAGGTGCACGATGTCGTGGCGCACACCCTGTCGGTGGTGGTCATTCAGGCGGGTGCCGCCGATGACGCGTTCACTGAACGGCCCGAACAGGCCCGTCAGGCGCTGCGGGCCATCGAGACGGGCGCCCGCTCGGCGCTCGGTGAACTGCGTCTGCTGCTGCGCGCGTTCCGGCTCGATGGGGAGGAGGACGAGGGGGACGGGGACGGGGAGCAGCGGGAGCCGGGGCCCTCGCTCGCGCGGCTGGACGAGCTGGCGGATGTGGTGCGCGCGACCGGGACGGCCGTGCGGGTGCACCGTGAGGGCGTGATGGACGGGCTGCCTGCGGCGGTGGATCTGGCGGCGTACCGGATCGTCCAGGAGGCCCTCACCAACGCGCTGCGGCATGCGGTCGGTGCCGACGAGGTGAGCGTGCGTGTGACGGCCGAAGGGGAGTGCGTGAAGGTCGTGGTGGTCGACAACGGGCTTGTTTCGCAGGGACGTTCGGCTGCGGCGGGAGCGGGGCGCGGTCTTGTGGGGATGCGGGAGCGCGCACGGCTCGTGGGCGGCAGCCTGCGCGCCGGTCCGCTGCCGGGAGGCGGGTTCGAGGTGGCGGCGCGGTTGCCGGTGGAGGCCGCGTCATGATGCTGCGCGTGGTGGTGGCCGACGATCAGGCCCTGGTCCGTACCGGATTCCGCATGATCATCGATTCCAGGGACGACCTCGAGGTGGTCGGTGAGGCGTCCGACGGCCGGGAGGCGGTGCGGCTGACGCGGGAGTTGGCGCCGGACGTGGTGCTGATGGACGTACGCATGCCCGTCGTGGACGGCATCGAGGCGACCCGGCAGATCGCGGAGTGCGGCAGTCCGGCCCGGGTGCTCGTGCTGACCACTTGGGATGTGGACGCGCATGTTGTGGCCGCCCTGCGCGCGGGGGCGAGCGGCTTCCTGCTGAAGGACATCCGCCCGGCGGAGCTCGTCGACGCGATCCGGTTCACCGCGCGTGGTGACGCGCTGCTGGCGCCGACCGTGATGCGCCGTGTCCTGGACCGGTTCCTGCGTACCACGTCCGTCCCGGCGCCGCCGCCCTCGCTGCGGGACCTCTCGGGCCGTGAGCGGGAGGTGCTGACTCTGATCGGGCAGGCGTTGTCGAACGCGGAGATCGCCGAGCGGCTGGGTCTGTCGGAGGCGACCGTCAAGAACCATGTCACCTCGGTGCTGCGCAAGCTGGGGCTGCGTGACCGCGTGCAGGCCGTCGTCGCCGCTTATGACCACGGTCTCGTGCGGCCGCGCCGCCCCTGACCGCACCGGCCTCCTCCTTGAGGAGGAGGCCGGGCCGCGGTCCTCCTGTGTTCCCAGTGCCGGTCCGTTCCCGCGGCCGATCCGTGGCCGGGGTACCCGGCCATAGCGTCGGAGGGTGATCGACGACCTGGTATGCCTCATGTATCTGCTCGCCCACGACGACGCGGCCGAAGGCCCTTACGACCGTTCCCGGACGGAGCTGCTGGTCCGCGCCGCCGCCCTCGTCGACCTCGCGTCGCGCGGTCGGCTGGGAGAGGACGGCGGCACGGTGACCGTGTCCGGTACGGAGCCGACCGGCGACCCTGTCCTGGACGGCGTGCTGCGCGACGCCACCGCCGGGCACGGCTGGAAGCACCTCGTGCGCCGCCACCGGAAGCGGACCCTGATGGAGGTGGAGGACCGGCTCATCGCGGCGGGGCTCCTCGCCGTGAAGGCGCCCCGGACCCGCTTCGGCACCCGGCGGCTGACCGTGACGGACCGCGCTGTACCCGCCGCACTCCGCGCCCGCGTGTCCGCGGCGCTGCACGGGGACGGGCCCGTGCGGGAGATCCCCGCAGCCGACGCCGTGCTGCTGGCGCTGGCCGCGGCGGGTGGCATCCGCTCGGTTCTGTCACGGCAGGACCAGAAGACCTTCCGGGTCCGTATCGACGCCTGCGCGGGGCGTCTCGCCGCCCTCGCGCCCGGGTTGGAGAAGGCCGTACGCGCTCTGCCGGTGACCATGGTCGCCGCGCAGGGCGGCATGGGCGGCAGCTGACCGGATGGGGAGTTGATGAGCATGCACCGCTTCCTGACCGCCCTGGGCTGCGCCGTGACCGCCGTGCTTGTCACGGCCTGGTCCGCGGCGCCGCCGACAGAGCCCGCCAGGACCGCCGCCGCCACGGTGGTGCGCACCCATGACGGCCTCGTACGGGGCGCCGCCCACGACAGCTACCGCACCTTCGAGGGCCTCCCCTACGCGGCGCCCCCGGTGGGCAGGCTGCGCTGGGCGCCGCCCCACCGCGCGGCGCCCTGGTCCGGGGTGCGGGATGCGATCCGGCCCGCGAGCGCCTGCCCGCAGCCGGCCGGTGAGGTGCCCGGCGGCAGCACCGACGAGGACTGTCTCCACCTGAACGTCACGACGCCCGACGGCGCGGGACCGGCGCGCCCGCGGCCGGTGATCGTGTGGCTGCACGGGGGCGGCTTCACCACCGGTGCGGGCAGCTCGTACGACGCCCATCGCATGGCCACCCGCGGTGACGTCGTGGTCGTCACCGTCAACTACCGCCTCGGGGCGCTCGGTTTCGTCGCGCACAGCGGGCTGCCCGGATCCGGCACGTTCGGTCTGGCGGACCAGCAGGCGGCGCTGCGCTGGGTCCGCGCCGAGGTCGGTGCCTTCGGCGGCGACACGCGCAACGTGACGCTGGCCGGCGAGTCAGCGGGCGGCTACAGCGTCTGCGCCCAGCTCGCCTCACCCGCCGCCGCGGGGCTCTTCGAACGGGCGATCATCGAGAGCGGCCCGTGCACGGGCCGCCCCGACCGGCCGTTCGCCCCGTCCTCCGTCCCCTTGTCCGCGGCGCGCGCGACGGGCGCGGACCTCGCCGCGAAGGCCGGCTGCGGCTCCGCCCGCGATGTCCTGGCCTGTCTGCGGCGGGTGAACGTCTCCCGTCTGCTCGCGGCCCAGGACACCGATCAACAGCCAGCTCACGCCACCCCGTTGCTGCCGAGCGATCCCGCGGCGGCGATCGCCGCGGGCCGCTTCCACCGCGTCCCCGTACTCATCGGGGACAACCACGACGAGGGGAACGGCTGGGCCGCCGGGATCATCCAGGCGGGCCATCCCGTCACTCCCGACACCTGGCCCGATGTCGTGGCCTCCTTCTTCGACTCCCCGGGACAGGCGAAGGCCATCGTCCGCGAGTACCCGGTGTACGGCGCGGACGGTGGCCCGGTGTTCGGCGCGGTCATCGGCGACGCGAACTTCGCCTGCCCGACGGCACGCGCCGTCGGCCTGCTCGCCGCCCATGTGCCCGTATGGCGCTACGAGTTCGCCGACGAACACGCACCGCCGCTCACCTCGGGCACGCCGCCGTTCCCGCTCGGCGCGCCGCACGCGAGCGAACTGCCCTACCTGTTCGACCTGGGCGGCCGCCCCCGTGATCTGACCGCGGCGCAGCACCGGCTGGCCGATGCCATGATCGACTACTGGACGCGCTTCGCCCGTACCGCAAACCCGAACGGCCCGTCGTCGCCGCGCTGGCCCCGGCAGACGGTGCTGTCCCTGGCGCCGGACCACATCGTCCCCACCCGCACGGCACGGCTGCGCCACCACTGCGCGTTCTGGGACGCCGTCGGGTGACCGGTGCGATCAGCGCGGGTCGCGATGCTGTGCCGTTTACTGGGCCGCGCGGTCCGGTTGGGGGCTTTGAGCTGTGCGGCCAGCATGGCGGCCAGGGCGAGGACGAAGCCCAGCGTCTGCGGCAGGTTCAGCGACTCCCCCAGCGCGATGCCGATGACGGTCGCGACCAGCGGAGACAGCACCACCAGCGGTGCGGACGCGCCGACCGGCAGCTTTCCGATCCCGCGGAACCACAGCGTGTACGCGATCAGCCCGCCCATGCTGCCGAGCCACAGGTAGCCGCCGACGGCTCCGGCATCGATGCGCTGTGGCGCGCCTTCGATCGCGACGGTGAGCGGGAGCAGCAGCAGGCCACCGGCCGTCAGTTGCCAGCCGGCCACAGTGTCAGTGGCCCGACGCCGGTCGGGCGGCCCCAGCGTCTGGTGAGGACGATCCCGCCCGCCATGGCGGCCGTATGGACGAGGCCGGCGAGCACTCCGACGGTGTCCAGCCGGGCCCCGGGTCCGAGCACGACGAGTCCGACGCCGGTCACGCCGAGCACGCCCCAGGTCAGGCGCCAGGCCGTCGGCCGGTCGTGGAGCACCGCTGCGGCCAGGCCGGCGACCAGCAGCGGCTGAGCGGCGCTGAGGGTGGCGGCGACACCGCCGGGGAGTCGTTCGGCCGCCAGGTACAGCAGGGGAAGCCCGCCGATGTTGAGTACGCCGAGGATGGCGGCCTTCCACCACCAGTTCCCGCGCGGGAGCACCCGGGTGATCGCCAGTGCGAGCAGCCCGGCGAACAACGGATGCCCGGGCGGGAGCAGTTCCGTCGTCACGACATAGGTGGTGCCCCAGGAGGCGGGGGCGAGCGCGGTCAGCGCGACTGTTGCCGCCCGCTGAGCGGATGAGGGCAGCAGCGGGCCCGGTGACCGTTCGGTCGAGGTGTCCAAGTGAGGAGTCTCGACGTGACGTTTTCTCGTCGGCGCCCGCGAGTGCCTGGCCGCCGCCGATTGCGCGGTCGCCGACGCCGCGGCGGCAGCCGGCGTGGTACGCGGCCGACTCGGCGTCGGCATGATCAGGACCACGGCCGCCATCGACGTCCCCGAACTGCTGCAGCGGTACCGCGCCCGGTACCCGGACGTCCGTGTCAGCCTCCGTGCCGGAAGCAGCGACGAACTGGCCGTGGCGATCCGGAACGGAGAGTTGGACATCGGCTTCCTCGGTCTGCCGGAGGGCGACCGTCCGGCTGGTGTGGAAGCCATCGTTCTCGATCATGACGAGCATGTGCTGGTGGTACCGGCCGGGCACCGGCTCGCGGGCGCTTCCCTGGTCATGCTGCACGAGGTCGCCGAGGAGACGTTCGTGGACTTCAGGGACGGGTCACCGGGCCGGGCCCAGTCCGACCAGGCGTTCGCGGCCGCGGGTCTGACCCGCGATGTCGCGTACGAGGCGGACGTGGCCTGACCCGGCTGATCGTGCGCGGGCTCGGCATCGCGTTGCTGCCGTCCGCGTTCATCCGGCCGCTGGCCGCCGACGACCCGCAGCTGGAGCTGGTCCCGGTGGTCGACGGGCCGCGTCGCGTCGAGTATCTGGCGTGGAGCAGAGTCCATCCCAGCCCGGCCACGCAGGCGCTGCTCGATGTCCTCGGGGTCAGATCACCGGCGTAAAGGAATCCTTGACATCGGGTCCCTTGTAAAGGCAGCCTTTACATATGGCCGATTCTCCGCCGACTCTCGCCGCCCTCAGCGCCTCGCTGGCCGAAGATGCCTCGGCCCTGGCCGCGTCGTTGGCCAGCCCGTTGGCCTCGCCCGCCTACCTCGGCCTGGTCCGACGCTCCCAGAGCGTGGCCGGTGTGGCCGAACAGCTGCTGAAGCTGTGCGTGCAGCAGTGTCGCGACGCCGGTCACACCTGGCAGGAGATCGGCGACCTGCTGGGAGTCACCCGGCAAGCCGCCTTCCAGCGGTTCGGGAAGCCCATCGACCCGCGAACGGGAGAACCCATGGACAAGACAGTGCACATGACCGACGCCGCGGAACGCGCCACCAAGATCGTCACGGATGTCCTCGACGGCCGCATGGACGAAGCGAGGCAGTCCTTCAACGCCCAGGTGCTGGAGGCGTTCACCGACGAGGTGCGGGGCAGCGGCCTCGCTTCGATCACCGGCCTGGTCGGGGCGTTCGAGGGCTTCGCTGAGGGCGATCCGTTCGTCCGGCGCATCGGCGACCACACGGTCGTCGACATTCCGCTGCGCTACGAGGCCGGCGACATGAAGGCCCGGGTCGCGTTCGACACGGACGAGAAGGTCGCCGGGCTCGTCATCGTTCCGCCCGACACCCCGTGAAAGGCGCTCCCGTGCTCACCGACTCCCTCAGCTCCTCGTCACCGCCGATCTGGGCGGCGATCGTACCGCTGGTGGCCCTCATCCCCGCCGTCTACTGCATGATCGACGTCTCCCGGCACCCGAACACCCGGAGTCTGTCCGCCCAGGCATGGCTGGCCATCTGCGCATTCGGGAACGTGTTGGGGCTCATCGCCTACGTGAGGTTCGGACGGAGCGAAGACCGATAGCCCTTACAGAACTGTGACGCGACGTGGCCACAACCAACCCGGCGGTCATCTGGTCTCACCCCATACGGACCACATGAACGAGGGGAACCCATGAAGCTCGCACGCCGTACAGCCATCATCACGGCCATCGCCACCGTCGTCGGGGGCAGCACTCTCGCCCTTGCCGGGCCCGCGTCCGCGACGGAGTCGGTCGGGCCGGTCGCGAAGTACAACGGGGCCTGTGGCGCCGGACACAAGGTCATCGACTCCGCCGACATGGAGAACCTGGGCACCACGTTCCTGACGTACAACAAGACGACCGGCGAGAACTGTGTGGTCACCGTGCGCGCCAGCGCTGGGGCGCCGGTGTACATGTTCGCCTCGCTCAGCTCCGAACTGGAGGGGAAGGCGACCGACAGCGGCCGGTTCACGACCTACGCCGGGCCCGTCTACCTTCACGCCCCTGGGCAGTGCGTCACCTGGGAAGGCGGCATCACCACCTATTCCACGAAGGGCACCGGTCACTGCGGCTGACCGGGAGCCGGTACGGCCGTACGGTCAGACGGTCAGCTCCGCGGGTGGGCGTCATGGGCGAGGAGGGCGAGCTGGACACGGTTGTCCAGGCCCAGCTTGACCAGGGCGCTGGAGAGGTGGGCCTTGACCGTGCCGACGGACAGGTGCAGGCGGTTGCCGATGTCGGCGTTGGACAGCCCTTCGGCGACCGCCTCGGCCACCTCGCGCTCCCGTGAGGTGAGGGATGCGAGCCGCTGACGGGCGCGTTCGGCCCGGTCGTCCGGTTCCGTCGCCGCGTGTTCCATGAGTGCCCGCGCGGCGGACGGTGACAGGGCGGGCTCGCCGCGGGCGGCGCGCCGTACCGCCTCCACGATGTCCTCGGGCGCGGCGTGTTTGACGAGGTATCCGGCGGCGCCGGCGCGCATCGCCGCTACGACCAGCCGGTGCTCGTCGAAGGTGGTCAGCACGATCACCCGCGGGGACGGCGCGCCGGGGCGGGTGAGGGCCCGGGTGGCGGCGAGGCCGTCCATGACGGGCATCCGGATGTCCATCAGGATCACATCGGGCTGGTGTTCGCGGACGGCGGCGGCCACTTGGCCGCCGTCGGCCGCCTCCCCGACGACCTCCATGCCGTCCGCGCCGCGCAGCATCATCTTCAGCCCGGTCCGCACCAAGGGGTCGTCGTCGGCCAGCAGCACTCGGATCATCGCGTCACCTCGCGGGCCACGGTAGCCGGGCGCGCAGCGTGAAGGTGCCGTCGGCGGCGGTGTGGCCGAGGGTGCCGCCGTCGAGCCGGACGCGTTCGGCGAGTCCGGTGAGACCGGTGCCGGTGCCCGGGATCGCGTCGCCGGTGCCGGGGGTGGCGAGCAGGGCGTTGCGGATCTCCACCGTGAGGCCGTCGCCCGGGCCTCCGGCCAGCGCTACGCGGACGGGGGTACCGGGCGCGTGCTTGCGGGCGTTGGTCAGGCCCTCCTGGGTCACGCGGTAGACGGTGCGGTGCAGTGGGGACCGCAGGTCGCGTACGGCGTCGGCGGTCAGCTCGGTGCGGAAGTCCACGGGCTGGCCGGTGGCGCGGGCGTCCGCGACGAGAGCGTCGATGTCCTCGATGCGGGGCAGCAGCGACATCGGCTCGCCGCCGTCCTCCGCGTGCAGCAGGCGCAGTACGTCCTGAAGCTCTTCCACGGCCTCGTGTGCGTTGCCCCGGATCACCTCGGCGCTCTCGGCGACCTCGGCGCTGTCGAGCGCGGGTCCGGCGCCCGCCTCCGCCTGCCGGGTGCGGTAGGCGAGCGCGCCCGCGTGGACGGAGAGCAGGGAGATGCGGTGTGCCAGCACGTCGTGCATCTCGCGGGCGATGGCCTGGCGTTCGCCGCGGCGGGCGTCGGCGAGCCGTCGCTCGTGTTCGGCACGGGCCCGGGCGGCGTCCGCGCGCAGCCGTTCGACGAGCAGCCGCCGGGAGCGCAGGGCGTGGCCCGTGGCGAAGGCGGCCAGGAGGTAGGCCAGCGAGAACGCGGCGTCGAGCCACAGGTCGTCGGCCGTGCCCGACAGCAGCAGGCCGGAGGGCGTCATGAGCAGCGCGTACGCCCCGAGCGTCAGCAGAGCCTGCCGCCAGCGGAGCCGGAGGGCGATGTTGGTGACGATCACCGCGCCCGCGGGCAGGGCGCTGGTCGCCAGCGCCACCGCGGGCAGCCCGATCACGGCCACGGCGAGCGGGTGACGGCGCCGCCACCACAGCGCGAGGCAGGCCACGAGCCCCAGCAGCGGGTCCACGTCCGCGGCCCACCCCGGCAGATCGCCCTGCTCCTTCACCACGCCGAGGACGACCATGCCGAGGAGGACGGCCGCGCTGAAGAGCGCCGTGTCCACCGCCCGGTCGCGCCAGGCACGCCAGGCGCGACCGGGCGGGAGGGCGAGGTCGGGGCCGTCGGTCATGGCAGGAGGGTATGCGGGCCGCCGGGTGCGGCACATCGGCCCATCGGCCGGATCGTCTTGGCCACTTGGCGGAGGCGGGTGGCGCCGGCCGGGACTTCCGTACGGCGGCGGCGGGTCGTCCGGCAGTCTCGTGGTGGCCCATCGGCGAATGGTGCGCGCTCCGGTGACCCGTTCAGGCTGTTTTCCATCCGGAAGACGGGAGAGACGGACATGGGCGCAGCTCAGGTCAGCAGGGCACGGTTTCTACAGCTCGCGGGGGCCGTCGCCGTCGGCACGGCGCTGCCCGCCGGGCACGCGGCCGCGGCGGGGCGACACCACCGGCGGGCGCGGGACGCGGGGTTCGGCGGGGTGCGATATCGCGGGGTCGTCTACGAAGTAGGGGCGGGCGAAACGGCGGCCACGGCGTGGAACGCGGAACGTACCCGGGCCGATCTGCGGGCGATCCGCGACGAGTTGCACGCCGACACGGTGAAGGTCACCGGCGACGGCGTCGAACGGCTCACCCGTACCGCGGCCGAGGCGGCCGAGCGCGGTCTGCGCGTATGGCTGGAGCCGACCCTGGGGGATGTGCCTGCCCGGGACATCCTCGACCACCTCGCGGAGACCGGACGGTTCGCCGAACGGCTGCGCCGCCAGGGAGTTCGGGTGCATCTGAACGTGGGCTGTGAGTTCCTGCTGTTCGTGCCCGGGATCGTGCCCGGCGCCACCGCGGCCGAACGGATCGACAACCTGGTCAAGGGCAACTACGACCCGGTCGAGACGGCCCGGCGGCTGCGCCGCTTCACCGCGCGGGCCGCCGCGGTCGGCCGCTCGGTCTTCCGCGGGCCCCTGTCGTACGGGGCCGCGCAGGACGAGGACGTGGACTGGGACCTGTTCGACCTGGTGTGCATCGACTACTACGGCTGGTATCCGAACCGCGCCGGACACCTCCGCGAGCTGCGCAGGTACCAGCGGCACGGCAAACCGCTCGCGATCACCGAGTTCGGCTGCTGCACCTTCGAGGGCGCACCGCGTCTGGGCGGCATGGGCTGGGACGTCGTCGACTACACCACGACGCCACCTCGGGTGAAGGAGGGGCTGGTGCGCAGCGAGCGCACGCAGGCCGCGTACCTGACGGATGTGTTCGAGGTGTTCGAGTCGTTGAACCTGTACGCGGCCATGGCGTACACCTTCGTCACGCCCGACGCCCCGCACCGCAGCGAGCGGCGACTCGATCTGGACATGGCCAGCTACAGCCTGGTGAAGGTGATCCGGGACCGTCCGGCGGATCCGGACTCCCCCTGGCACTGGGAGCCCAAGGAATCGTTCACGGCCCTGGCGGGCGCGTACGCCCGCCGACGGCCGTCGCCCGGATCACCCTGACCGTGTGCCGTGGAAGTCCACGTCCTTGGTCTCCGGTGTGCGGGCGATCAGCACCAGGCTCAGGACGTACGCGGCCGCCAGCAGACCGGCGATGCTCCAGGGTGAGCCCGTCCAGTCCAGCAGCAAGGCCGCCACGAAGGGCTTCGGGCTGCCGCCGAGCGCATCTGGCAACCCCGCCCTTCCTCTTGACGCCGCGTGCGTTAATGCGCATTACTAATGCGCATTAACAGCTCGGCGAGCGAGGGGGCCTCAGGAGTGGAGCAGCCGAAGAAGCGGCCGAAACCGGGACGGAACCCGGCGCCCGCGAGCCGTACGTCACGGCCGCGGCAGGCGGAGGTGGCCGGGCTCGCCGGAGTGTCCCAGGCGACGGTGTCACTGGTGCTGTCGGCGCGCGTCGACGGCAGGGCGGCGGCCATCTCCGAGGAGACCCGGCAGCGCGTCCTCGACGCGGCCCGCAGTCTCGGCTATGTGCCGGACCCGGCGGCCCGGCGGCTGGCGGCGGCCCGCAACAACCTGCTCGGCGTCTTCAGCTTCACCGCCACGTTCCCGACCGACGTCCAGCACTCGTACTACCCGTTCCTGGTGGGTGTGGAGCAGGAGGCGGCCGCCCTGGGCTACGACCTGGTGCTGTTCACGGGGTCGAGCACCGGTGGCGCGGGCGCCGTCGGCCCGGCCGCGCTGAGCCGGGTCCGGCTGGCCGACGGGTGTCTCTTCCTCGGCCGCCACGTACCGCGCGCCGAGCTGAAGCGGCTCGTCGCCGACGGGTTTCCGGTGGTGCATCTGGGCCGCCGTGAGGAACTGGAGGGGCTGGCCTGGGTCGGCGCCGACTATGTGAGCGCCAGCCGTCAAGTCGTCGCCCATCTGGCCGAGTTGGGGCACCGGCGGATCGTGCTCGTACGGGAGGACGACGACGCTCCCCCGTCCACGGACCGGCAGCGGGGCTTCGAGGACGGCCTGGCGGACGCGGGCCTCGCGGACGGGCCCGGCGCGGTGCTGCGCTGCGCCGATCCGGCGGGCGAGCTGACGGCGCAGCGGGTGCGGACCCTGGTCGCGGACGGGGTGACCGCGTTCGTGGCCGAGGAGACGGACACGGGGGCGGCGTGGCGGGCGCTGAACGGTGCCGTACGGGAGGCCGGACTCACCTGCCCGGGCGATGTCTCGCTGGGGCTGCTCGGGAGCCCGCCCGCGGACCTCGCCGCGGGGCCCGTGCCGATGGGGTTCGACATCCCCCGGCACCGGCTGGGCGCCGCGGCGGTCCGGCTGCTCGCCGCGCTCGTGGCGGGCGAGGAGGCGCGGGAGCCGTTGGTGGCCTGCGAGTTCCGCACCGGCGAGACGGCGGGCCCGCCCGCGGCGCCACGTTAGCGATCAACTCCCGTACTGCAGCTCGCAGTTCCGTCACGACTACGAGGAGCACCGTGGTACCCCAGCCAGATATCCTGATCGTCGGTGGCGGCCTCGGCGGCGTCGCCGCGGCACTCGCGGCCTGCCGGGCGGGCCGACGCGTCGTGATGACCGAGGAGACCGACTGGATCGGTGGGCAGCTGACCGCGCAGGCCGTGCCGCCGGACGAGCACCCGTGGGTGGAACGGTTCGGCACGACGGCGACGTACCGGGCCCTGCGCGAGGGCATCCGGGCCTACTACCGGCAGTGGTATCCGCTGCGCGGCGAGGCGCTCGGGCTCACCGAGCTCAACCCGGGCGCCGGGCGTGTCAGCAAACTGTGCCATGAGCCGCGCGTCGCGCTCGCCGTCCTGGAGGCGATGCTCGCGCCGCACCGGGCCGCCGGGCTGCTGACCGTCCTGACCGAGCACCGGGCCGTCTCCGCCGAGCACGACAACGATGCCATCACCGCCGTCACGGTGCGCGACCTGCGCGGTGGCGCCTCGCGCACCTTCGCGGCACCGTACGTCATCGACGCCACCGAGACCGGTGAGCTGCTGGAGCTGGCCGGTGTGGAACACGGGAGCGGTGCCGAGTCGCACGACGAGTTCGGGGAGCCGCACGCCCCCGCCCGGGCGCAGCCCGGCAACCAGCAGGGCATCACGGTGTGCTTCGCGCTCTCGCACCACGAGGGCGAGGACCACACGATCGACCGGCCCGAGGGGTACGGCTTCTGGCGCGCGTACCGCCCCGGCTTCTGGCCGGGTCCGCTGCTCGGGTTCGAGGCTCCCGACCCGCGGACCCTGGAGCCCGTCCCACGCACGTTCGCGCCCAACCCCGAGCAGGATCCGCTGGCCGTGCACGCGGACCAGAGCGCGGACGCCGGGGACAAGGAGCTGTGGGGTTTCCGCCGGATCCTGGCCCGCAAGCTGCACCGGCCCGGCGCCTTCGGCTCGGACATCACGCTGGTCAACTGGCCCCTGAACGACTACTGGCGCAAGCCCTACGTCGGCCAGGAGGCCGAAGCGCTGCGCGAGGCACGGGAGTTGTCGCTGTCCGTCCTGTACTGGCTGCAGACCGAGGCGCCGCGGGCGGACGGCGGCACCGGGTTCCCCGGGCTGCGTATCCGCCCCGATGTGACGGGCACGGCGGACGGACTCGCCAAGGCGCCTTACGTACGCGAGTCGCGGCGCATCAAGGCGGTGACGACCGTCGTCGAGCAGGATGTGGCCATCGACGCCGTGGGGCCGTACGGCACCAAGCACTACCGGGACTCGGTCGGCGTCGGGGGCTACCGCATCGATCTGCACCCCTCGACGGGCGGCGACACCTACATCGACATCGGCTCGGTGCCGTTCGAGATCCCGCTGGGCGCGATGGTGCCGTGCCGGGTGCGGAACCTGCTGCCCGCGGGCAAGAACATCGGCACGACGCACATCACCAACGGCTGCTACCGCCTGCACCCCGTGGAATGGAACATCGGCGAGGTCGCGGGCGCGCTCGCCGCGCACTGCCTGGACCAGGACGTGGAGCCGCAGCAGGTGCAGGCGGAGGACAAGCGGTTCGACGAGTTCGGCCGGGTGCTGGACCGGGCGGGCGTGCAGAGGCGCTGGCCCGACGTCCGCGGCTACTGACCGGCTCCCTTCAGCGACATACGTATGTCAACGCACAAGGAGGTGCCTGACATGTGCCCTGACCGTCGCGTCCGCGTCGGTATCGACGTGGGCGGCACGTTCACGGACGCCGTGGCCGTCGATGCCGCGACACTCGAACTGGTGGGCCAGGTGAAGGTGCCCACCAGCCACCACCATGAGGACGGTGTCGCACACGGCATCGTCCGGGCGCTCGACCGTCTCCTCGGACAGGTCGGTCGCACCCCGGCCGACGTCATGTTCCTGGCGCACGGCACGACCCAGGCCACCAACGCGCTCCTGGAGGGCGATGTGGCGAAGGTCGGGCTCATCGGGATCGGCACGGGGGCGGGTGCCGTGCTCACCCGGCGCCTGGCGGCGTTCGGGAAGCTGGAACTCGCCCCGGGCAAGCGGCTTCCGCTGGCGTACGCGCATGTGGCGGACCCGTTCGACAGCGACGCGGTGCGGGCCGCCGTGAACCGCGTACGGGAGGAGGGTGCCCACGTCCTCGTCGCCACCGAGCCGTTCGGGGTGGACCGGCCCGAAGGGGAGCGGGCCGTGCTGGAGGTGGCGCGGGCCACGGGGCTGCCGGGCGCGGCGGCACACGAGATCACCTCGCTGTACGGGCTGCACAAGCGGACCCGTACCGCCGTGGTGAACGCGGCGATCCTGCCGCGCATGCTGGTCACGGCCGATCTCGTCGACTCCGCCATCACCAAGGCCGGAGTAACGGCACCGCTGATGGTGATGCGGTGCGACGGCGGTGTCATGTCGCTGGACGAGATGCGGCGCCGCCCGCTGCTGACAGTCCTGTCGGGGCCGGCGGCGGGTGTGGCGGGCGCGCTGATGCGGGAGCGGATCAGCGAGGGAGTGTTCCTGGAGACGGGCGGCACGTCGACGGACGTCAGCGTGGTGCGGCGCGGCAAGGTGGCGGTGCGGCACGCGACGATCCTCGGCAAGAGGTCGTACCTGAGCGCCCTGGATGTGCGCACCGTCGGCGTCGGTGGCGGGTCCATGGTGCGGGTCTTGGGCGGGAAGGTCACGGGCGTCGGTCCGCGCAGCGCGCACATCGCCGGGATTCCCTACGCCTGCTTCGCCTCGCTCGACGAGCTGCGGGACGCGAAGGTCACCACGGTACGGCCGATGGACGGCGACCCCGACGACTACGTGGTGCTGAACGCGGAGGGCGGCCGGTTCGCCGTGACGATGACCTGCGCGGCGAACGCGCTCGGCCGGGTCCCCGAGGGCGACTTCGCACGCTGTGATCCGAAGGTGGCGCACGCGGCGCTCGCCCCGCTGGCCGCCCTGCTCGGCATGGACGTGGCGGGCGCGGCGCGGACCGTGCTGGACGCGGGGACCGCGTCGGTGAGGACGGTCGTGGACGCGATGATCCGCGACTACCGGCTCGGCCGGGAGACCGCCGTCCTGGTGGGCGGCGGTGGCGGAGCGGCGGCGGTGACCCCGCACCTGGCCCGGGCCACCGGTCTGGAAGGACGCATCGCCCGGCACAACGAGGTCATCAGCCCGATCGGGGTGGCGCTCGCGCTGGTCCGTGAGCAGGTGGAGCGGATCATCCCCGGGGCCACCCAGGAGCAGATCCTCGCCGTACGGGCCGAGGCCGAGCGCGCGGTCGTCGCGCAGGGCGCCACTGCCGAGGGCGTCGAGGTCGAGGTGACGGTCGACCCGCAGACCAGCACCGTACGGGCCGTCGCCACCGGAGCGACCGAACTGCGCAGCCAGGACCGGGCGCACCGCGCCGATGACGCCGAGCGGCTGCGCGCGGCCGCCACGAGCCTCAAGGCGCAGGAGACGCGGGTGAGGATCCTGGCCAGCACGGACGCGTACACGGTGTACGGCACGGAGGTGCGGCGCCGGATGCGCGCCCATCGCCGGCCGGTGCGGGTCGTGGACGCGGACGGGGTGGTGCGGCTCGGGGTGTCCGACGCGCGGGTGAGGACGACGACCGTGGGCGCGGCGGGCGAGGCGCTGGCCGCGCTGGTACGGGACGCCACCTCGTACGGCGACGGCGGGGTGCGGGCGCCCGCGGTGCGTCTGCTGGTGGGCGGCCGGATCGCGGATCTGTCCGGTGTGCTCGACCCCGGGGCCCTGCTCGCGCTGGCCCGCGGCGAGTTGCGTGCGCGTGCGGCCGACGAGCCGGTGGTGGCGGTCGTGGAGTCCCGCGCATGAGCGGCGACCACGCCCTCGACCACGACGTGGACCTGGCCGTGCGTTTTCTCTCGGGGACGCCCACGCACGAGGGCCGCGATCCGCTGGTCCTGCGCCGATGGGCCGAGGCGGCCGAGGAGTTCGGGCGACGTATGGCCCCCGATCCGGCGCCGGTCCGGGTGGTCGAGCGGGACGGCGGGCTCGCCGCCGGGCTGCTGGCCCGGTACCGGTCGCGGCCGCCGGTGGTCGAGGTGTACGTCGACACGGTCGACCGCGCCGAACGGCTCATCGCCCAGCGTGGCTGGCGGCGCTGGTTCCCCGCAGGATCGGTGCTGGCCGCGGCCCTCGCCCATGAGCAGGCGCACGCCTGGCTCCATCACGCGCCCGTGCGGGCCGAGTTCAAGCGGGCGCTGGGCCACACCGCCCTGCGGCTCGGACGGCGCCGCCTGTACGCGCATGTCGCGGGCGCCGACGAGCTGGCCGCGCACGCCTACGCCCGCGCCACCTGCGGCCTGGGCCGCAGCCCCCTGCTGCTCACCGAGGCGCTGGCCGCCGCGTGTTCCGAAAGCGAAAGACGTCCGAAAGCGAGAAGTGATCGATGGGTGTCGTGATTCTGCTCCTCATGGCGGTGGGCGTCGCCGCCATGCTCACCCGCAGGCTGCCCACCGCGTTCGCGCTGGTGCTGCTCGCCGTGGCGATCGCGTTCGCCGCGGGCGCGCCGCTGACCGGGAAGAACAGCGTGTTCGACACGGTGCTCCAGGAGGGTGCGCCCGCGCTGGCGGCCACGATGATCGCGATCCTGCTCGGTTCGTGGCTCGGCAAGCTCCTGGAGGAGACCGGCATCGCGGGCACCCTGGTCCGTAAGATCGTCGAATTCGGCGGCGACCGGCCGGTGTTCGTGGCGCTCGGCGTGCTCGCGGTGTCGGCCCTGGTGGGCACGGTGACGGGGTCCGCGCCCGCGGCGATGCTCGCCGGGCTCATCGGGATCCCGGCCATGATCGCGGTGGGCATCCCGAAGGTGACGGCCGCCGGTACGATCCTCATGGGAATCGCGGTGGGCATCCCGTTCGAGCTGCCGGTGTGGCAGTTCTTCTCCACGGCGCTGGAACTGCCCGTGGACACCGTGCGCGGCTTCATGGTGAAGCTGTTCCCGTTCGCGCTGGTGGCGGCGGTGGCGTACGTCCTGGTGGAGTCGCGGCGGCGCGGTGTGGAGCACACGTGGTCGCTCGCGTCGATGCGGCGGGAGCCGCGGTCGCGCGGCCGCCGACAGGCACTCGGGGATGCCCCGTGGTACGCGCTCCTCACACCGGGGGTGCCGCTCCTGATGGCCCTCGGCTTCGAAGTGGCCATCATCCCCTCGCTGCTGGCGGGGGTGTTGTACGCGCTGGTGACGACCACGCCGCCGCGGGAGATGAACCGCCGCCTGCTGCGCACCCTGTACGGCGGCTTCGAGGTGGCGGCGGCCCCGGTCACACTGTTCGTGGCGATCGGCATCCTGCTCGCCGCGGTGAAGCTGCCCGGCGCCGTCGACGCGCTGGAGCCGCTGGTCAAGGCGGTCAGTCCGCAGAACGCGGTGCTGTTCGTGCTGGTGTTCACGCTGCTGGTGCCGCTGTGCCTGTACCGCGGTCCGCTGAACGTCTTCGGCCTCGGCGCGGGCATCGCGAGCGTCCTCATCGCCACCGGCATCTACCCGGCCACCGCCGTCCTCGGCATGGCCACCTCGTACAACCAGGTCTTCGGCGTCGCCGACCCGACCAGCACCCAGACGGTGTGGGCCGCCCAGTACGCGGGCGTCTCACCGCAGCAGGTGATGGTGCGGACGCTGCCGTATGTGTGGGCCGTGGCGTTCGGTGGTCTGTGCGTCACCGCCGCGACCTACCTGTGACATCCCTTCACCAGCGAACCGACCTAAGGAGCCGATCATGCAAGAGCCGCAGTCCGGCCCGGACCGTCGTATGTTCCTGCGCGCGACCGCCGTCACCGGCGCCGCGCTGACCCTCGGCGGCCTGTCGGCGCCGTCCGCGTCGGCCGCGCCCGGTGGCTTCCCCGACTACACCTACGTACGGACACTGCTGAAGCCGTCGCAGCTGAAGTACAACCCGACGGGCGAGATCATCTTCCCGACCGTGCGCGGCGTCTACGACAAGCTGGCGTCACCGCTCGGCCGGTACTACCTCTACTACGCGCCCCACGACGCGCCCGGCGGCATCTGCCTCGCCTACGGGGACTCGCTGGAGGGTCCGTTCACGGAGTACCCGGCGAACCCGATCGTGTCGAACAAGTGGGCCGGGCACTACTCGGTCAATCATGTCTCCTCGCCGCATGTGATGTGGAACGCGGACCTGAAGGAGTTCTGGCTGTACTTCCACGGCGGCAACACCACGACACGGCTCGCCCGGTCCCGGGACGGTGTCCGCTTCACGTACGACAAGGTCGTCCTGTCCACGTCGATGATGCCCTCGGGCACCACCGAGACGTCGTACGCCCGCGTCTTCCGGCACGACCTGCCGTCACGCGGAGCCCGCTACGTGATGCTGTTCATGCTGAACAACACCACCAACCACCGTGACATCTGCTGGGGTTGGTCCGCCGACGGCCGGAACTGGACCTTCGACCAGACTCCGCTGGTGCGCCACTCGGACGTCGGCGCCGTGAACGTCGGCGGCCCCCATCTGCTCACGCGCAACGGTTCCGCGTACGTGGTCTACAACAAGGACAAGGAGAGCGGCGGCGACATCATGATCACCGAGGTGGGCGCGGACTTCTCACGCCGTCGCCACCTCGGCGTCTTCTACAAATCTCGCTCGGGGGCGCCCGAGAACGGCAGGGCGGCGGCGCCCGCGTTCGGCACCGACCGCGGAGTGCCCTACATGGTGTTCGAGGCGGGGGAACGCCTCAAGGGCTCCATCGCGGTGGCCCGGGCCTGACCGCCCGCCCGTCTGGTCAACTCGCCTGTCTTCATTGACACTTGACGCTTCAACGTTCAGCATGACGCAGCAAACTGTTGCTTCGTGATGCGCATGTGCCCGCCTGGAGCAGAGAGGGTTGGAAGTGGACATGAGACAGGCGCATGAGCGACGACCGGACGGTGTGCGCCGCCGGACGGTGCTGCTGGGCGCTGCCGCCGGTGCCGGAGCGGTGGCGCTCGGGGCCGGTGTCGCCCCCGCCCAGGCACGGGCCGCGGCGTTCGTCCGTGGCGCCGACATCAGCTGGATGCCGCAGATGGAAGCGCGGGGGTACTACTGGAACAACAGTGCCGGAGCACGGCAGGACCTGTTCACCATCCTCAAGGGGTACGGGATCACCGCGGTCAGCCTGCGGACCTGGGTCAACCCCTCCAGCGACCCGGCCAACGGGCACTGCGGCATCGAGGAGACCGCGCAGCTGGCACAGCGGGCCAAGAATGCCGGGATGCAGGTCCTCATCGGATTCCACTTCGGCGACACCTGGAACTCGGTCGGTGTGCAGAATCCGCCCGCGGCCTGGGCCGGGATGAGCTACAGCCAGATGCTCGACGCCATGTACGACTACGTCTACCACTCGTGCAACGTCATCAAGTACTACGGCGTGACACCGGGCTGGGTGAAGATCGGCAACGAGACCAACTCCGGCATCTGCAAACCGGTCGGCAGCATAAGCCGCGCGAACCAGATGACGGGGCTGCTGAACGCCGCGTACGACATGTCCAAGCAGGTGTTCCCGAGCACCCCGGTGCTGGTGCACCTGGCCCAGCCGCAGAACCTGGCCAGCATCCAGAACTTCCTCAACGCCTATCGGGACAACGGCGGGAAGTGGGACATCACCGGGCTGTCCTCGTACGCACAAGGCGGCAATGTGCCCGGTGTGCTGGCGAACATGAAGACGATCCAGTCCAGCTACGGCAAGCCGGTCATGCAGGTGGAGTACGGAGGGCCGGTGGGCAAACCCACCCAGGTGCGGGATTCGCTGCGCGCCTTCGTCAGCGGGGTGCAGGGCTTCGGTGGTCTGGGCACGTTCTTCTGGGAGCCGGAGGGCTATCCCTCGTTCAACAGCTACAACAGCTCCGCCTGGGACGAGAGCAGCCGACGGCCCACGGCGGCCATGGACGGCTTCCTCTGAGCACGTCTGGATACTTCTTCGGCCATTCCCTGAGGTGAGCCATGAGACCTGCCCTGCGTATGACGCCTGCTCTCTTCGCTTCGATCGTCGCGTTGCTCTTGAGCGCCCTCACGGTCACCCCCACATCGGCGGCCGGGAAGTCGTATTACGTGGCCCCGCAGGGCAGTGACTCTGCCGCGGGGACACAGGCCGCGCCCTGGGCGTCGGTCGCCCATGCGCAGTCCGTCGCCGGGGCGGGCGACACGGTGTACTTCCGGGGCGGTACGTACGCTTACGCCCGCGCGATCAGCAGCTGCAAGAGCCAGACGGACCGAGTCGACGCGATCACGCTGAACAAGAGCGGCAGCGCGGGCAGCCCCATCCGCTACATGGCCTACCCGGGCGAGAAGCCGGTCTTCGATTTCTCCCGGATGACGGACGACTGCCGGATCAAGGGCTTCGATGTCACCGGCAGCTGGATCCACCTCAAGGGGCTGGGCGTCACCGGCGTGCCGCAGAACAACAATCTGAACCACGAGTCCTGGGGGATCTGGATCTCCGGGAGCAACAACACCTTCGAGCAGATCGATTCCCATCACCACATGGGCCCCGGACTGTTCATCCAGAACGGGGGCGGCAATCTCGTCCTCAACTCGGACTCGCACGACAACTACGATCCGCGCAGTTCCAGCGGGGCGGGCGAGAACGCTGACGGGTTCGGCGCCCACATCTCGGCCAACAATCCCGGCAACGTGTTCCGGGGCTGTCGGGCGTGGTGGAACTCCGACGACGGGTTCGACCTCATCAGCGCCTATTCGTCCGTGACCATCGAGAACTCCTGGTCGTGGCGGAACGGATATATTCCGGGAACGACCACGGCAGCCGGTAACGGAAGCGGCTTCAAGGCGGGTGGTTACGGGGGCGACTACGACGCGGGCGCCGTCAAGCACACCGTCCGCACCTCGGTGGCCTTCGCCAACAGGGCGGCGGGCTTCTACGCCAACCACCATCCGCTCGCCAACGACTTCTTCAACAACACCGGCTACGGGAACCATCCGGATTTCAATATGCTGGGAGTCGATTCGAGCGGCGCCGCCGTGGGGCGGGGAAACCTGCGTAACAACATCGCCTACACCGGCACGCTGACGTCGAACATGAGCGGCACGAACGATGCGTACAACTCCTGGAACGTGGGCGTCTCCGTGTCGGACGCGCAGTTCCGGAGTGTGTCGACGTCCGGCTGGGACGCGGCCCGGCAGGCCGATGGCAGTTTGCCCTCGCTGCCGAATCTCCGGCTCGCGGCGAACAGCACCCTGATCGACAAGGGGGTCGGCGTGGGCCTGCCGTACAGCGGGCGGGCGCCGGATCTCGGTGCCTTCGAAGCCTCCTGACCGGCCTCGTGACCTGCTTCCGGGCACGGGACGGCACCGGGCGGCCGCGGCGTGCCGCGACCGCCCGGTGGCGGTGGTTATGAGCAGGGCTTGTAGAACTGCTTCCAACCGCCGGTGGGCATGGCCGGGGGCTCGGCCCAGGTCCCGGACTCGCCGTACTTCAGGTACGCGTCGTAGTCGAAGTCGGCCAGACCGCCGCCCGGCTTCGACAGGCGCACGTCGCGGTCCATCACGCCGTCACCGGCGTTGTTGCGGACCGCGAGGTCCGGGTACGCGTCGTCGTTGTAGTGGGCGATGGCGAGCTGCTTGGCCTCGCCACGGTCACCGATGTCGGAGTGCCGGGCATCGGCGGACCCCAGGTTGGTCCGGTTGAGCGGTCCGGGGCGGACCTCCGCGAGGCGGGCCGTGTTGGGGTCGTCGCCGTCGGCCGGCTCGACGATATTGACGACCATGTCCAGCGTGCCGTCGTTGTCGAAGTCGGCCACCGCGGCGGTCGCGATCTCGCCCTTCTTCGCGCCAAGGAGGTCCTTGACCTGGACCTTGTTGCCGAACGAGCCGTTCGCGGTGCCCCACTGGATCGTCATCCCGGTGCCGGTGTGGCCCGGGTTGCTGATCTTGTCCGGGTGGGCGTCCCCGTCGAGATCGCCGACCAGGGTGGTCGCGTCCGCCAGGCACGGGGCCGCGGCGGCCGACGGCTCGGCCGCACCGGCCTGGTAACCGGCGACGGTCAGAGTCAGGGCGGCGGCCGCGAGTGGCACGGCGATGAAACGTGTGCGCTTCCGAAGCACTGATGAGCTCCTATCTGTTGCTGACGCCCAGTGAGATATGCGTGCTGCCAGATGAGTTGAGCCCTGATCGCCACGTAACAGGAATGTGACATTCAGGCCGGAGGGCCCGGTGGTTACATGCCACCCGTCGGCTTGCGGTACGCGGCCAGCAGATCGTCCGTGAGCCGGGCGACCACGTCGGACACTTGGGTGCGCAGATAGTGGTGGCCGCCGGGGAAGCGGTGGACCCGGGTGTCGGATGTCGTGCAGGCGCTCCACTCGTGCAGGGTCTCGGGGTCGACCATCGGGTCGTCGAGTCCGCCGAGGATGGTCAGCCGCGCGCGCAGCGGCGGCCACGTCCGGCGGGTGTGGTGCAGCAGCGCCACCGCGTCCGCGAGGAACGGGGTGTAGACGGTGCGGGTGAGCGTGGCGTCGGCCGGTGGCTCCCAGCCCATGATCTCCGTGATGGCGGTGATCCCGGAGCCGAGGTTGCGCGCGATGTGGTCGTCGAGTCCGTCGCGGTTCGGTGGCGGAACGGCGGACAGCGCGAGCAGGTCCGGCTCGGTGTGCGAGGCGGACCGGAGCCGTTGGGTGGCCTCGAAGGCGAGCAGCGCTCCGAAGCTGTGGCCGAAGACGGCGTAGAAGCCGTCGGCGGGTGGCCGGTGGCGCAGGTCCTCGGCGATCTCTTCCGCGATGCCGGTGGCGGCCCAGTCGATGTCGGTGATCGACGGTTCCCCGGTGCGGGTGCCGCGGCCCGGCAGGTCGAGGGCCACCAGGTCGAAGAGTTCGGAGAACGCGGCGACCCAGGGCAGGAAGAATTCCGATCCGGTGCCGGACGGGGGCACGCAGTAGACCCGGATCCGCGCGGTCTGCCGGTCGGTGAGCCGGTTCAGCTCCGGTGTGGGGAAGGGTGCCTGTGGTGTCATGCGTTCCGCCTGACCCGCCCGAGGAGGCGTGGGGCGAGCTGCCGGACACCGGCCGCGGTGGCGAGTTCCATCGTCGGGACGACGCAGTCCAGCCTGCGCTGGAGTACGGCGCTCAGCTCGGCCGCCATCAGCGACTCCAGGCCGAGCTGGTCGAGCCGGGTGTCGGGGTCGATGCGCTCCGGGGTGGTGTGCAGGACGGTGGCCAGCGCCGCGACCAGCACCTCGGTGACGATGGCCAGCGCCTCCGCCCCGTCCGCCGAGCGCACCAGCTCCGGTATGTTCCGGTCAGCGTCAAGGGTGTCGGCGTCCGGCGCGGGCAGGATCTCGGCGAAGCGCGGTGCGGCGACGGCGGGGAGGAGCTTCGCGGTCTGCGCCCAGTCCGTGTTTCCCACCATGACGACGTCCGCGTCGGGGTCGGTGATGAGTTCGCCGAGCACGCGGGTGGCGGTGGTGGAGTCGAGTTCCCCGAATCCGGCCTGCCGCATGGTGTCGACCATGCCCGCCCGGTCGGCGTATCCGGTGTCGGAGATGGCACACCACTGCACGGCCAGTCCGGGCAGTCCGGCGGCCCGGCGCCGCCGGATGATCGCCTCGCCCGCCAGGTTGCCCGCGGCGTAGGTGCTCTGCCGGAGGTTGCCCGCGAGCGCGGAGATGGAGCTGTAGAAGACGAAGAAGTCGAGTGGCCGGTCACGGGTGAGCCGGTCCAGGTGTGCCGTCCCGTCGAGTTTCGGGCTCACCACGGCGCGGGTCCGCTCGTCGTCGAGATCCACCGCGGTGGCGTCGTCGAGGACGTCGTCGAGCACCATGGCGGCGTTGATGACACCGCGCAACGGGCGGCCGGTGGCGTCGATGGCGGCCACGAGTTCCCGGACGGCCGCCGGATCGGTGATGTCGGTGGCGTACGGGGTCGCCCGCGCGCCTTCCTCGGCGATGCGGGCGAGCACCGCACCGGCCTCGGGGTGGGTGGCGCCGCTGCGGGAGGCCAGCGCCAGGTGGCGCGCCCCGCAGCGGGCCAGCCAGAGGGCGGTGGCGGCACCGAACCCGCCCAGGCCGCCGGTGACGAGGTAGGTCGCCTCCGGGTCCAGGGCCACGGGAGGACGTGGTACGCGTACGGGGACCGGTTCCGCGGGGTCGAAGGTGATGACGAGTTTGCCGATGTGCCGGGAGTCCCGCAGCAGCGCCATGGCGTCGTTGATCTGCTCCGCGGGGTAGGTGAGGTGCGGCAGCGGTGGGTACACCCCGGACGCCACGCGCTCGGCCAGTTCGTCGATCATCTGCCCGGCCACCGGGCTGTCGCCCTGGAGCAGGCTGGTGAGGTCGACCCCGAAGAAGGAGAGGTCGCGGGAGAACGGGCGCAGGGCGAGCGCGTTGTCGGCGAGGATGTCCCGCTTCCCGAGTTCCACGAACCGGCCGTGCGGGCGCAGCAGTTCCATGCCACGGCCCAGCGCCTCCCCGGCCACTGAGTTGAGCACCACGTCCACCCCGCGGCCGTCGGTGATGTCGAGGACGTCATCGGCGAAGCCGAGGCTTCGCGAGTCCAGTACGTGTGTGTAGCCGAGCAGGCGCAGCAGCTGGCGTTTGGCGGGGGTGCCCGCGGTGGCGATGACGGTGGCCCCCACGTGTTCGGCGTAGCGGAGCGCGGCCAGCCCCACTCCCCCGGCGGCTCCGTGGACGAGGATCGTCTCGCCCCGGCGGAGCCGGGCCAGGTAGTCGAGGCCGTAGTGCACGGTGGCGAAGACCGTGGGGATGGTGGCCGCTTCGGTGAACGGCATGTGCTCGGGGATGGGGACGGTGAGCCGGGCCGGGCAGCGCACCCGCGAGGCGAGGCTTCCGGACTGGGCGGCCATCACCCGGTCGCCCACGGCCCGGTCGGTGACTCCGGCGCCGACGTGGGTCACCACTCCGGCGCATTCGAGGCCCAGCAGCGGGATTCCGGTGTCCGGTGTCTCGGCCATGGGCGGCACCAGGCCACGGGAGACCATGATGTCAGCGTAGTTGAGTGCCGCAGCCCGCACCTCGATGACCACTTCTCCGGGTGCGGGTCCATTCGCGGCCACCGCCGTCCAGGCCGGTCCGTCGTCCGCGACGGCCAGTGCGTAGGGGTGGACGGGGTGGGTGGTGGGGCGGCGCTGGGTGATCCGGGGTACGAAGCGTCCGCCCGCGGTGAGCACGGTCTCGTCCTCGTCGGTCGCGGCGAGCAGTTCCGCGCAGATGTCCGCCGCGGTCGCTCCGGGGGCCACCGCGATCCTGCGCACCCTCAGCAGGGGGTTTTCGCTGGTCAGGGTGCGTGCCTGGGCCCAGGCGGCGGCCGGTCCCGGGCGCTCGGGGACGGCCGTGTGCTCGGCGGGCGTCAGCACCAAGGCACGTACCTCGCGGGTCTCGGGCAGCGCCTGGCAGGCGGTGACCATCGCGCGGAGGATCGCCGCCTGCCGGACGACCGGGCCGACGGGGTCGTCCCCGGTGGTCTCGTCACCGAGCATGACCAGGATTCCGGTGCTGACTTCGGTGTCGTTCAGTGCGGCGGCCCATCGCGCGGCGTCGCCGGAGGCTTCGATGTGGCTCACGGAGCGGTCAGGGCCGCGCAGCCGCGCCGCGACGGACGCGGCCAGGTCGTCGAGGCCGTCCGTCGCCACCAGGAAGTGGCCGGGCGCGGTGTCCGGAGGCTGCGGCGCGGGGTGTTCGCGTGCGCCCCGGTCGGCGAGGAGGACCGAGCAGGTGGGTTCCTCGCCGAGCTGCGCCACGTCGGTGAATCCGGCGGAGCGCAGCACCGGGGGCCACTGCTCACGGGTGAGCAGCGTGTCCTCGCGCAGGTCGGTGTCGGTGAAGCCGGTGGCCGAGGCGAGCAGTCCGTAGCAGGGGGCGAAGAGGTCGTTGTCGTGGAACTCCACGGCGAGCAACCGGCCGCCGGTGTCGAGGAGTTCGGTGAGGTGGCCGAGGGCCCGGTGCACGTCGGTGGTGGCGTGGAGGACGTTGGCGGCGATGACCAGGTCGAAGGAGGCGGCCGCGAAGCCCTGTTCGCCGGGGTCCCGGTCCAGGTCGAGAGTCCGGTAGTCGAGGAACCGGTGGTCGGCGAAGCGGTGGCGGGCGCGGGGGAAGAAGGCTGGGGAGATGTCGGTGTAGGCGTAGGTGGTGCGGTCGGCGGGCAGCCGGGGCAGCAGCCAGGCGGTGGTGGAGCCGGTGCCCGCGCCGACTTCCAGGATCCGCAGTGGCCGGTCCGCTGGCCAGGCGTCGACCAGCGCGGTGAGCATTTCCGCGGCCGTGCGGTTCAGGTGCTGGTGCACCACGGAGGTGGTGTAGTGCAGCTCGGCGAGGCGTTCGGTGTCCGAGAAGAGCAACTGCACCGGATCGACGTCTCCGGTGAGCACTCCGGCCAGTTGCGGGCCGCAGCGCGCGTACAGGAGCAGGTCCGGGGCCATGGCGGGGAAGTCCCGTAGCAGGCCGGTGAGGAGGCGGTCCGGTTCGGGGGTCCGGCCGAGCACGCCTTCTCGTTCGGCGAGTGCCCGCAGGTTCTCGTACAGCTTGCGGTTGGCCGGGCGCGCGCCCTTCGCCTCCAGTTCGGCGAGCGCGGCCGTGGCGAAGTGGCCGGTGAGGTGTTTGACCCGGCGTACGAAGGCGGCGCCGTCGTGGCGCCGGACCGCCTCGTTCAGCGCCGCCACTTCGGTGGCGCGTGCGGCGGCGAGCGCGGTGGCGGTCGGCAGCCCGGCGGGGCCGGTGGTCCCCGGCAGCGGTGCGGCCCGGAGGGTGCTGACGATGCGGTCGACGCCGCTCGCCGCGCCCTTGTTGCGGCGTACGTGGACTCCGCGCAGCTCCATGGCGACGGTGCCGTCCGGATCGGCGACGGTGACGTCGACCGCTGCCTCGCGCAGCGTCAGGCTCCGGGCCCGGATCAGTGCCACGCCCTGGTCGGCGGGGGTGCGCCAGAAGGCGACCCGTTCCAGTCGGGCGGGCAGGAACTGGTGGACCTGTCCGTTCTCGGCGCGGGGAAGCAGCGCCGCGATGGATTGCAGCGTGGAGTCGATGAGGGCGGGGTGGGCGTGGAAACCCTGTGCCCCGGAGGGGTTGGCGTAGTCGGCGAGCACGGTGTCGTCGGCCACGGCGAGCCGCTGGACACCGCGGAACGCCTGTCCGTACGCCAGCTCGACCTGCCGCATCCGCGCGTAGTGCCGTTCCCCGGACATCTCGGTGCGGGCCGCCGCGCGGAGGGCCGCCAGGTCGAGGGGCGCCGGTGGCCCGCCGTGCAGTCGGCGCACCCGCCCCTTCGCGTGTTCCTGCCAGTCCTCGCCGCCCTGGCGGGAGGCCACCCGGAACACTTCACCGGCGAGGCTCGTCTGCACGGTGACGTCCATGCCGGGGTCGTCCCACGGCAGGACCAGCGCCTTGCCGATGTCCAGCCCGGTGACCTCCACCGCCGCGCCATGGGCGTCCCGGCCCGCCGCCAGCGCCACTTCCAGATAGGCGGCGCCGGGCATCACCACCGAACCGCTGACCCGATGGTCGCCGATCCAGCCGTGCCGGGCCGGTTCGACCGGTGTCTGCCAGGTGGGTTCCACGGTCGGCAGCCGGTCGCCGAGGAGCTGGTGTCCCGACTGCTCCGCGCCGCCCGGTCCTGCCGACCACCAGTCCGGGGCGCCGTTGACATGCGGCTCGCGCTGCCATGGGTAGGCGGGCAGCGGCACCACCCGGCCGCGTACCGGGAACCAGGTGTCCCAGTCGACGTCGGCCCCGGCCGCGAGCACGGCCGCGCAGGTGGTCCGTACCGCGGTGGCACCGGCCGCGTTGCGGGACAGCGTGCCGACGGTGGTCATCGGCCGGTCCACGGTGGCGCACTGCCTGCGGAGATAGCCCAGCAGCACCGGGTGGGGGCCGATCTCCACGAGGGTGCCGCAGCCGTGCTCGTCGGCCAGGGTGGTGACGGCGGGGCCGAACAGGACCGGCTCCCGGATGTTGCGCCACCAGTATCCGGCGCCCAGCTCGGTGCCCGGCAGGGTCCCGCCGGTGACGGTGGAGACGAACGCAGCGGTCCCGGGCCGTGGCGAGAGCCCGGCCAGCGAGGTGTGCAGCCGGTCGCGGATCGGGTCCATCGACCGGCTGTGGAAGGCGTAGTCCAGGTCCAGTTCGCGGAAGAACACCCCGCGGAGCAGCAACTCGTCCCCGAGCGCGGCCAGTTCTTCGGCGGATCCGGAGAGGGTCACATCGGTGGGGCTGTTCACCCCGGCCAGCTCCAGGTCCCGGCCGTGGATCAGCGCGCCGACCTCGTCGGCGGGGAGGCCCACCGCTGCCATCCGGCCGTCACCGGCGGTGTCGGCCTGCGCGAGGCCGCGTTCGGCGATGACCCGGCAGGCCGTCGCCAGGTCCAGCGCGCCGCAGGCGTGTGCCGCGGCCACTTCGCCCACCGAATGTCCCGCCACCGCGGCGGGCCGGATGCCACGCTCCCGCAGCAGTGCGGTCAGGCCGAGCTGCACCGCGAACAGCAGCGGCTGGGCGATCTCGGTCCGGTGCAGCTCCGGTGCCACGGACCTCAGTTCCGCGAGCACCGACCAGCCCAGGTGTCCGGCCAGCTCGGCGTCGACCTCGGTGACGGTGTCGCGGAACGCCGGTTCGGTGTCCAGCAGTTCGGCGCCCATGCCCGCCCACTGGGCGCCGTTGCCGGAGTACACGAACGCCACCGGCCCGGGGCTCGCGCCCGCCGCCGCTCCCCCGCCACCAGGGGTGCCCTCGGCGATCGTCTCCAGCAGGGCGGCGGCCTCCTCGGCGCTGTCCGCCACGACGGCGGCCCGTTCGCGGTGGTGTCCGCGCCGCAGGCAGCTGGTGTACGCGATGTCATAGAACGCGTCGGTGGTGTCCCGGAGCCGGGCGACGGTGCGGGTGACCGCCTCGGTGAGCGCCTCCGGGGTGGCCGCCGAGACCAGCACCGGCAGGGATGCCGCCTCCGTCGGCGCGGTGGCGGAGGTCGGGGGCGGCGGGCCGAGGACGGCGTGTGCGTTGGCCCCGCCGAACCCGAATGAGTTGACCGCGAGCGCCCCCGGGGGCAGGGGCCGTGGCGCGGTCACCGGCTCCAGGCCCAGGGCGGGGAAGTCGATGGCGGGATTGAGCGGTTCGGCGTGCAGCGACGCCGGAATCTGGCCGTGGCGCAGCATCAGTACGCATTTGAGCAGACCGGCCATGCCCGCCCCGGACTCCAGGTGGCCGAGGTTGGACTTCACCGAGCCGATGGGCAGCGGGGTACGGCGGCGGCCCGCACCGAATGCCCGGCCCAGCGCCCGGCACTCGATCGGGTCGCCCGCTTGCGTACCGGTGCCGTGGGCTTCCACGTAGGACACGTCCTCAGGGCGCACCCCGGCGCGGTGGTGGACCTGGCGCATCAGCTGTTCCTGGGCCTGAGCGCTGGGCAGCGAGAGCCCGGGGGTGCGTCCGTCCGCGCCCACTCCGGTGCCGAGGACGACGGCGTGCACGGTGTCCCCGTCGGCCTTGGCGTCGGCGAGGCGCTTGAGCACCATCACCGCGCCGCCCTCGGCGCGGACGTATCCGTCGGCGTCCGCGGAGAAGGGGCGGCAGCGCCCGCCGCGGGAGAGCATGGACGCCTTGGAGAAGCCGATGAAGTCCCCGGGGCTCAGCAGCAGGTTGATGCCGCAGGCGAGCGCGATCCCGCCGTCCGGGGTGGCTGCGTCTCGGAGGTGTGCGCAGGCTTGGTGCAGGGCGACCAGGGAGGACGAGCAGGCAGTGTCCACCGCCATGGACGGTCCCCGCAGGTCGAACAGGTGCGACATCCGGTTGGCGGTGTTGCAGAGCGCCGCGCCCGCCATGGTGTACGCCGTGATGGCCTCGGGGCGGGCGTACTGGAGCTGGCCGTAGTTGGCGTTGCTGACCCCCACGTAGACCCCGGAGGCGGATCCGGCGAGGGCCCCCGGGTCCGTCCCTGCGTCATCGAGGGCTTCCCTGGCCATCTCCAGCAGCAGCCGCTGCTGCGGGTCCATCCGGCTCGCCTCACGGGGCGACAGCCCGAAGAAAGCGGCGTCGAATCCGGTGATGTCCTCCAGGAATCCCCCGGCAGCTGAGTAGGTCTTGCCGGGGCGTCGTGGATCGGGGTCCACGAATCGGCGTGCGTCGAACCGGTCCGCGGGTATCTCCCCGACCAGATCGCGCCCCTGGGCCAGCGCGGCCCACAGCTCCTCGGGCGCCGTGATGCCGCCCGGCAACCGGCAGCTGAGCCCGACGACGGCGATATCGTCGGGCCGCTCCGCGCGGGCGAACGGGGTGGGCAGCGTGGATATCGTCTTAGGCGCCATCAGCGCCGACCCTACCAACGGCGGCCGCTGGTCAGTGGGTTGTGACGGGCGAGTCGCGGCCGCTGGTAGGACTCCGTCAGGCCGTGTTCCAGGTTCGGGTTCCTGTGCGCGTCCTGCACGATGGTGATCAAGATGTGGGGCGAGGGGATCTTTCCGATGAACAGTGGTCGGTGCTGGAGTCGTTGCTGCCTGCGGTGGGCATAAGCCGCAAGTGGCCTGGTACGGACCGTGGCAGACGGTGTATGGACTGTTCCGGAGATGGCAGCGTCGGGGTGTGTAGGTCCGGCTGCTGACGTTGTTGCAGGCGAGGACTGATGCGGCCGGGCTGATCTTCTGGGAGGTCGGTGTCGACTCCACCATCTGCCGGGCACACCAGCATGCTGCCGGTGCCCGTCGGCGCGGTGCTGTGCAGAAGGACGGAGGAAGGGCGCATTCCTGGCATTGGCGCGGGGCGGCGTGTCAGGGGTTGCACCTTCCGTAGCGGCATGTGATTCGGTGGACTTACGTCTCGTTCCCTTGAGGAAAGATCCCTGCTCATGCATTCGTCGTTCATGCCACCCCGCCAGGTCAAGATCGGTGACGCGGCGGCCTTCGTCGGCAGCACGCCGCGGGCGATTCGCCATTACCACGCGATCGGCCTGCTCCCCGAGCCTGAGCGGGGCGGCGATGACCGCCGCCGCTACGGGTACGAGGACATGATCCGCCTGCTGTGGATTCGCAAGATGGCCGACGCCGGGATCGCCCTGGACGACATCCGGGACGCCTTTACCACCGGCACGGCTTCCGCCGGTGCGGACAGCGGAGACGGTATCGCGGGCATCCTGGAGCGGTTGGAGGAAACCCTCGCCGAGCAGGAGGCGGAATTGCGGCGGAAACGGACCGCCGTGCAGCGGATGCGCACCGAAGGCAGCCGGATGGGCCTGCTCTCCGACTTCGTCACCGAACGCCTCAAGAGCCTGCCCGAGGGCTCCCTGCGTCAGGCGGACTTGGACAGTCTGCTGGTCACTGAGCGGATCTTCGGCCCGCTCGGCGCGGCCGTCCAGGCCACCCGTTTCGTCGTCCTGGCCACGCATCCCGCTCTGCGGGAGGATTCCGACCGCATCGATGACGCCGAGGAGGCACTCGATGACAGCGTCGCCGTCGATGATCCACTGGTGGCTCAAGTGGCCGTCGAGCGGCGCGCCTTCGAACGCGCCCTGCAGGCCGTCATCGAGGAGTCCGGCCTGGGTAAGGACGACGATGCCCTCTTCGACGCCTGGGACACTTTGCACCCTGCTACCGCCGATGACGGTGAGGACGAGGCCGACCTCAGCTCTGGCAGGCGGGAGGCTGACTCCATGAGCGTGTTCGAAGCCATCGGCAAGATGCCCTACGACTTCTCCCCAGCCCGCCTGCGCTGTATGGAACTGGCCGAAGAGCTATCCGCCCAAGACTCACCCGCCACCTGAAACACGGCCGAGGTCTCTCTCGATCCCAGCATCGGGCCGATGAACGCGGCGATGCCGCCGACGACGGCGAGACGGCCGTAGAAGAGGAGCAGTTGACCGCCGGAGTAGAGGTCACGGCCCGCAGCCTGGGCGATGACGGCAAGCCCCCCCTGCACCAGGCGGGCAAGGATGATTGCCTCGATGATGGGGCAGACGGCGCACGGCTCGGAGGTGACGATGTGCTCGGTGACGCCTGCGAGGAGGATGCCGCGCCGGCCGCATTGGTCGGAGAGAGCGGCCCGAACACCGTCAACAGCAGCAACAGGGCCGGCACACCTTGGCGTCTGGCCGAAGCGAACCCCCCGTCGGGCACGGCGGCGTCCCGCCTCGCCCTCGCCACGGCCCTTGACGTCACCGGCAGCGCCCCCAGGCTGTCCAGGTGTTACGCGTGGGATCCCACCGCCCAGATGTTCATGGCGTTGAGGAGTTCCCTCGGGTCCCACACCACCTGCTCTTCGCTGAGGAGTTCGCCCGCGAAGCGGCAGAAGCTCGCTCCGGTCACCGTCACCGCCCTCCCGGTGGGCGGTACGCCCATGAAGGAACCGGTGTGGGTACCGTGGCTGCGCCAGCGGAGGGCGAGCGTGTCGGCCTGCTCGACGGTGTCGAGGATCTCGACCTTCAGGTCGGGGAAGGCGGTGCGGGATGCCTCGATCGTCCGGCGGAGGGCGTCGATGTCCTCGGAGCCGGTCTTGGTGTAGCGCACATAGCCGGGGGCGAGGATCTTCGCGAAGGTGTCGGTGTCCCCTTCTTCCCAGGCGGCTCGCCAGGCGCGGAGGATGAACTCGATCCGGTCGTGTTCCATGGGTCGGCTTCCTTCGGTGCTCGTGCTCGGTCAGGTGGAGAGGGTGGTGTACGTGCCGTAGTCCCCGGCTTGGAACAGCAGGGGATCGCCGGGCGCGGCTTCCATCGACTCGACGGCCGCGACGACCATGAAGTGGTCTCCCACCAGCACTTCGGCCTGCACTCGGCAGTCGATCAGAGCGATGGAGCCGGTCAGGTGGCGGGTGCCCATCGGCCCGCGGCTGGAGGCGACCGACTCGAACTTGCCCGCTCCCTTGCGGGCCAGGGCACGGCAGGTGTCCACCTGGGTGTGCGAGAGCACGTTCGCGGTGAAGACATGCTGTCGGCGGATCAGGGGCCAGGTCGAGGAGGTGTGGCCCACGCTGAAGGTGACGATCGGCGGGTCGAGGGAGAGGGAATGGAAGGAGCCGACGATGAAGCCCACGTCGTTTCCGTCCTCGTCGACCCCGGTGATCGCCACGACTCCGGTGGGCAGGCGGCCCATCACCTTGCGGTAGTGCTCGGGGGTGATGTGTGTGGTCAGGCTGTTCATGTCCTCTGTGTCTCTCGTCGTCGCTTTGCGGGTCGGCGGGGATCGCGTCGAACGGCGGCTAGGACGACGGCATGGGGAGCTTCGCCGTCCTGCCGCCGTCGAGCACCACGGTCTTCCCGGTCAGGGAGCGTGAGCCGTCACCGGCCAGGTAGACGGCGAGATCGCCGACGTCGGTGGGCCGGCCCACCCGTCCCAGGGGGTGCAGGCGGTTCAACGCGTCGCGGGCCGCGTCCGGGTCGGCGTGGGATGCGAGGTATTTCTCGCTGAGTTCGGAGGTGATCCACCCGGGGGCGATCGCGTTGCAGCGGATGTTGTCCTCGCCGAGATCGACCGCCATGGCGCGGGTCATGCCGTGGATTCCCGCCTTGGAGGCGCAGTACGCCGTGGGGCCGGGATTTGCCCCGAGCCCTTCGATGGAGCCGATGTTGACGATGCTCCCGCCACCGCGGTCGCGCATTTGCGGCAGGGCCGCCTGGGCCAGGAACAGCGGGGCTCCCAGGTTGACGGCCATCATGAGATCCCACTCCTCCACCCGGAGGCGGGAGAGGCTGTGCTCGAACATGATCCCGGCGTTGTTGATGAGGATGTCGACCCCGCCGAAGCGTTCCACGGTCCGGGCGACAACGTGCTCACAGTAGGAACGCTCTCGCAGGTCACCGGCCTCGAAGGCGACGGTGGCGCCGGCGGCCTCCACTTCTTTCGCGAGCGAGCCGGAGCCTTCCGCCGAGACGTCGGCGATCATGACGGCGGCGCCCTCGTGTGTCAGCTTGCGCACCAGTGTCCTGCCGACACCTCCAGCGCCTCCCGTGACGATGGCGACCTTTTCCGGAAACCTCAACTCGCTGCTCCTCCGGGTCATGTGGTGCCGGTCTTCCGTGCGGTACGTACGCCGTAATGGGCCGTCATGCGCCGTCGGTGACGTCGAATTCGACGGTCCCCCAGGCGTCGAAGGCGCCCACCCAGTGGCCGGTCTCGTTCATGGGGATCGCCTGGAGGCAGCTGCCCGGGAGGATGACCTGTCCGGGTTCGAAGGCGATGTCGTAGGTGGCAAGCCGGTTGCCCAGCCAGGCGGTGGCGGCGAAGGGGTTGCCGAGGATGTTCTTGGTGTTGCCCTCGATGACCTGGCGGCCGTTGAAGTGCAGGACGCCGCGGGTGTCGCCCAGAGTGAGGTCGGTGACCCGGCGCGGTGTTCCGCCGAGGATGACGGCGCCGGTCGAGCCGTTGTCGGCCAGGGTGTCGGGCAGGTCGATCGTCCAGTTCTCCACGCGCGAGTCGATGATCTCGATGGCGGGCACGGCGTAGTCGACGGCGCTGATGACATCGGCGACGGTGATGTGAGGGCCTCGCAGGGCGCGCCCCAGGACGAAGGCGGGTTCGAGTTCGACGAACGGCTCGATGTAGTGCCGCCGGTTCTGCGGGACGCCCTCGTAGGCGAACGTCGAGCCCAGCAGATAGCCGTAGTCGGGCTGGTCGAGGCCGAAGGCGGCCTGCATCACCTTGGCGATGTTGCCCAGCTTGTAGCCGACGACTCGGTCGCCCTCGGCCACGGCCGCTTCGGTGGCGATTCGCTGGACGGCGAAGGCGCTGTCCACGTCGAGGGCGGGCCAGGTCTTCGTCGGCGGGGCCACGGGCGTGGCGTCGGCCCGTGCGGTGCGCAGGGTCGCGGCGATGTCGTGGAGCTCGGAAGTCTGCATCGGATCCCTCTTTGAGTGTTCATATAATGAACGTGACGTTCAACTCGATGTGGCGATGGTGGGCCGCGCACATCCGCCTGTCAAGGGTTGTGAAACCGACCCGCAAGGGCGACCGGCAGCCTTGACGGGCCCCGAGGTTCGTGTCAGGCTTCCGAAAATTTTTGGTCGTCGCGCTCACTATCCGAACGCCATCATCTGTCTCGGCAGCGCCTCGTCCGATCCGTGTCCGTGCCGCGCCTCCGTACCCGCGCGAACCGCTCGTGACGCCGAGTGCTCACCCCTCGTCGCCGTCACCCGGGCGGGCACGGACCGCAATGCTCACCTCAGGAAGGACTGAAGTGTGACCACCACCAGCAACCCCGATGCCGTCGCGACGGACGAGGACAGCCCGGTCGACAAACAGCGCTTCATGATCAAAATGACCGGCTTGATCACCGGCGGCATGTTCATCGACGGCTACATCCTCGGCATCATCGGGACGGTCATCGCAGCCGCCACCGCCGAGTTGCACATGTCCCTGTTCTGGGAGGGCCTGACCGGAGCGTCCGCCCTGGTCGGCATCTTCGTCGGCGGGCCGCTCGGCGGCTGGCTGGCCGACAAGCTCGGCCGCAAGCCCCTGTTCACGATCGACCTGGCGATGTTCCTCGTCGGCTCGGTCCTTCAGCTGTTCGTCGACTCGGCCTGGCAACTGATCGCCGTACGGCTGCTGATGGGCATCGCCATCGGAGCCGACTATTCGGTGGGCTGGCCCCTCCTCACCGAATTCGCCCCGGCGCGCCTGCGCGGGCGCCTGCTGTCCGTCTCACAGGTCGCCTGGTACCTCGGATTCATGCTGGCCTTCTGCATCGGCTACGCGATGAACTCGGCGTTCTCGGCGGACTGGCGGATCGTCCTCGGCACCAGCACCGTACCGGCGGTGATCCTGTTCCTGGCCAGGCTGGGCCTCCCCGAGTCCCCGCGCTGGCTGATGAACAAGGGCCGTACCGAGGAAGCGCACCGGATCGCCCACGACTACCTCGAGTCCCCCTCCGATGTCCTCGACATCACCAGCGAATCCACCCGTGAGGGCACCTTCGGGATGCTGTTCTCGCGCGACTACTGGCGGGCCACCACCTTCACCTCCGTGTTCTGGTTCTGCACCGTCACCCCGTACTTCGCCATCGCCACCTTCGCGGCCAGCGTGCTGTCCGACTACGGTCTCGGGGACGGCCTCGCAGGCGCACTGGGCGTCAACGGGCTCGCCCTCGCCGGCGTCCTGGTCTCGCTGCTGCTCATCGAGCGCATCGGCCGCCGCAAGCTGACCATCCCCCAGCAGTGGGTGTGCGCCGTCGTGCTCGTGATCATCGGCCTGTGGGTCTCGGCACCCCCGGTCGTGGTGCTGACCTGCTTCTTCGTCTTCGCCTTCGCCAACGCCATGTGTACGGCCCTGACCGGGGTCTACCCCGGAGAGGTCTTCCCCACGGAGGTCCGTGGCATCGGGATCGGATTCGCCACCGCGTTCAGCCGCGTCGGCGCGGGCATGGGGACCTTCCTGCTTCCGTGGTCGATGCACAACCTCGGCGCCGGGCCCAGCATGCTCATCGCCGCGGGCATCTGCGCGGTCGGCGCCCTGGTCTCCCAGGTCCTCGCGCCGGAGACCATGGGCCGTTCCCTGAGCGAGACCTCGGCGCCGCACCGCCGCGGCCTCCGCATGAAGAAGGCGCCGCTGTAGGGGACGGCCACGACGACGGATTGCCCTGGCAGCCGCTCGCACGACGCCCGGACCGGCCGGACATGCGAGCGGCTTCCCCACGCTGCCACAAGGATGATCGTGAGTGAGTCGCACGACCGGACGGTCGAGCCCGGCGCCGCCGTCGCCGTCGTCCTCGTCTGGCGCGGACGCGTCGGCCTGTTCAAGCGGAGCCGCCACGTCGGACACGACGCGGGACGGTGGCACTGCCTCACCGGCGTACTCGAAGAGGGTGCCTCGGCGCGCGTCCGGGCGCTGCTCACGCTGTTCGAGGGGACCGGCATCGCGGTCGCCGGGCTGGTCGACTTCCACTCCGGCCCGGTCCTGGAGCTTCAGGACGCGCAGGGCGGCCGGTGGCGTGTGCACACCTTCCGTGCCGCAACCGAGCGGCGAAGGCTCCGGCTGAAAGGGGAGTACGAGACCTACCGGTGGGTGCCCCCGCGATCCGTGACGCGGTTCGACGGACAGGCGCCCTGGCTGCGCGAGGTGCTGGCGGCGATGCCCGCATAGCCCATCGGAAGCCCTTGCCCGCCCCGGGCCTCGCACTCATCTCGGCGCAGGCGCGTTCACTATCTGAACGTGCAGGCGTTAGGGTGGGCGGAGAAGATTCGTGCGTGGACGCACGCGCGGTGTTTCTCCAGCACGAAAGGGCCCCATGAGCGACGCATCCACACCGGCGGAGATGACCAACAAGTCGGTGACCAAGGGCGTGCGGCTGCTGCGCGAGCTGGCGGCACAACCTCGGTCCGGGGCCACCGTGACCACCCTGGCGAAGGCAGCGGGGATCTCGCGGCCCACCGCGTTCCGCCTGCTGCACAGCTTCGAGAAGACGGGCTTCGTCGACCGCATCGACAACAACTACATCCTGGGCTGGGAGCTGGCCCGGCTCGGCCGCTACGCGGACCCCCACGCGGGCCTCGTCGCCCGCGCCCAGCCGCTGCTCCAAGAGCTGGCGGACAAGTTCAACGAGCAGGTGACCTTGTCGGTGCCCAACCTCCAGGACGGCCTCGAACTGGTCACCCAGGCCGCCGGTTCCCACGTGGTCGGCATCGTGCCGCACAACATGGTCGGGCAGCAATACCCGCTGCACGCCAGTTCCACCGGCAAGGTGCTGCTCGCCGAGATGCCCGTGGAGAAGGTGCTCGCGCTCCTCCCCGAGAAGCTGGAGCGCTACGCCTCCCGCACCATCACCGATCGCACGACCCTGCTCAAGGAACTCGACCAGATCCGCGAGCAGGGCTTCGGCGTCATCGACAACGAATTCGAGGAGGAGCTGCTGTCGCTGTCGCGCCCCATCCGCGACTCCTCCGGGAACCTGGTGGCGATCTTGACGATGAACGGGCCCCGGTACCGGTTCGGGCGGGCCCAGATCCCCGAAGCGCTCCAGCAGATGCAGGAGACCGTCGACAGCCTGACCGAGGTGTTCTGGCAGGATCCTGCCTCCGCGTAGAGCGACAGCCACGGCGTCGCCGCCGGGGCGCAGCGGGTCCAAGCCCGCAGCGCTTCCCGTCGGCGACGTTTTTGCGTTCGGCGGGCGCCGCACGCCCGCCCCAGGTACGTCCTGAGTTCCCCCAGCGCCACCCCCTTCGTGGGCAGCCTTTGCGCTCTGGCTTCTGAACGTGGCGTTCATTAATCGATCTCGCACCTCCAGTAGGCCGCGATTCACCTGTTGACACGACCCCACACCAGGTCTCAACATGAACGTCACGTTCGCTAAGTGAACGCGAACGACACCGCAGGAAGGCCCTGCCTCTCGCCTTGGAGCGCAGCATGAGCAATCAGCCGATGAAGTTCTTCGCCTTCGACGTGTCCGCGCCCGCACACCTGACCGCGGGCTCCTGGCGGGACGCGAACGACGGGGGCTGGCGCTACACCGACCTGAGCTACTGGACCGACACGGCTCGCATGCTGGAAGACGCCTGCTTCGACGGGATCTTCTTCGCCGACACCGTCGGCTACCACGACGTCTACGGCGGTTCCCCCGACGCGGCCATCCGCGACGCCGCCCAATTCCCCATCAACGACCCCGCTCTGGTCATCTCGGCGATGGCCGGTGCGACCCGGCATCTGGGCTTCGGCGTCACCGCGTCCCTGACGTACGAGCAGCCCTACGCGCTGGCCCGCAAGTTCAGCACGCTGGACCACCTGACGGCAGGCCGGGTCGGCTGGAACATCGTCACCTCGTACAACGAGTCGGCCGCGCGCAACCTCGGCCTCGGTACGCAGATCCCGCACGACAAGCGCTACGACATGGCGGACGAGTACCTGGAGGTCTGCTACCAGCTCTGGGAGAGCTCCTGGCAGGACGACGCGGTCGTCCGCGACGCCGGGGCCGGTGCCTACGTCGATCCGCGGCGCGTCCACCCCATCCACCACAAGGGCACGTACTTCGACGTCCCCGGCGTGCACCTGTGCGAGCCGTCCCCACAGCGCACCCCCATGCTCTTCCAGGCCGGTGCCTCCTCCCGGGGCATGCTCTTCGCCGCGCAGAACGCGGAAGCGGTCTTCGTGAACACGATGACTCCCGAGATGACCCGGCGCGGTGTCGACAAGGTCCGGACCGCGGTCGCGGAGGCGGGCCGTGACCCGAGGAGCGTGAAGGTCCTCGCGCTGATCACCGTGGTCGTCGCGCCCACCGACACGCAGGCGCGGGAGAAGTACGAGCGGCATCTGCGGAACGTCAGCTACGAGGGCGCGCTGGCCCGGTTCGCGGGCTGGACCGGGATCGACCTCAGCACCCTGGACCCGGACATGCCGCTGGAGTACGCGGAGGTGGACGGTTCGCGCTCGATGGTGGAGATGTTCTCCAAGGCGGACCCCACCCGTACCTGGACCTCCCGGCAGATCGCCGAGTTCATCGGCATCGGCGGCACCGGTGCCGTGATCGTCGGATCCCCGCAGACGGTGGCGGCCGAGCTGCGCACGTGGCGCGATGTGGCCGATCTCGACGGCTTCAACGTCAACTACGCGACGAAGCCCGGTGGTTGGGAGGACTTCATCGAGCTGGCCCTTCCGGAGCTGCGCCGGCAGGGTCTGGCGCGCGACAGCTACGACGAGAAGGCCGCCACGCTCCGCGAGACCTTCTACGGAGTGGGGCAGCGCCGCACGCTGCCCGACCACCCGGCCTCGAAGATGCGCGCCACCGCCCGGCAGCGGGGCGGCGCGCTCCAGGACGCCGTCAGCGGATCACCCGTTTGACCGCCCGGCACAGCGAAGAAGAAGGAAGGGTGAGACGCGATGTCGGTGGACGCTGACGTCATTGTGGTCGGCGGCGGTGTGGCCGGTCTGATCGCCGCTCGGGAGCTGGGACGCACCGGCCGGAGCGTGGTGGTGCTGGAGGCCCGCGACCGGCTGGGCGGTCGGGTGTGGACCGACCACCGGCTCGGGCGCGACCTGGAGATCGGCGGGACGTGGCTGCACTGGACCCAGCCCCACAGCTGGTCCGAGGTCACGCGCTACGGGCTGGAGGTCACCCGCGGCCCCCGGCCCGAGGAGGCGTACTGGCTGGCCGGGGACGAGGTCCGCAAGGGCTCCCTGCCGGAGTTCATGGAGCTCATCGACCCGGGCATGCGCCGTCTGCTGGCGGGCACGATGGGCTGGATCCCGCGTCCGGACGACCCCACGCGCAACGCGCGCCTGGCGTCGGTGGACGGCCGGAGCTTGCAGGACGAACTGGACGAGCTCCGGCTGGGCGTGGAGGAGTACCAGGCCAACGAGGCCGCGTGGGTCGGGCACTTCAACGCGCCCCTGGACGAGGGCGCCTACACGGCCGCCCTGCGCTGGACCGCCGCCGCGGCCGGAAGCTGGCACCTGATGCACGAGGCCTCGGCGGTCTTCCGGCTCGCCGGTGGCACGCGCGCCCTGATCTCGGCGATCGTGGCCGATACGCGGGCCGAGATCCGTACCGGCTCCCCCGTGCGCGCCATCGAGCACGACGAGAACCAGGCGCGTGTGCACCTCGCCGACGGAACCACGATGACCGCCGGGGCCGTGGTCGTCACCCTCGGGCAGAACCTCCTCGACACCATCGACCTCACGCCGCCGCTGTGCCACGAGAAGCGGGCCGCGGCAAAGGAGAAGACCGCCTCGAAGGGGGTGAAGGTGTGGATCCGGGTGCGCGGGCCGATCACGCCCTTCTTCGCCTACTCCTCCGCGCGGCACCCGCTGTCGGTGGTGCGCACCGAGTACACCGGTGCCGACGACGCCGTGCTGGTCTCCTTCGGCGCGGACGCGACCCGCATCAGCCCCGACGACACCGCCGCCGTCCGGGAGGCGCTGCGGGTGTGGCGGGACGACCTGGAGGTGCTGGAGGTCACCGGCCACGACTGGATGGCCGATCCGTACGCGCGGGAGACCTGGCTGATGCAGCGCCCCGGCCAGCTGACCTCGTACCTGCCCGGCCTGCAACGCAGCGAAGGTGTCCTGCACTTCGCCAGCAGTGACAACGCCGATCTCTGGGCCGGTTTCATCGACGGCGCCATCGAGCGCGGCCTGCGCGTCGCGCGGGACATCGCGACGGCGTGGTGAGTCCGTCGCGCCCGCTGTCCGACCGTTCTCATCCGCTGTGACTCCATCGAAGGGAGCGTCCGCCATGACCACCGCCATCGCCGCCACCACCCCTGTTGCCGCCGCCACCGCCGAGCTCCAGATCGACCAGATGGATTTCCGTCACGTCATGTCCCACCTGCCCACCGGCGTGGTGGCGGTGACGGGCGTCGAGCCGTCCACCGCCCGGCCCGCGGGCCTGATCGTCGGGACCTTCCAGTCGCTCTCCCTGGACCCGCCGCTGGCCGCCTTCAGCGTGGCCCGCACCTCCAGCAGCTGGCCCAAGGTCCGCGACACCGGCCTCTTCAGCGCCAGCGTCCTCGCCGAGGGCCAGGACGCGGTCTGCCGGTCCCTCTCCCGCAAGAGCGGCGACAAGTTCGCCGATGTGGAATGGCACCCCTCCCCCGACGGCGTCCCGCGCGTCAACGGCGCCGTCGCCTGGATCGACTGCCGGCTGGCCCAGGAACTCGACGGCGGCGACCACATCATCGTCATCGCCCGCGTCCTGCGTATGGCCACCGGACCGGGAGAGCCGCTGGTCTTCCACAAGGGAAGGCTCGGCAGCTACCGGGACACGTTCGCCGCCTGAAACACCGGCGGCCAGAGCCAGATCGACAACCCCGAGGGACATGAAACCCATGAGCACCACCACCCGCCCATCCGAACCTCTGCCGGACACCTCCCCCGAGGAGATCGACCGCGTCCTCTCCCGGGCCGCCGAAGCCGCCCCACTCTGGGAGAGCTTCACGCCCCGGGCCAGGGCCGACGCGCTCACGGCCGTCGCCGATACCCTGGACGCGAACGCGGAACACCTCGCGCAGGTGGCGGCCGGAGAGACCGGATATCCCACCGGCCGCCTGACCGGCGAGGTACGGCGCACCACGGTGCAGCTGCGCCAGTTCGCCGACCACGTCCGCTCCGGTGCCTACCTCGACGTCACGATCGACCGGGCCGACCCCGACTTCGTCCTGGGCCCGCGCCCCGAACTGCGGCGCCACCAGGTGCCCATCGGACCGGTCCTCGTCTTCGCTGCCAGCAACTTCCCCTTCGCCTTCTCCGTCGCCGGGACCGACACCGCGTCCGCCCTCGCGGCGGGGTGTCCCGTCGTCCTCAAGGCCCATCCGGGACACCCCCGTACCTCCGCCGCGACGGCGGCCATCGTGCGCGAGGCCCTGACCGGTGCCGGGGCGCCTGACGGCACGTTCGCCATGATCAGTGGCCGGGAGGCGGGGACGGAGGCGCTGCGAGACGCCCGGGTCGCGGCCGCGGCGTTCACCGGTTCCCTTCAGGGCGGCCGCGCCCTGTTCGACATCGCCGCCTCTCGCCCGACGCCCATCCCGTTCTACGGCGAACTCGGCAGCATCAACCCCGTCATCGTCACCCCCGAGGCGCTCGCGCAGCGGCGTGCCGAGATCGCCGCCGGTTTCGTCGGCTCCTACACCCTCGGCAACGGTCAGTTCTGCACCAAGCCCGGTGTGCTCCTGGTGCCCCGGGACGCGGGAATGATCGACCTCATCGCCGAGGAGGTACGGAAGGTGTCCGCCGCGCCGATGCTGACCCCGGCGATGGCGGAGGGGTATCAGCGGCGGCTCGAGGAGATCGCGCGGACCGCGGGGACGGATGTGCTCGTCAAGGGCGCCGTCACCCGGGACGACGGCGGAGCACCGCTGGTCTCCCCCAGCCTGATCGGTGTCACCTCCGTGGCCCGGCTCCGCGATGCCGCCGAGGTCCTGCTCGACGAATGCTTCGGCCCTGCCGCCGTGGTGGTTCCCCACGACAGCATCGAGGAGGCCGGTGACGCTCTCGCCAGCGTCGAGGGCGCGTTGACGGTGAGCATCCACACGGCCGGGTCCGCCGACGGCGGCTGTCAGCGCTTGGTGAAGCTGGCCCAGCAGCGCGCCGGGCGGGTCGTCTTCAACGCATGGCCCACGGGCGTCGCGGTCACCCACGCCCAGAACCACGGCGGCCCCTACCCGGCGGCCACCACCGTGCACACTTCCGTGGGAACGGCCGCCGCGTGGCGTTTCCTGCGGCCGGTGGTGTTCCAGGACGCGCCGGAGGATCTTCTTCCTCCCGCTCTGAGGGACGACAATCCGCTGCGGCTGCTCCGCACCGTCAACGGGCAGCCCGAGTAACAAGCCGTCGGTACAGGTCAGGCTCAGTCGCCGAGCGGTTCGTAGTCGAACCAGTCGATGAGCACGGCTCCGGCCGAGGCGTACATTCCCATGACCCGGCCGGTGAAGCCGCCCGCCACCTCGGTCGACAGATAGCGGCCGTCGAGCGTGGCGAGGTCGGCGAACGTGCCGTCCGGTTCCTCGAAGCCGAGGGAGAGGGTGTCCGGGCCGGTGCGCGCCTCGGTCACGGTCCGCGCGGCGACCACCTCGATTCTCAGGGTCAGGGGGCCGGCGGGTACCTGCCGGGTCGCCACCACGGTGTGCAGCGGGCCGATGCGGGCGAGGACGCGCACCTCGCCGGGTGCCGCCTCGAGGGCGTAGTGGTGCCGCTCGTCGAGGCGGACGGCCAGCCCGCCGCGCCCGTCCGCCGGGTCGATCAGGGCGCGTACCCGGCAGGACAGGTGTTGTTGTCGGCGGCCGACGAACATCACGTCCGGACCGTCGAGGGAGCTGCCGAGGGCGCGCAGGGTCAGCCAGCCGGGCCGCTCCCTGGTGGTGCAGTTCTCCGCGGGGCGCTGACGGGGCGAGATCCAGTACGGGGCCAGTTCGCCGCGGTCGAAGTCGTCCCGGACCGGCGGGACCGCATCCGGCTGAAGCGGCCACGGGGGTGCGGGCAGGGCAAGCGACAGTTCGCCGACGACTGGCCAGCCGTCGGCCCAGCTCACGGGCGCGAGAAACGTCTCGCGGCCGAGTACGTGCCAGCCGGGGGTGCCACCGCCCGGGCGCACCCCGAGCAGCACCATCCACCATGAGTCGTCGGGCGCCCGGACGAGATCGGCGTGGCCGGTGTTCTGGATGGGGTGGTCGATACCGCGGTGCGTCAGGATCGGGTTGTCGGGGCAGGGCTCGAAGGGACCGGTGGGCGCGGGGCCTCGGGCGATGGACACGCCGTGGCCCCGCTCGGTGCCGCCTTCGGCGATGAGCAGGTACCAGTGGTCGCCGATGCGGTACAGGTGCGGCGCCTCCGGGGCCTTGGCGCCGGGGGTGCCGGACCAGAGCCGACGCGGCGGGCCGAAGGACTGCCCGGTGTGGGGGTCGATGCGGATCTGCTCGACTCCGGCATAGGTGCACCAGCAGGTGCCGTCGTCGTCCCAGGCGAGATCCGGGTCGATGCCGGGCACTCCGGGCAGCCGGACCGGGTCGGACCAGGGACCGGCCGGATCGGTTGTGGTCACCAGGAGGTGGCCGCCGTCGGAGACGTTCGTGGTGATCAGCCAGAACCGGCCGTCGTGGTGGCGCAGTGTGGGCGCGTAGATCCCGCCGGATGAGGTGGCTTCGGGCGGCAGGCGCAGTTGGCTCGGCCGTTCCAGGGCGTTGCCGATCTGCGTCCAGTGGACCAGGTCGCGGCTGTGGAAGAGGGGTACGCCGGGGACGTACTCGAAGCTGGAGCACGCCAGGTAGTAGTCCGCGCCCACCCGGCAGATGCTGGGGTCGGGATGGAACCCGGGGAGCACCGGGTTCTCGATGGTGTTGTCGCTGGTCTCGGACACGCCCGGCGCTCTCATGAGTCCCCGATCAGGAAGCGGTGAGAAACTTTCGCGCATCTGCCACAGAGAGTTTCTTCCGGAGGCTAGCGACGGCCTCAACGGCGGTCAATGGCTCCTCGGCGGTGCCGTGCTCTCCCGGACCGTCAGGGTCGTGGCGATCTCCAGACCGGTTTGCGGTGCCTTCTCGCCTCGGCCGAGGGCGAGCGCGAGTTCCGTCGCCGCCACGGCCATCTCGGTCAAGGGCTGGTGAACGGTGGTCAGGGGCGGGTCCACCCAGGCGACGACCGGCAGGTCGTCGAAGCCGACGACGCTCAGGTCGTCGGGGATGCGCAGGCCCGCCTCGCGTGCGGCCTGGTACACCCCGAGGGCCTGGAGGTCATTGGCCGTGAAGATCGCGGTCGGGCGGTCGGCGCGGGACAGCAGGGTGCGCGCCGCGGCGCAGCCGTCGTCGCGGGTGAGGCCGGTGTACACGAGGAGCTCCGGGTCGGCCGCCAGGCCGGCGGCCCGGAGGGCGGACCGGTGGCCGTCCACGCGGGCGCAGCAGCACAGTACGTGCTCGGGCCCGCTGATCATGGCGATGCGCCGGTGTCCCAGCTCGGTCAGATGGCGGGTGGCGGCCCGGCCGCCGGACCAGTTGGTGGCGCCGACGAACGGGACGTCGTCCGGCAGTTCGGTCGTCGGATCGAAGACGACGAACGGGATCCCCTTTGCCGTCAGTTGCGCACGCTCGGCCTCGGAGAGCTGGGCCACCGACAGCACGCAGTTCGGGCGCCGGGAAACGGTGTCGTCCCAGGTCGGGGCGGGGGTGTCGTGCAGTCCGAACTCGGACACCAGGACGCCGACCCGGCGCTCGCGGGCCACCCGCTCCACACCGCGGATGATCTCCACGGCCCACATGCTCTCCAGCTCGCGGAACACCAGCTCCACCACGTTGCTGCGGCCCGCACCGGTGGGTTTGCGATACCCGTGGCGGTTGATCAGCTCCTCGACCCGGGCGCGGGTGTCCGCGGACACTCCAGACTTCCCGTTGAGCACTTTCGACACGGTGGGGACCGACACCCCCGCCGACTCGGCGATGTACGCGATCGTGACCGGCCTGGACGCGTCGCCCTGTCGGCCTTCCCGGTCCGCCGGTCGCTCCGCTGCGTGGTCCGCCAAGGTCGCCTTCCGATCGCGCCAACTGGGCTGCGGCATGGCTGTGGTCTCTTCCGTGACGCCATGTTAGGTTCTCCGCCGCACACGACGAAAGTTTCTTTCGGTACGCAGTTCTCCGTCGGCTCGAAGGTGGAGGGTGCACGTGATGTTGAGGAAACCGGCACGTTTGCTTCCCCGGTGGCCCAGGGTGCGGCTGGTGGCGTTCGTCCTGGCGTTCGCCCTGCTCCCGGTGGTGCCCGGCGCGTACGCCTCCGCCGCCGATCGGTCCGTACCGCCGCCCAGTGCCCCGGCCGCCCGCAGCGCGGTGGCGGCCATGCAGCCCGGATGGAACCTGGGCAACACGTACGACGCCATCCCCGACGAAACCTCCTGGGGCAATCCTCCCGTCACCCAGGCGCTCATCCGGAAGGTCAAGTCGCAGGGTTACAAGAGCATTCGGCTGCCCGTGACCTGGGGCGGCCATCAGGGTGCGGCGCCCGGCTACCTGATCGATCCGGTCTGGATGGCGAAGGTCCGCAAGGTGGTCGACTGGGCGCTCGCGGAGGGCCTGTACGTCATGGTCAACTCGCATCACGACTCGTGGATGTGGGTCGACGACATGGCGACGGACCACGACGCCGTCCTCGCCCGGTACACCGCGACTTGGACGCAGATCGCCGCGGAGTTCCGGGACGCGTCGTCGCGGCTGGTGTTCGAGAGCATCAACGAGCCGACGTTCACCAACACCTCCGGGGACGACCAGAGCTACCGGCTGCTGGCGGAACTCAACCGCGCGTTCCACCGGATCGTGCGGGATTCCGGTGGCGGGAACGCCAAGCGGCTGCTCATCCTGCCCACCCTGTACACCAACGCCGATCAGGACCGCCTCGACGCGCTGGCCACCGAGATCGCCGAGCTGGACGATCCCATGGTGGCGGCGACCGTCCACTTCTACGGATGGTGGCCGTTCAGTGTGAACATCGCCGGGTACACCCGCTTCGACGCCACCTCGGAACGGGACCTCACCGAGACGTTCGACCGGGCGTACAACACCTTCGTCGCACACGGTGTCCCGGTCATCATCGGCGAGTACGCCCTGCTCGCCTATGACCACAACCGGCCCGGCATCATCGAACGGGGCGAGGTGCGCAAGTACTTCGAGTTCGTGGGCAACTACGCGCGCAAGCGGAACCTCACCACGATGCTGTGGGACGCCGGTCAGTTCCTGAACCGCAACGAACTGACGTGGCGGGACCCGGAGCTGTTCGGCCAGATCAAGTCCAGCTGGACCACCGCGTCGGGAACCGCCTCCAGCGACATGGTGTTCCTGCCCAAATCCGGCGACATCACCAGCCAGACGATGGCCCTGAACCCGAACGGCACCGACTTCCAGGGCCTCCGGCAAGGCAGCCGCAACCTGGTCGAAGGGCAGGACTACACCGTCTCGGGCAACCAGCTCACGCTGACGGCCACGGCGCTCACCCGGCTTGCCGGTGACCGCGCCTACGGGGTCAACGCCACGCTGGAGGCCAGGTTCTCGCGGGGTGTCCCCTGGCGGATCGACATCATCACGTACGACACACCGGTGCTGTCGAGCGTCACCGGGACCACGGATGCCTTCGCCATCCCCACCCGGTTCCGCGGGGACCTGCTGGCCACGATGGAGGCCAGGTACGACGACGGCGGCAACGCGGGACCGGCCGACTGGACCCCGTACCAGCAGTGGGACGCCGCCTTCTCGGCGTACACCGGCGACGCCATCAAGCTCACCCCCGACTTCTTCAGCTCGCTCGGGGACGGTTCACGGGTAACGCTCACCTTCCACTTCTGGAGCGGTGCCTCGGTGACGTACCACGTCACGAAGACGGGAGCCTCGGTGACCGGCACGGTCTCCTGAGCAGTGCCCATCGGGCGGCCACCCCGGCGTCCTCCGGTGCGCCTGCCTCCTCCGGCGGGTGCTAGCGTGAAGCGGACTGGGCCGGTCCGCCGGCGAATCCATGTCCTGACGGGGGACTGTCCCACCATGCGCCACCTTCCGCGCGCCGCCGCGCTCGCCGTTTCCGCCCTCCTCGCCCTCACGGCCTGCTCCGGCGGCGGGTCCGACGACGCGGGCTCCGCCGCCGGGAAGGGCGGGAAGGACGAGAAGAAGGGCACCAGCAGCAGCGGTGCAGCGGACTCGAAAGCGACGCCGTCGAAGACCGCCGCGAAGGGCTCGTCGGACGGCGCGTCCGGCACCACACAGCCCGTCACGTCCAAGGTGGAAGTGAGCATCAAGTCCTGCCAGATACGCGACGCGGCCAAGCTGTTCGCCGTCGTCCAGGTCAACAACGTGCACGGCGCGGCGGACTACGCCTACACCGTCAAGGTCCGCTTCCTGAACTCCGCGCATCCCGACGACGCGGCCTACACCACGCTCAGCCAGCTGCCCGTCCAGGCCGGGGCCATGAAGACGGCGCTCGCGTCCTCCGCGTGGAAGGGCGACTCCGCGGCCATGCCGAAGACGTGCGAGGTCGCCAAGGCCACCAAGGCGAAGATCGGCGGCTGACCGTCACCCCACTGATGCGGCGGCCGGGGCGGTGCGGGCGGTGACCGCCATCACGGCGAGGCCGAGCGTCACCACCGCGGCGCCCACGTACAGCGGTGCGGTGTAACCGAGGCCCGTGCTGATCGCGAGGCCGCCGAGCCAGGCGCCCAGAGCGTTGCCGACGTTGGAGGCCGAGACGTTGGCGCTGGCGGCCAGCGGCGCGCCATGGGCGGCGTCCGTAACACGGGTGATCATGCCGGGGACGGCGGCGAACCCGAAGACGCCCATCAGGAAGACCAGGACCACCGACGCCACTCGCCCCTCGGCCAGCAGCCCGAACGCGGCGAGCGTGGCGGCGAGCCCGGCCAGGGACACGATCAGCGTGCGGTCGCGGTCCCGGTCGGCCGCACGGCCCCCGGCGACGTTGCCGACGACCAGGCCGCTGCCGTAGACGACGAGCAGCCAGGCGACATCGGCGCTGGAGAAGCCGGTGACCTCGGTGAAGGTGTACGCGATGTAGCTGAACGCCCCGAACATGCCGCCGTAGCCGAGGGCGGTGGCGGTCAGGGTCAGCCACACCTGATGCGAGCGGAAGGCGCGTAGCTGGGGGCGCAGCCCGGCTGTGCGGTGGGCCTCGTCCACCGCGCCCGCCCAGGCCGGAACCCACCCGGCGATGGCGGCCACGGCCAGCACACCGATCCCGGTGATCGCCCAGAACGTGGCGCGCCAGCCGTAGTGTTCGCCGACCAGGGCGCCGAACGGCACGCCCAGCACGTTGGCGACCGTCAGCCCCGCGAACATCACGGCGACCGCGCGCGAGGCCCGCTCCGGCGGGACCATGCGGCGGGCGACAAGCGAGCCGATGCCGAAGAACGAGCCGTGGCACAGGGCCGCCACTATGCGGCCGAGCAGCGCCATGGCGTACGTGGGCGCGACAGCGGACAGCAGGTTGCCGAGGACGAACAACGCCACCAGCCCCACGAGGACGGCCTTGCGGTGGAGTCGGGTGGTGGCGGCCGTGAGCAGGATCGCGCCGATCGCGACGCTCAGGGCGTATCCCGAGATGAGCCACCCGGCCATGGCCTCGGAGACGTCCAGGTCGCGGCTCACCTGGGGCAGCAGGCCCGCGATCACGAACTCGGTCAGGCCGATCCCGAAACTGCCCAGCGCCAGCGCGACCAACCCGGCAGGCATGCTCCGCTCCCCCTCCCGTCGCATGTTTACGCAAACATCTTAGGGGCCCGAGTTCGGATTTCACGAGTGTAGGGGGGATCGCCTCCATATGATCACAGTGATATGGCCTGCACGGAGACAGGGGGATCATGTGGCCAGGGTCGTGGAGTTGCTGTCCTATCCCATCAAGGGGTGTGCCGGAATGCCGGTGCCCACCGCGGTGCTGACACCCGCGGGGCTCGCTCATGACCGCAGTTTCATGGTCATCAGCGAGGAGGGTGTCTTCCGCAGCCAACGGCGCGACCCGCGGCTGGCCTTGATCCGCCCCGAGGTCAGCACCGACGGGTTACGACTCACCCTGCGCGCCCCGGGCGGGTCGGGCCCGGTCGGGGTGGACGTCGACACGTCCGGTCGGCCGCGCGACGTCGAGCTGTTCGGGGCGCCGTTCCGGGGCATCGACCAGGGCGACGGAGCCGCCGCGTGGCTGTCCGACGTCCTCGGCGCCCCGAGCCGTCTGGTGCGGGTTCCGGCCGATCACGACCGGGTCACCGACGGTCGTACGCCCGGCACTTCGGGGTACGCCGACAGCTGCGCCGTGCACGTCCTCTCCCGGTCCACCTTGGCTCTGCTGAACGAGCGGCTGGGCGAGCGCGGCGCCCCGCCCCTCCCCATGGACCGCTTCCGCCCGAACATCGTCGTCGATGGCTGGGACACCCCGCACACCGAGGACCGCGCCCACCGGATCGCCATCGGCGACACGGAGCTCGGCTACGCCAAGCTCGCCATCCGCTGCGCCGTCGCCATGGTCGACCAGCGGTCCGGCACCAAGGCGGGCCCCGAGCCGCTGCGCACCCTGGCCGCCTACCGCCGGGCCGCCGAGGGTGGCGTGGCCTTCGGCACGAAGTACGCCGTGCTGCGCTCCGGCAAACTGTCCGTGGGCGACGACGTGCGCGTCACCTCGTGGGGCGAGTCGGAGGTCTGACTCGAACGATCAGTAGGGAGCTTCATGTCCGCCGCACCCGTCAAGGCCACCCGCATCGCCCTCCTGGTCCTCTACAGCGACCATGTGGAGGAGTGCCGCGCGTTCTACACCGGCCTGGGCTTGTCCTTCGTCCAGGAGCGGCACGGGCGCGGGCCGGTCCACTACGCCGCCACCCTGCCGGACGGCACGGTGATCGAGCTGTATCCCGCCACCGCCGAGCGGCCCGCGTCCCGTGTGCGGCTGGGCTTCACGGTCGACGGCCGCACCATGACTCCGCCGCTGGCTCCCGGCCGTCAGGTGGTGGACGATCCGGACGGGCGCGCCGTGGAGGTGTACGTGGTCTGAGGTCTGACGACCGTGCGGGGTTCCGGCAGGGCATCGTGGTGGGTGCTCTCGTCGCGGGACAGGCACTCGATGAGGTAGTCGCCGGTTTCGGAGTCGATGGTCACCCCGTGGGTCTCGCTGCGGAATCCGGGGAAGCGGCGGTCGAACGACTCCAGGGCGGTCAGATAGCGCAGCAGCGGACCGTCCACGGTGCCGATGCCCTCGCCGGGCATCAGGACCGGGATGCCGGGCGGCGTGACGGTGACCATGGCCGCGGCCACCCGGCCCGCCGCGTCGGCCAGCCGGACGCGCTCCGTACCGCCGCGGATCAGGCACTGGTAGCAGAGCTGCGGAGGGGCGACCGGCTCCGGCAGCTCCTGGAAGGCGGTGTCCAGCAGTTGGACGAGGTTCGCCTCGCGCAGATGGTCGTGCATCTCCTGGCACAGCCCGCGCAGCGTCGCACCGGTGTAGCGGTTCGGGTACGCGGTGACCAGCCCGGGCAGGACACGGTCGAGCGGGGTGTCCTCGTCGTAGAGGGACTTGAAGTCCATCAGGGCATCCAGGAGGGTGCCCCACTTGCCCTTGGTGATACCCATGGAGAACAGGACCAGGGTGGTGTAGGTGTCGGTCTTCTCCACCACGACGTCGCGGGTGGCCAGGTAGGCGGTGAGGATCCGGGCGGGGATTCCCCAATCGGCCATGTGGCCAATCGCGTTGATCCCCGGGCAGGTCACGGTCACCTTGAGGGGGTCGAGCATGCAGTAGCCCTGGTCGAGGCCGGGGAAGCCGTGCCACTCCGCCTCGGGTTCCAGCTCCCAGCACGACGGTTCCGTGCGCAGCAGCTCGGCCGGGGCCCGGTCGAAGGGCAGCCGCTCGCCGGTGGACGGATCGGTCACCGTATCCGGCTGCCAGACGCCGAAGAACCAGGCGGGGCGGTCACCGGCGGCCTCGATACGGCGGCCGATCCGCACCACCGCCTGGCGGAAGCGGACCGCCTCGGTCAACGCCTCGTCGATCAGCCAGCGGCCCTGGGGGCCGTCCATCATCGCGGTGGCGACGTCCAAGGAGGCGATCATCGGATACAGCGGGGAGGTGGTGCCGTGCATCATCAGCGCCTCGTTGAACCGGTCGTGCTCCACCGGGGCCCGGGGCGCGGGCTTGATGTGCACCATGGCGCTCTGCGACAGCGCGGCCAGCAGCTTGTGGGTGGACTGGGTGGCGAAGACGGTGGGCCGGTCCGGGCCGGGGAAGGTGTCGGGTCCTACGGACATCCCGTAGCGCCCGGCGTACAGGGGGTGGAAGCGGGCGTAGGCGAACCACGCCTCGTCGAAGTGGACCCGCGGTGTGCTGGCGGCGAAGGCCCGGGCGGCCTGGAGCGCGTCGTAACACAGGCCGTCGTAGGTGGAGTTGGTGAAGACCGCGTACTGGGCGTGGCGGGAGAGCGCATGGCGCGTCAGCGGGTTTCCCCCGATGCGTGCGGCCACGTTGTCCGCCTCGATCTCGCCCGGGGGCAGCGGTCCGGAGAGGCCGTAGCCATTGCGCGTGGGGATCAGATACACCGGCCGTGAGCCGGAGATGACCAGCCCGTGCAGCACCGACTTGTGGCAGTTCCGGTCGACGAGGGCGATCTCGTCGCGGGTCACGCTGAAGTGGCCGACGAGGCGATCGCAGGTCGAATCGCCGTGGAGGACGAAGTACGTGAGGTCGGCGCCGAAGACCCGGGCGGCGTTCCGCTCGGCCTCGCCGATGGGCCCGGTGTGCTCGAACAGGGAGCCGAGGGCTTCGACGGAGATGGACAGGTCGCTGCGGAACAGCCGCTCGCCGAAGTAGTCGTGGAAGGCCCGGCCCACCGGTGACTTCAGAAAGGCGACGCCGCCCGCGTGGGCCGGGGTGTGCCAGGAGTACTCGTGCGTGTCGTCGAAGTGGCGCAGCGCCTTGAAGAACGGCGGCAGTACGGCTTCGCGGTAGGCGCGGGCAGCGCTGGAGACGCGTCCGGCGATGAAGGAGGCGGTGTCCTCCTCCGGCCACACATATCCGACGACGGTCTCCGATACCCACAGGGGCAGGTCCTCGAAGCCTTCGTCGGCGGCGATGAGGAAGACCGGCAGGCCCTGGAACCGTCGGCCGATGTCGCGCAGGACCGCGGAGCCGCCGCCGGGTTCGCCACCCTTCGCGCCATCCGAATCGCCGTCCGAATCGCCGTCCGAATCGCCATCGGGCTCGAGCTGCCAGTCCACCAGCGCCGCGGCCAGCCCGGCCTCGGTGCGCAGCACCGTGCGGGCCTCGGCTCCGGTCCCGGCCCAGCGCACCGCGAATCCGGCGGTCTCGACCGCCTCGCGGATCCTGTGCAGCTGCTCGGCCCCGGCCGTGTCGTCCCCGGGGTGCTCCCGGACCGCGAACAGAACGGTGTCGCCCGCCATATCCCCCTCCTCAGCCTCTGCCCCCGCCCGTCAGAGTTTCGGGGGACGGATCCACGCGGGGCGGGGCAGTCGGGGGAAGTCCACCCGAAAGTGTCAGAGCCAGGCGGCGAGGCCCGCGGGTGACAGGGCGCGTTCCACGGCCAGATACCCGGCGCCGAGCAGGCCGAGGTCGGCGTTGCGGGTCGTCGTCTCGATGCTGATGCGGCGGGTGGCCTGGGCGAGGGCGCGTTCGTAGACGACGCTGCGGATGCCCGCGAGCAGGTCGTCCTGGAGGATGGCGAAGGCGCCGCCGACCACGATGAGGTCGGGGTTGTGGAAGCACACCATGGCGGCGAGGACTTCGCCGAGGCGTTCACCGGCTTCTCGTACGGCGCGCAGGGCGCGGGGTTCGCCCTGCTGGGCGAGCCGGATGGCGTCCCATTTGGTCTTCACCGGCAGGCCCTCCCGGGCGAGCCGGGCGGCGATGACCTCGCCGTTGACCACCGCGCCGAGGCAGCCGGAGTTGCCGCAGCCGCCACAGAGCCGGTCCTGGTAGTCGGTGCCGCGCAGCCGTACGTGGGCGATCTCGCCGGAGATTCCGTTGGCGCCCCGGTGGACGGTGCCGTTGCTGATGATGCCGCAGCCGAGTCCGGAGCCGACCTTGACGAAGACCATCTGGTCCACCGGCTGTGCGCGGGCCCGGTATTCGCCGAGGGCCATCAGGTTGGCGTCGTTGTCGACGAGGACGGGCACGTCACACACCTGAGAGAGGGCTTCCTGCGGTCTGAAGCCCTCCCAGCCGGGGAGCATCACGGGCCGGATCGGGACGGAGGTCTCGGCGTCGACCTGGCCGGGGACGCCGATGCAGATGGCGCGCACATCGGACCACCGGCGGTCGAGTCCGGTGAGGAGTTCTTCGAGGCTGGCGAGGATGGCGGCCATCGCGGGGCCGGGGCCCGCGTCGGGGCGGAAGTCGACGTAGGTGTCGCTGAGCAGACGTACGCCGAGGTCGAGTACGCCGACGCGGCAGTGTGCGGCGCCGACGTCGACGGCGGCGACGACTCCGGCGGCCGGGTCGATGCCGAGTTCCAGTGCGGGGCGGCCGCCGGTGGAGTCGCCGAGGTGGGAGGTGAGCAGTCCGCGCCGGACCAGGGCGTCCAGGCGTTTGCTGACCGTGGTGCGGGACAGGCCGGTCAGCCGGGCCAGGTCGCTCTTGGAGGCGGCGCGCCCGGTGGCGATGAGGGTGGCGAGTTCGCTGAGGTCCCGGAGTCCCGCACGTGCGGGGGCTTCCTCGCCGAGTGGGCCGGTTTCGCCGGATCCGGCGAAAGTCGATGGCATACGCATCGCTCCGTTCCCCGGTGAGCCGGGTGAGCTGCGTCCGGCTGGTGTCCCGGTGGTGTGCGGCAGGCTAGGCGGGTCGCGGCCGGGGAGTCAATGGGCGGATTCGCCCCGTCTCCTCCGGTCGGGGCGGCTGGGTGTCCGGGCGGGTTTCGCCGGATCTGCCATAAGTTCCGTATTGTCTTCGGCTCGTCCACGGAGTGATAGTTGCCGGGCGGCGGAGCCCCGCGGAAGACCGTCACCCGGTCTCGGGCCCGCCAGGACCGTTTCCCGTTCTCAGGTGCGGGTGTCCGGCATCGCTCTCACCGGCGCGCCGCCCCACCACACAAGGTCCGCCCGCTCGCGGCGGCCACCGCTCCCACCCCCTCTGAGCGCTTCAGGGCAGGTCAGGCAGGAGGCACGATGCACGTCCCCGTCCGTGTCGGTGTGATCGGCTGCGGCAACATCTTCGGCCGGTACGCCACCGGCATGTCCCGCTTCCCAGCGCTGGCGCTGGTCGCGGTGGCCGACGCCGATCCCGTACGCGCCGAGTCGGCCGCCGCCGCGTCCGGCGCCACCCCGTGCGCGGTGGATGAGCTGCTCGACCGCGCGGACATCGACGTGGTCGTCAACATCACCCCGCCCACCGCGCATGCCGCCGTCAGCGAGCGGGCCCTGACCGCGGGCAAGCATCTGTACGCCGAGAAACCGCTGGCCGACACGGTGGCCGCCGCCCGTGCCGGACTCGCCGAGGCCGACCGGCGGGGGCTGCTGTTCGGGGCCGCGCCGGACACGTTCCTGGGCTCGGCCGGGCAGACCGCGCGGGCCGCGATCGACGACGGTGTGATCGGTGAGCCGGTCGGGGCGACGGCATTCGTGACGCACTCGCGGGCGGAGACCTGGCACCCCGATCCGACGTTTCTGTTCCGGCCCGGCGGCGGCCCCGCCCTGGACATGGGGCCGTACTACCTCACCGCCCTGATCAACTGCCTGGGCCCGGTGTCGACGGTGTACGGGACCAGCAGGATCGGCGCCCCGCACCGCACCGTGACCGCTCCCGGACGGCTCGTCGACACCATCGAGGTGACGGTTCCCACCCACACCGCCGCCACCGTCACCTTCGCGGGCGGAGTGCTCGCCACCGTGATGATGAGCTTCGACGTGTGGGACCACCATCTGCCGTTCATCGAGATCTACGGCACCCGGGGCACGCTCTCCCTGCCCGACCCCAACGGCTACGACGGTCCGGTGCGCCTGCGCCGCCACGGCGACGCGGACTGGGCCGAACTTCCCCCCGTGGTCCCGCCGCTGGCCCGGCCCGGCGGCGAGGAGCAGCTGCTGCGCGGCATGGGCGTCGCCGACCTGGCCGCCGCGCTGCGTGAGCGCACCCCGCACCGGGCCACGGCCGGGCTGGCCTTCCACACCCTCGACGTCCTGGAGGCCATCGCCGTGTCCGCGGACACCGGCGCCCCGGTGGCCCTCACGAGCAGCTGTGAACGCCCCGCGCCACTCGACGGCACCTACGGGGCCCTGCACCCCCTGGAGGCATGAACGTGAGCACCCGCTTCGGCGCCGACCTGATCACCTTCTACGATCCCGCGTTCTGGCAGGTGGCCGACGAGCGCGCGCTCGCCGCCACCGCCGCCGAGCGTCCCGAGTGGTTCTGGACCCGGGTGCTGGACGGCGCCGTCGAAGCCGGGCTGTCCACCCTGGAACTCACCTTTCCGCCCGGCGACTGGCGCACCGCGGTCGCGGCGTTCGGCTCCCCGGGCGGGTTCCGCAAGGAACTCGACGTGCGCGGGCTCGATGTGCTCTCCGGCTTCTTCGTGGACATCGCCTGGCAGCCGAGCCTGGAGGCGACCGACTGGAGCGCGGTCACCGCGCAGGCCGTGGAGTACGCCGAATTCCTCGCCGCCATGGGCTGCTCCCTGATGGTGGCCGGGCTGCCGATGCGCACCACCCGCGACGGGGAGAACCCGCTGTTCGCCGGGCTCGGCTACGCCCGGGCGCTCGGCGACCGCCTCAACGAGCTGGCCGCCACCGTACAGCGCGAACACGGGGTGCGGCTCGCGCTGCACACCGAGGCGCACTCGGTGTTCTGGACACCGCGCGACATCGACCTGTTCATGCTGGCCACCGACCCGCTGTATGTGTCCTTCTGCCCCGACACCGGCCACATCGCGCTGGCCGGAAGCGAGCCCGTCGGCGTCGCCGAGCGGCATCGTGAGCGGATCGCCATCGCCCACTGGAAGGACGCCTCCGGTACGGCGCCCTTCGACATCCCCATCGACGAGAACATCCACGCCGATCACCGCCGCTACTTCCGGCGCGTCGGGGCCGGTGCGCTCGACTGGGCCGCCTGGGCCGACCTGATGTTCCGTACCGGCCTGCGCGATGACGTCCTGCTGGAAGTGGACGCCGTACCCGACCCGGTGGCCGAACTCCGCGCCGCCCGCGCCTTCATCCAGGACAACCTCCTTCCCCAGCTGCACGGGAGTACCCCATGAGGCCCCTGCCCACCGTTCTCCTCGCCTCCTGTCTGCTGGCCACCGCCGCCTGCGCCACCAACGCCGAGTCCACCGCGTCCACCGGTGGCAACGAGCAGTCGCCACGCCTGACCGCCGCGGCCCGCAAGGCCGCGCTCGCCGCCGCCGGTGGCAAGAAGATCGGCGGCAAGGTCACCATGCTCGGCGTCAACGGCGGCAGCGAGGCGCAGCTCGTCAAGAACGCGCTGAAGCCCTTCACCGACGCCACCGGGATCCAGGTCGACTACACCGGTTCCCAGGACCTCAACGCGATCGTGCAGACCCGTGTGCAGGCCGGGAATCCGCCGGACGTGGTGGACTCCGCTGACATCGGCTCCATGGTCGAGTACGCGAAGAAGGGCAAGCTCGCCGATCTGGACACCCTGATCGGGACCGACACCTTGAAGGGCGAATTCCCGGGCAGTCTGCTGAAGGCGACCACCGTGGGCGGCAAGACCTACGGTGTCTTCACCGAGGTCGACAACTTCATGGTCTGGTACGACCCCAAGGCGTACAAGGGGCCGAAGAATCCGGGCAGTTGGGCCGATCTTGAGGCGTTCACCGAGAAGCAGGCGGCCGCGGGGAAGACCCCGTGGTGCATGGCGCAGAACGCCGGTGCGGGCAGTGGTTTCCCCGGGACCCAGTGGATCGAGAGCTGGTTCGTCAAGCACTACGGAGCCGCCAAGCTCCGCGCCTGGGCCGACGGGAAGCTCGCGTGGACCTCGCCGGAGGTCAAGGCGGCGTGGAAGGCGTTCGGCGCCGTGGCCACCAACCCCAAGATGGTCAACGGCGGCCCCACCGGTGTGCTGTCCGCCTCGATCGTCAACAACGGCACCGGGCTGATCTCCTCACCGCCGAAGTGCTCGGTCATGCTGTGGGGCGTGTACGGCGGAGGGCTCACCCTCGGCCAGAACAAGGCGCTCAAGGCGGGCACCGACCTCGACTTCTACCCGGTCCCCGCCGGTTCCCCGGCCTACGCGGACGACGAGCTGTTCGGCGGGCACGTGGCCTACGCCTTCAACGACAACCCGCGGGTCCGCGCCCTGATGAAGTACTGGGCGTCCACCCAGGCGCAGACGCTGCTGGTCGCCAGTGGCCAGTGGACCGAGGCCAACACCAAGATCCCCGCGTCCGCGTACTCCAGCCCGCTGCTGAAGAAGGCCTCGCAGGAACTCCTCAAGGGCAAGAACCTGGCCGCGGGCCCCACCATGTACGGCTCCCCGGACGTCATCACGGCCTACCACAAGGGCGTCGTGAACTACATCCAGCATCCCGGGTCCCTCGACAGCATCCTGGCCGGTCTCCAGCGCACCGCCACCCGCGGCTGACCGCCACCCGAGCACACGTATCCGTACAGGAAGGTGAGCGCCATGGGCCCGCTGCCACGGCTGTTGCAGATCGCCGCCGCGGTGATCGCCGCGCCCGCCATCACCGCGGCCCTGATCATCGGCGCCGAACGTGCCCTCGGCCGCCGTCCCCGTCACGCCGCCCGGGTCCGGCCGTGGGTCTGGCTGCTTCCGGCCTGCGTGCTCAGCGGCGCCATCCTGGTCTATCCGCTCGCCGACACCGTGCTGCTCAGCTTCCGCCGTGCGGACGGCGGCGGCTGGGCCGGGCTGGGCAACTTCTCCTGGTCCCTGGGCAGCGGTCTGCTGCCCACGCTGCGCAACAACGCCCTCTGGCTGGTGCTGCTGCCGGTGTTCACCCTCGTCCTGGGGCTGGCCGTGTCCGTCCTGGGCGACCGGGTCCGCTACGAACGCACCGTCCGCACCCTCGTCCTGCTGCCCGCCGGGATCTCGTTCGCCGCGGCGGGCGTGATCTGGCGGCTGATGTACGAGTACCAGCCGTCCGGCGCCCCGCAGACGGGCACCGTCGACGGGCTGCTCACCGCGGTCGGCGGCGAACCGAAAGCGTGGGTCGCGGACCCTTCGGTGGCCACGTTCGCGCTCATCTTCGTCGGCTGCTGGATGACGCTCGGCACCACCTCGCTCATCCTGTCCGCCGGGGTGAAGAACATCCCCGGTGAACTCATCGAGGCGGCCCGCCTCGACGGCGCGGGCGAATGGCGGATCTTCCGCTCGGTCACCCTGCCGACGCTGTGGCCCAGCATCCTGGTCGCCCTCACGACCCAGGTCATCTTCGCACTGAAGGTGTTCGACATCGTCTACGTCATGACCAACGGCCAGTACGACACCGATGTAGCCGCCAACCGCATCTACGCGGAGCTGTTCGTCGCCCGGAACTTCGGCCACGCCAGCGCCCTCGCGGTGATTCTGCTGCTCATCGCCTCCCCCGTCATGTTCCTGAACATCCGCCAGTTCCGGCAGGAGACGGCTGCCCGATGACCACCACCGCTCCCCCGGCCACCACCCGGGAACGCCACCACCCCGCCGGGCCGCCGCGCGGCGACCGGCGCCCGGCCGGACGGCTGCGCGCCCTGGGCCGCTCCCCGCTGCATCTCGTCCTCACCGTCATCGCCGTCACCTGGGCCGCCCCCGTCGTCGGCCTGCTGGTCACCTCCTTCCGCACCACGGGTGACGTCGCCACCAGCGGCTGGTGGACCGCGCTGACCCGGCCCGCCTTCACGCCCGAGAACTACGGCAACGCCGCCACCCTCATCGACCTCGGCACCGCCGCCGGGAACAGCCTGGCCATCGCCGTCCCGGCCACCGTCGGCACCGTGACCGTCTCCGCGGTCGCCGCCTACGCGCTCGCCCGCATGCCCTTCCGCGGACGGCTTCCCTTCCTGCTGCTCGTCATCGCGCTCCAGGTCACCCCGCCGCAGCTCACCCTCGTCCCCGTCCTGCGGCTGTTCAACGCCATGGGCCTGACCGGGAGCACCCCCGCGGTGTGGCTGTACCAGGTCGGATTCACCGTCCCCTTCGGCATCTTCCTCCTCTACGGCTTCTTCGCCTCCGTACCGCGCGAACTCCTGGAGGCCGCGGCCATCGACGGGGCGGGCGAGTTCACCATCTTCCGCCGCGTCGTGCTGCCCACCGCCACGCCCGTGCTCGCCGCTCTGGCCATGCTCCAGTTCATCTGGTCGTGGAACGACCTGCTGACCCCGCTGCTGTTCCTCGGCGGCGGCAGCTCCAACGCGCCCTTCACCGTCCAGATCGCCGGGCTGCTGCAATCCACCGGCCAGGGGCAGGAAACCCTCGCGGCCGCCGCGCTGCTCTCCGTGCTGCTGCCGCTCGCCGTACTGCTGCTGCTCCAGCGCTACTTCATCCGCGGCATCCTCGGCGGGTCGGTCAAGGGCTGAAGCACCACCGGCCCGACCGCATCGGTGGCGTATTCGGCCGGGAAATGCCTCAATGCCGCCCCTGACAAGTCAAGATTCCCGTGGCACCCTGCCTCACGCACGTCTATCCGCACCGCTCTTCGTTCCCCCACCCTGCCCGGGCGCGACCCGGCCGGGCACGGCAGAAGGAGACATGCGTGAGACGCCATCGCACCGCCGCGGGCATCCTGCTGGCCGCCGGAGCCCTGCTCACCGGCGGCCTCCTCGGCACCGGCGCGGCCAACGCCGCACCCTCCGCACCGGCCTCCGGGCCGTCGGCGGCGGCCCGCACAGCCTCGTCCGCCGAACAGCACAGGGCCCGCACCTACTGGACCGCCGAGCGGATGCGCTCGGCCACCCCGCTCGATCTGCTGCTGACCCGGCAGGCCGCCAAGCGCCTGAAGGCCCCCGAGCCCGGCGGACAGCCGACCACGGTCGAACCCACCGCCGCGCCCGCCGCCTTCCCGCAGGCCGGTGGCCCGTGGACCGGCAGCGGGGACGTCGTCACCACCTCGGGACGGGTGTTCTTCACCTTCCAGGGGCGTACGGCCTCCTGCACCGGCAACGCCGTGACCAGCCAGAACGCCAGCACCGTCCTCACCGCCGGGCACTGTGTGAAGTACCAGGGCAGCTGGCACACCAACTGGGTCTTCGTGCCCGCCTACAACAACGGCAACGCGCCGTACGGCCAGTGGACCGCGGCGACGACGCTCACCACGCCGCAGTGGGAAGCCAGTGAGGACATGAACTACGACATCGGCGCCGCGGTCGTCACCCCGCTGAACGGCCAGAAGCTCACCTCGGTCGTCGGTGCGCAGGGGGTCCAGTTCAACGGCGGCTACAACAAGCAGATGTACTCCTTCGGCTTCCCCGCCGCCTCGCCGTACGACGGCACGAAGCTCATCTATTGCAGCGGCAACAGCTCGAAGGACTTCCTCCTCACCCAGGACCACGGCCTCTCCTGCAACATGACGGGCGGCTCCAGCGGCGGCCCCTGGCTCACCGGCTTCAACGAGACCGCCGGCACCGGGCTGCAGGTCTCCGTGAACAGCTTCGGCTATGTCTTCCTGCCGAACACGATGTTCGGCCCGTACTTCGGCGACGTGGCGAAGGCCCTGTACGACAAAGCCCAGGCCGCCTAGCGGCGCACCGGCCCGGGGGCGGGACATGCGGGGCCCGGGCCTGTTCGCGTCAGCTGCTCGATGCCGTCATGAGGTGTCCGCGCGGACCACCTTCTGCCCGTACGCCGCCGAACCGCCTGTCATGCGGTGGCGGCTGAGGGTGGGGGCACCGACCGCCGCGGAGGACGTCACCTTCAGCAGCCGGTCGTCGCTGCCGCCGGAGTTGGTGATGCGGAAGAACGCGGCGGTGTCCCAGCCGTCGCCGTACGAGGGGAGGACGCGGCCCTCGGTGACCGCGATCCGCGCCGGTTGCGGAACTGCCAGGCGGGCACCATGGACAGCACGAGCACCGGCAGGGCGAACAGCGCCGTGACCAGGAGCCGTTCGCCCTGCGGGGGCGGGGTCGTGTCAGGGTCGTCCCGGCGCGGCTTCAGCGGCTCGGGCAGCGCGGCCGTGAACCCGGCCTGCTCGACCGCCGCGACGAGTTCCCCGCGCCGGATGTGCGGCGGATGGCTGACGCGGGCCCGCCCGGTGGCCGGGTTGACCGACGCGGACACTCCGTCCAGCTTGGCGAGCTTTTTCTCGACGCGCCGTACGCAGGCCGCGCAGGTCATTCCGCCGATGGCCAGGTCGGTGGTCAGCGCGAGCGATTCCGCGGCCATCAGCCGCCGTCCCCGTGCTCCATGTTCCGCATGTCGCCCATGTCCGCGCCTCCACCGCCCTTGCGGTCGCCGCCTGTCGAGGGGGCCTGCATGCCGGGTGCGACGGGTCCGGCGTGCACGCCCACGGCGTACGACACGCCGAGGGCGAGCGCGAGCAGCAGCAGAAAGCCGCAGAGGGCGGGCGGCGGTGCCCACCCTGGCGGCACTGCGCCCGTCCGGGGTTCGTCCATACCGGTCTCCTGATGTCGCCGTGGGTCGTGGTTCGAGCCGTACCGGTACAGGGAGTCGGATCGGGAAGGGACCGGGTTCCCTCGGCGCTCCCGTGGTGTGCGCCACATGCCCCTCGGCGGCGGGACCTTCGCGGTCCGGACCGGGGCCCGGCGCCCGGCGGGTCCGCCCTGCTGAGACGATGGGCGGCGACATGGATGCGGGGCAGGTGCTCAGGACGGTGCGCGCCACGGTGTTCGCGGTGGTCTGCGTACTGGCCGCGGCACTGGGGCACTTGGTCATGTCGGGGATGCCGGTGCCCACCTCGACCCTGCTGGCCGCCTTGGCGGTCGCCGCGGTCGGTGCGTGGTGCTGCGCCGGGCGTGAGCGCGGCCCGGTGGCGGTGGGGCTGCTCACGGTGGGCACCCAGGCGGTGTTGCACACCGCCTTCTCGTTCGGCCAGACCGCCCGGTCCAGTGATGGCAGCATGGGCCCCACCGGGCAGTGGGCCAAGGCCCTGCTGTGCGGCCCTGGGCGTACACGGCTCTCCGAGAGCGACGCGGCGCGGGTGGTGCGGGACGCCGGGCTGAGTCGCCACCTCCACCAGGGCGCGGCCCCCGCGATGGCGGGGCACGGACAGCACGACGTCGTGATGCACGGAAACACGGCCGGAATGGTCGCCGCGCACCTTCTGGTCGCGCTCCTGAGCGCCTGGTGGCTGTGCGGTGGCGAACGGGCCGCCTTCCGGCTGGCGCGGGCGGCGGCCGTCCGCCTGTTCGCGCCGCTGATCGTCGTCTTCGCTGCCGCGGTTCCCGACGCGCCGCCGTCGGCGGGCCCGCTGAGGGAGACGCCGCGCCGCACCGTGCGGGAGTTGCTGCTCGCCCACTCCATTTCGCTGCGGGGTCCACCATCGGGGCCCGCTGTCGGCTGACAGCTGGTCTGTTCCCTGCCAGGGCGTTCCCGGTGTGCCATCCGCCCCGGGGCTGCCGCGCCCTGGTCACCCCTTGTGCCGGTGCCGTGCGAACACGGTGACCGGATCCATGCGAAGGACTTCCGATGATGACTCCTGTCCGGATGCCGAGGGCATCCGTGCGCGCGTCAGTGCTTTCTGCCCCTCTTCGCGGTGCCGGGGCAGCGCGCGGCGCGGCGTCAGAACACCTGCGGTGGCGGCTCCGGGGCTTCGGTGCCCGGGTCGGTCTCCGTGTCCCTCAGTCCCGCGATGTGCTCGGTGAGCCGGCGGGCCCGGTCCTCCCACAGCCGACAGTCGGCACACGTGCCGAGGTGGGCCGCCATCTGCCGCTCGGTGATGCCCGGGGGCATCTCCTCGCCGTCGAGGCGGGCGGAGAGGGCCGTTCGGATGCGCGAGCAGTGCATGCCGCCATCCTCCCCGATGTGTGCGGCGTTCGGCGTGGGGAGGGGCGTCATGCGTGATGACGCAACCGTGACGGCATGGGCGCTCGCGGCCCGTGACGGCGACCCGGCCGCCGTGGAGCAGTTCGTCCGCGCCACCCGTGCGGACGTCCGCCGCTATGTGGCGCATCTGAGCGGGGATCCGCAGGCGGCGGACGACCTGGTGCAGGACACGTACATGCGTGCGCTGCGGAGCCTTCCCCGCTTCGAGGGGAGATCGTCGGCGCGCACCTGGCTGCTGGTGATCGCGCGCCGGGTCGTGGCCGATCGCATCCGATCGCTGTCGGCCCGCCCCAGGATCGCCGGAACCGACGACTGGCAGGCGGCCGCGGAGCGGAGGCAGCCGTGCGGTGTGCCGGGCTTCGACGAGGGTGTCGCCCTGGGCGAACTGCTCGCGGCGCTGCCCACGGCGCAGCGGGACGCGTTCGTGCTCACCCAGCTGCTGGAGCTGCCCTATTCCGAGGCCGCCGCCGTGACGGACTGCCCGGTCGGCACCATCCGCTCGCGCGTGGCCAGGGCCAGGGAATTCCTGATCGCGCAGCTCAGCGCGGCGGAGGACGAGCCGGTCGGCGCCCTGGCCTGACGCCCCGGGGTGTGGCGGAGGACGCGCCCGCGCGCCGTCCGCCACACCCCGGCGCCCTTCGCGGCGGGGCCGCGCGGGGTCAGGTGGCCGGTTGCCAGCCCAGTGCGGGGCCGAGCCGGGTGGCGATGTCGGTGAGGATCTGGACGTAGTCCTCGTGGCCGAAGGTGAACGGCAGCGCGAACGCGACCTCCTCGACCTCGCGGAAGGCTGCGTGGGAGGCCAGCCGTTCGGCGATCTCCTCCGACGTGCCGACGAGGTCGGGCGCGAACATCATGCGCGCCGGTCCCTGTGGCGTGGCGGTCCGCGGCAACCGCTTCCGGGCGTACTCCTCGTACGTGGCGCGCTGTTCCGGTGTGGCGGTGTCGGTGGGGATGACGACGAGTCCCTGGGAGACGCGGGCGCGGTCGCCGTCGGGGTGGTGGGCGCGGAAGGTCCGTATGTGCGAGAGCTGGATCTCGGCGAAGTCCTCGGACTCCTCCGCCTTCACCACGCTGCTGGTGAGCAGGTTCATTCCCCGCTCACCGGCCCACCTGGCCGACCGCAGGCTGCCGCCGCCGTACCACATGCGGCGGCCGAGCCCCGGGGCATGCGGCTGGACGCGGTCGGAGAAGACCTCGAAGCCCTCGACACCGCTGAAGTCGGTGGCGGGTTCGCCGCGTACGAAGTCCAGCAGCCGTCGCACGCGTGCGTGGCTGAAGTCCTCGGCCTCGGCGGTGTCCGGGTACAGCGCGCCCTTCACCTGGTCGTAGTGGTTCGGCGGGCCGACGCTGACCCCCGGGTTGAGGCGGCCCCCGGACAGGATGTCGACCGTCGCCAGGTCCTCGGCCAGCCGCAGCGGGTTCTCCCAGCCCATGGGGATGACGGCCGTGCCCAGCTCGATGCGGCTGGTGCGCTGCGTCGCCGCCGCCAGGACGGCGACGGGTGAGGAGATGCCGTATTGCAGATGACGGTGGCGCACCCAGGCGCTGTCGAAACCCAGGCGTTCGCCCAGTTCGATGATCTCCAGTGTGGATTCGTGGCCCCGGCGCGGATCGGCCTCGTCGAACAGGCCGATGGTCAAGAAGCCCAGTTTCCGCAGGGGTTTCGAGGTCGGTGACTTCATAGGGATTGAGTCTCCAGCACCGCGGCGCCGACCGGGACGGGTTCGGGTGCGGCCGCCAGGAGGGCGCTGGTGTAGGGGTGCTGGGGGGCGACGCAGACCTCGTCCGCGGGGCCCGTCTCGACGATCCGGCCGCGGTGCATGACGGCGATGCGGTGGCTGACCTGCCGTACGACCGCCAGGTCGTGGGCGATGAACAGCAGGGCCAGGCCGAGGTCACGCTGGAGGTCGGTCAGCAGGTTGACTATCTGGGCCTGTACGGAGACGTCGAGCGCCGAGACGGGTTCGTCGCACAGCAGCACGGAGGGTTCGGGGGCCAGGGCGCGGGCGATGCCGATGCGCTGGCGCTGGCCGCCGGAGAACGCGCGGGGCAGCCGGTCGGCGACGGCCGGGTCCAGGCCGACGAGTTCCAGCAGTTCGGCGACGCGTCGCGCGCGGGCGGCGCGATCGGGGTGGATTCCGTGGACGAGGAGGGGTTCGCCGACGATGTCGCCCACGGTCATCCGCGGGTTGAGCGAGGCGTACGGGTCCTGGAACACCATCTGCACATGGCGGCGCAGGTCCCGCAGCGCGGTACGGGAGGGCCGGGTGACGTCCTCGCCGCGGAGCCGGATCGTGCCGCCGTCGGCCGGGTGGGCGTGTGCGAGCAGCCGGGCCAGGGTGGACTTGCCGGACCCGGACTCTCCGACGATGCCGAGGGTTTCCCCGGCGTGGAGGGTGAGGGAGACGTCGTCGACGGCGACGAGCGGGGCGTGGCGGCGCCCCCGGAACTCCTTGCGCAGCGCGACGGCCTCCAGCAGCGGTGTGCGCTCTTCGGCGGTGGCGACATCGGCGCGCTCGGCGGGCGGCGCCACCGTGACCGGCCGCGTGGTGTCCTGGTGCCAGCACGCCACGCCGTCGGCCAGGGGTGGCGCCTCGGTCCGGCACCGCTCGTCCGCCGCCGCGCACCGCTGCGCGAACGCGCATCCCAAAAGGGGCAGCGACAGGTCGGGCGGCGCGCCGGGAATGCCGGTGAGCCGGGTGCCGGAGGGCGACGACAGCCGGGGTACGGCGGCCAGCAGCCCCGCGGTGTACGGGTGCCGGGGCCGGGTGAGGACGTCGGCCGTGGGGCCGTTCTCGACGACCGTGCCGCCGTACATGACCAGCGCCCGGGCGCAGGAGCGGGACACCACGCCCATGTTGTGGGTGATGAGGAGCAGGGCCGTGCCGGTCTCCTCATTGAGGGTGGCCAGCAGTTGGAGGATCTGTTCCTGCACGGTGGCGTCGAGTGCCGTGGTCGGTTCGTCGGCCACCAGGAGGTCCGGTTCGCCCGCGAGGGCCATCGCGATGAGGATGCGCTGGCGCTGGCCCCCGGAGAACTGGTGCGGGTGGTCGTGGAGTCTGCGCCGCGGCTCCGGGATGCCCACCAGGCCGAGCAGTTCCTCGGCGCGGGCCCGCCGGATGGCGCGGTCGCCGTGGCGGTGGGCCCGCAGCACCTCGTCGAGCTGGGTGCGGATCGACAGGACCGGGTTGAGGGAGGTCATCGGGTCCTGGAAGATCGTCCCGATCCGGGCGCCGCGCACCGCGCGCAGCTCCTCGTCGGTCGCGGCGGCGAGGTCGGTGCCGTCCAGCAGCACCGATCCGGCCGTGATCCGTCCCGTGCCCGGCAGCATCCGGGTCAGCGCCAGGGCGGTGGTGGACTTTCCGGAGCCGGACTCGCCGACGACGGCGAGGGTTTCGCCGCGCTCCAGGCGGAAGTTCACATCGCGTACGGCGTGGACGGTGCGTCCGTCCGGGGTCTGGAAGTCGACGCCGAGGCCGCGCACCTCCAGCAGGGGGGATGTCATCGGCGGACCTCCCGGTTCAGGGCCTCGGACAGCAGCGAGAAGCCGAGGACGAGCAGGGTGACGGAGAGCATGGGGCCCGCGGCGAAGAAGGGCGCCTGGGCCAGATAGGGCAGCGCCTGGCTGAGCAGGCTACCGAGGGTGGGTTCGGGCGGGCGCACCCCGACTCCGAGGAAGCTCATCGCGCCTTCGAGGAAGACGGCGATGGTGAGGGAGACGGCGAGCTGGACGACCAGCGGGTCGGCGCAGTTGGGCAGGATGTGCCGCAGCAGCAGCCGCACCCGGCCGGTGCCGCCGACCCGCGCGGCGACGGCGTACTCGCGCTCCCGCTGGATCAGGATGGCGGCGCGCAACTGCCTTCCGAAGACGGGGATCTCGGCGAGCGCGATGACGACGATCACCGGCAGCCGCCCCGGGCCGAGGACGGCGGTGATGGCGAGCGCCAGGATCAGCCCGGGGAAGGCCAGCACCAGGTCGAACAGCCGCTGCGCCACGGTGTCCAGCACCGGATGGACGGCGGCGAGCAGCGCGAAGGCGCAGCCCAGCAGCGCCCCGAGGGGCACCCCGGTGGCGATCACCTCCAAGTCGGCGCGGATGCCGTACAGCACCCGGCTGAGCAGATCGCGGCCGAGGTCGTCGGTGCCGAGCAGGTGTCCGGCGCTGCCGGGGCCCAGCAGGGTGTCACCGCTCTGGTCGGTGGGGTCGTACGAGGTGAGGAGCGGGGCGAGCAGTCCGCCGAGCACCACCAGGGCGACCAGCAGCAGGCCGACGCGGCCGCGGGTGGTGGTGAGGGCGGTGAGATAGGGATGGCGGGTGGCCCGCGCGCGTACTCTGCGTGCCATCGCGGTCGAGGGCGTGGTCATGGTGGTGGTCACTCCCGGGTTCACTCCCACCGGATGCGCGGGTCGAGCAGCGCGTAGACGATGTCGGTCAGCAGTTGGATGAGGACGAACACCGCGACCAGGAGCAGCAGCACGTCCTGGACGACGGGGTAGTCGCGCCGGGTGAGCGCCTGGTCGGCGAGTTGGCCGAGGCCCGGCCAGGCGAAGATGGCCTCCACCAGGACGGCGCCGCCGAGGAGCTGGCCGGTCTGGATGCCGAGCAGGGTGACGACGGGTGGCAGGGCGTTGGGGAGGGCGTGCCGCCACAGCAGTCTGCGGCGGGGTACTCCGGCCGCGGTGGCGGTGCGGATGTAGTCCTCGCCCAGGGCGCGTTCCAGGCTGTCCTTCAGGTAGCGGCCCAGCACGGCCGCGCTGGGCAGGGCCAGGCACGGCGACGGCAGCAGCAGGTACTGGAGCTCCAGGTCGGGCGCTTCGAGGAGCCCGATCCGGCCACCGGACGGCAGCACGACGAACTGCACCGCGAGGACCAGGACGAGCACCACGCCCGTCACGAACGGCGGCACCGCGAGGGCGGCGGTGGTGAGCGCCCGTACGGCCGACCGCACCGCGGGGCGGCGGGAGGTGGCGCCGAGCACGCCGAGAGCCAGGCCGATGAGCACCGTGAAGAACAGTGCTCCCGCGGTGAGTTCGGCGGTGGCCGCGAATCCGTCGCCGATCAGATCGGCCACTTCTCCGCCGATGGCGTACGACGGGCCGAGTTCACCGGCGAGAAGATCGCCGATCCAGCTCACGTACTGCGTCAACACCGGCTGATCGAGACCGAGTTGATGGCGGATGGCCTCGACGGACGCGGGGGAGGCGTCCGGCCCGGCGAGCGCGTCCGCGGCGTCGCCGGGGACGAGTCGCAGGATCGCGAAGATGAGGAAGGAGGCGAGGAGGAGGACCAGCAGCGCCGAGGGGATCTTCTTCAGGAGATAGCCACGCATGGTCAGTCCAGGTAGGCGTTGTCGAGGTTGAGATACATGTACTTGTTGAGCGTCGGCCCGTGCAGCCGCTTCGACGCCACCTGCACCGCGTCCTCGATGGCGAGGTCGATGATGAACGCCTGGTCGAGCAGCAGGTCGGAGACCTTTCGGTAGCGGGCGTTGGCGGCGGCGCCGTCGGCTTCCTCGTGCCGCCAGGCCGCGTGGACGGCCTCGGTGTACTCCGGGGAGCGGAAGTGTGAGGTGTTCTGTGCCTCGTTGAAGGGGTAGGCGCTGATGGCCAGGGTCGAGGGGTGCACCTGCGAGAAGGAGTGGGTGTTGATCCAGAGCGTGGGCATCGTGCCGGAGATCAGCTGCTTCTGGAACACGGCAGGGTCGGTGGGTTCCAGCCGGGTCCTGATGCCTGCCTGCTTCAGGTCGTTCTGGACGATCTCGGCGATGGTGGTGTGCGCCGCCGTAGTGGGGTGTCCCAGCGGCAGGGTCTGCCGCGTGGACACCCCGGAGGACTTCAGCAGCCGGCGGGCCTTGGCCGGGTCGTGGGTGTAGTGGGTGCGGGTCGCCTCACTGTGCGCGGGCGAGGACCTGGGCCAGGGCGCGGCCGAGGCGAGGCCGTAGCCGCCGAGCGCCTGGGACACGATCCGGTCCCGGTCCACGGCCCAGGCGACGGCCTGCCGGAACGCCTTGTTGTCGGCCGGTGCCTTGGTGACCGTGGCGCCGACGTACATGGCGCCGGTGCCGGTGTCGTACCTCTTGACGCTGAAGCTCGCGCCGATCTTGAGCGTGGCCAGGTACTTGCCCGGTACGTGGTACGACAGCTGCGCCTGGCCCGAGCGCAGCGCGGACAGCAGGGCGTCCGGCTGGGTGTAGACGCGAAGCTCGACGGCGTCCAGGTAGGGGCGGTCCGGGATCCAGTACGTCTCGTTGCGTACGAGGCTCAGGCCCACCCCGGGCCTCCGGCTGACGAACCTGAACGGGCCGGTGCCGTTGAGCTTCCTGCCCGCGAGAGCGTCGTCGAGGGTGTGCCGATCCGTGATGATCATGAACTCGAAGAGGTCGAAGAGGTTGCTCACCGGGTGGGCGAGTCTCAGCACCAGTTCGTGGTCGCCCCGCTTCTCGAAACCGGTAACCGCCTTGGCGGTGGCGGTGAGTTGGGACGAGCGCTCCGGCTTCCAGAGGTTCTTGACGGCGAAGACGACGTCGTCCGCGGTGAACGGGCGGCCGTCGTGAAACGTCACGTCGTCGCGCAGCGCGAGCGTGATGCTCCGGCCGTCGGCGGCGTACCGCCACGACGTGGCCAGCTCCGGCTGGGGCCGCAACCGGTCGTCGTAGCGGATCAGGGTGTTGTAGATCAGCCGGTTCTGGAGCGACTGGTCGGCCTGGGTGAACAGCAGGGAGGGCTCTACGTCCTCGTTGACCCCGACCGTGAGCGTCCCGCCGCGCTTGGGCCCGTCCCCCGACCCGCCCACCGTGGAGACGGCTGACCGGCAGCCGGTCAGCGCGCCGCCCGCCCCGAACATCAGGGCACCGGCACCGGCGGCCCGCAGGGCGGTGCGCCGGGACGGTGAGTCCGCGGGCGGGAGGGGAGGTGTGCGCATGAGGGAAGACCCGTTCTTTTCGCTTCGGCAGGAAGTAATCGACGGCGATGAGCGCGCGGCGGTGCACGGGCCGTGGATCGGCCGTGTGGTGACGAGATGCGCCATGGGTGTCCGTACGTGGCCGGACCCGGATCAGCGGCGGCTCGGCGCCGTGTCAGTTTCGGGCAGCACAGATCGCGCTGGCCTGCCGACACAGATCGACATGCCAGCGGGACACGAGGCGCAGGTCCGGGGGCACGCGCAGCAGAATGGCAGCGGTCACAGCCCATGGTCAACAACGCTCTGACCAGGGCGGCTTGCCAGTTCTACGGGAGTATTGCGGCCGTATTGCCGACAGCTTGCAGCGGGCTCGTGAGCAGCGGATTCAGGACGACGGTGGCGGCCGCCACGAGAAGGGCCGCCGGTCCAGCATGTGGGACCACGATCCGCTCGGGGTCGTCGCAGACGTGTGCGTGCGCGATCGCGGCCGCCCGGATCTCGTCGAGGTACGCGGGCTGGAGTGTGCTCGACCGCTCGGTGACCACGACGAGGTCGGGGTTGAGCACGTCGAGGAGCAGTCCCGTCGCCCGGCCCACCGCCCGCGCGCGTTCCCGCAGCAGTGCGTCGGCCCGCCGGTCCCCCGCTGCCGCCGCGTCCACCAGCAGCCCGGCGTGGGGCTCGGGTATCAGGCCCGCCGCGACCGCACGCCGGGCGAGGACGGTGTCGGAGACGGTCGCCTCCAGGCAGCCGGTACGGCCACAGGGACACGGCGCCGTGCTGCCCGGCACCGGCAGATGCGCCACGTCGCCCGCCCCCGACCGGGGCCCGCTGTGCACCACGCCCGCGATGGCGAGCGCCGCGTCCACCACGTTGCCGACGAACAGATGCACCAGGGAGCGGCGCGCCGCGGGCCGTCCGAACAGCAACTCCGAGAGGGCCACGGCACGGGCGTGGTTGTCGACCCGGGCGGGCAGCCTGGTGTGCCGCCGGAGGTCGGCCCCCAGCGGGTAGTGGTCCCAGCCGAGCGCCTCATGCCGTACGACGGTGCCGTGCACCGGGTCCACCCAGCCGCCGATGGCCGCGCCCACCCCGAGGACCGTGCCGCCGTCCGGCCGGTGTTCGGCGAGGAACGCGGCGAGCGCCCGCCCCAGGCGTTCCCGCAGCTCGGCAGGCGGTACCGCGTCGTGCGGGAAGTCCTGCCGGGCCACCACCGTGCCGCGCAGATCGGTCAGGCCGAAGCTCGACCCGGGGACCCCGATGTGCACACCCGCCACGAGCGGCCCGCCCGCGTCGCCGGTGTGCAGGTCCACCGGGATCTGCGGTCGGCCCACCCCGCTCGCGGCCACCAGCTCGGGCACCTCGCGCACCAGGCCGAGCCGGGTCAGATCGGTGCACTGCCGGGACACGGCCGCCGGGCTCAGCCCGGCCAGCCGGGCGATGCCACTGCGGGCCACCGGGCCGTGGTCGAGCACGGCGCGCAGCACCGACGCGGCGTTGGCCTCCCGGCGTCCGTCGCCGGAGGTACGGGCGCCCGGGGGCGGGCTTGCGGGCATGGCGGGTCCTCCCGGTGGGTGGGCTGAGGCACCAACATGCCGTGTGCGGTGGCCATCTGGCGACCCGTGGCGGCCACGGTGTCGGGCGTATTGCAGGGTCATGAAGCCGGTGAGGGAAACCTTGACCGGGCGTCGGCACGGTGCCCAAGCTCGTGGACGTGACCGCGATGACTCTCCGCGTTCCGCGGCCTTGTGCGGGCCCGGGGCGCCCCGCCCACGCCAGCTGTGCGTGTCGCTGACCGTACGCCCCCTTCTCTCTCCTCCAGCGGGCCCACCCGCTTTCCACGTCCCGTTTGACCTGCGCGGATTTCCTTCCGCTCCGACAGCAATGAAATGAAGCCGACCCGCCACCCCGGCGAAGGGACCCTCCACCATGACGTTCACCGCACTCGCCCCGGCCGCCACCGCCCTCACCGTCGAGAAGATCGGCGGACGCATCGGGGCCGTGATCTCCGGAGTGCGGCTCGGCGGCGACCTGGACGAGGCCACCGTGGCCGCGATCCGCGCCGCCGCGCTCGAGCACAAGGTCGTCTTCTTCCGCGACCAGCACCACCTCGACGCCGAGAGCCACGAGGCGTTCGGCAGGCTCCTCGGCGAGCCCGTCGCGCACCCCACCGTGCCCTCCGCCGACGGCCGCTACGCGTTCCCCATCGACAACGAGCACGGCGGGCGCGCCAACCAGTGGCACACCGACGTCACCTTCGTGCCCGCGTACCCGGCGTTCTCCATCCTGCGCGCCGAGGTCATCCCGCCCTATGGGGGCAACACCCTCTGGTCCAACACCGCCGCCGCCTACGCCGCGCTCCCCGAGCCGCTGCGAGTGCTGGCCGACAGCCTGCGCGGCGTGCACACCAACGACTACGACTACGCCGCCACCCGTCCCGACGCACCGGCCGCGGCGCTGGAACGGCACCGCACGGTGTTCACCGCCATCAAGTTCCAGACCGAGCACCCGGTGGTGCGCGTCCACCCCGAGACCGGCGAACGCACCCTGATCCTCGGCAACTTCGCGCAGAAGCTCACGGGCTTCAACAGCCGCGACTCGCGCGCCCTCATCGAGATCCTCCAGTCGCACATCGAACGCCCGGAGAACACGATCCGCTGGCAGTGGCGCGCCGGCGACGTGGCCATCTGGGACAACCGCGCCACCCAGCACTACGGCGTCGACGACTCCGACGCCCACGAGCGCACCCTGCGCCGCGTCACCATCGACGGCGACGTGCCGGTCGGCGTCGACGGCCGCCGCTCGGTGCTGCTCGCACCGGATTCGGTGCCCGAGCCCGACCACGGAATCGCCTCGGGCGCCTCCACGGATGGCGCGCTCGCGCAGGCCTGACCCGACGACGCCTCGCGACGAACCCGCCGACCCGCCGACCGTCACGTCGGCGGGTCGCGCTGGTTACCCGTGGTCAGCCCTCACTTGGATTCCACTCGCCCGAGCGGATCGGGGCCGGCCGTCAGCGCCTCGCGGGCCGTCTGCCACGCGGGGTCCGCGGGGTACAGCGCAGAGCGGAGATAGGACCAGGTGAGTCGCTGGACGGCGGACACGCGGGCGGGATTCTCGTCAGTGGTCTCGGCGACGTCGTAACCGGCGACTCCGCCGAGTCCGTGCTCCGCGTCGTGCAGGGTGAGCAGGGACTTGGGGCCCGGGGCGAGGGTGTAGGGGTCGGCATGCCAGTCCGGGCCCAGGACCGTCAGCTGGGTGGAGGTGTCCTTGTCGCCGGCGACCACGAGCGCGGGTGTCGTCATCGTGGAGAAGTCCGTGGTCAGGAGGAAGGAGAGGCTCTCTGCCACGGACGGGGCGAGGGCGTCGCCGCCTCGGCCGGGGGCGGCGAGCAGGACACCGGCCTTGATGCGGGGGTCGGCCAGGTTCACCTCCGTACCGTCGTCCGGGTCGGTGAGCCGGGCGCCGAGCAGCAGGCTCGCGGTGTGCCCGCCCATCGAGTGTCCGGCCACGGCGACCCTGCTGTGGTCGAGGCGCCCGAGAAGCTGCGGGACGGCGGACTCGATGGCATCGAGGTGGTCGAGGATGTGCGTCATGTCCTCGGCGCGGGATCGCCAGAACAGCGGCGCGCCGGGGGTGCCGGGGGCCAGGTTCAGCGTCCTGGAACTGAGATGGGTGGGCTGGATGACGACGAAGCCGTGCGCCGCCCAGAAGTTGGCGAGCGGGGCGTAGCCGTTCAGCGAGGAGAGGTGGTTGGAGTAGCCCTGGCCGTGTGAGAGGAGGATGACCGGCAGGTCGCTGCCGACCAGGGGCGCCGAGACGCGCATCTCCAGATCCACGGCCCGCCCGGGGACGGACAGCACGACCGGGCTGACCGAGAGGACGGGAGCGGGCGAGCCGAACCTGTCGGCGGGGTACGTCAGTTCACTCATGAGCTGGGTTTTCCTATCGAATGCGGAAGTGTCCGGCTTCGGCCGCACCGAAAACGGAACGTCGTTCCGATTAATATACGGAGCGACGTTCCGTTTCGTCAACGGACGGCGACTGCGGCATGAGGACACAGGGACAAGGGCGCGGACGGCGGGCTCACGGGAGCAAGGCCATCCAGCTGCTGATCAAGGGCATCGACGGGGACGCGTAGACCGCGTCACGCACCGCCGCGGGGCGGGATCCATCCGTACGGCCCCGCATCCGCGACCGCGGCCCAAACCCCGCGCGGGCCACGATCATCTTATCGAGTTAATACCGACGGCTCCCCCGGCCGATGGGGCGCACCGGCCACTACTGTTCCCCGGGTCCGGGCGGATACCCGGACCCTTGCCCCCTCCTTGCCTCTTCTCCCGGTGACGCGCATGCGCGCGAGGCCACCGCCGTTACGAAGGAGAGTTCGCCCGATGACCGTTGGTACCGGCCCGGAAGCACCGCTGGACCCGCCCCGGCAGTCGAGCCTGGGCACGGCGGCTGCCCGCAACCTCGCCACCACGACCAAGTCCGCGCCGCAGATGCAGGGGATCACCTCGCGCTGGCTGCTGCGCGCCCTCCCCTGGGTCGAGGTCAAGGGCGGCACGTACCGGGTGAACCGGCGGCTGACCTACACCGTGGGTGACGGGCGCGTGGACTTCGTCCAGGACGGTGCCTCCGTCCGGGTGATTCCCCGCGAGCTGGGCGAACTGGCCCTGCTGCGTGGCTTCGAGGACGTCGAGGTGCTGACCGCGCTCGCCCACCGGTGCGTCCAGCGCGACTTCCGTCCCGGTGAGACGCTGGCCGAACGCGGTGCGCCCGCCGAGCAGTTGCACATGATCGCCCACGGCCGCGTCGCCCGGACCACGGTCGGCAAGTACGGGGACGACGTCGCCGTCGGCATCCTCGCCGACGGCGACCGGTTCGGCGACGACGTCCTGCTGGACGCGGACGCCCGGTGGGACTCCACCGCCACCGCCGAGACCTCCGGCACCCTGCTGACCCTGTCCCGCGCCGACTTCGACGCCGTGGTGTCCGCGGCGCCGGGCCTCCAGGCCCACATCCGGGAGTTCCGTTCGCTGCTCGGCCAGCGCCAGAACCACCGTGGCGAGGCCGAGATCGCCCTGTCGGCCGGTCACACCGGCGAACCCGCGCTGCCCGGCACGTTCGTCGACTACGAGCTGAAGCCGCGCGAGTACGAACTCTCCGTCGCCCAGACGGTGTTGCGGATCCACACGAGGGTCGCCGACCTCTACAACGACCCGATGGACCAGACGCAGGAGCAACTCCGGCTCGTCATCGAGGCGCTGCGGGAGCGCCAGGAGCACGAGCTGGTCAACAACCGGGAGTTCGGCCTGCTCCACAACGCCGACTTCAAGCAGCGCATCCAGACCCACTCCGGCCCGCCCACCCCGGACGACCTCGACGAGCTGCTCTGCCGCCGCCGTGGCTCCAAGGTCTTCCTCGCCCACCCCCGGACGATCGCGGCGATCGGGCGGGAGTTCAACTCCCGTGGGCTCTACCCGACCCATGTCGACCTCGGCGGGCAGCAGGTCCCGGCCTGGCGCGGTGTCCCGATCCTGCCGTGCAACAAGATCCCCATCAGCAAGGAGAACACCAGCTCGGTCCTCGTCATGCGCACCGGCGAGGACAACCAGGGCGTCATCGGTCTGCGTCAGACCGGTCTGCCGGAGGAGTACGAACCGGGCCTGTCGGTGCGCTTCATGGGCATCGACGACAAGGCGATCATCTCCTACCTGGTCAGCACCTACTACTCCGCCGCCATCCTCGTGCCGGACGCCCTCGGCGTGCTGGAGAACGTGCAGATCGCCCGCAGCCGCGACTAGAGCTCCCCTGCCCTGCCGGGAGAACCACCCACCCCACCGAGGAGCCATGGATGTCCGTGCCTGAGCCTCCCCCTGCGCCAGAGCCAACCTCTCCGCCGTCCTTGCCCGGCCCGCCACCCACGAGCGGCGTGTTGGAGCGCATCCTGCGCGGCCCCAGCGGGCTGGGCACGGCGGGTCTGCACCCGGCCCGGCGCGAGGAGCCCCGTACGCCGCCGACGTCGTCGAACCCGGCGGAAGCACCGGCCGAGGGCGATCCGGTCCCGGGCCTCTACTACCACCCCGTACCGGAGCCCGACGCGGGGCGGGTGGAGGAGGTCAGTCGCCGGATCAAGTCCTGGGCGCTGGACGAGGTCGATCTGTACCCGGAGGACTGGGAGGACCAGTTCGACGGCTTCTCGGTGGGGCGTTACATGGTCGCCTGCCATCCGGACGCCCCCACCGTGGACCATCTGATGCTCGCCACGCGCCTGATGGTCGCCGAGAACGCGGTTGACGACTGCTACTGCGAGGACCACGGCGGCTCGCCCATCGGCCTCGGGGGGCGCCTGCTGCTGGCGCACACCGCCCTCGACCCGCTGCACACGGCGAAGGAGTACGAGCCGCAGTGGGCGGAGTCGCTTCACGCGGACGCCCCGCGGCGCGCGTACCGCTCGGCCATGGAGTACTTCGTCCGGGCGACCAGCCCCTCCCAGGCCGACCGGTTCCGGCACGACATGGCGCGTCTGCACATGGGGTACCTCGCCGAGGCCGCCTGGGCCGAGACGGACCACGTCCCCGAGGTGTGGGAGTACCTGGCGATGCGCCAGTTCAACAACTTCCGCCCCTGCCCCACCATCACCGACGCCGTCGGCGGTTACGAACTCCCGGCGGACCTGCACGCCCGGCCCGAGATGCAGCGGGTCATCGCGCTCGCCGGGAACGCCACCACCATCGTGAACGACCTGTACTCGTACACCAAGGAACTCGCCAGCCCCGGACGGCATCTGAACCTGCCCGTGGTGATCGCCGAGCGGGAGGGCGTCTCCGAGCGCGATGCCTATCTGAAGGCGGTCGAGGTCCACAACGACCTCATGCACGGCTTCGAGACCGAGGCCGCGGCCCTGGCAGCGGCCTGCCCCGTACCGCCCGTGCAGCGCTTTCTGCGCGGCGTGGCCGCGTGGGTCGACGGCAACCACTACTGGCACCAGACCAATACCTACCGCTACAGCCTGCCCGACTTCTGGTAACAAGCACTGGCAACAAGAAATGGACTTATCGATGACCAGCACCGATTTCTCCGCCGACGTGGCCTCCTCCATGTTCGTCCCCGCCCCGGCGACGCCCTACCAGGGGGACATCGCCCGCTACTGGGATCGCGAGGCCAGGCCCGTGAACCTGCGCCTGGGCGATGTGGACGGCCTGTACCACCACCACTACGGCATCGGCGACGTCGACCACGCGGCCCTCGGCGACCCCGAGGACAGCGCGTACGAGAAGAAGCTGATCGCCGAGCTGCACCGGCTGGAGTCGGCGCAGGCCGAACTCCTCCTGGACCACCTCGGCCCCATCGGGCGCGACGACACGCTCGTGGACGCCGGATGCGGCCGCGGCGGCTCGATGGTCATGGCCCACCAGCGCTTCGGGTGCGCGGTGGAGGGCGTCACGCTGTCGGCCAAGCAGGCCGACTTCGCCAATGGGCGGGCGCGTGAACTCGGCATCGAGGACCATGTCCGCGCCCGCGTCTGCAACATGCTCGGCACGCCCTTCGAGACCGGCCAGGCGGCGGGCTCGTGGAACAACGAGTCGACCATGTACGTCGATCTGCACGACCTGTTCGCCGAGCACTCCCGCGTCCTCGCGGTCGGCGGCCGCTACGTGACCATCACCGGCTGCTGGAACCCGCGGTACGGCCAGCCGTCGAAGTGGGTCTCCCAGATCAACGCGCACTTCGAGTGCAACATCCATTCCCGCCGGGAGTACCTGCGCGCGATGGCCGACAATCGCCTCGTACCGCAGGCCGTCGTCGACCTCACCGCCGCGACCCTGCCCTACTGGGAGCTGCGGGCCACGTCCTCGCTGGTGACCGGCATCGAGGAGGCGTTCATCAACTCCTACAAGGACGGCTCCTTCCAGTACCTCCTGATCGCGGCCGACCGCGTCTGACCGCATGCGGGCTGAGAAGGGCCGCTCGGCCCTTCTCAGCCCGCTGCCTGTTGCGTTCGTCGCCCCCCTTCTTCACCCATCACAGTCAGTCAATGCGATTGCCGTATCAGGGTGGCGACAGTCACACTTGTCCTGCCCAATCGCCTTATAAGGCAGTGTGCGGGGAGGTTCGGGGGCCTCATGACACAGGACAGAGCCGCGCCGACTGACGCCTCGGTGGTGAGGATCCTCGACGCCGACGGGTGGCCGCAGGGAGCCGGGTTCCTCACCGGACACCGTGAAATGATCACCTGCGCCCATGTAGTGGCCAGAGCCATGGGCGCCCCGTCCGACGAGCTCACGGAGCCACCGCACGGGCGCTTATGGGTCGACTTCCCTCTCGCTGAGCCCGGTCGGCACATGGAGGTGCGGATCGAGTCCTGGAGCCCGGCCCGGGCTGACAGATCCGGCGATGTCGCCGTCCTCCGTCTGCTCGCCGATCCGCCAGCCAAGGCAACGGTCGCCCGGCTCGTGGAAGACGTGGCCGAACCGGAACGCCGGGTACGCACCTTCGGCTTCCCTGAGGCCCACGACGACGGCGTGTGGAGCGTCGGCTGGTTACGCGGGCGAACCGGCGCCGGCTGGCTGCAATACGAGACCGACCCGTCCAGCGAACACCGCGTCCAGAGGGGCTTCTCCGGCGCTCCGGTCTGGGATGTGGCCGAAGGCGGCGTGGTCGGAATGGTCGTCGCCGCCTACGACGCCAAGGGCGCCCGCACGGCGTACCTCATCCCGACGCAGACGCTGCGCGAGAGCTCGTCGGCTCTGGGCGCAAGGGCACTTCCGGCCTGCCCGTTCCGAGCCCTGGACCCCTTCGAGGAGCGTGACGCCCGGCTGTTCCACGGTCGCGAGGAGCCGGCCCGGCGCATCGTCGACCTGCTCGGTTACGCACCGGCGGTCAGCCTGGTCGGCCCGTCCGGCTGCGGCAAGTCCTCCTTGCTGCACGCCGGAGCGCTGCCCCGGCTGCGTGACCGCCGGGATCTGGAGATCGTGGTCTTCCGCCCCGGACACCTCGGCCACAGCCCGCTCGCCGCCCTGGCCCTGGCCCTGCTCCCGCGCCTCGAACCAGACCTGACCGAGACCGCGCGCCTGGCCGAGCTGCCCGGACTGACGGACCTGCTGCGCGCGGGCCACCTGCCCCCGATCGTCGACCGGCTGCTCGCCCGGCAGGGCAGGAACAGGATGCTGGTGGTCGCCGACCAGTTCGAAGAAGCGCTCATCGGCACGGAGCAGACGGAACTGGACGCTCTGGCGGGTGCGCTCGGACACGCTCTGCACCCCGGGTCGCGGCTTCAGGTCGCGACGACCTTACGCGCCGACTTCCTCACCCCTGCCCTCAACCACCCCGGGCTCGCGCCGCTGTTCGCCGGCGACCGGCTGTTCACGGTGGGCGCGATGTCCGACGAGGAGCTGCGCGCGGCCATCGAGCGGCCGCTGCACCACACCGGCGTCCGTTATGAACCGGGACTGGTGGACCGGATCCTGGGTGACCTCGGCAGCGACCCGGGCAGGCTGCCACTGCTGGAATTCACCCTCACCAAGCTGTGGGAACTCCAGCAACAAGGCGGCACGGGCGTCATCGGGCACGCCGCGTACGAGTCCCTGGGCCGCGTCAACGACGCACTGGTCACCCACGCGGAACAGATCTGGACCGGAGCCCTGACCGAGGAGGAGCACCGGGCCGCCCGCGCGCTTCTCGTTCAGCTCGTCCACCCAGGCGACGGCCGGGTCGCGCCCAGCCGCCGCACTCTGACCCGCTCCGAACTGCCCCCTCAGCAGTGGCGGATCGCCCAGCGGCTGATGACCACCCGCCTGGTCGTACCCGGCGAAGAGTACCGCTCCGGCGACGGGGCGCCTGAGGAGACGGTGGAGCTGGCCCATGAGACGCTGCTGACGCACTGGGGCCGGCTGCGCGCCTTCTTCGAGTCCGACCGCGACTTCCGCGTATGGCAGGAGGACCTGCGGCGGCGGATCGCCCAGTGGACCACCGACCGGCGCCCCCGGAGCCGGCTGTTGCGCGGGGCGGATCTGCGGGACGCCCGACAGTGGCGCGCGCGCCGACGGGACGAACTGCTCCTGGCGGAAACGGAGTACATCGACACGAGCGTCCGCGGCGCGCGCCGCCGGCTCATGACGGTCATCGCCCTCGTCGTCGTACTCGGCCTCGTCGGAGGGGCCGTGGGGCTGACGGTCCGAGCCCGGCAGCACGACGTCGGCAGGAAGTCGGCCACCCAGGCATCCCGGGTCCTGCTACAGCAGTCGCGCGACGCCGAGAACGCCACCGGCGACACCGGGACCGCGTACACGGCACTGCTGCTGGCCCTGCGCGCCTACCGCACCCAGGACACCCCGCAGAGCCGGGCACGCCTCGGTGAGATGTACGAACGGTACGGGTTCGCCGACCTGCTCCTCCCGCGGTACACATCGGCGAACGCGCTCCTCACGGAGTCCTCGGTGATGGGCCCCTTACCGAATTCCTCCCTCACCGACGCCGTGGGGCGAGTGGTCGTCTCACGGGACGCGGTCGGCAAGGCGGTCGTGCTGAAACGCACCGACGGAAAGAAACCGCGCCCGCTGCCGGTCGGACGCGACGTGGACACCACGGCGGTCAGTCCGGACGGCTCCCTGGTGGCCATGGCCAAGACGCCGTCCTCCTTCAACCCCAGCGGTGTGCCGTCGCCTCCGTCGCAGGACCGCCGCGGGCTTCCGGTGCGCCTGTACGAGATGCGGGCCGGGAAGACCCGCACGCTGGAGCGCCCCGAGAAGGGAGATTCGCTTTCGGACGAGTCGCAGAACCTACCGGAAATTCCCGGCCTGGACATGCCTGAGCTCGAACTTCCCGATATCCCCGGCCTGACGATACCGACGACGTACGCGCGGCTCGCCTTCTCCCCCGACGGCTCGACGCTATTGGGTCAGACCGGTCTCTACGGCCAAGTCGGCCGGCTCGTGCTCTGGGACACCACCACCGGCCGGATCGCGAAGATCATGCCCGGCCTGCCGGAGTCGGTCAGCGCGCTGTGGCTGGACAGCGGCGGGAAGCGCCTGATCACGCTGTCCGAGGCGGCGGTGAAGGGGTCGTTTCTGGAGTCGACCACCTCGGTGAAGAGGTGGGATCTGAGCGGCGCGTCACCGCGCGGGGAGGAACTGTTCGCCTTCAAGAACTCGGACAAGCACATGGCAGTGGCGGACGTGAGTCCGGACCTCACCCGGGCGGTCGTCGCGGAGACCCGTGTCAGGGGACTGAAAGTCGACCACCGGCTGTCCGTCTACGGACTGCCCAGCGGAAAACTCCTCCGGCAGGAGCGGTCCTCCCAGCAGGACACGGTGAACGGGGTCACCGTCTCCGCCGGCGGCTCGAACATCCTTGTCTACGGCGGGACCTCCACCGGGTCCGTCTCGCCCTCTCCCGGCTCTGCGGCCGGCTCTGCCAACGATGGCTTCGTCACCAGGGTCGACAGCCCATGGAAGATCGACCTGCTCGGCCCGGACGGCGCCCCGTCCGCGATCCTGTCCGTGAACGGCCTGGTCGCCGTCGTCGGCCGCGGCAACGGCGGCCCGCTGCACCGGCTACCCGGCCCCGTCGGCACACCCGCCAAAACCCCCTCCGCCGAGAAGGCCAAGCGGTGGATGGCGCACCTGTGCGGCATCCTCGGCGACGAGACGTTGCCCCAGGCCGCCGACGAGAAACTGCCCCCCGGTGCGTACCGGGGTGCGTTGTGCCCGGAGAAGAGGTAGAAGCACATGGCCGAGACGCAGCTCATCTGGGTGCCGCTGAACGACTCCAAGGCCTCCAGCGGAGACGATCGGGTGATGATGGAGGTCGAGCGAGTCACCTCCGGCATCGTGCGCGCCGCCCGGCCGGGCGAGATCGCGGGAACCGCCGCGCGGACGCTGAGCGAGAGCTTCGACCAGGTACGTGCGGCGGCCACGGCACTTCTGGACCGGCTGACGCTGCTTCCCAGCCCACCGAGCACGGTCGAGGTGGAACTCGGCGTGAAGATCAACGCCGAGGCCGGAGCGGTTATCGCCAAGACGGCGGCCGAGGGGAACTTCACGGTCAGACTCACCTGGCAGCGGGCCGACGGCATCGGCCCGTGAGAGGTACCTGCGGCTCTGATCGCGGTCTCAGCTGTGCGCTGCCCAGTGGTGACGGGCCAGGTCGGCCAGGGTGGTGAGGACGGTGCTGGGCAGGCGGTCCTTGTGGCGCAGGTAGTGGATGCCCAGGACGGGTTCGCTTGTCCAGGGCAGGGGCGCCACCTCGCCGCGGGCGAGTTCGTCGGCGACGGCGGCCGCGGGGAGCAGGGCGACGCCCAGCCCTGCTGCGGCGCAGCGTTTGAGGGCTTCCACGCTGACGAACTCCATGGTGGTGGGGTGGATGGCCGCGTGGCGCAGTTCACGTTCCATGACGTCGCGTTGGGCGCAGCCGGGCTCGATGAGGAGCAGGGTTTCGTCGGCGAGGTCGGCGGTGTCGACGTGGCGGCGGTGGAGGAGCGGGTGGCCGGGATGGGCGATCAGCCGCAGGGGCTGCTGGGCGAGGAGTTCGGTGGTGGCCATGGGGGCGGTGATGTGTTCCTCGAGGAGGAATCCCGCGTCGAGGGTCCCGTCGATCAGGGAGGTGAGCAGGGTGTTGCGGCCCGCGGGTCCGAAGACCACGCGGAGGCGGGGGAAATGGTCCATCAGGGCGCGGAGCACCGGCGGCAGAAGGTGGGCGCACAGGCTTTCGGGAGCGGCGATGCGGAGGGTGCCGCGGATGGTGCGGGGGTCGCCGGTGGCGCCCTGGACGGCCTGGCGGGCCTGTTCCGCCTGGTGGGCGAGTTGCCGGGCGTGGGGCAGCAGTTCGCGGCCCGCATGGGTGAGGGTGATGCGCCGCCCCAGGCGCTCGAAGAGCGCGGCGCCCAGGTCCTGCTCGAGGGCTTTGATGTGTGCGGTGACGCTTGACTGGACGTAGCCCAGGTCGTGGGCGGCGCGGGTGAAGCTCATCTGACGGGCGACGGCGAGGAACGTCGCGAGGTGCTTCAGCTCCATTCACTCATCGTAATCAGTGATGGTTTGGATCGGAGATGTTCGTTGGACCCGATGGGTCCGGGCGGCCTACAACTGAGGGCATGGCCCTCTTCACCTTTCCGCGCCGGACCGGACCGGCGGATCGGCGCTCCCCCACCGGGCTGGCGGGGCGGGACTTCCTCCTGTTGCTCGTCGCCACCCTGGGGACCTTCTCCAACTACGCGCCCCTGCTGTCGGTGGTGTCCCTGTGGTCGGCCGAGGGGGGCTCCGGGCACGGCGGGGTGGGCGCGGCCACCGGAGTGACCATGGCCACCACGGTGGGCGTTCAACTGGTGATGAGCCGGTTGCTGCGCCGGTACGGGCTGCGCCGGATTCTGGCCGCGGGTGCCCTGCTGCTGGGCCTGCCCACGTTCCTGTATCCGGTCTCTTCCGGTCTGGAGTGGGTGCTTGCCGTCTCGGCGGTGCGGGGCGTGGGCTTCGGCATGGTCGCGGTGGCGGGCAGCGCCCTGGTGGCCGAGCTGGTGCCGGCGGGTCAGCGGGGCAGGGCGGTGGGCAGGTACGGCATCGCGGTGGGGCTGCCGCAGGTCGTCTGCCTGCCCGCGGGGGTGTGGTGTGCCCAGCGGTTCGGGTTCACGGCGGTCTTCGTCGTGACCGGGGCCGTGAGCGTGCTGGCGGCTCCCCTGGCGGGGCTGATGTCGGGCCGGCGGGTGGAAGAACACGAGGCGGGGTCATCCGGGCGAGAGCTCTCGGGGCAGGTCGGGCCGAACCGTCCCGCGGCGCGTCTGCGCCCGCTGGCCGGGCCGTGGGCGATGCTCATCGTCTCCGCGGGTGCTCTGGGAGGGATGGCCTCCTTCCTCCCGCTGGCCCTGAAGGGGGATGTGGCCGCGCCGACGGCGCTGTTCGTGCTGTCCGCGGCGGTGATCGTGGGCCGCTGGGCGGCCGGGGCGTTCAGCGACCGCGCCGGGTCGGGGCGTCTGCTGGTGCCCGGGGTGCTGGCGTGCGCGCTCGGCACCGCGGGGGTGGCGGGAGCGGCCGCCGGTATGCCCGCCCCCGCCGTGCTGGCCTCAGCGGCGGCGGGGCTGTACGGGCTGGGCTTCGGCGCCCTCCAGAACGACACCCTGGTGGTGATGTTCCGCCGGGCGGGCCCGCGGGAGCTCGGCATGGCCAGCACGGCGTGGAACATGGCCTACGACGCGGGCACCGGCGTCGGCTCGGTGGCCGTGGGCGTGTTCTCCCAAGTGGCGGGCATGGACGGCGCGTTCGCGGCGGCTGCCGTCCTGATCGGGCTCACCGGCCCGCTCGCCCGGCACGAGCGCGTCCAGGAGACCGCCCAACCGTCAGCGGCGTGATGTGCTCTTCGTGGTGGTCTTGCGGTAGCCGAAGGGGCCGGGGAGGTCCATCGAGGTCGTCCGGCGGCCGGTGGTGGAGTAGGTGCGCTTGGCGTCGCCGTTGCCGACCGTGACGGAGACGGACTTGCGGTTGATGTTGAGCCGGACGCCGGGAAGGATGCGGAAGCTCTTGCGGAAGGTGACGGGCACGATGACTCCTTTCCTCGGTTCTTCGCGTTCCCCGCACTCCCGTTCGTACGCGGTCCCGGCTTCCGGAGACGCTTCACCAACAGGGCGGTGACGGGCTCGTCACGCCCGTGCTGGCACCCTTCACCGGGAAGAATGTGCCGTGGGAGGGGTACCGTCTCATGCCACCGCCAAAGGCCCTCGCGCTGCGGCCGCGGGCGTCGAAGAAGGTTCCCGCCCCGGCACCGGACCGGCCGGACGTACGCGGTCCCGCGCGGCCCCCGCTCGCTCCGTCCAACGCCGCGGTGTCGGCCGCCCTGGCCGGTGGGCGCGGACGGGCTCCGCTTCCGCCGCCGGCCAGGGTGCCGGCCGCCGGGCAGGACACGGTCGGCAACGGCGCGGTCGCGGCGGCCCGCCGCGCCGAGCCCGCCGACCGGCAGCCGCCCGCCTCCGAACCAGCACCGGCGGAGGCCGCCGCAGCGTCCGGGGGCGCGCCGGAGGTGACGGCGCGTCCGGGCCCGGACGCGGACCCGAAGTTCGCGTCGCTGAAGAAGGACGTACGGCACAAGAAGCGCTCGGTGGCGGGCTCGCATCCGCCGCCGAGGGCCGAGGCCGGGGCGGCGCAGGAGGCGGCCCGGCCGCCCAAGGACGACGAAGAGGCGCAGGGCAAGACCGCCAACGCCGAGAAGATGAACGAGGCCCAGCCGAAGGAGTTCGACAAGGACGCGTTCATCAGGGCGGTCGAGAAGGCCATCGCCGAGAAGGCGCCGAAGAACCTGGACGAGGCAGACAAGTTCGCCGACTCCGGCAAGGCCGAAGAGGTGCGGGCGGAGGTGCAGGGCCAGGTCGGCCAGGGCAAGTCGGACTCGGCCGAGCAGATCTCCACGACGACCGCCGCTCCCCCGGATACCTCGGCGGCGGTGCCCAAGAAGGTCGTACCGCTGTCCGCCGACCGGCCGCCCGGCACCCCGGGGACGCCGGATCCGGCGAACGCCGTACCGGACAAGCTGCCGCCGCCGGCCACCGACTTGTCCGCCGGTCCCGAACGGGTCGACCGGCAGATGGCGGACGCGCAGGTCACCGAGACGCAGTTGAAGAAGTCCAACGAGCCCACGTTCAACAACGCCCTGGGCGAGAAGAAGGCCGCCGAGCGGCACTCCGAGACGGCGCCCGGCCGGATGCGCGGGCACGAGAAGAAGGAACTGGGTGCCGCCACCGCGCGGGCGAAGCGGCTCGGCGCCGCCGCGATGGGCGCGATGGGCGCCCAGCGGGTGCGTACCGGGCAGCAGGTCGGGGCGGGCAAGTCCGGCGCCAAGGGGCGGGACGAGGACAAGCGGGCCCAGGTCACGGCGGTCCTGCAAGGCGTCTTCGACACGATGAAGAAGGACGTCGAGGACATCCTGGGCGGCCTCGACAAGCTGGTCGACGACCAGTTCGGCAGGGGGGAGAAGGCGGCCCGGGACGACTTCACCGCCGAGCACAAGCGGAAGATGGAGGAGTACAAGGACCGGCGGTACTCGGGCGCGACGGGCAAACTGCGCTGGCTGCGGGACCTGTTCGCGGGGCTGCCCGCGGAGGCCGACAAGATCTTCGACGAGGCCCGCGCCAACTACGTCCGCCGGATGCGGCAGGTGATCTCCGATGTCGCGGACACCATCGGCGGCGAGCTGAACCGGGCGAAGCGGCGCATCGCCCAGGGCCGTACCGAGATGCAGGACGCGGTGCGCAAGCTCCCGGCCGATCTGCGGTCCATCGGGCAGCAGGCGGCCGCCGAGTTCACCGACAAGTTCGACGAACTCACGCAGTCCGTGGACGACAAGGGCACCCAGCTCGTCGACACGCTGGCCACCAAGTACACCGACGCGCTGAAGTCGGTCGACGACGAGATCGCCGCGGAGAAGGAGAAGAACAAGGGCCTCGTGGCCAAGGCGGTGGACGCGGTCAAGGCCGTGATCAACACCATCCTGGAGCTGAAGCGGCTGCTGCTGTCGGTCCTGGCCAAGGCCGCGCAGGCGGTCATGCTGATCCTCAAGGACCCGATCGGCTTCCTGCGCAACCTGGTCTCCGCCGTCGGTGCCGGGCTGCGGCAGTTCCTGGCGAACATCGGCCGCCATCTGCAACAGGGCATCCTGTCGTGGCTGCTGGGCAAGACGGCCGAGGCGGGCATCGAGGTGCCGTCGAAGTTCGACGCCCAGGGCGTGCTGCGGATGCTCGCCTCGGTGCTCGGGCTGACCTGGCAGAACATCCGCTCCCGGATCGTCCGCAAGGTGCCGAAGATGGAACCGGCGGTCACGGCGGCCGAGACATCGGTGCCGCTGGTCTCGGAGGTCCGCAAGCGGGGCGTCGCGGGGATGTGGGACGACCTCAAGACGCGCGTGGGCGACCTGAAGAAGGACCTGCTCGACAAGGTCATCGCCTATGTGACGCCCACGATCATCGAGGCCGGGATCATGTGGGTGCTCTCGCTGCTCAACCCCGCCTCCGCGTTCGTCCGGGCAGTGAAGCTGATCATCGACTTCGTGCGCTTCATCGTCACCCAGGCGCGCCAGATCTTCGAGTTCGTCAACTCCGTACTCGACGCGATCATCGCGATCGCGAGGGGCGGCAGCGGCGGCGTACCGGGCCTGATCGAACGCGCCCTGGCGCGGTCCATTCCGGTGCTGCTGGGCGTGCTGGCGGCGGTTCTGGGCGTGGGCGGTATCGCCTCCCGCGTGAAGCAGATCGTGCAGGCGATGTCCAAGCCGGTGAACCGGGCGGTGGACTGGGTCATCGACAAGATCGTCGGCCTGGTGAAGAAGCTCTGGGCCAAGATCAAGCCGAAGTTCGAGAAGAAGAAGCCCAAGCCGGAACCGAAGCGGCGACCGGACCGGAAGCGGCCGGGCGGACCGCGTCGGCGAAAGCGCCCGGACCAGCGGCGCAGGCCCCGCAAGGACGACCGGAGACGGCCGAAGCGCAGGCGCGACCCGAAGAAGAAGCGGCCGGACAAGAAACGGCCTGACAAGCGGACCGAGGCCGACAAGAAGCGCGCCCTCGACGCCGCCGTGCGGGACGCCACGAACCTGCTCAACGAGGAGTCGGCGACGGTCAAGTCCGTACGGCGCGGGCTCCCCGCCATCAAGCGGCGGCACCGCCTCACGCGGATCCGGCTCAAGAAGGTGACCGGCGACAAGTACCGCATCAAGGTGGCCATCAACCCGGAGGCGGAGACCCCGGTCGAGGATCTGGGGGACAAGTTCCCGTACAAGATCGGCCCGGCCCAGGGGAACTTCAAGATCAGGAAGCATGGGAAGGTGGCCGACCAGCTCAACCCGATCAAGAAGCTGCCCATGGCGGGGCGCGACCAGCGGACCGGCTTCGTCGTCAACATCGCGGCAGTCCCGGGCGAGGTGAAGAAGAACCCGGGCATGGCCGCCCGCTATCTCCACGACGCCTGGAAGAGCCCCGACACCAAGCACTTCGGGCCGGTGAGCACCGCCGTCGTGATCGGCGTCAACACCTTCGAGCACCTCGACCAGAAGGACGACAGCAAGGTCCTCAACCAGGCCATCGACGCCGTCAAGCGGCCGCTGAAGCTCATCATGGCCGTCTTCGGCTTCATCTGGACGCCCAAGTGGCTCCACCGGGACGGCCATGAGGTCCCCATGGCGGAGGTCCGCAAGGCGTACCGGAAGCTGGCGAAGGACGAGAAGCCCGCCGCCGAGAAGCACGAGAAGGGGCTGCGCGACAAGGGCGCGCTCCCCTACGGCCTCTTCCGCGAGGAGGTCACGAACTCCTCGTACACCCGCGAGGCGACGGCCATCCTGTCGCATGCGAACGACCAGGTCCACATCCTGGGCCAGGACGCCGACACCGGGGCCGCGGTGTCCGGGACGACGGGGGTCCTCGCCGCGTACAAGAAGATCCTGGACGCGATGGAGAGCCATCCGCAGATCACGATCGGCGGCTACCACTTCAAGGGCTTCAACTGGAGCCCGGAGGGCGACCAGCGCCCCAAGCAGCTCACCCTGCTGGCCAACGAGCTGGACCGGGCGATCCGGGTGGCCATCGGCAAGAAGTTCCCGCAGATGCTCTACCCGACCGAGCCGAACATGCTGATCAAGGCGTGGGACCGGAACCGGCCGGACGGCCTCTTCCAGGACAGCCGTCTGGCGGCCCTGCGCCGGATCCAAGGCGGCCTCTATGGGATCGGCAGCGCGGAAGGCCGCAAACTGCGGATCCGGTACATGGAGGTCTTCGGCGAGGAACTGCCCGTCGCCTATGTGCCCGAGGCCTCCACCACCACGAGCCCGGAGCCGGAGGACCGGGACCGCGGACTGATCAGGGTGCCGTCGGACATCCAGCTGGCCGCCCGGGGGAAGATGCGGACCAAGGGCGGCGCGGAGAAGGCGATCCGCGTCGCGCACCGGATGTACGCGCTCATCATCCAGTCGCAGTCCTACGCCAGCGCCAACACCCTCGCCCGCGAGTACTTCTACGCGAATCCCCGGATGTCCAATAACCTGCAGCGCACACTGCGGGACACCGTCTTCGTCCACGTCGAGAACGTCGCGATGCTCATGGCCGACAACCCCAGGCTGACCGTCCGGAGCCCCAGCATCAAGGCGGAGCTGCAACGGCTGTCGGACGCCGTCGACCGGCTCGTCCGCGGCTCGGGCGGCGACCAGCGGCGCAAGCAGGCCGTCCAGCGGGCCCGCGATCTGACGTCCGACATCATCAAGGCGATGACCGCCCCCGAGCTGCACACCTACTGGGAGAGTGTGCGCACGGCCCTCGACGAGGCGATGAGGGACGCGCCGGAGAGCGGAGGAGAGCAGCAGTGACCCAGGGGACCGACATCGGCCGACTGCGGGACGAGGCGTCGCGCGAGGACTACGCCTCGATGGCGCGGCTGGCGCGGGCGCTGTACGCGAGCGGTCTTGGGCCGCGCGAGGTGCTGCGCGAGGCTTACGGCACCGACTTCCCCGACGAGGTGTTCGTCCTCGTCGGTGCCGGGCTGTCCTCCCTCGACCTGCTGGCCTACTTCACCCATCAGCCCTGGCAGCTGGCCGTCCCGCCCGGGCAGGACGGCCCCGAGGAAGGCGGGTCCGAGGAGGACCCCGGCCCGCTGGCCGAGACCGAGCTGCTGGTGCTGGCCCTGGACCCCGATCTGCTGCCGCTGGCGCAGATTCCCGCGGCCACGTCCGCCGGGGACGACCGCATCGTGTGCTACCGGATCGAGGAACTGCGGGCGGGCCGGACGACGGTGCACTGCCTCCGCGCGGCGCCCTATCCGTACAGCGAGCTGCGGGACACCGAGGCGGTGCGCTGCGGGGATTCCCTGCTGGAGGTGTTGTACGAGGTGCACGCCGACGGGCTCCGCCGTCTGGAGGAGGAGCTGCACCAGCCGTGGAACCGGGGCGCCGGGTCGGTGGACCCCGGGGAGGTGGAGCAGGCGCGCGCCACCCTCGACCTCGTCGAGGAGCTGCGACGGCGGGCGGCCGGGCGTCAGGAGGGCTGAGCGGCCTTCGGCTTCGGTTCCACGACCGCCACCACGACCGGCGGGGGTGGAACGGCGCCCGACTGGGCCGCCGCGCCCGCCACGGCCGCGTTGCCCACCTGGTTCTGGCCCACCGTCAGAAGCCGTTCGAGCGGGGTCGGCGACCGCGGCACGGCGGAAGCCGGTGCCGGGGCGGGAGCCGGAGTCTGGTGGGTGGCCGTCGCGGCCTCCGGGGTTCGGGCCGGTGGGACCGGGGCCACCAGGCGGTGGAGGGAGAGCGGGGGTTCGGTGGGCAGCATCGGCTTCACCCCTGGGTCGCGTCGTCGAGCAGGTGGGCGTGGGGGCCCAGTTCGGCCGGGCGGAGCAGGCGGGCCTCGCGCTGGAACTGGCGGGCCACGCCGCGGACGATGTGGCGCATTCCGATGGTAGCGCTGTCGGCGTCGGCGGCGGAGAGGGCGGCGGTGCGGGCCGCCGCGGTGATGCCCGCGCCGGTCATGTCGAGGCGGGCCAGGGCGTCGAGGTCCACATCGGGGGCGAGGGGGGCCTCTTCGGGGAAGGCGATGCGCCACAGTCTGCGGCGTTCGGGGGCGGACGGGCGCGGGAAGTGGACGACGAAGTGGAAGCGGCGGGTGAAGGCCGGGTCGATGTTGTCCTTGAGGTTGCTGGTGAGGATCACCAGGCCATCGCTGGCCTCAAGGCGTTGGAGGAGGTAGCCGACCTCCAGGTTGGCGTACCGGTCGGTGCCGTGCTTCACCTCGCCGCGCTTGCCGAACAGGGCGTCGGCCTCGTCGAAGAGCAGCACCGCGTGGCTCTCCTCGGCCTGCCGGAACGCGGTCTCCATGTTCTTCTCCGTCTCCCCCACCCACTTGGAGACGACCTGGGCGAGGTCCACCTTGAGCAGTTCCAGGCCCAGCATGCCGGTGACGATCTCGGCGGACATGGTCTTGCCGGTCCCCGGTTCCCCGGTGAAGAGCGCCTTGACTCCGCCGTGTCCCGTACGGCGGGCGAAGCCCCAGCTCTCGGCGATCCGGGGCCAGGCGCGGAAGGCCGAGGCGATCTCCAGGATCTGGCGGAACTGGACGTCGGGCAGGACCAGGTCGTCGACGGTGCGGCGGGGCACGATGGAGTGGACGGCGCTGCCGCTGCGCCCCCGGGTGACGGTGGCGATGGCGGGCTCGACGTGGTCGGCGACCGGCGCCGGGCGGCCGTTGCCAGCCAGACGGGCTCCGGCGTCGGCGACGGAAGCCACGGCGCGCAGTTCGCCGCCGCTCATGCGGTAGCGGACGGCTAGGTCTTCCAGGAGGGGTCCGTTCAGGTCCGGGAGGGCCGCCGACCACATGGCGCGGCGGTCGGTGAATCCGGGAACAGGCACGGTGAGTTCGGCGTACGCGCGGGCGGCGAGCAGGCCCGCGGGGCGCCACGGCTTCAGTCCGGTCAGGCACACCGGCACGCGCGAGCGCAGCAGTGCGGCGGAGAGCGCGTCGGCGTGGGGCCGTCGCTGCTCGCCGTGCAGGTCGTCGGTGGGGATCCACAGGACGGCGCCCAGGGCGGCGGCCGTCCGCAGATCGGCCTCGGGGTCGGCGGTCAGGGTCCGCAACGGGGTTCCCGCGGCCTGGGTCAGTGCCTGGACGGCGTCGAGCTGGCCGTCGGGCGGGCAGCCCCACAGCCCGGCCAGGTCGATGTGGCCGGAGGCGAGGGCTCGGCCCAGGCGGGTGAGTTCGTCCGACGAGAGGTACGGGGAAAGGACGCGGGGTTCGGGTGGCGCGACCTCGCCGGGGTCGTGGCCGAGGAGTCCTACGTCGCCGCCCCAGCCCAGCAGGAAGTCCAGCACCCCGGGGCCGAGGACCAGTTCCCGGGCCAGCTCTACCGGGGCCTCGCCGTAGGCGCGCAGCAGACCGTACCGGCGCAGGGGCCCGGCCGGACCGAGGGAGCGGCGCAGGGCGAGGCGCGCCGCCGCGCTGTCCGCGCCCACGGTCACCAGCAGCTCGACGCTGGGGAGTCGGCGGTTCAGATTGTCCACGATGTAGGCGTAGATCCGCTCGTAGCCGCGGTCCAGTTCGGGCGCGGCGACCAGCAGGAGCGCGTCCTGTTCCGCGCGGGTCAGGCCGAAGCGGGTGGCGAGGGCGTCCAGGGGCAAAGTCATTCCACCGGCGGACGCCCGTCGCCGCAGGTCGCGTTCGGCGTCCGGCTCCGGCTGCTGGGGGACGTACGCCTCGGCCATGGTGTCGGTGAAGGCGTGCACCTCGCCGAGGAGGACGTCGACCTGTTCGTCGGTCACGCAGTACGGAGTGAGGTCGGGCCGGGTGAGCCGGGCCGCGAGCCGTGCCTGCCGTTCGACGGCTGCGCGCAGCGCCCGGTGTGCGTCGGCCAGCCGGAGCCGCAGGTGTTCCACCGCTGGTTCGCCCATGTGCCTCACCCGGCCGAGAAGGTCAGGGTCCGGCCACCGAGCCAGACCACGTCGGGCACGTCGGCGAGCAGGCCGCCGCGCAGGAGGTCCGCGTGGCGCCGTCCCATCGGTACGCGCACTCGGACGGCCGCGCGCTCGAACCGCACCGTGGCCTCCAGGTCGGCGAAGCGGTTCAGAGCCAGCAGCGGGTCGGGGGTCTCCCGGTCGCGCCACAGCGTCCAGGAGATCGTGGCGAGGCCCAGTGCGGCGGCCAGGGTGACGGTGCGCTCCAGACCGCCGTCCGGCGCGAGCGGTACCGCCCGGCGCTCGGCGACCAGGGCGGTGAGCAGGCCGTCGAACCACTCGGCGTGGGCGGGCAGTTCGGCGGCGAGGCGCGGGTCGGGCGGCGTGCCGGGGGCGGCCCACAGCGGGGTGCGCCAGGGCAGCCGCGCCGCCGGATCGCCACGCAGCGGCCGTACGCCGGTGAGGTACGGCACGCCGCCCGAGACCAGGTCGCGCAGGGTGCCGGGCGGCAGGGGCCCGTCGCAGAGCAGTACGGTCGGCCGCCCGCACGCCTGCCAGTACGGCAGCAGCCCGGCGGCGTCCGTGGCCCAGGCGATGGGGAACATGCCCTGGGCGTCGACCAGAAGGAGCGCGTCGTCGGCGCCCCTGATCAGAAGCGGGTCGGCGGGGTCGTGGCCGCGGCACACCGAGAGCGCGAGGACGCCGTCGAGGACCGGGAGCGCGGGTCGCACGTGGCGGGCGAAGGCGGTCAGCCGCTCCTCGGCGACGGGCGGGTGGAGGCCCGCGAAGGCGGCCGCGGCCTCGGCGTCCCGTTCGGAGCGGCGCCAGCCGCGCGCGGTCGCGCCGAGCACCTTGTACGCGAGGGCCGTGGCGAACAGCGGTGCGTCCTCGGCGAGTTCGAGCCCTGCCAGGGCGGGGCCGATCGCGTCGAGGTAGCCGATGCGGGCCAGGGGCCCGGCGAGGAGGAAGGGCAGCGCGGACCACACCCGTACCTCGTCGGTCGTGCGTGGCGCCATCGCGGTGCCGCCCGCCGATTCGGGTCGCGGCGCGCTGGTGGCACCCGGAGTGGTGGCGGGCGGTTCCTGTGCGGACACGTCGGACGGACCGTTCAGGGTCCGGGCCAGCCGTAGCGCCTCCTCGGGGCCCACCGACGCTGCGTACGCGGCGAGTGCCCGGGGCAGGTCGGTGGCGTCGGTGCCCGTGACCGCTGTGCGCAGCGGTTCGGGCAGCGCCTCGGCGGGCCCGGTGGCCAGGGCGCGCCGGACGAGTTCGGCGAGCAGCCGGGTGGCCGCCGTTGTGTCGTCAGCGCGGAGGAGGGCGGGCAAATAGGCCCGTACGGACGCATCCGGCAGCAGCGCGAGCAGCGCGTCCAGTTCGCCGCGCTCGGCGAGTTCGGCGAAGAGGGCGGTGGCGCTGGGGACGGTCCATGGGCCGGGCACCGCCGCGAAGGACTCCTCGAACGACAGGGCACCGGTGTCGGCGTCGGGAGCGTCGGCTGGGATCTCCACCATCGGTACGGGCGCGAAGTGGACCTCGACGGGCGGTCCGCCGCTCGTCGCCCCGGCGAGGGTTCCGTTCCGGCCCGGCCGGACGGTGACGGTCAGCGGTTCGGTGATCTCCACATCCGGCCCGTCCGTCCCCAGCCGCTCGGCGAAGTGGTCCGCCAGGAGCTCCGGGAGGGAGTCCACCACCTGGCGGACCAGGCCGCGCGGATCCGGACCCCAGCTCCACCCACCGCGCCGGACCACCGTCACGGTGCACCGGTGCACCGTGATGTCGGCGGTCTCGCCGGTTCCGCCGGTGGTCGGCGCGGTGGGGGCGCTCATGTCACCTTCTCCGTCGTCAGGTGGCCCGCCCAGCCCGCCGCGATCACCAGCACCCCGTGCACACTGCCCGCGACCAGCGTGACCGGCAGTTTCACCTGGGTCTGCTGGGCGGCGATCTCCCCGGTGAGCACATGAGTGTCCTGCTCGTCGGAGATCATGGCGACCACGGGAGTGGGGCGGTTCGCCGGGACCTGCACGGTGATGGTGATCCCGTCCTTGGCCAGCGCGACGCCGTCGTCCCATCCCGCCAGGCGCACCAGCTCGGGTTTGGGTTTGTCCTCGGACGTCAGCTCGACGCCGAAGGCCAACGGATCGGCGAGGGCTCCGGGTTCGTCGTCCACGGCCGCCACGCCGAGCTTTCCGGCGCTCAGCGGCAGGGTCGCGATGCTGCCGTCGCCCAGGGAGACGCGCAACGGCAGCGCGCGTCCGACGAGTGCGGCCGCGTCGGCCGGGGCGTCGGCGCCGGTCCGGGCCAGGGCGCCCACGACGTGGCCGGTGCCGATCGCGTACACCACGTGAAGTGCCATCGTCAGCCACCGCCGTTCGTCGCCGCGACCGTCGCCACCACCAGGAAGTCGGCCGACCCGGGCTGCTCGGCGACCTCCCCCGGGGCGGCGACGGGGTCGTACCGGCGCACCCGGCACCGGAGCCTTCGGTCGCCGTCCACGGCGGTCTCCACCGGGCTGTACAGCTCCGTTTTGGCCAAGGGTGGTGTGCGCGGGGCCAGATGGAAGTGGAGCACGACCCGTCCGTCGGCGATCTGTTCCGGGGTGACGCCGGACGGCAGCGGCAGCAGCATCCCGTCGGTGGCGGTCCCGGACACGACCAGCGTGCTGCCGGTCTGCGGCCCGCCGCTGAAGCTGCCCTCGATCGTGAGGTTGCCGTTGGCCGCCACCGTCATCAGCGGGGCGACCGTGCCGCCGCCCTGGTACAGGCCGAAGACCAGGTTCGGCGTATCGCCGCCGGACAGGACGAGCGCCGGCTTGCCCTCCTGGGCCTCCGGGGCCGTGCGCAGGGTCAGCGCGCCGGAGGCGGCCGAGACGCTGTCCGCGCGTACGCCCACGAACCGCGCCGCGACGCCGCGCGCCTCGGTCACGACGCCGCTGAAGTGGCCGTCCGTCCACTGCACGTAGCCCAGCAGGATGAGCCAGCGGACGGGCGGATCGGCCGGCGGAGTGCCGATCGCGGGCGGCTGCTGCTCCGCGACCAGCCGCTCGTCACCGAGGCGCCCGAAGAGGAGCTGGTACGACTCCTCCACCCGGGTCTTCGTGGCGCTGCCGGAGCAGGAGACCGGAGCGGCGGACCGGTCCGGTTCGCGGTCGGCGGCGGTGAGGAAGACCGGGTAGGGCTCGACGGTCACCTGGTCCGCGCCGTTGACCTCGTCGAAGTCGCTCTCGCGCAGCACCACCGGCTCGGTGACGACCACCTCGCGGCCGGTCCCGTCGACGGCGATCCCCGGCGACACGCTCACCTCGACGTAACGGTCGCCCGTGGCCGGGTCGGTACGGGGCTGGGTGACGAGGCCGAGCCCTTCGGCGATGCCCCATTCGTGCAGGTGCCGGGCGTGCCGGACGTCCGGTCCGCGGGCGTACTCCACCGTGGCCGACAGGTCGGCCGCGGCCAGTACCTGGCCCTCGTGGAAGGCGGGGCGCAGCGGGCCCGTCATGACGTCTCACCGGGCTTCTGGCCACGGGTGCGGGGCGACCGGGCGCGTTTGACCGGGGGCTTGGGCGGCTCGTCCGTACCGTCCGGTGCCTGGTCCGCTGCCCCTCCCCCGGTCGAGTCCGCGTCCGGTGTGCCATCGCGTTCCGTGAGGCGTTCCTCCAGGTGCGCGACCTGTGTCTCCGCGCTGCCCATGTGGGAGCGCAGGCCCTCCACGGCGGCGGTGAGATCGGCGACCTGGGTCCTGAGGCGGGCGAGTTCCTGCATGCTGTCGGTGACTTCACTGGGGGTCGTGTAGACCTGTTCGTGCAGCGCCTTGGGCGGGGTCTCGCCGGGCGCGGGGGTCAGCAGCAGGGACAGCATCTCCTCCAGGTCGCCGGTGCGCGGCCAGTCGCCGAGCAGCTCGTCGGCGTACGGGCGCGGCACCGGGCCCTCCGTCGGGAGGGTGGGCTTCTGGTATTGCGGCAGGGGCTCGCAGCACACGCGCTCGGCGAGTTCACGCAGCCGGTAGAGCTTGGGCAGCCATTCGCCGTAGGCCGAGCCGCCCGGCAGGACCTGTTCCCGGGTGGCGGAGCAGACCCGTACGACGTCGCAGCCGTCCAGCTCCACGCGGGCGAGCAGGACGTCGGTGTCGGTGCAGTCGCCGCAGGGCGGGTTCAGCGTGGCGCACGCCGCGTCGGTGAGGAACCGGCGCACCGCGGTGGCCAGCGTGGCGGCCGCTTCGGCGATCTGCTGCACCTCGGCGACGGTGGCCGTCTCGGTGCTGTCCGGAGGCGGGGCCGGAAGCGGCGGCGGTACGTCGGTGGCGGCGGTCTCCTGGCGCAGCGCGCAGTCGGCGAGGCCGTCGGCCAGGTCCAGGCGGCACAGCAGCCATTCGCGGATCACGCCGAGGTCCGCGCGGAACTCCACTCGCAGCGCGTGGCCGAGCGGGGTGCCCTGGGCGAGCATGCGCACTTCGAGCGGCGCGTCCGGGTCGCCCCGCTCGGGTACGACCCGGGCGGCGGTCTCGGTGACGACGGCCCGGGCGATCGTACGGCGCAGTGGGTCGGGCCACGCGGCTTCCAGGTCGGCGCCGCGGAGCCGTTCGCACGCCGTGCCCAGGGCGCCGCGGGCCTCCCGCACGGTGGCGAGGTCCGGGTAGGTCTGCCGGAGCTGGTCCTGTCCGGCCGCGTCGTAGGTGTCGAACCGGGCGACGGCGGCGGCGAGCCCGCGCAGGTGCTCGGTCATCTCGCGGGCCGTCGGCGGGGGCGGCGCGCCCTCGCCGCCCGCGTTCTCGCGCAGCCATGCCAGGGCGGTGGCGTACCGCTGTGCGTCGGCGGCGTCGAAGCGGAAGGTGCGGCCGGTGCCGGTGGACGCGAGGGTGAGGGCGTCGGCGTAGTGGCCGAGCCGCCGGTCGCGGGTGCGGGCCTGGTCGGCGCGTGCGAGGTCACCGATGGTGGCGAGGAGCCGGGTGCCGGGGTTGTGGCGGTGGTCCTCGGAGTCGTCGCATCTGACGACGAATTGGAATCCCTCCTGGACCCGGGAGGGCACGCAGCCCGGTGAGGGGCAGGGCTCCTCGGTGGCGTACGGCGCCACCGGCTCGACGGGGAGTTCCTGGTAGCGCACATAGAGTCCGTAGCCGCGGCCGCCGTCGTCGTCGTCGCACTCCTCGCCGCAGTCCACGCCGAGGGCCTGGACGCGCCGCTCCCGCACCAGGGCGGTGACGTCGACGCGTTCGGTGCAGGACACGACGATGTCGTTCCCGGCGCAGTCGAGGGCGTGCCCGGGGTGGACGGCCACGGTTCCGCCGCCGCACGGGTCGCAGGTGACACCGAGGCCGCAGATGACGCCGGGCCCGTACAGGGACCGGTTGTGGAGTCTGCGCTTCGCCGTCGTGTACTCGACCAGCAGGCTGAGGTCGTCCTCGGTCAGCAGTTGCCCTGCGAAGAAGCGAGGACGTACGAAGGCGGAGGTCCGGGTGGCGTCGCCACCGCAGCCGCATCCGCAGTCTGTTCGCATGATCAGCGCTCCTTCACGAAGAACCAGCTCTCGAACACGTCCCCGCCCGCGCCGGTGCCGGAGGTCCAGGGACCGATGCCCGAGGGCGGGAGGTCGCAGCCGCCGTGCGCGGCCGACCGGGTGTTGTGGTGGTCGATGGTCGGTACGCGTCCGCCGACGTGGGTGCCGTCGACCGGGCGGCAACAGCGGTCGAGGAGGAACGCGGCGCGGACGGTGATCAGTAGGCGGTCGCCGTCCTGCAACGTCTCGCGGGTGGTCTGGCGGTAGCGGAACTGCTCGGTGAACTCGCCGCATGCGGCGCCCTGTTCGGTGCTTTCGGTGTCCGGTTCAGTGTTTTCGGTGTCCGGTTCGGCGAACCTGCCGCCCATGTACCAGGTGGAGGCGTTGCGTCCGCTGCCGCCCTCGATCACCTGGAGCTCCACCACCCCGGGCCGCAGGGTGTCGGTCCGTACGCCGGAGGAGAACCGCACCACGAGGCCGCCGTCCTCGTCCTGGGTGCCGAGGAGAGCCTTGGCCTCGTCGATGGTGTAGGTGTGCCCGTGGATCCAGTTGATGCCGGTGATCACGGTGGGCACATGGCGGCCGAAGGGGCGGCGCACGTTCATGTGGATCTGGTCGCGGCGCACCGGCTCGCACCAGTCGACGCAGTCGATCCGGGCCAGCCACAGCACCTTGTGCTCGCAGGATGAGCAGCAGGTGTCGCAACGCTCGTCCTCCGGTGGCTCGCATCCGGTGACCCGTACCGTGTAGCACTCCTCCGTCCAGCCGAACTCGCAGTCCGAAGTGTCCGCGCAGGCGTCGTTGTAGACGGCGCGGGTGGGTTCGACGGGCCGCTCGGCGTACTCGACGCCGACCCAGACGGTGTCGGTGTCCCGTTCGTGCGGCGGCAGCGCCTTCCACAGGTCGATCGCGCAGCCGCCGTGCACCACGACCTCGCTGCCGTCGCAGTCCACGCCGAGGCCGGGGCTGATCGTCACCTTGGCCCTGCGCTGGGTGTGCCGCTGTTCTTCAGCGCTCTGTTCGGCCGGTGGCGTGTCCTCTCCGCTGTCCGGCGGGCAGTCGTCCTCCTCCCGGGGTACCGGTTCCACGTACAGGCCGCACACCACGCCGTAGCCGAGCAGAGCGCGCATGCGCAGCTTCAGCTTCTCGCGGTGGTAGTCCTGTTCGCGCTGGAAGTCCCGCGCGCCCAGCATCTGGCCGTGGAAGTACCGCAGCCTGCGCAGCGGTGGCGCGTCGAACTCCTCGGCGCCCGACCGTGTTGTCTCTGTCTCCGTCATCCGCCCCGTCCTCTCACGACACCTGTGTATGCACACCGACGGCGGAGACGACTCCCACGCCCACCCCTCGGCGCAACCCTCTCGGCCCCGGCCTCAGCACCCCGTCGCGACCCAGCCGCACGGGGTTCGTTCCGCCCAGTACGGGCGCGGGCAGCGGGACGAACGCGGTGTCCACGCCGACCGTGGACCGCGCCCCGACCACGAACCCCGCGCCCCCGGTCCGTACCGACCCCACCGTGTGCGCGGGCGCCTGCCGCTCCACCAGCCGCGCGAGCGCCGTCCCGTCGGCCGATCCGGCGGGCAGGGCCAGCCGGAAGCGGTGGGCGTGCGCGGTGAACGGGTCGCTGTCGGGGGCGCCGAACGCGCGGAGCGGCGCCGCGCCGAGCGCCGAGCCGCCGACCCGGAAGCGGCTCGCCGACCGGCCGAACAGCCTTATGGCGCCGAGCCCTTGGTCCTGTACCGGCCCGGAGCCGCCGACCGCCGCGCGCAGATGGGCCCAGCGGCGGTCGGTCGCCAGCTCGTCGATGACCGGGGTCACCCCGAACACGATGCGGACCGCCTCCCGCAGCACCCACGGTGTGCCGCGGCGCCGGTACAGCTCCGGGGCGGCGGCCAGCAGCTCGCGCCGGATGCGGGCGTCCCAGCCCGCCTCGTACGACAGGCCCAGCAGCCCGGCCAGCCACGGCAGCACCCGGTCCGGGACCCCGGCCGGGTCGAGGAGTGCCGGATAGCGCTCGACAACCCGGTCGAGCTGGGCGAGCGTGGCGTCGAACAGCGACAGGAAGCGCTCGGTGAAGTCGTCGGCCGCGGGGTCCTCACGGAAGGCGGGCGGCAGCAGATCGGCGCTGGTGACCCGGGGGAAGTCCAGCCGGACGCGGCGTACGACCGGGGTCGCGGCGCCGTCGCCGGACAGCCGCAGCGCCAGCCGCAGGAAGCGGCCGGGCGGCTGGTCCACGAGGAAGTCGGTCACGCCCGGGGCCGACGCCTGCCAGTCGCTGTCGTCGTAGCGCCCGTCCTCGCTGACCACGATCCGGACGGCGACGGCCGTGCCGTCGGGCACGTCGGCGTCCACCCGGACGCGGTGCCAGCGGCACCGCGAGATGCCGCTGTCGATCAGGGCGGTGACGTACGAACCACTCGCCTCGTACGCGTCGGTGGCGGGCGGCACGGGGTCCCGGGGCAGGCCCTGCCAGGTGTAACAGGTGGTCGTGGGGCCGTCCGGACTCTGCTCGCCCAGGCAGAACCCGTCGTCGTCGGCCGAGGTGAGGGCGGACGGCGGCAGGGCAGCGGCCAGTTCGTCCACGGTGGCGGTGCGGAATGGGCCGCGGTGGCCGCCCCGGTGGATCGTAAGCCGTCCGTCGTCGTCGGTGAGCAGCCACACGGTCCGCTCCGGTCCGGTGCGCAGGCCGATGACCTCGCCGCGGGCACCGGTGCGGAGCACGCCGCGGAAGCGGCCCGCCGGGTCGTACCGCCTCAGGTCCGTGCTGCCCTGACAGGCCACCAGGATCTCGTCGCCGGGTGCGGGGGCGGCCCAGCGGGGCCGCCCGACCCGGATCACCCCGGTGAGTCGCGCGCCCTCGCGGTGCCACACCAGGACACGGCCGGAGTCCACGACCACCAGCCGGTGTCCGCGCGCGGCGACCGACACCGGCGCGCGCAGCAGGCCGGGGTCGCAGCCGGGCGGCCAGACGGGGGTGAAGGCACCGCAGGCGTCGCGGCGCAGCAGCCGCCGCTCGCCGGGGACCAGCAGATACCAGGCGCACGGCCCGCAGCCCGGCGCGAGGCGGGGGTCGGGGAACCACGGCAGCAGCTGGGCCCTGGTGGGGCCTTCCGGCGCGGTGCCGGGGTGGGCGAGGCGGAGGCCGGACGGGTCGTCGAAGCCGACGATGCCTTGCGCCTCCTGCTCGTCCCAGCCGACGTAGGCGTCGAGCAGCCGGAAGGTTGCGGGGTGCGGTGTGCACGTCATGGCTGGTCTCCTACCGGGATCAGCAGCGGGCGCTCCGGCCAGATCAGGGTGTGGGGCGGGAGGGCGTGGTCGGTGCAGGGCGGCAGGCGCATGCCGTCGACGGTGAGCGAGAGCCGGGTGACGGCCAGCACCCCGTCGACCGCGAGGAGCGCGCGGACCAGCGCGGTGTGCCGCAGCGCGCCGCCGAACGGCCAGCCCGCGCCGTCCTCCCCGCCGCGCAGCGGATCCAGGTACGTGCGCACCGCGTCGCCCGCGCGGGCGAGGACCGCGGCCCGGTCGAGGTCCGGGTCGAGGGTGACCCAGGACTCCACCCCGACGCGGACGTACGGTGCGGGGGCGGCGACCACGGTGACCCCGGCGGGCGCGGCCTGACGGGACAGGAAGTCGGCGACGGCACGCAGGGTTGCGGCGGTGGGGACGGGCGGTTCGACGGGGTCGTCGTCCGGCGGCACGGGTGGTACGACGAGGACGCCCACGACGCCGGGGATCGGCGCCCCGGCGAAGTCGGGGTGCAGCCCGGGTACGCCGCGGGCGCGGGCCACCGAGGCGCCGGGCGCACGGAGGGCGACCTGCCCGTAGTCGGCCGGGGCCACGGCCCGCCCTCGGGCGCGGAGTTCGCCGACGCCGCGGCGCATGGCGTCGGCGTCGGGTTCGGCGTCCGTACCGCCGGATGCCGGGAAGGGGTTGCCCACGCCGGTGACGTACGGCAGCGCGGTCACCACCCCGCTCACGGCGCCCGCCCGTACGGCGCCCGCGCTGCCGCCGCCCACGCGGTAGCGCACGGCGCGGACGTTGCGGAAGCCGGGCGGGACGGCCATGCCGTTGACGCCGTCGCCGAAGTTCACCTCGCCGCTGTCGTGGTACACGGTGAACACCCGGTCGTCGGCGCCGTATCCGGCCAGGCTCTCCACCTCGCGCCAGCGGGTGGCGGTTCCGGCGGTGGTGCCGAACACGTCGCCGCCCGTGTCGTCGTCGACCTCGATGACCACCGACCCGGCGAGGATGGGCACCTGGCTGAGCTTCATGCGCCGCCGCCCGGTCACCGTGCCGTCCCCGAAGGGCTGGAGCGGCTCGTCGCGGATGGTGCGGGCGGCGGTGGCGGTGACCACGTTGAGCCGCAGCCCGGACAGGACCGGCGCCGGTCCGGGGAAGGCGCCGTGCGCGATCCGCAGGCGCAGCCAGCGCAGCAGGGGCCGGGGCCGGGTGCCGGGCGGGGTGCCCGGCTGCCATGAGCGCGGCACGCGCAACTCGACGGTGCCGCCCGCGCTGAACCCGGCCGTGGAGTCCCCCATCACCTCGGCGGGGACGAGCCGGGTGCCGTCGAGTACGTCCCAGCGCAGCAGTGGCGCGGGCGGCAGCGGCAGGGGCGTCAGCCCGCCGGAGGCCGCGGGCGCGGGAGGCGCGGCGACGACCACGAAGCCCAGCGACAGCCGTGGATAGGGTCCGGCCGGTCCGGCGAGCCCGATCCACAGCCCGTTGCCGGGCTCCGGGTCGTGGCCGAAGGGCGCGAAGGGGCGGCTGGGCCCGGACGGCCCCAGCGGCAGGGTCTCCAGCCGTCCGGCCTCCTGGACGGCGAGGGCGCCGAGGGTGGCCGGGGTGGCGTACAGGTCCTGGTCCGTCTCGTAGACGACCTGCCCGGCCGGGGTGGACGCCGCGCTCTGGAACCCGGCGGGGACGAGCACGGAGGAGCCGTCGGGCGGGTTGACGGTGAATTCGAGGAGCGCGGCCGCCGCTCCGGCCGGGCGCCGCCGCACGCCCGCCGTGGCCAGGTGTTCGGCGAGCGCCTTCTCCGGGAGCCGGTTGACGCGGCCGAGTACGGGTTCGGCGAGGGTGCCGAAGAGGCGGACGAGCGCGACACCGGCGTCCTGGCGGTCGGGGTCGGTCCAGTCCGGGGTGTAGCCCGCGATACGGCCGCGTACGGCGGCACGGACCGCCTCGCGGGTCGCGTCGACGAGTTCGGGCTGTACGCCGCTGGGCCCGGGGCCCGGCACGGTCCGCCCGTCCGCCCGGTCCTGTTCCCCGGCGTCCCGCTCCCACCACACGTCGCCGGTCATGTCAGCCCCTCCCCCGGTTCGACGGCGGGCACGATCCGGGTGCGGACCGTGCGCAGGACGGGAAGCTCCCCGGCGCCGAGCGGCACTTCGTCGCAGGTCTCGTCCGCGTCGGCCCCGTCGAGGCCGATGCCCACGGCGGCGACGTCGGCGAGGTCTCCCAGCGCCCGCTGTGCGGCCCGCAGCAGGGCCGAGGGCCGCAGCGGCTGGCCGAAGGGCCAGCCGTCCTGGTCGTCGCCGCCGACCAGCGGGTCGAGGAAGCGGCGCAGCGCCGCGGTGACCGCGGTGGCCACGCGGGTGCGGTCGGCCGGGTCGCCTGACAGGTCGACGCGCAGGGCGACATCGCGGTAGCGGGGCCCGCGGACGAAGACCTCGGAGGTGAGCAGCCGCGCCTGTTCGAGGCGGGCGGCGACCGCGCACAGCATGCCCGGGTCGGGGAGCGGCGCGGCGACGAAGTCCTCGCGGGCGAGGTCGTCCCGGGGTGCGGCAGGGACGATGTGGACGGTCACCGTGCCGGGCACGGTGGCGCACGGGAAGCCGGGGTGCGCGCCGAGGGCCGGGTAGGCGCGGGCCACGGCGACGCCCGGGGTGGTACGGGCCAGGGTGACGTGGTCGTCGGCGGTGACCGCGCGGGTCACCTCGCCGAGCGACGCGGCCGCGCGCTGCCGCGCCTCGGGAATCGTCTCCGGGTCCGTGCCGCCTTCGGCCCGTACGAGGTTGGCCGCGGAGACCGCTTCGGCGAGGTCCTGGGCGGGGAGCCAGTTGGCGGTCATGCCACCGTTGCCGTCGCTGCCGCCGCCGGTCACGTACGCGACCTGTACATCCGGGTCGGGGCGGGGGACTCGTCCGGTGAGGCCGTCGCCGAACACCAGCGCGCCCTCGGCCCGGTCGAGCACGAAGACGCGGTCGGCCGGTGCGCCGAAGGTGAAGTCCGGAACCGGCTGCCACTCCTGGCCCGCGAGGCGCAGGGTGGCCTCCAGGAGGCGGTCGGCGGCGTCCGGCAGGACGAGGTGCTGTCCGGGCAGCCTGAGCCAGGCGTCGATCTGTTCCTGGAGGTCGGTGCCGTCCGCGGTGCGGTGCGTGCGGTGGTGTGCGGCGGACACATTGACGGCGAGCTGGAGGAGGCGGGGCGGGGCCGCGTAGGTGGCGGCGGGGGTCGACACCAGGATTCCGGTGTCCTGGGTGGTCCAGTCGGCCGGGGGACGGAGCCGTACGACACCGGAGCGGCGGAGCCCGGCCGTGCCGTCCTCGACCGTCTCGAAGCTGCCGGTGATGTCCGTGCCCGGCCGGAACCAGGACCAGGCCAGCTCGGCGGGCGGCGGCACACCGTCAACCGCCCCGGGCAGCCACGACGGTACGCACGCGGCGGGCGCGTCCAGTTCCACGAGCAGGCAGATCGGGCCGGGTACCGGGTCCGCCCCGGTGAGCGGCAGGGTGAATCGGACCTCGGCCGGGGCGCCGTCGCTCGCCAGCAGGGCGATGCCGCGGCGGGCCCGCAGGTCCGCGGTGCGGTCGCGGTCGGTCCATACGGTGATCTCGCCGCCCTCGGCGAGCGGGAGGACGGCCACGTCGTCGTCCAGGGTGAACGCGATCCGTCCCGTGGGGTCCCGGGTCAGCGCCGTCCCGGCGGGGACGACGGGCACGGCGGTGCCCTCCTGCCGGGCGGCGAGGCGCAGCACGGTGGCGGCGGGGCGTGCGGGGTGCGGCGGTTCGAGGCCGAGCAGCCGCAGTATGGCGACCACGAGCGCGTCCGGCACCTGGTCGAGCCAGTACAGCCGCTGTTCGAGGAGGTAGGCGAAGAGTTCGAGGAGGGTGACGCCGGGGTCGACGGGCGCGTGCAGCGTCCAGGTGCCGTCGGACTCGGCGGGGATGCGGCGGCGGATGGCCGCCATCATGTCGGCCCAGGTGAGGTCGTCCAGCTTGGGCGCGGGCAGCGTCATGGTGTCCCCCCGGTGGATCCGGTGAGGCCCGTGAGCCCGGTGTAGAACGGGAACACCAGGTTCGCCTTGGTGTTGCTGCGCCGGACGCGGTAGACGACGGAGACGGTGATCCGCGACTCGTCGGCCGGGTCGGCCTCCGCGCGGACCTCCTCCAGCTCCACCCGTGGCTCGTGGTCGCGGACGGCGGCGGCGATCGACTGCTCCAGGTCGCGCAGGTTCTGCACGCTGCCGGGCGCGAACAGCAGCTCATGGGCGCGGGTGCCGAGGTCGGGCCGCATGACGCGCTCGCCGGTGCCGGTGAGCAGCAGCGCCCGCAGACAGTGCTCGATGCTGTCCTCGCCGACGGCGTAGCCGAGCCGCCCGGAGGAGTCGGGCAGGATCGGGAACCGCCAGCCGGTGCCGAGGAATTCCTCGCTCATGCCGTCCTCGCCTTCGTGGCCAGCACGGCCGGGGTGAGCGGCGGGGTCGGCGGGCCGGTCGGCCCGGCGCCTGAGGGGTGGGTGTGGGTGTTGAACGCCTGGAGCAGCGCGTTGCCGAGGACGAGGGGTTCGGTGGCGCCGCCGCCGAGATCGATGGAGGGCGAGTCGAGCGTCACCTTGGGCGCCTTGAGGGTGATGTCGCCCTGGGCTGTCACGGTGACGCTGCCGCCCTCGGCCGCGGTGATGCGGATCGCCTTGCCCTGGTCGTCCAGCTCCACCACGTGTCCGGCCGCGGAGGTGATCCGTACCGCGGCCTTGGACTCGGTGTCGTCCAGCACCACTTCATGCCCGTGCTTGGTGCGGATCATCTTCTGGTCGCGGCCGCCGGTGCGGGCGGTCGGCGGCTTGTCCTCGCCGTTGTAGAGGCCGCCCAGGACGATCGGGTAGCGCATGTCGCCGTGGATGAACGCGACGAGCACCTCGTCGCCCTTCTCGGGCACGAACACCGAGCCGTAGCCGTTGCCCGCGTACAGCTGGCTCACCCGGATCCAGTCGGTGACGGTGGTGTCGTCGAACCAGGGGAACTTCAGCTTGACCTGGCCCTCGTCGTCGCCCTCGTTCTCCACGACGAGCGCTTCGACGACGCCGTAGTAGCGCTTGTCGGTGGAGCGTGCGCGTGGCGTGCCCCGCATGGTCACTGGTCCCCCTGATGGATCCGCCGTGCGGTGAACTGGGTGAAGAAACCACTGGTGTTGAGGGTGTGCTCGACCCGTTTGACGAAGTACGTGCCGGAGAAGCGGCGGCCAAGGCCGTAGATCTCCAGGTTGTCGCCGGGCCGCAGCTCGGGCAGGCCCGCCAGCTTGCCGGTGGCGGTGATGAACTCGTACGCGCGCTCGCGCAGCAGGCTGATGGCCAGTTCGCGGGCCTCCTGGTCGCTGCCGACCGGCGCGTCGACCATGACCTCCTGGCGGCCCTGAAGGGTGGACTCGGCGGCCTGCGGCCCGCTCTGCCCGTCGGCCGTGTTCTGCCCGGCGGGCAGGTTCTCGGCGGTCGCGGTGAACGCGATGGCCTGCTTCGTACGGGGGTCCCAGCCGCGCACGGTGACCTTGCTGACCTGCTGGGACACCGTCAGCGTCGGGGTGAACTCGATCAGGTTGGGGATCAGCCCCGCGGGCTGGCCGGTGGGGCCGGTGCTCAACCCCGGTGCGTACGCCAGCCGGTACACCCGGATCGGGCGGCCGTCGCGGCCGTCGGTCGGCTTGATGAAGTACAGCGTGTCCTCGCCGGTCTTGGCGTCCGGCAGGATGTAGCAGTCGAAGTCCAGCCGCTTGGCGCGCTCCAGCAGGAACGTGGCGTCGTCCTGGTTCTTCTGCACCACCACGTCGTGGGTGGGCCCCTCCCGGGTGACCTCGATGCGCAAGTGGTTGCGCTGGGCGATCTGCTCGGCGATGCGCCAGTCGGGCAGATTGCGGTAGATCTTGGTCTCGTTCTCGGTGGGCTTGCGGTCCTTCAGCCGCAGCAGCCCGTCCACGCCGCTGACCTGCACGGTGGGCGAGGCGCCGTCGGTGAACTTCGGGCTGAGCGTGGAGATGGTCCCGGTGGCGACGGTGAGCAGCTTGTCGGCGTAGCCGAGCCGGACCGAGACCCGGCCGCCGAGCCGGAAGTCCGGCGAATCGCTGTGCTTGAAGCGCAGGTTGGCGTCGTCCCAGTTGTTCAGGGTGAGATCGAAGCCGGACATCTCGTCGATGTCCCGGTTCACCTTGATGTCGATGATGTCGTTCTTGGTGGACGGGTCCATCTCCAGGCCCTCGATGCGCACGTCGAACTCGGGCGCGTACCGGTCGGGCGGCGCCACCTCGGGTGCGGGGGTGCTCATCGCGGCCTCCTCATGGCAGCCGGGGCACGGTCAGGACCCGCCCCGGCCGCAGGTCGCGCGGGTCGCTGATGCCGTTGGCGCGGGCCAGCTCCCGCCAGGCGTCGGGCCGCCGGTACAGCGCGGCGGAGATGGAGCTGAGGGTGTCGCCGCGGCGCACCACGTAGCTCTTCTCCACCGTGGGCGAGGAGCGCGGTGTCTCGGCGACCTGGACGGCGGCGGTACGGAACTCCTTGAGCGTCAGGTCCAGCATGGCGCGCAGCGGCACCCCGTCCGGCCGGAACAGCTGGTAGTTGACGTCCAGCTTCTCCACGACACCGGTGAAGACCTCCTCGTCCCAGACGAAGCGGACGACCGGTGGCGCGTGTTCGCGGCTGTCGGGCCGCAGCAGGTTGCGCAGCGCGTTGACGTAGGCGGTCCGTACGTTCTCCAGGGTGTCGGAGGTGTCCACGAGCGCCTGGACAGTAAGGGTTTCCGTGCCGCCGCGGACGTATTGCAGGGGCGGGGTCTCCAGGCCGGGGATGGTGATCTCGGCGAAGGTGTTGCTCTTGCTCAGCTTGTAGTCGGTGGGGTTGAACCGCAGCGGGATGCGGCGCTGCCGCTCGTCGGCGATCACCGGGCGGACGATTTCCAGCCGGGCGCGGGCGGCGCCCTGCCGGGCGAAGGACACGGGAGTCACGCTCATGGCTGTGCCTCCCCGTCGCCGAAGCTGCGTTCGCTCTGTGTGCGTCGGGCGCGGTCGCACTGGTCCTCGTACAGCTTCGCCCAGGCCTGGATGTGCTGGTTGAACAGCTTCGTGAACACCGCGCCGTCGTCGCCGTCCACCTGGAACCGGACCTCCAGCTGGTGAATGGTCACCTTCGGCATGCCCGTCACCTCCCCCGGCCCAGGCGCGACAGGGCGTCCGCCGCGGTGTCCTGGAGGACCTTCGTCAGCCCCTCGTGGGCGATCTCCAGCGACTCGACGGCGATCGCGTTCTGCTCCGCGTGCAGGTCAGGGCCGCTCCACTTGGCGGCGAGCCCGCCGTGGAAGGCCCACGCCGCGCCGGGCACCCCGTCCGGGCCGAGCACGATCACGGCGCCGTCGCGTCGGGCGCCGAGCGAGTCTGCGAGCCCGGCCTGGTACCAGGACCACAGCCCCGGGTCGCGCACCACCCCGCGCTTGAGGGTGATGCGGTTCCAGGAGTGGCGCAGCGGCAGCTGGTGCACCGAGTCGTTGCGGCCGCCCTCCGGGTAGCTCGTCACCTCCAGCTGCGCGCCGAGCCCGGTGACCTCCTGGAACGCGCCGGACGCGGCCAGCGGCAGCAGCAGTGCCTGCGCGGGCGGCAGATAGGCGTCGCCGGGGTCGAGGGTGACCAGGAAGCGGTATTTGGGCAGGGGGTCCAGGGTCATGCCTCGATTACCTCCAGGTCTCGGTCCTGGCCGAGTACGAGACGGAGCCGGATGAACTCCATGGGGACCGCGGGGGCGACCTCGATCTCGCAGACCAGCTGCCCCGGGTCCTGTTCGGGCGGGTTGCTGGTGTCGTCGCACACCACCCGGAACGCCTGCTCGGGGCGGTCACCGGCGAGCGCCCCGGCACGGAAGGCCGACAGGAGGACTGAGGTCAGCGCCCGCACCAGGGTCAGCCGCAGCTCGGGCGAGTTGACGTCGAACACCAGCGGGCCCGCCGCCCGCCGGATGGCCCGCACCAGCAGGTGCACCAGCCTGCGGTGCGCGATGTAGCGGGTGCCCGGGTCGGCGGACAGGGTGCGCCCGCCCCATACCATCAGCCCCCGTCCGCGGGTGCACCGGATCAGGTCTAACCCTGCGTCGAACAGCCGGACCTGCTGTGGTTCGGGGTATTCGGCGGCGAGGTCGACCGCCTCCAGGATCACGGCGTTCGCGGGTGTGTGGTGGGCGCCGCGCTCGCCGTCGAGGCGGGCGATGACGCCGAGGACGTGTCCGGACGCCGGTACGGTCCGCAGCTCGTGCCCGTCGGGGACGCGCAGCGGCGGGTGGTACACGGCGGCGCAGCCGAGCAGCCCGCCGTCGCCGGTGGCCGTCAGGGACTCCGCCCAATCGGCCGCCGCGTCCACGGAGGCCAGACCGGGCGGCACGTCCAGCACGGCCAGCCGGTCGTGCGACGGCTCGATGGCGCGGAGCAGTTCGAGCACCAGGTCGGTGTGGGCGGTGCCGGACAGGTCCGTGCCGAGGTCCGGCAGCGCCACCAGCGCCGGTTCCGGCAGCTCGGACTGTACGGTCACGGCGACCTCGTAGGCGTCGCGGTCGGGCGCCGCGTCGGTGCCGCCCGCGAGGGTGAGGTCCCAGGACACCGTGATCGGTCCTGGCCGGTCCGGCGGTGGCGGCGGCCCGTCCGGGACCAGCCGGATGTAGCGGGACGCGGTCAGCCGGTCGGCCACCTCGGCGAGCGGCAGCCCGGGGAAGGTCTCGGGCGGCTCGCCGGGCAGCATGACCCGTACACCCACGGTGGGCGGCCCGGCGACCGTACTGGCCTGGTAACGGATGGCGACGCGCGCGCCGTTGGCCCATGCGCCGGGGCTGGTGGCGACCGCCTCGAAGCCGGTGGCGGCCAGTCCGCTCAGCGGCCCGGCCGCCCACCGGGCCCGGGCCGTGGCGGCGGGCCCGGACACGCGGAGCACCCAGGCGGTGCGGCCGCCGTTCTCGAAGAAGCCGCGCAGTGCGTACGGGGTGGCGAAGGCGCCGTCCGGCGGTCCGAAGGCGGCCACGACGTCGTTCCAGCTCTCCACGCGCACCGGAGTGCCGACCGGGCCCCGGCGGAGCCGGCCCAGGAACGCCGCCACGTCCGTGCGCAGCGGCTCCGGTCCGGGTCCACGGGCCGCGGACGTCAGGGATACGCCGGGAAGCGCTTCGCCGGCCATGTCAGGCGTCGATCTCCAGCTTCTCGACCGCCAGGACGAGGGTCTCCATGGCGATCTCGTTCTTGGTGGCGCTGAGGGTGGGGCCGGTGTACTTGGTCGGCCAGCCGCGGTCGAAGTTCCAGCGCATGGCCTCCTGGCGGTTCTCGTCCAGCAGCACGATCGACCCGGAGGTGCGCCGCACCTTGCCGTTGAGCGCTTCGACCACCCAGTTCCAGAAGCCGACGTGGCCGGTGATGCCGCGCTTGAAGGTGAGGTTGGTGAACTTCTTCAGCCCCGGGATCTTGCGGACGGTGATGTCCTCGCTCCCGGTGCGGTACTCGATCGGCGGAACCTCCAGCTCCAGCCCGCTCACCTCGGTGAAGGACCCGCTCACCGCGACCCCGTCGTCGCTGACGTTGGTCACGATGATCTGGAAGTTGTAGGACGCGTACGGATCGTCCCTGGTAACGGGCGGCATGGTGGCCTCTCTTCAGTCCTCGGTCCTCGGTCGGGCACTCAGGCGAGCTGGCTCTCGCGGGTCTTCTGCTGGATCCGGAAGATCACGAACTCCGCCGGGAAGACCGGCGCGACCCCGATGACGCAGATGAGACGGCCGTTGGCCAGGTCGTCCTCGGTCATCGTGGTGCGGTCGCAGGCCACGAAGAACGCCTCGTCGGCGGTCGTCCCGGCGAGCGCGCCGCTGCGCCAGACGGTGGTGAGGAAGTTGGTGACGGTCTGGCGGACCAGGGCCCACAGCGCCTCGTCGTTCGGCTCGAACACCACCCACTGGGTGCCCTCGTCGATCGACTCCTCCAGATAGAGGAACAGCCGCCGGACGCTGACGTACTTCCACGAGCTGTCCGAGGAGAGCGTGCGCGCGCCCCACACCCGGTGGCCCATCCCGGGGAAGAACCGCAGCGCGTTGATGCCCTTGGGGTTGAGCAGGTCCTGATGGCGCTTGGTGACGTCCTGGGCGATGCCGTCGGTCAGCCGGATGCCCCGGATGACCGCGTTCGCCGGGGCCTTGTGCACGCCGCGCTCCACGTCCGTGCGCGCGTAGATCCCGGCCATGTGACCCGACGGCGGCACCTCGGTGTCGCGGCCCGTGGACGGGTCGCGGGTGACCAGCCACGGGTGATAGAGCGCCGCGTACTTGGTGTCGAACGGCTCGCGGAACGCAAGGATGCCCTCGGTGTCCAGGCCGTCCTGCGGATCGAGGATCGCGAACCGGTCCCGCAGCAGCTCGCAGTGGGTGATCAGGGCCGATTCAACGGTCCCCGACCACATCCCCGGCACCGCGCAGACGGCCACCTCGTCGATGTCCTCCAGGGAGGCGATCCCGGTGCGCTTGCCGCTGCCGCCGTCCTCGCCGACGAAGTCGGCGACGCTGAGGCTTCCGTACGCGTCGTCGCCGTCCTCCAGGGTCAGCCAGGAGCCGACCGCGGGCACGGGGAACTTCGCCGGGTCGGTGGACAGGCCGGACAGCGCCGTCGCCCGCACCAGCTGTGAGCGGGCGGCCAGGGTGGTCACCAGGTTCGACGGCGCGTCGCCGGTGAGCCGCAGGCCCGGGTACGACTCGGTCACCTGGGCCCCGGACGGGTCGGTGAACCGGGCGTCGACCTGCGCCTCGACCAGGTGCAGCCGGTCGGTTTCGAACAGCGTGCCGGGTACGTTCCCGTCCAGGGTGACGAGGTCCGCGGCGACCGACTGGACGGTGCGGATGGTCAGGCTGGTGCCGTCGTCGAGCTGGACGACGGCGCCCTGGTACAGCCTGCTCGCCCCGCCGACCCGCAGCGACGGCCCGGCCGAGGTGTTGCCGCGGCGCACACGGCGCACCAGCAGCCCCTTGCGCCATGCCTCGTGGGAGGCGCCGGACGGCAGGGTCAGCGTGACCTTTCCGTCCGCGGGCTGACCGAGCTGGACCTTGAACCGGGCGGAGCCGATCTGCACCCAGACGTCGGCGGGCAGGTCGTCGGGGTCGAGCCCGGTCCGCGCGGCGACCTCGACCGTCTCGCTGTCCGCGTCGGCGTCCGCTGCCAGCTGCGTGACGAACAGCGCGCCCTCCTGCGGATCCGGCAGCACCGGCAGCGCGGCGGAGGCCATCGGCTGGATCCGCACCTGGACGCCCGCGCCCCACGATCCGGGGCTGACGGCGGTGAACTCCAGGGTCTCCTCCGCGCTGCGCGTCCCGATCTGCACATAGTCGCCGCGGGCCGTCCTGACCTCAGCGGGCAGCGCGGCGTCCAGTTCGATACGGCGGGCGGTCGCGTCGTACGCGGCGACACCGGCGGTGTGGATCGACTGCTGGTCGTCGCCGCGGAAGATCTGGATCTGCTGCCCGACGCCGGTGAATCCGATCAGATGGCCCAGCTCCAGACGGGTGGCACCCTTGGCGGCGTCTCCGGCGATCGGGCTCACCAGCCCGTGGCCCAGGGCGCGCGAGGCCGGTGTCGCCTGCTTGGCGGCTACCCGCTTGACGTACAGCCGCTGGCCTCCGTTGTCGAAGAACCCCTTGACCGCCAGCGGGAACAGCCACCAGCGGCCGCCCTCGGCCGGATCGCCCGCCCAGGTGTCCCGGATCGAGGGGTCCGGCTCGGGGACGAAGCCGCCGAAGGTGTTCTGGAATTCGAGGAAGTTGGTGACCAGCTTGGGCTTGCCGCTGTACGGGCCGCGCACGGTGACCCCGGCCATTCCGGCCGTACTGGTGCTCACCCCCGCGATCGGCCGTGGGCCCGCATCGACCTCCTCGATGTAGACCCCGGGGCTCAGATACTCCGCCATGGACGGCTCCTTAACTCTCGCGGATCTCTATGACGTGCCGGCGCTCGATGTCCTGCGGCAGCCGCACGACCAGCGATCCGGACCTGCCCGGCCGCTCGGTGGCCCGCAGGTGGAAGGTCTCCTCGACGGCGTGCTCACCGGCTTTCTCGCCCTCCCACCGCAGGGCCAGCCGGAAGGCGCCCATGGCGTCGGTCAGGGTGCGCTCGTGCCAGGGCGTCAGGTCCCGGCTGGTCCGCCCCTCGGCCTCCACCAGGGCGCCCGCCACCGGCTCGGCGGTGGCCGTGTCGACCACGGCGCCGTGCACGGTGCGCACGCCCGGCGGATAGCGGAAGGAGGCGCCCGGCAGCAGCCGCACCAGCCGCGGTTCGGCCGCCACGGCCGGTGGATGGGTGTCGCCGTACGGATGCACCCAGAACTCGACGCCCACCAGCCCGGCCGAGAACGGCTGCCCGTCGGCCGGGTACAGCGGCTGGTACCCGGCGGCCGCGAAACGGGCCCGGTGCAGCCGCGGCGCGGCCGCCCACGGCTCGCCGCAGCGGCCGAGACCCGGATAGGCGAAGGCGGCGCTGGGCGTGCGCACCGCCAGGTCGTCCAGCGGCAGCCAGTCGCCGTCCTCGAACCGGTCCAGGTGGACCGTCACCCCTGCCGCGCGCACCCGCCGGGCGTAGTCGTCGAACGGGATGAACCAGGCCGGGCTGTGGAGGGTGGACCGCTCCAGCGGCCGGAAGCGGCTCATGGCGTCACCGCCCCGCTGATGACCCGGCTGTGCACCGGGCGGACCGCCGTTTCGGCGGCGGAGTCCAGATTGACGACGCGGACCTCGTAGTTGAGCGAGAGCCGGTACGGCTTCTGGATCGCGTACCAGACCCAGGACTTCTGGTCGAGGGTGAGCGGGGTCAGGCTGAGGTGCAGCGAGTCGGTGCTCGCCGCGAGGCTGCCGGACAGCTGGGTGCCGTCCAGGATCGCGTCGTCGTAGAACGTCTGCATCGCCCGGCCGAGCATCCGGTGCTGGGTCTCCTGGTCGCCGCCCCAGGGGGTGACCAGATAGCGCAGCAGCAGCGCCATCGGCGGCTTGCGGGTGACCGGCGGGCCGGGCGGCTGGGAGCGCACCGGTGGCCGGTTGCGCGACGTCGGGTCCTCGGCGATCTCGTAAAGGAACACGGTGAGTTTCGGCGGCGGTGTCTGCACCGCCTCGGAGAGGTCGTTGAGTTCCGCGATCGGCGGTTCCACCTGGCTGAGCCCGCGCAGGGACTGGGTCAAGGTCTCCACGATGACCGTCGAGACGTCGGCGATGACGCCGAAGTCACCCATGTTGAATCCTCCCCGTGCTCCGCGCCCCAAAGCGTGCCTCGACGAGGATGCCGGGCCCGGCGTGGCCCAATCGCGATTCACCCATCACACGAGCGTCACCGGTTCGTTTCCACCGCACGGTGAGAAGATCGGCGATGACGTCGGCGGTCACGCGCCGACAACGCCGGGGTGACACCGATAAGGCATATTTTTCTTCATGGAAATCCACTCAGAGCAGGCCGGCGTGCTGATCCTCCGAGTGTGGGTGGAAGAGGGCAGGCCGGACGGCTTCCGGGCACGCATTGTGCGGACGGGCGGCGGGCGGCACCAGGCGCCTCCGACCGCGGTGAGCGCGGTCGACGACGTGCTCGCGGCCGTGCGTGCGTGGCTCGATCAATTACTCGAACCCGACGGGTGACGTTTCCGCGACGTCCCGGTGATGCCCGGCCATATAACGTTCCGTACCGAAGGGCAGGACACACGATCATGAATTGCTCGTAACATGACTGGGCAGCATCCCGATTACCGGTATGGGATCTTTCGCCGAAGCCAATATCGCCCGGGGGGCCGATGAGCGCAGAAGGCCACGTCGTAACGTTGAGGCTGCTCAAAAGCTTCGCGCTGTCGGTCGATCAGAAACGCGTTCCCCTTTCTTCCAGCGCCCAGCGTCTCCTCGCCTTCCTCGCCCTCCAGGACATGCCGCGAACGCGAACGTATGTGGCGGGAATGCTGTGGCCCGACGTGACGGCGTCCCGCGCCCACGCCAACCTCAGATCGTCCCTGTGGCGCGCGACCCGGACGGGACATCAGGTCATCGACGCGTCCACGCAGGAACTGGCGATCGCCAAGCACATCGCCGTGGACATCCACGCAGCGGCCACGCACGCGCACCGGCTGCTCGACATGTCCCACCCGTGCGACGACATCCTCACCGCCCGCACGCGCGCCGACCTCTCCTCCGACCTGTTACCCGAATGGTCGGAGAACGAGTGGGTGCTGGTCGAGCAGGAGCAGTACCACGAACTCCGGCTGTACGCCCTGGAGGCGATGACCGAGCGGCTTACGGCGGTCGGCCGCCACGGCGAGGCCGTCGCCTCCGGGCTGGCCGCCGTCCGCGCGGAGCCCCTGCGGGAGAGCGCCCATCGCGTACTGATCACCGCGCATCTCGCCGCGGGCAACAGGGGCGCGGCCCTGCGGCAGTTCGAACAGTGCCGCAGGGTGCTGCTCGACGAGCTGGGACTTGAACCGTCCCAGGCGCTGAGAAGCCTGGTGCCCTCCCACCCGTCCCGCCCGTCCTCTCCCTCCTCCGCGTCCGAGGCCGAGGGGGCGCCCCCGAAGGCCCGGCGCGTCGTCGTGCGCCGCCCGGCGGGCGAGGTACTGGTCGAGGGTGCGAGCGGAAGGTGAGCCGTTACGGCTCCGCGGCTCAGCCCAGCCCGTCCCGGTGGGACCAACGGGGCTCACCGGGACTGTCGTACGGCTGCGGCGGCTCCCGCCGCGGCTCGCCGCGGGCGGCGCCCCGCGCGGCCCGCATGTGCTCGCAGGCGCGGGCCTCGGAGCCGAACTCGATGCCGGTGGCGGCCGCGAGCGCCGCGAAGAAGCTCTCGCCGAACTCCGACTGCTTGGTGGTCGTCCAGGTGTACGTCTCGCAGTCGCGCAGGGCCCGCATCATCATGCGGCTCCCGTAGCCCCGGCGCTGCCATCGCTCGGTGACCCGGATCTTCCGGACCAGGCCCCTGCGGCATACGTCGCACACCTGCCAGGTGAGCCGGGCGAAGTCGTCCCCGCCCGGCACCTGACACACGCGTAGTTGCCGGTTTCCCGCCGGGACGCCCGGCGGGAAGTACGTCCAGACCTCCCCCTCCTCCGTGGAGCCCGCGGGCCCGCGCCCGGATAACGCCCGCACCAGGCGGCCCCACAGACCGGTCCGCTCGTCGCCCGCCATCAGCGGTCGTTCTCCTCGGCGGTGCCGATTCTTCGCGCGCCCCCGGCGGCTCGTCTTCTCATGTCCTCAACGCCCCTTCGTCCGTCCGCTCCCAGAGCCGGTCCCCGGCGCGGCGAGGCGGAGGACCGGCGGAGCCGGGCTGGCGCGCCCGGCCCCACCCCGACAGATCGCATTCCGCCGACGCTCGGTTCCGGGTGCCCATGGGTGCGCGGGGTATTGACGCCTTTCGTGGGGCGTTTATGATCCCTGGAATCCGAAAGCCCGGCCGATATTCGACACTCCGAACCAGACCGGGTCGCACACGTGTACGCACCATCCGTTCCGGTAAGGCCCTCCCCACGCGCCACCGTTCCCGATCCGCAGGGGTGTACCTGGCGTTCGTGCGGACGGGCCCCGATGCCCCTTTGGGGCACGATCAACGGCCCGCTGGAGGACCACTGGAAGCTGCCGGGCAGCTGTGCGGAGGACGCTTCCGCGGGGAGGCGGCTGGACCATGGCCTACACCAGCTTCACCGACTGGTCGCAGGAAGGCGCGGCGCCGCTGACGTATCTGGACACCAACCCCAACACCGGCAGCCGGTACGCGGCGGGCTCGGGCACCCTGGACTACTGGGTCGTGTGCGACAGCGCCATGTGCTATCTCTTCTCCCAGGGGGCGAATACCGCCGCAACCGAGTCCAGCCCCTTCGCCCGTAGCAACAACGTTGCTTTCCCCGCGGGCGCCTGGACCCGCGACATCGGCCACGGCGAACTCACTGAACCCTCGGCGAGCGGCGACTACTCCCAACTGCCCTGGCGCCTGGGACTGCTCACCCAGACCACGGTGTGGCCCGGGGGCTCACGTCGACGCAGATCCAGTCGTACTCGCCGTAGTGCAGCAGCTCGGTGCCCGCGAAGAGGGTCACCCGGGAGTCGCCGTGCTCCCAGACCACGCCCCGCTCGGCGCCCAGCCCCTCGTCCGGCGGCCGCGGCACCGGCTCGCCCAGCCGGGTGCGCAGCAGTTCCTCGGCCGCGTGGAAGGCGGAGTCCCAATCGTCCTCGGTGGCCTCCGGCTGCCATCGCCAACCGGTGAAGGCGTCGAACTCCCAGACCTCCTCCGGGGGCAGCGGTTCCCCGTCCGCGTCGGTCACCTCGAACGCGCCGTACGCCAGGGGGATCAGCACGCCCCGGTCCTCCAGGCAGCCGGGGTGGGCACACGCCACCTGCGCGCCTTCCTCCTCGCAGCCGGGGTGGTTGCCGGCCCACAGGTGCCAGCCCTCGTCCCGCCCGTCGCCAGGCGGTGGCCATATCTCCATCTCCAGGACGACGGGCTCGCCGTCGCGCCCGGACAGATGCCAGCCGTTGCGCACGAAAAGCTCCCGATAGGCCGGGTACGTCCAGGTCAGCCCGGCGAACTGGAGCGCACGGCCGAGCCACTGGCCGTCCGCGGAAGTCATCATCGTCATGTGCGGGACGGTACCCGGCACGCCGGGAGGGTCATGGGGCCACAGGTGCCCGGGCCGGTTATCGTGTCGGGGCACATCGAGCACGTGGCGGGGCGGAACGAAGAGGGATGCTGGTGTCGGACAAGGGGCGGCCGGTCGCGGGCCGGTACCGGCTCACCGAGCGGATCGGCAGCGGCGGAATGGGCACGGTGTGGCGGGCCGAGGACGGAGTGCTGGGCCGTCAGGTGGCGCTCAAGCGGATTCATGCTCCGCACCATCTCTCCGTCGACGAACTCTCCACGCTGTACGAGCGCACCCGCCGCGAGGCGCGGAGCGCCGCCAGCATCACCCACCCGAACGTGGTCGTCGTCCATGACGTCGTGGACGACGACGAGGGGCTGCCGTGCATCGTCATGGAGTACGTGCCGTCCACCACCCTCGGCGCGGTGCTCAAGGAGCGCGGAACACTCCCGCCCCACGAGGCGGCGCGGATCGGCCGGGGCATGGTCACCGCGCTCCGGGCCGCGCACGCGGCCGGGGTGCTGCACCGGGACGTCAAGCCCGGCAATGTGCTGCTCGGCGCCGACGGCAGGATCGTGCTCACCGACTTCGGCATCGCGGTGACCGCCGGAACGTCGACGCTGACCCGGACCGGCGAGATGATCGGGTCGATCGAGTACATGGCGCCGGAGCGCGTCAGGGGCCGCAAACCCGGCCCGTTCTCGGACCTCTGGGCGCTGGGCGCGACGCTCTACCAGGCGGTGGAGGGACAGCCCCCGTTCCGGCGGGACACCGCGATCGAGACGGCGTACGCCAACGCCGCCGACCCGCTGCCGCCCCTCCGGCACGCCGGGCCACTGGGGCCGCTGATCGAGGCGCTGCTGGCCAAGGACCCCGACGAGCGGCCGTCGGCGGAGGAGACGGAGCTGCAGCTGAAGGCCATCGCGGCGGAGGAGCTGACGGCGCCGCGGCCCACTGGCACCGCGGTGGCGGCGCCGCGGCCCACCGACACCGCGGACACGTCGGCGGGCCACGCCCCGGCCACCGCCCCACCGCCGTCCGGGACCGTGACCGCGCCCGAGCGCGGCGGCGCCGCCCCGCGCAAGCGTCGCCCCCGCGTGGTGTGGAGCGCAGTGGCGGCGCTGGTCACGACCGCGGCCGTCGCCGGTGCCGCCTACATCTGGCCGGACGGCGGTGGATCGAACGGCGGCACGGCGAACCCCAAGCCTCCCGCCACCACCTTCCCGGCCGTCCCCCAGGGTTACCACTTGGTCGAGGAGAAGGGCATCGGCGCCTCCTTCCCCGTGCCGAACGGGTGGAAGCTGAACAAACGGACCAGCGAGGGAGTCACCTACATCGACCCCTCCAAGCTGGTCGAGATCACGATCGGCACGGTGGACCCCGCCGGTCCGACGCCGGTGGCGCACTTCAAGGACATCGAGGCGAACACGAAGAAGAACTACGGGGTGTACCGGCGGCTGCGGCTGGACCGCACCACCTTCCGGGGTCAGCCCGCGGCGATCTGGGAGTGCACGTTCGCGGGCAGGGTGCGCACGTACCGCGCCATCGACCTCGGCTTCGGGCACGAGGGCGGCAAGGAGTACGACGTCTACCTCTCGGCGCCCGACGAGCGATGGGACCGCTACCGTCCCGTCTTCGACAAGGTGAAGGCGGGCCTGCGCACCCACTGAGCGGGGCTCATCATCGCACGCGGGTGTACTGGTTCACCCCGCCGCTGAACGCCACGGCCACCTGACCGCGCAGCGCGAGGACGTCCAGGTGGGCGGCGGTCTCGTTGACCGCGAGCATCTGGTTGAAGGCGCTCAGACTCCCGAACGGCACGGCCCGGCGCGTCCAGGTGAGCCCCCGTGCCACCGCGTGGGCGTCGAGGGTGTGCTCGCCCAGCGCGGCCAGACTCGCGGCCAGCCGGTCGTCGTGGTGGGTGAGCAGTTCGGCGACCCGGGTGTGGACGCTGTCGGTGACCGGACCGTGCGCGGGCAGCAGGCGGGCGTCGGCGTAGCGGGTCATCAGCCGCAGCGAGTCCAGGTAGTCGGCGAGCGGACGGCCTCCCGGTTCGGCCAGTTCGAAGCCGATGGAGGGGGTGATGTGCGGCAGGACGTGGTCCCCGGAGAACAGCAGCCCGCGCTGCTCGTCCAGGAAGACCACATGGCCCTTGGTGTGTCCGGGAGTGGGGACGACCCGCAGTTCGCGGTCGCCGAAGCGGAGGGTTTCGGCGCCGAGCCAGCGGTCGGGGGCTTCCCACACGCTCGGGTCGTAGCCGCCGTGGTCCATCGCCTCGATACGGTCGGCCAGTTCCCCGGCTCCCGCCGCGCGCAGCGTGTGCAGCGATCCGGCGGGCCGGTCGCTGCGCAGCCGGTCGAGCATCTCAAGACCCGGGCGTTCCCCCGCACCGAGGTAGACGCGTGAGCCCAGCAGTCGGCGCAGCTCCACGGCGTGGGTGTAGTGGTCACGGTGGATGTGGGTGACCAGGATGTGGCTGATGTCCCCGGGATCGCGGCCGATGACGGCCAGCGCCTCCTCGAGCGTCTTGCGCGCCTCGGGGATCGCCCAGCCGCCGTCGATCATGACGATGCCGCCGTCGTCGTCCAGGTCCTCCAGGAGGTAGACGTTCACGGCATGCAGGCCGTCGTTGGGAAGCGGCAGGGGCACGCGATGCACCCCGGGCCGTATGGTCTGGACTCCGGCCGCCGCCCACGGGCCCTGGTCGAACCGCGCTGTCATGTTCCTCCTTGTCCGTGCAGTCGGACGGCCAGGTCCCGGGCCCCGCGCCGGTCGAGCTTGCCGACCCTCGTCCGGGGCAACTCATCGGTACCGTACACGTATTCGGGCCACTTGGTCTTGGACAGTCCGATGCTCTCCAGATGGCCGGTCATCTCGGCCAGGTCGACGGGCCGCCCGTCCGTGGTGACGACGAGCAGCGCCACGCGTTCGCCGAGGAGGTCGTCGGGGACCGGCGCCACACACGCCCGGGCCACGCGCGGGTGTCCGGCGACAGCGCGCTCGATCTCGGCGATGTCGATGTTGCGGCCGCCCCGGATGATGATGTCCTTCTCACGCCCCATGATGGTGACGGTGCCGTCCTCGTGGGTGACCAGCAGATCGCCAGTGGGCAGATAGCCGTCCTCCGTGAGCGCCGGGGGGACGGCCCTCCCGGCACCGGCATAGCCGAGGAAGAGGGAGGGGCCGCGTACCTGCGCCCGGCCGGTCACACCGGGGCCCGCCACCCGGCCGTCGGGGGTGAGCGCGCGCACGTCCGTACCCGGGAAGGGGCGGCCGTCCCTGCCGAGCCGGATCTCCTCGGGGTCGTCGGGGCCGGGTGATGTGTGGCCGAGGCATTCGGACATCCCGAAGACCCGCAGGATCGTTGTGCCCAGGGACTGTTCGGCCCGGGCGAGGGCCCCTCGGTCCATGGGCCCGCCGCCGACGGTGATCGACCGGACGCCCCGGAGAACACCGGATCCGGCCGCCTCTTCGCCCATCTGCAGTGCCATGGTCGGTACGCACATCGTCCAGCGGACACCGGTGTCGGCCATCCGCCGCAGCGCGAGAGCGCGGTCCCACTTCCCCGTCATGACGAGCGGCCCGCGCAGCAGGAGGGAGAGGTAGACGCCGAAGCAGTACGCGGCCGTCGACGACAGCGGGACGATCGCGGCGACGGGGTCGCCGGGCGACAGGCGGTTGACGGCGATCGTGGTCGAGGCGGCGTAGCGCAGGGCCCGCTCGGACTGTACGACGCCTTTGGGCCGCCCGGTCGATCCGGAGGTCAGCCCGATCAGGACGCCGCCCGACCACCGGGACACCTCGCGTTCGCCGGGTGCGGACCGGCACGTCCAGCCGTCGAGCACGGTCCGCGCCGGGCCCGGCAGCCGCTCGGGCACCTCCCACTCGCCGATCGCCGAGGGCTCGGCCACGACGGCGTCCGGGCGGATGTCCTCCCAGGCCGTGGCGAATTCGGCCCGTGTGGTGTGCCGGTTGACCAGCGCGACGACCCCGCCGTCCCCACCGCTCAGCCCTACGGCGAGGGTGGCGGCGACCGTGCGCCATGAGTTGTCCGCCTGGATCAGGACGGTGCCGACGGCTCCGTCGGCCGTGCCCGCGGACAGCGCTCCGGCCAGCCGCTCGGCCTCGTCGAGGAGCTGGCGGGCCGTATGGCTGCCCGTGTCGTCGACGACGGCGACGAAGTCGGCCTCGGCCGCCTGCCGTTGGAACTCCCGCACTACCTGTCGCATTGTGTCCTCACTGCGCGTGCCGAACTCCGCCTGACCAGGCCGTGTCTTCAGGCGGTGAACATCTCCGCCTCGTGCCCCATGACCGCGATGCGGCGGCCCTTCATGTCGCCCACCTGGGCGACGGCATCGGCCCACGCGGGGCTCGCGAGGGCCTTCTTCAGGTCCTCGGGGGAATCGAAACCGAGGACGGAGATGCCGTCCCAGCCCTCGGAGCGCCGCTCCAGGGCGGCGTCGATCTCGGTGTGCCGCCAGCTGCGCAGTCCGGGCAGTCGGCGGGTCAGCTCGGCGTGGTCGCCGCGCCACCAGGTGATGAACTGCTCGTGCGTCCATTCCGGGGGCCGGGCGGCCAGCAGGACGAGGTTGTACATGACGGTCCTCCGCACAGGGTCGGTGGGTCGGACGGGTGGTCAGGTGAAACGGATCTCGGACGAGCGCCCGATCAGCAGGCGCTGAAGCCGCCCGTCGCGGTTCACCCGCCCGGCGGCGACGAAGCTCGCCTCGGGGACGCCCGCACGCCGCACCTCGCCCAGGAAGAATTCGTCCCGGCCGAGCGTGGTGGCCGCCAGCCGGTGGTGGGTGCGGGTGCCCTTCTCGCGTTGTTCGAGGTAGCCGACCAGGGCGGCGCGGCCTCCGGCGAAGTCGGTGGCGTTGCCCTCGCCGGTGGAGAACAGGATCGACAGCGAGAAGTCGTCGCTGATCAGGTCGAGGATCCTGGACGGTTCGTCCCCGTCGAGTATCGCGAACCACGCGGTGAGGAAGGGGGCCGCGTCCGGGGTGTCCGTCATGCCGGGACCCAGTCGACCAGCTGGAAGGAGGTGGTGAAGAAGGCCTGGTAGCGGGCGATGAGTCCGCCGGGTGAGATCATCGCGCCCGAGTGGAAGGAGCCGATGTACCGCCCGCCCTCGGTCACCACTCCGTATACGGTCTCCAGGTCGCCGTCCCGGCTGTGGCGCAGGACCTCATGGGTCCGGTCCACGGGGTTGCGGCCGGCGATGTACGCGGCGAAGTCTTCCCTGGAGGTGCCGGTGATCTCCTTGTCCGGCAGGGCGATGAGGAACTGGAAATCGGGTTCCAGCAGGTCGAGCGTCCGTTCCGGATGCGGACTGTCCATACCGGCCAGATATGTGCGCAACACCACGAGGGGCCCTTTCCGTCAGCGGGCGCTCATCGAGAGATCTGATCAACCTGAGCCTGATCCATTGAGCCTGATCAACTTGAGCCAAGTTCAATTCAGTTTGAATCGTAAGCCCGCCGAAACACGGCTGACAAGAGCTCGTACGCGACCATCCTGCGCCCTCGGCACGGGTTCGGCACCGCGTCGGCGCGGGCACGGCGAAGCCCCCGGCGGAAGATCCGCCGGGGGCAGGAACGACCGGGCCGCTCAGCGCGTCAGGTGGCGACCATCCGTACGCAGGCGCCCTCGATCAGGTCACTGATCTCCGCCAGCGGCGTCGGGCCCGACGGCCGGTACCAGCGCCAGACGCTGACGATCAGGCCGAGCACACCCGCGCCCAGCAGCTGTGCGTCCCGCAGCGGGAACACACCCTGGGACATGCCCTTGACCAGCAGGTTCATCCAGTCCCGCTCGACGAGCTGAACCAGCTGACGGGCCTCGACGCGCTCGGCCTCCTCCCGCTTGGACTTGCGCGGGCCGGAGAGCAGATCCATGTGGTTGTGGAGGATGCGCATCTGGAGGATCTCGTGGTCGGAGACGTCGTACGCCGCCCGCACGGCCGCCCGGAGCGCCTCGACCGGGTCCGTGACGTCCGCGGTCGCCTCCGTGAACTTGTCGTGGGACCGCTGGAGCTCCAGCCGCATGATGGTGAGCAGACAGTGGGTCTTGGACTCGAAGTAGTGGTACAGCGCCGTCTGCCCGATGCCGACCCGCTCCGCCACTGTCGACCACTTGGTGGCCTCGAAACCCGTCTCCCCGAAGCAGTCGACGGCGGCCGCCAGAATGGCGGCGCGCTTGGACCTCGGTCCCGCTTCCGGTTCAGCCCTAGTCGCCATGACCCCTTCTCCTGGCCGCCGTCCACCTCGTCGGTACCCGAGAGTAGCCCCAAGCTGAACTCAGTTGCCAATTGACACCGGAGAAGGTCAGCCGCCGGGGGCGGGGGGCGGGAAGTCGGGCGGCCGTTTGCCCAGGAAGGCGGCGACGCCCTCCCGGCCCGTTTCGGAAGCGGCCGCGGCGGCGATCGCACGGGCCTCCCGGTCCAGGTGCGGGCCGAGGCCGTCGGTGAGTCCGGCGGCGACGAGACGGCGGGTGGCGCCGAAGGCGGCGGTCGGTCCGCGGCGCAGCGCACCGGCCGTGTGCACGGCCTCCGCGGCCAGCCGGTCGGGGGCGACGACCCGGCTCACCAGCCCGATGTCCGCGGCTTCCGCAGCCAGGACGCGGCGATTGGTCAGCAGCAGGTCCAGGGCCCGCTTGGGGCCGACGAGACGGGGCAGGAACCAGCTGACCCCGGCGTCCGGTGAGTAGCCGATGCCCGTGTACGCGGCGGTGAAGGAGGCGGTGTCGGCGGCGAGGGTCACATCGGCGGACGCGGCCAGGCCGAGCCCCGCGCCCGCGACGGCTCCCTGTACGGCGGCCACCACGGGCGCATCGCCCGCCGCGAGGGTGCGCAGCGCGTCGTGGAGCGCGTCGGTCACCGCGGTGAGGTGCTGCTCCAGCGCCGCGCCGGAGAGCCGGGAGAACTCCCTGAGGTCGCCGCCGACGCAGAAGGACTTCCCCTCCCCCGTCAGCAGGACGGCCCGTACGCCCTCCGCCGCGCAGGTCCGTGCCGCGTCCAGCAGTGCCCGCGCCATGTCCAGGTCGATGGCATTGCCCGCCTCGCCACGGCGCAGGGTGAGCTGGGCCAGACCGTCATCGATATCGAGGCCGACCCTCATCGCGCGGTCCATCCGCCGTCGACGGTCAGGATCTGCCCGGTGCAGTACGAGGAGGCGTCCGAGGCGAGGAACAGCAGCGCGCCGTCGAGTTCATGGCCGTCGCCGCCGCGCCGCAGCAGGGTGTTGCGTTCGACCCAGCGGGCGGAGCGCTCGTCGCCGAAGAGGTCGGCCGTCATCTCGGTGCGGAACCAGCCGGGGGCGAGCGCGTTGACGCGGGTTCCGCGCGGGCCCCACTGTCCGGCCAGCTCCCGGGTGAGCCCGATCAGCCCGGCCTTGGACGCGGAGTAGCTCGCGCCGCCGAGCGGCGTGGCGGTGACCAGGCCGAGGATGGAGGAGACGTTGATGATGCTGCGGCCCGGAGCGCCCTCGCCCGTGGGTGACTCCGCCACGAGCCGTGCCAGGTGAAAGGGCGCGGTGAGGTTGACGCCGAGGACGTCGGCGAAGGCGTCCGGGGATTCGTCCTCAGCGCGGGTCTCGCCGGGCGTGGCCGCGTTGTTGACCAGGATGTCGACGCGTCCGGTGGCGGCGCGCGCGGTCTCGACGAGCCGCGTACGGTCGGCGTCCCGTGAGACGTCGCAGGCGACGGGGTGGATGCGTGCGTCGGAATCGGCGAGTTCCTTCAGCCGGTCCAGGCGCCGGGCGGCGGCGAACACGGTCGCGCCCGCCTGCGCGAGGACGGCGGCAAAGCGTGCGCCGAGCCCGGCGGAGGCGCCGGTGACCAGGGCCGTCCTGCCCTGGAGCGAGAACAGCCCGGCTGGGGGGCGCGGCGCGCTCATGCGTCCACCCCGATCGGCAGGGCGGTCGCGCCGCCGTCGAGCACCAGGGTCTGGCCGGTCATCCAGGAGGAGGCGTCGGAGGCCAGGAACAGCGCGGCCTGGGCCACGTCCTCCACTGTGCCGAGGCGCCGCAGCGGCAGTTTGGCGGTGAGGATCGGCTCGCGGACCTCCCACACCGCCCGCGCCAGCTCGGTCTTGATCAGCCCGGGGGCGATGGCGTTGACGCGGGCGCGGGGCCCGAGTTCGTAGGCGAGCTGCCGGGTCATGTGCAGCATGGCGGCCTTGGTCGCGTTGTAGTAGCCGATGTGCGGATCGACGACGAGCCCGCCGACGGAGGAGATGTTGACCACCGCTCCCCCGTGCTCGGCCATCCATGCCCGCCAGGCGTACCGGGTCCAGGCGATCATGCCGTACTGGTTGACGCGGACCGTCTTCTCCGCACGCGGCAGGTCCAGATCGAGCAGATCGCCGTGGTACGGGTTGGTGGCCGCGTTGTTGACGAGCACGTCGAGGCGGCCGAAGCGGGACATGGTCTCCTCGACGCAACGCTCGGCCTGCTCCGGTTCACCGGCGTTGGCCACCACGGTGTGGATCTCGCCGTCGCCCTTGACACGCAGCAGCTCCTCGCGCGCCCCGGCGAGTCCGGCCGCTTTGCGGGCCGCGATCACCACGTGTGCTCCGGCCGCCCGGTAGGCGGTGGCGATGCCGAGGCCGATGCCGCGGGATCCGCCGGTGATGACGGCCACTTTGCCGTCGAGGCTGTTGGCGCTCACGCTGCCCCCGTCGTCCGGTCGGTCTTCTTCTTGTATGGAGCGAGTTCCTGGCGCGCCACGGTCCGCAAGTGCACTTCGTCGGGGCCGTCGGCGATGCGCAGCGCCCGGGTGATGGCGTACAGCCGGGCCAGTACGGTGTCGTCGCTGACGCCCGCCGCGCCGTGAGCCTGCACCGCGCGGTCGACCACCTTGTGGGCCACCTCCAGCGCCGCGACCTTGATGGCGGCCACCTCCATGCGGGCGGCGGCGTTGCCGACGGTGTCCATCAGCCAGGCCGACTTGAAGACGAGGAGACGCAGCTGCTCGATCTCGATGCGGCTGCGGGCGATCCACTCCCGGACCACGCCCCGGTCGGCGAGGGGCCCGCCGAAGGCGGTGCGTGTGGTGACGCGCTCGCACATCAACTGGAGGGCGCGCTCGGCGAACCCCACGGCGCGCATCGCGTAGTGCATTCGCCCGGGTCCCAGCCGTCCCTGGGCGAGTGCGAAGCCCTCGCCCTCGCCGCCGAGGATGTTCGCGACCGGTACGCGGACGTCCTCGAAGAGCACATCGCCGTGTCCGAGCCGGTCGGTGTAGCCGAACATGGGCAGATCGCGCAGGATGGTGACGCCCGGGGTGTCCCGGGGGATGAGCAGCATGCTCTGCTGCCGGTAGCTGGGCGCGTCCGGGTCCGTCTTGCCCATCAGGATGATCAGCTTGCAGTCGGGGTCGAGGATCCCGGAGGTGTACCACTTGCGGCCGTTGACGACGTATTGGCCGCCGTCGCGGGTGATGCGGGTGCGGATGTTGCGGGCGTCGGAGCTGGCGACCTCTGGCTCGGTCATGGCGAAGCACGAGCGGATCTCCGCGTCAAGCAGGGGGCGCAGCCAGCGCTCCTGCTGCTCGGGGGATCCGTACAGCGCGAGGAGTTCCATGTTGCCGGTGTCGGGCGCCGAGCAGTTGAACACCTCGGGGCCGATGATGGAGCGCCCGGCCAGTTCCATGAGCGGCGCGTATTCGAGGTTGGTGAGCCCCGCGCCCCAGTCGCCGTGTGCCATGAAGAGGTTCCACAGGCCCTCGGCGCGGGCCTTCTCCTTCAGCCCGGCCATCACCGGCGGCAGCGCGTGCGGGTCGTCCGCTTCGGCCAGCTGCCGGTCGTACACCGCTTCCGCGGGGAGGACGTGCTGCTCCATGAACGACCTTATGCGGTCTTGGAGTTCACTCGCCCGGGGCGAGAATCCGAAGTCCACGATTGCTCCTGTTCAATGGGGCGATCAGCCGAGAATGTCGCGCGCCGTGCGGATCATCGCGGCGATGGTGGGCGGCAGGCGCTCCTGGTCCGGGTCGTGGTGCTTGCCCTCGCGGTGGCGGCGCAGATTGTGGCCCATGATCGCGGCCATCTTCATGCGGCCGAGCGCCCGGAACCAGTCCATCGCGGGCAGCGCGGGCCCGCCGTCGCGATAGGTGTCCAGCAGGTCAATCTCGCCGGGCAGGCCGGGCACGGGCCGCCCCAGCCGGGGGAAGTTGCGGTGGTCGGCGAAGAGCAGGAACCAGCCGAGGTCGATCCGCGGGTCGCCGACGCTCCAGATCTCCCAGTCGACGACGGCGACGGCGCGCTCGTCCGCGCACAGCACATTGCCGAGCCGGAAGTCCCCGTGCAGCAGCACCGGCGGGAGGCCGCTCGGTACGCCATCGGCGAGACGTACCAGCAGCTCCTCCCCGCCGGGCCGCAGTTCGGTGGGAACGGCACGCAGGGTGCGGCTCCATCGCTCCAGCTCGCCCGAGGGGTCGAGCGGTGCGGGCGCGTCGAGCCCGGGCGCTCCGACGTCGGTGGTGTGGAGCCGCCGCAGTACGGAGGCGATCTCCAGCATCCGGGCGCGGGACGTCGCGGCGGGTACGTCGTGCTCGTCGAGTACCGGCTCGACGGCCTCACCGGTCGCGAAGTCCATGGCGAACCAGGCCGGTTGGGTCTCGTCGACGGCCACGACGCCCGGTACCGGCACCGTGGACCCGGCCAGCGCGCCCAGCACCCGGGCCTGGCGCAGCACGTCGTTGCGTCCGACGGGCCGCTGCCCGGGCGGCACCGCCTTGACGACGTACCGGGCGTCTCCCGCCGTGACCGCGTACGTCAGCCCCGAGTGGCCGCCCGGCAGTACGGTCAGCTCGCCGATCGCCTCGCCGGGGTGGTGGCGGGCGAGCCGGTCGCGGACCCGGGCGGTCAGCTCCCGCCCTTCGGTGGCCGTGCTCATCGGACGGGCTCCTTGGGCAGGCCGAGGACGCGTTCGGCGAGGATGGTGCGCTGGATCTCGTCGGTGCCGCCCGCGATGCTGTAGCCGGGGGCGCCGAGCAGATGTTCCGTCCAGGCGTAGGTGCCCCACTCCCCCGTGTCCGCCACGAGGCTGGGGCCCAGCAGTTCGGCCACCAGGTCGCTGGTGCGGCGCATGGTCTCGGTGGCGTACAGCTTGCCGACCGATGCCTCCGCGCCGGGCTCGCGCCCGGCGACGAGGGCGGCGGTCACCCGCAGTCCGATGAGGCGCTGGACGAGGGTGCGGATGTGGAGGTCGGCGGCCCGCTGCTGTTCGCCGCCGGTGAGGGGGCGGGACAGGTGTGCGGCGAGGTCCACCGCCCGGTCGGCGTTGTCCAGGCCGAGGCTCCCGGAGTCGAGCCGTTCGGCGGCCAGCACGCTGAGCGTGACCCGCCAGCCCTCGCCGACCGGACCGAGCCGGTCGGTGTCGGGCACGGTCACGCCGTCGAGGTAGACCTCGTTGAAGCTGGTGCCACCGGTCATCTGCCGGATGGGCCGTACGGTGACGCCGGGCGCGTCCATGCGCACCAGGAAGACGGTGATGCCCGCGTGTTTGCGCACCGCCGGATCGGTGCGGCACACCGCGACGCCCCAGGTGGCGACGCGGGCCCCGGAGGTCCACACCTTGTGCCCGGTCAGCACCCAGCTGTCGCCTTCGCGCACGGCCTTGGTGCGCACCGCGGCGAGGTCGGATCCGGCCTCGGTCTCCGAGAACAGCTGGCAGGCCAGCTCGTCGGTCCGCAGCATGGGCCGCAGCCAGCGCCGTTTCTGCTCCTCGGTGCCCCAGAGGGCGATGGCGGGAGCGACGAGCGCCTGCGTCACCGGGAAGATCTCGGGGCGGTGCGGTACGTCGAAGGCCGCTTCCTCGACGCGGTAGAGCTGCTCGTAGTACGCGGGCAGGCCCCGGCCGCCGTACGCCTCCTCCCAGTGCAGCGCGGACCACCCCTGGTCGTAGCGGGTGCGTTCCCAGTCCTGGACGCGGGCGGTGTGTTCGCGCTCCTCCTCCTCGGTCCAGTTGTCGAACACGGCGACGGAGTCGGAGCCGCTGCCCCACTCCCCGTCGGCGGCGCGCCGGCGGGCGACGGTGCCGAGCCACTGCCGGGCCCGGGCGCGGAACTCCTCGGGTTCCGGGATGCCGCTCATCTTCTCTGCCACCTCCTTTCGGCGGGACGTTCCAGCGGACCTTTCAGCGGGCCCCTCAGCGGGACAGCACCGTGCAGGCGCTCACCCCGGGGGCTCCGTACACATGGGTGAAGCCGACGCGGGGGCGGTCCGGGACCTGGCGTTCACCGGCTCGTCCGCGCAACTGCTGGACGACCTCGTAGACCTGGCGCAGTCCCGAGGCTCCGATGGGTTCGCCGTTGGCGATGCAGCCGCCGTCGGTGTTGACCGGCAGCGTTCCGCCGATTCCGGTGGCGCCCGAGGCGACCAGTCGCTCCTGCTCTCCGTCCGCGCAGAATCCGCACTCGGCCAGGTGCATGACCTCGGCGCCGCTCTCGGTGTCCTGCAACTGGCACACGTCGACGTCGCGGGGGCCGAGCCCCGCCTCCTCGAAGGCGGCGGCCGAGGCGTCACGGCTGACGCTGGTCAGCTCGCCCGCGGGGATCCACGGGCTGAAGACTTCGAACGAGCCGAAGCGCCGGGTACGGACGGCCGCCGAGCGCAGGGCGACCGGCGGGCCCTCCATGGTGCGGGCGGCCTCCGGGGAGCAGAGCACCAGTGCGGCCGCGCCCGCGCCCGGAGAGCAGAACATGAAGCGGGTCAGTGGGTCGCTGACCATGCCGGAGCCGAGGACCTCCTCGGCGGACAGCGGCTTCCGGCGCCACGCATCAGGGGTCAGGGCACCGTTGTGGTACGCCTTCTCGGCGACCAGGGCGAGGGTCCGCGGGGTGATCTGGTGGTCGTGCATATAGCGCTGGATCTTCATGCCGAAGAACTGGGTGGTCACCATCAGCCCGTCGCTGCCGTATTCCGCTCCCAGGCCCCAGTCCTCCGGCCTCGGGTCGAAGGCGCCGCGCGGGTGCTTGTCGAAACCGACGGCGAGGACGACGTCCGCCATGCCGGAGCGGATCGCGTTGACGGCGGAGATCAGCGCACTGCCGCCGGTGGCGCAGCCGTTCTTGACGTTGACGAACGGCAGCCCGGTCAGGCCGAGTTCGGACACCAGGGTGTCGGCGAGACCCGCGCTGTCGCTGCCACCGAACGCGGCCCGCACCCGCGACCACGCGATTCCCGCGTCCGCCAGGGCGGCGTTCACCGCGCCGACGGCCAGTTGGCGGCCGGTCGCCTCGGACCGGCCGAAGGGGGTGCGCCCGGCGCCGCAGATCAGGACATCGGTGCTCACGCGTTCTCCTCGCCGCGGGCGGTGGGCCTGGCCCGTGGGACGCCGGGACCGGCGGTCACGGTGAGGGGCATGCCGATGCGGATGGCGTCGAGGTGGTCGACGTCGAGGACGGCGGCCACCCGCACGCCCTCCACCAGCTCGACGTAGCCGAGCGCGAACGGTACGAAGCCTCCGGGCGGGGCCTGGTAGGGCGGCGACTTGGGGGCGTACCGCTGCACCGTCCAGGTCCACAGCGTGCCCGCGCCCCGGAGGGTCGTGGCATCGGCGGGCTCCCCGCAGCGCGGGCAGGTGTCCTCCGGGGGACAGACTGTCACCGCGCAGCGGGAGCAGCGTGAGCCCTGGAGCCCGGCGGACTCCGGACTCCGCACCTCGGTGGCCATCCGGATCAGCGTCCCTGCCACTTGGGCTCGCGCTTCTCCAGGAACGCCGACACGCCCTCGTTCGCGTCTTCGGAGTTGAGCGCCACGCCCACGGCGAGGTGTTCCATCACCATCAGCGACTGGGTGTCGGCGTCCAGGCTGCGGTCGATCGTCATCTTGGTGAGCCACATGGTGAAGGGGCTCTTGTCGGTGAGGTTTCCGATGAACTCCTCGACCGTCGCGTCCAGTTCAGCGGCCGGTGCGGACATGTTGATGAGCCCGAACTCGGCGGCCTCGACGCCGGAGAGGAGCTTGCCGGTGAGCATCAGCTCCTTGGTCTTGCGGATGCCGATCATGCGCGGCACCCGGTAGATCGGCCCTGCTCCGCCGAACAGCGCGCGGCGGATGTGGAAGTCGCCGATCTTGGCGTCGTCGGCGGAGATGGCGAAGTCGCAGGAGATCATGATCTCGAAACCGCCGGCGGTGACGTGGCCTTCCAGCACGGCGACCGAGGGGGTCTTCATCGAGTAGAGGCGATCGCACACCTTCGCGGACTTCACCGCCACGTCGATCGCGTTCGACTTGCCGACGTATTCGGCCTTGAGGCTGTCGAGGTCGAAGCCCGAGCAGAACGTGCCACCGCGGCCGCGGACTACCAGGACCCGCAGCTCGGGGTCCTCGTCGACCTCGGTGATGATCTCGTCGAGCCGGTCCAGGATCGGCACGGTGACACAGTTCTTCTTCCACGGGCGGTTGAGCCACACCCGGGCGACATGGCCGTCACGCTCGAACTGGATCTCGTCTTCCACAGTCGTCATACCCTCACCCCTCGAAACTGAACTGAATTCACTACAACTCTGGAATCAGAAAGCGACCCTGTCAACCCCTTGATCGAGACCCACTAGAAGTTGATCAAACTGAACATGGTTCACCAGCGAGCCCGGCGCGCTCCGCGAGCCGGGTCCGGTGCCGGTCCGCCGTACCGAACAGCGCCTCGCCGCCGCGGGCACGGCGCACATACAGTTGCGCCGGATGCTCCCAGGTGAAGCCGATACCGCCGTGCAACTGGACGTACTCGGCCGTGGCCAGACGGAAGGTCTCGGAGCAGACCACGGCGGCGGCACAGGCGGCCACCGGCAACTGCTCCCGGGCGGCGACGGCACAGGCCGTCGCGTACGCCGATGCCGAGCGCGCGGCTTCCAGCGCCACCAGCACATCGGCCAGCCGGTGCTTGACGGCCTGGAAGGAGCCGATGGGCCGCCCGAACTGGTGGCGCTGGGCGACGAACGCGACGGTGGCGTCCAGCGCGTGGCCGCTGCCCCCGACCTGTTCGGCCGCCAGCGCGACCCGCCCGAGGTCCAGGGTCGCCGAGACCGTGCTTTCGGCACCTTCCTCCGACCCCACCGGGGTGGCCGGTGCGCCCCGGAACTCCAGCAGCGCCTGACGGCGGGTTCCGTCCAGCACGCGGCGCGGCGTCCGCGGGCAGGTAGCGGGGTCCGGTTCACAGGCGAACAGCCGGGGTCCGGCGGGCGTTCCGGCCCGCACGACGACCAGGTCCGCACCGGCCCCGTCGAGCACGAAGTCCGCCCGTCCGCGCAGCACCCATCCGGCGCTCCCGCGCTCGGCGGTGACACCTGGCCCGTCCTCGTCGAATCCGGCCACCGTCGCGGTCAGCGCGCCCTCGGCGATCCGGGGCAGATAGCGCTCGCACGCCGCACGGTCGCCGCTGCCCAGCAGGGCATGCGCGGCCAGGACCACCGTGGGCAGCAGCGGCGCGCAGCACAGGGCCCGCCCGGCTTCCTCCAGGGCGACCGCCAGCTCGGCGAAGGTGAAGCCCGACCCGCCGTACTCCTCAGGAACGGCCAGCCCATGCACCCCGATCTCGCCCGCGAGCCGCGCCCAGAGCGCTTCGTCGTGTCCGCGTGGTGTGGCCAGGTGTTCGCGGACGCCGTCCGGGCCGCTCGCCTCGGCGAAGAGGTCCCGCAGGACAGTACGCAGCTGCCGCTGCTCGTCCGTTTCGGACAGCAGCCGGGGGGCGATCTCGGGGTGGCGAGGGCGCATCGGGACTCCATCGTGCTCGTACGACGGCATGGACCGTCGAATGCAAGAATTGAACTCGATTCATTACGCTAGGCAGTGAATCCGGACCGGGCAAGAGCCGCACCGACCCCGACCACCCCCACGACCCTCTGTCGAACTCACTTCAACTCCGTTACCGTGGCGGCTGTGACCCGACACGACCTGGGACGGTGACGATGAGGGCATTGCGGCTCACTGCATGGGGTGAGCCCCCGGCGCTGGTCGACATCGAGCAACCCGTCCCCCGTGGCGCGCAGGTCCTGGTGCGGGTCGAAGCCACCGGGCTGTGCCACTCCGATCTGCATGTCCTCGACGCGGCCGCCGGGGCGCTCCCCTACCGGCTGCCGTTCACGCTCGGCCACGAGGTCGCCGGGCGGGTCGCGGTCCTGGGGCCCGAGGCCGACGGGGTCGGCGTGGGTGAGCGCGTGGTGGTCTACGGACCGTGGGGCTGTGGGTCCTGCGGCCGTTGTTCCGCGGGCTGCGACAACTACTGCGACCGGCGCGACACGCTCCCCTGGCACGGCGCGGGCCTTGGCCGGGACGGCGGAATGGCCGCGTACGTCCTCGTACCGTCCGCGCGCCATCTGGTGCCGGTCGGCGACCTGACGTCCGAACAGGCGGCCCCGCTCTCCGACGCGGGGCTGACCTCGTACCACGCCGTCGCCGGGCTCCGGCACGCGCTCGGGGAGGGCACCACCGCCGTCGTCATCGGCATCGGCGGCCTCGGCCACCTGGCGGTGCAGATCCTCCGCGCGACCACGGCGTGCCGCGTGCTGGCGGTCGATGTCCGGGAGGACGCCCTGGCCCTCGCGGAGCGCTCGGGCGCCGCGTTCGCCACCCTGATGCGGGCGGACACCGCCGGTGGCTTGAGGGCACACGGCGGCGGCGCGGGAGCGGACGCCGTGCTCGACTTCGTCGGCACCGCGGAGACGCTGGCGCTCGCCGTCGGCGTGCTGCGGCCCGGTGGTGAACTCGCCGTGGTCGGCAGCGGAGGCGGCCATCTGACGGTCTCCAAGCCGGGCGTCCTCCCACCGGGCTTCCGGCTCTCGCTGCCCTTCTGGGGCCCCCGCCCCCAGCTCGCCGAGGTGATCGCGCTGGCCCGTTCGGGAGCGCTTCACGTCGCCACGGAGCGGTTTCCGCTGTCCGCCGCGCCGGAGGCCGTCCACCGGCTCCGCCGGGGAGATGTGCGGGGGCGGGCCGTACTGGTGCCCGACTGACCACGTTCAAAAGGAGAAGGGAAGCTCGGGATGCGCTTCGAAGGAAAGGTCGCGATCGTCACCGGCGGGGCCCGGGGCATGGGCGCCGCCCATGTCCGCGGGCTGGCCGCGGAAGGGGCCCGGGTCGCCGTCTGCGACCTGCTGGACGAGGAGGGAGCGGCGCTGGCCAGCGAACTCGACCATGCCCGGTACTGGCACCTCGACGTCACCGACGAGGCGCGATGGCGGTCCGTCGTCCGCGCGGTCGAGACCGCGTTCGGCCCCGTGGACATCCTGGTCAACAACGCGGGCATCATGCACTTCGGTGGCGTGGAGGAGCAGTCGCCCGAGCAGTTCCGCCAGATCCTCGACGTCAATCTGGTGGGCGCCTTCCTCGGCATGCACACCGTCGTTCCCGGCATGCGCGCCCGTGGCCACGGCGCGATCGTCAACGTCTCCTCGGCCGCGGGACTCATGGGCTTCGCCGGTGGCATCGGGTACGTGGCGAGCAAGTGGGGGGTGCGAGGGATGACCAAGGCCGCCGCGCTGGACGTGGCGGGCACGGGGGTCCGCATCAACTCCGTGCATCCGGGTGTCATCCGTACGTCCATGGGCGAAGGTGCCTCAGCCGAACTGTTCGCCCATCAGCCGGTGCCCCGCATCGGTGAGCCCGATGAGGTCACCCGCATGGTGCTCTTCCTCGCCTCCGACGACGCCTCCTACACCACGGGAGGCGAGTTCGCCGTCGACGGCGGCCAGACCATCGGGCACGTCGGCCGGGCCAATGCGGCGGACGAGGGCGGTGCATGACCGGGTCATCGCCGCCCGTCGTCCCTAGACGTCCTTGCGGACGGTGAACAGGGCACCGATCCCGATCAGGCAGACCGCCATCACGAAGAACGCCGGGGAGAGCAGGTTCCCCGTCCGCTGGACCAGGAAGGCCGCGATGTACGGAGCCGTACCGCCCGCGAGGACGGTGCCCACGTTGTACCCGATCGCCATGCCGGTGTACCGGACCCGGCGTTCGAACAGACGCGGCCACAGACTGGCCGCCGGGACCTGCACGAACGCGCTGCCCAGCATCAGGAGCAGATAGGCCAGGCCCGCCATGGCCAGGCTGTGGCGGCCCATGAGCGTCATCGCGGGGTAGGCCGTCACCAGGAAGACCAGCAGTCCCGCCAGCAGGACGCGACGGCACCCGAACCGGGCGGCGAGCCACCCGGCCGGCACCATCAGCAGCACGGTGACCAGCACGACCCCCGCGGTCAGCCAGAACACCTGCGTGGGGTCGTACCCCAGGTTCGAGGTCAGATAGATGCCGATGTACGTCAGCCCGAGGAAGATGGCACCGCCCTGCGCCATGGCCAGGCCGATGGACTGCAGCAGGGCGGTGCGATGGGTCGACAACACCTCCCGGACCGGCGCGGCGGGGAGGTCGGCCCGCTGCGCGGCCTCCTGGAACTCCGGGGTGTCCTCGATCCGCAGCCGGGCCCACAGGCAGACCAGGGTGAGTGGCACGGCCATCAGGAAGGGCAGCCGCCACCCCCAGCTGGCCATCTGGTCGGCGGTGGTGAGCGCGGAGATCGCCCCGGCCGTCATGGCCGCGAACACGAATCCGAGGTTGGACCCGATGGGGGTGACGGCACCGAGGAACGCCCTGCGCTGCGGCGGCGCCGACTCGTAGATGTAGGTGTAGGCGCCGACCGACTCGCCGCCCGAGGAAATTCCCTGCACCACGCGGATGAGGAACAACAGCACCGCGGCGAGCACACCGATCTGGTCGTAGGTCGGCAGCAGTCCCGTGATGCTGCTGGCCACGCCCATGCACAGTACCGAGGAGACCAGCGCCTTGCGACGGCCCCAACGGTCTCCGAGCCGCCCGAAGAAGACACCGCCGAGCGGTCGCACCACGAGGCCGGTGGCGAACACTGCGAGCGCCGCCAGCACCGAGGCCGTGGGATCGTCGCTCGGGAAGAACTGGGGGGCGATCGCCACGGCGAGATAGCCGTAGATGCTGAAATCGTAGTATTCGATCAAGGTGCCGATGCTTCCGGCGAGCATCGCGCGGCGCACCGTGCGGGGCGCGTACGGCGATGACGCCGCCCCCGGCGGGGCGGGCTGTTCCGTAGTGCTCATGATTCGGCTCTCCTTCCGAACGGCGCGATCCCGTTCCTTGCCGATGCCCGGAGACGGTACAGAACTGAACTCAGTACAGCTAGCCTGCGGACAGGGATTCCTCGGGCTTCCGGGCGATGGCGAGGAAGGCGGGGCGTGCATGATCCGAATTGAATTCAGGGGCGGCGATCAGACGGTGAACCGGCCGCCGTTGGCGAGCAGCACCGCGCCGACCAGGTTCGCCGCGGCGTCGCTCGCCAGGAACAGGACGATGTCGGCGATCTCCTCAGGGGTCGCGTACGGGCGCACCCGCGGATCGGCGAACCCCGTGCGCAGGGCCTCGGGCGTGCGCGCGGCCATGCCCGTCTCGGTCGGCCCCGGGGCGACCACGTTCACCCGGATCCCGGAGGCGACGACCTCCTTGGCGACGGACTGGCACAGGGCGTGGACACCCGCCTTGGACGCGGCGTAGTGGGGGTAGCCGACCGGGGTGTCGAAGGCCGACGACGAGCCGATCACGACGATCGCCCCCGCCTTCGCGGGCCGCATGGCCCGTACCGAGGCGCGCAGCACATGGAAGGTGCCGTCGAGGTTGACCCGCATGACGCGCCGCCAGGCCACGTCGTCGAGCGCGTCGGTCACCTCGGGCGGGCGGCCCGCCACCAGGGCGTCGGCGATGCGCTGCTTGGCCTGCGGATCGTCCACCCCCGCGGCATGCACCAGGAGATCGAGCCCCCCGTTCCGCCGCACCGCGCCCTCGACGGCGCGATCGACCTCCGCGGCGTCCGCCACGTCGACGGCGACCGCCCGGCCGACCGGCACGTCCCGCGCGACGGCCGCCGCGCTCGCGCCGTCGACGTCGGCCAGGACCACGGCCCGGGCGCCTTCGGCGGCCAGTCGCCGGGCGATCGCCGCCCCCATTCCCGAACCGGCGCCCGTCACCATGGCGACCTTGCCCTCGAACCGTGTCACGACGACCTCCCACACCACATCCCACGATATTGAACTGACTTCACCTCTCTACCGTGTCGACAGGGTGCCGACAAGGTTCGCGGCGGGGTCGGTGCAGCTGTCTTGAGGTGTGAACTGGATTCGGTTTTACTGAGTCCGGCACCCCGACCGGAGGAGATGCGCGTGGGTACGGAAGCCGTCGATCTGCTCATCATCGGGGCGGGCATGGCGGGCCTGACCGCCGGTGCCCGTGCCGTCCGCAGCGGCCTGTCCGTGATGGTCGTGGAGACGAGCGCGGACGTCGGCGGCTCCGCGCGCTTCGCCGGTTACGCGTGGACCGCCCCGAGCCACGAGATCATGGACCGGCACAATCCACGAGGAGACCGGGCGCTGAAGCGCGCCCTCGTGGACCGGTTCGCCGAGGGCGTCTCATGGATCCGCTCCATCGGGGTGGAGGCCGGGGACGCGCAGCGCATCCTCGGCTTCGGCCGCGGCCACCGCTTCGACACCAACCACTACCTCGACACCTGCCGTCGGCTCATCCTCGACGGCGGTGGCGAGATCCTGCTCGCCACCCACACCGAACACCTGCTGGCCGAGCGCGGTGCCGTGGTGGGGGCCCGGCTGAGGTCGTCCGACGGCACCAGCGGGAGTGTCGGCGCCCGCGCCACGCTGCTGGCGACCGGAGGTTTTCAGGGCGATCCGGCGCTCCGCACCGCTCATGTGCACCCGCACGCCGACCGCATGCGGCTCCGTTCCAACCCCCACAGCCGGGGCGGGGGCTACCGTCTGGCCACCGGCGTCGGCGCGGCCACCGGCCACGCGGACGCCGGTTTCTACGGCCACCTCATCCCGAGCGGCGTGCCGTTCACCGATCCGGTGGACTTCGTCGATCTGTCGCTGTACTACAGCGAGCACGCGCTCCTGTTCAACCTGCGCAACGAGCGTTTCACGGACGAGACGCTGGGCGACCACCTCACCGCCATGGCGCTGCTGGACCAGCCGGACAGCCGGGGTCTGCTCATCGCCGACGCCCGGGTCTTCCGTGACTGGGTCGTCGGCTCCTACGTCGACGGCGCGGTCGCCGTCGACAAGTTCGCGCTGGCGAGCAAGCGGGGTGGCCGCGCGGGGCTGGCCGGGGACCTCGACGAACTGGCCTGCCTGCCCGAGGAGTGGGGCTACCGGGGCGACGCCGTCCGCGACGGCGTCAGGCGGTTCAACGAGCGCGCCGCGGCAGGGCTCGCCCCCGCACCCGGCCGGGAGCTGGACCCGCTGCCGCTGGACGAACCCCCGTACTACGCCATCGAGACCGTACCGGCCATCACCTTCCCGTTCCACGGAGTGCGCATCGACGACCGGGCCCGGGTCCTGGACGAGCACGGGGAGCCGCTGGCAGGGCTGCTCGCCGCCGGGTCGGACACCGGTGGTCTGTGGCACCGCGCCTACGCGGGCGGTATCGCGTCCGCCCTCGTCTTCGGGCTGACCGCGGCGGACACCGCCGCGGCGTCCCCCCGCCGCCCCTGATTCAGCGGGCGCGACCGGCCTCCGGGATCTCCTCGGCGGGCGGCACCGGGCCGGGAGGGGTGCCGTCGCCGAAGGGGCTCCCACCCAGTTCCTCGCGCCCGTGCGGCGCCGACCAACCGGAGAGGTCGGGGCCGAGCGGGACGATACGCGTGGGATTGACCGCGGTGTGCACCTGGTAGTAGTGGCGCTTGATGTGGTCGAAGTCCACCGTGTCGCCGAATCCGGGCGTCTGGAAGAGGTCGCGTACGTACCCCCACAGCACCCGGTCCTCGCTCAGCTTGTTGCGGTTGCACTTGAAGTGGCCGTTGTAGACCGCGTCGAAGCGCACCAGCGTGGTGAACAGCCGGATGTCGGCCTCGGTGATGGTGTCGCCGACCAGATAGCGCCGCGTGGCCAGCCGCTCCGACAGCCAGTCGAGACGGGCGAAGAGCCGCCGGTACGCCTCGTCGTACGTGTGCTGGTGCTTGGCGAAACCGGCCATGTAGACGCCGTTGTTCACATCGCGGTAGACCCCCTCCATCACCTCGTCGATCTCCTCGCGGTGCGCCTCGGGATACAGATCCGGCGCCCCTTGCCGGTGCAGGGCGGTCCACTCGGTGGCGAGGTCGAGGGTGAGGCGGAGGAAGTCGTTGGTGACCAGCTTCCCGCTGGGGATGTCGACGATCGCGGGCACGCTCACACCGCCCGGGTACTCCTTCTCGCGGGCGTCGTACGCCTCGCTGAGGAACGCGATGCCCAGCACCGGGTCCCGGTCCCCCTCGTCCAGCGTGAAGCGCCAGCTCCGCTCGTCCTGGATGGGGTCCGCGACCGCCAGCGACAGGGCCTGCTCCAGGCCGAGCAGCCGTCGCGAGACCAGCGCCCGGCTGGCCCAAGGACAGGCCCGGCTGACGACCAGCCGGTAACGCCCGGCCTCGACCGGCCAGCCGTCCCGGCCGTCGGCCGTGATCCGGTCGGAGAAGTGCGGCCCGGACCGGCGGAATTCCTTCTCCTCACGGGGTGTCTCCTGGCCAGCGGTGTTCAATTCGGTTACCTCCCGAAGCGTGCGGAGCGTCTGTGTACGCCCGACATGTGTACGACTCGGCTCACTACCTACCCTGATCCACACCGCGGAGACACGCGACGCGACACGGCGCGATTCCCGGCCATCCCGGCGGAGAAGGGCGGAGGCAGCACATGGCGATCACCCCCTTCGCGTCCGTACGTCCCTACGCGCCGGACGACGCCGCCGCGGTGCTCGGCCTGATCGCGGCCGACGCCCTCCCCGGACAGCCACCGACCACCCCCGCGATGCTCGCCGAGGCCCTGGCGGGCCGCTCCCCCGTGGACGGCGGCTGGTGGGGCGAACAGGCCACGGTCGGCCACCCGGTGGCCGGAGTCGGGGTGCTGTGGTGGATCGGCGTCATCCCCACTGCCCGGGGCCGCGGCCTGGGCCGGGCTCTGCTCGGTCACGCCCTGGACCTGCTCGCCCGGCTCGGCGCCCACAAGGCGGTCCTCTACGTCGACGACGACGCCCCGCCCGGGGACCCAGAACGCGACCGCACCGCCGCCAACGCCCTCTACGACCGCGCCGGTTTCACCGAGGTGGACCGGCTGCACTCCTTCACCCGGCACCGACAGCCCAGCCGCCGCTGACGTTCGCCGACGGACACGGTGGCCGGTGTGGGCAAACGGCCATTATCCCGCACGTGGAGATCCCATGGACACCACTTCGCCATCTGAACACAAAATCACCAAAGTGGCGGCGCTTATGCAAGGATCCGACCCCCCGGGTCGATCCGGCCCGGGATGTGGAGGGGAATCCATCGTGAAATCAATGACCTTCAGATCCGCTGTCGGGGCGGCACTGACGGTAGCGCTGTCGGCCGTGGCACTGCCCGCCTCTGCCGCGAGCGGGGCGCAGAAGGGTGTGGTGGACGGGGCGACCGCCACGTCCTTCGGGCAGTTGGCCGACGCGGTGCTGACCGAGCGTACGGCGGCGCTGCTGGACGGGCAGCAGGTGCGGCGTACGGCGGTGCCGGCCACCAAGAAGGCGCGGCTTTCGGCCGGGCTGACGCGGACCGAGAACACGGCGCTGTCCACGCTGCGCACCCGCAAGGCGCGGCTGGCCGCGCTGGGCGAGGCGTACACGGACGCCGACACCAAGGTCACCGTCGGCAAGACCCGTGTCGTGGGCGGGCGTGCGACCGTCCAGGCCACGGAGACCACGACGCTGACGTACAAGAAGATCCGCGGGGACGAGCCCGCGACGACCGGCTTCCAGGCGCACCACGAGCTGAGCTTCACCGCCGGGACCGGCGGGAAGTGGGAGCTGACGGGCATCAAGCCCACCGACGACGGGCCCCGGGCCGTCAACGAGCCCGCCACGGTGGCGGTGAAGGCGGCGGCGGGCCTCCCCAGCGCGACCCCCGCGGCCACGTCGAAGCCGTCCCAGGCCCAGAACAAGCCCGCGGGGGCGTACGACTACGCGGCGATGGCCACGTACGCGGAGAAGTACTGGAGCAACTACAACCCGGCCTACCGGAAGTTCAACGAGGCCGGTGGGGACTGCACCAACTTCATCAGCCAGGCCCTGAAGGCGGGCGGCTGGAAGCACGCGCCGGGCGACGCGACGGACTACCGCACCTGGTGGTACGACACCTCCGCCCAGGCGACGTCCTGGGTGGGCGCCAACGAGTGGTCGTGGTTCACGCTGGACGCCAAGCGGGCGACCAACCTGGCGAACGTGTACTACATGGGTGTCGGGGACGTCATGCAGATGGACTTCGACCGGGACGGGTCCAAGGACCACACCATGATGGTCACGTACCGCTCCTCCAGCGGTGTCCCGTACATGACCTACCACTCGGTCAACACCTACCGGAAGTCGGTGGCGAGCATCATCGCCTCCAACCCCAACTCGCTGTACTACGCGTACCGCACCTGACCGGGACACACCGGTGACCGTGGCCCTCGCCCTTCGGGTGGGGGCCACGGCCCGTTTGTCAGTCGGGCCTCGCCCTCGTCAGAGGTGGTGCGCGCCGCCCGCGTTCTCGGCCGTCGCCGTCGCCTCACGGCTGAAGGCGTGCTCCGGTTCCGGGTGGCCAGGGCCCGGGCCGAGGAGGTGGTGGGTGGCGCCGGGGCGGAGGCCGTCGAGGTGGACGGCGATGTGGCGGCGGGCGGTGATGTCGAGCCACTCGGGCGGGGTGTTGGGGAGCGGGCGGCTGATCAGGGCCGCGGCCATCAGCAGGTCGATGGAGTTGACGTCGTCGCGGACCGCGCCGCACTCCCGGCCGCGGGCGAGGACCGCCTCCAGGGCGGCGGTGATGCGGTGGCGCAGGGCCGTGGCGTCCTCGTCGTGGAAGCCGGGGCCGCCGAACAGCGGGAGGACGAGGCGGGAGCGCTGGTCGACCACGCCGGTCAGGAAGCGCTCGGCGGCCCGCATCGGCGCGTCCGGGCCGCCCTCCTCGGCCACCTCCTGCGCGGCCCGCGCCTCGGCCAGCACGGTCTCGTACCCCTCGATGGCCACCTGCCGGCAGAGCGCGGCGCGGTCGGGGAAGCGGCGGTAGAGCGTCGCGATGCTGACGCTGGCGCGACGGGCGATGTCGTCCAGCGGCGCGGCGGTTCCGTGCTCGCCGAACATCGCGCGGGCCGCGTCCAGGATGCGCTGCTGGTTGCGGCGGGCGTCGGCGCGCATCGGGGGCTTCGACCGTATGGATTCCTGACCGTCCCTCACGTCCTCCGCGCCTTCCCTGTAAGTGCGTGGGCATGCCGTGAATCACACCGCACGGCTGAGCCTAGCCTGGTGGCGCGCCTCCCTCAGGTTCGGCGATGCCGCTGCCCGGCCCAGCCGGTGGCGGCCACAAGATCGCGTGCGATGTCCACCACGAGCCGCCCGTCGGTGGCCACGCGCAGGGTGTCCGCGGGGGCCTGCTCGTCCAGGAGCCGGGCCTTGCGCGCGCTGCCGCGCAGCTCGTGCTCCAGCTCCGAGCCCAGTTCCCGCCCGGTCAGCCGCTCCTCCGTCGTGGCGTCGGAGGCGGTGAGCAGGACGCGTACGATCCGGGCGCAGGGCCTGGTGGCGCGCTCGATCATGTCCGTGGTCGCGGGCAGCACGCTCACGGTGTTGGTGTAGACGAGGCGCCGGTGGCCGAGCTCGGCGTAGTTGGCCCACAGGGCGGTCAGGTTGCGTTCGGCGAGCTTCGTGCGGCGGGGGTCGTCCTCGGGCGCCGGATGCACCTGCGCCATGAAGTCCCCCTCGACGACGGCGTGGGGCACCGACGCGGCGCGCAGCTGGGCCGACACCTCCCACCCGACGGTCGTCTTGCCGACGCCCGCGCGTCCTCCGATGACGAGTACTTCGGTGTGTTCCATGGGGGGAGGGTGTCAGCCATGTGCCGCGGGGTGCGACGGATTTCGTCCGTGGGTCAGATCTGGTTCTCGCCGCCGTCGACGTACAGGTTGGCTCCGAGGATGAAGCTGCTCTGCTCGGAGGCGAGGAAGGCCACCACGTTGGCGACCTCGTCCGGGTGCCCGATCCGGCCGAGTGGGGTGCCCGCGGCGAATTGGTCCTTGGTGGCGGGCGTGTCCTCCGCGCCGACGACGGCGTCGAGTCCAGGAGTGTCGATGGTGCCCGGGGAGATCGCGTTGACCCGGATGTTCCGGTCCTTGAGCTCGTTGGCCCAGGTCCGGGCGAAGGACCGGATCGCCGCCTTGGAGGCCGCGTAGGTGCCGAACGCGGCGACACCGTCACCGGCGCGGACCGAGGAGTTCAGGATCACCGACGCGCCGTCGTTGAGCAGCGGCAGCGCCTTCTGCACCGTGAACACGGTGCCGCGCACGTTGACACCGAAGGTCTGGTCGAAGTGCTGCTCGGTGATCTGCTCCAGTGTGGCGAACGAGGCGCTCGCCGCGTTCGCGAAGACCACGTCCAGGCCCCGGCCCCGGGCGCGGACCGCGTCGTACAGGCGGTCCAGGTCGGTCAGGTCGGAGATGTCCCCCACCACCGCGGTCGCCCCCGCCGGGCCGATCCTCTCCACGGCCGCGTCCAGTGCGGTCTTGCGACGACCGGTGATGAACACGTGCGCACCCTCGGCCGCCAGCCGGGTGGCGGTTGCCAGGCCGATCCCGGTGCTGCCGCCGGTGACGACGGCGGTCTTGCCTTCGAGCTGTCCCTTGTACATGAACATGACCTCCTGAGATTTCGGTACCGATCGGTACCGAAAAGGAACGTAGCACATCTGCACCGACCGGTACGGAAGAGATAGGATCGAGGACATGGACACGCGACAGAAGGCGCCCATGGGCCGACCGAGAGGATTCGACGCCGACGAGGCCCTCGAACGCGCCATGCGGGCCTTCTGGGAACAGGGCTACGAAGGCGCCAGCCTCACCGACTTGACCCAGGCCATGGGCATCACCCGCACCAGCATGTACGCGGCCTTCGGCAACAAGGAGGAGCTGTTCCGCAAGGCCCTGGAGCGCTATACGGAAGGCCCCGCCTCGTACGGGACCCGGGCCGTGCGGGAACCGACCGCCCGGGAGGTGGCCACCGCGTTCCTGGACGGCTCCGTTCGGACCACCACACGCCCCGACTGCCCCGCCGGGTGCCTGGGCGTGCAGGGCTCCCTCGCCGCCGGTGACCCCGGGCGCAGCGCCCGCGACGCGCTCATCGCCTGGCGCAACGAGGCCATCGCCCTTCTCCGGGACCGGTTCCAGCAGGCCGTCGACGACGGAGACCTGTCCCCCGGAACCGATCCCGGGCTGCTCGCCCGCTATCTCATGACCGTGGCGAACGGCATCGCCGTCCAGGCCGTCGGCGGCGCCACACGCGAGGAGCTACAGCAGGTGGCCGACATGGCGCTGCGGAGCTGGCCGCCTTCCTGACGGTCCGGTCACACCCCTAGAGGAGGAAGTCCGACAGGCCCTCCAGCAGCCGGTCCACGTCCTCGGCGCTGGTGTACGGGGCCAGGCCCACCCGGAGTCCCCCGGTGTCGCCGAGGCCCAGCCTGCGGGAGGTCTCGATGGCGTAGAAGGACCCGGATGGGGCGGCCACGCCGCGGCGGGCCAAGTGGCGGTAGGCGTCGGTGGTGTCGCGGCCGTCGATGGTCAGCAGGAGGGTGGGCGTGCGGTTCGCCGCGCGCGAGTGGACCGTGATCGGGTCGAGGGCGGCCAGCCCCTTGTCGATGCGGAGCCGCAGCGCGTCCTCGTGCTCTTCGAGCGCCGCGTACGCCGCCGCCAGGCGCTCGCGGCGACTGCCCCGCGCCCGCGGGTCGAGACCGGCGAGGAAGTCGACGGCGGCGCGGGTACCGGCGAGGAATTCGTACGGCAGGGTGCCCAGCTCGAACCGCTCGGGGACGGCGTCCGGGGAAGGCAGCAGCTTGTCGGGGCGCAGGGTCTCCAGGAGTTCGGGACGGCTCGCCAGGACGCCGAGGTGGGGGCCGAGGAACTTGTACGGGGAGCAGGTGTAGAAGTCCGCGCCGAGCCGGTCGAGGTCGACGAGGGAGTGGGCGGTGTGGTGCACGCCGTCGACGTACAGCAGCGCCCCCGCGCGGTGGGTGCGCCGGGCGATCTCCGGTATCGCCGGGCGGGTGCCGATGAGGTTCGAGGCGGCGGTGACGGCGACCAGCCGGGTGCGGTCGCTCAGCACGGCGCTGATGTCGTCGGGGGTCAGCTCCCCCGTCGCCGGGTCGAAGTCGGCCCAGCGGACGGTGGCCCCGGCCCGTTCCGCGGCCTGGACCCAGGGGCGGATGTTGGAGTCGTGGTCCAGCCGGGTGACCACGATCTCGTCGCCCGGCGACCAGGTCGTGGCGAGCGTACGGGAGAAGTCGTAGGCCAGTTGGGTGGCGCTGCGGCCGAAGACGATCGCGGTGGGGTCCGCGCCGAGCAGATCGGCCACCGCCTGCCGGGCGTCCGCGACGATCGCCTCGGCGTTGCGCTCCCCGGCCGTGGTCCGGCCCCGGTTGGCCAGCGGGTGGGCCAGCGCGTCGGTGATGGCCTCGATGACGGGTACGGGGGTCTGCGTACCGCCGGGGCCGTCGAAGTGGGCCGAACCGGCCGTCAGGGCGGGAAACTGCGCGCGGATGGCGGTGATGTCGTACGTCACGGCAACTCCTTGGCTAACGGTGTGCTGCGGTGCGGAGGGCGGTCGGCGGATGAGACACCGTGGTGATCGATTATGGAGTTCGCCGGGGCTGCGCGGAACAGCGCCGCGGCCGGGCGGCGGCGTGATCAGGCGCGCACCCGGCAGCCCTGATTGAATCTTCCCATCAGGCAGATAACGGGAAGAACGGCCATCCCGCCCCGCCGCGCGGAACCGGGGCGCGGGACCGGGACGCGGAGGGCGGTGGCACCGGCGTGAGCGACGAGTCTCCCCCTCCGCCGGAACCGGAGCAGGCACAGACACAGCCACGAAGGCGGGAGGGCATCCGGCGCGGCCGCCGGACGCGGTACGCGGCGTCCGGCGGCCGTCCGCGCCGGGCCCCGGGAGCCGCGGCGCGGCGGATGCGGGCGGAACCCCCGGGTCCCGGCGCGGACGGGGCGAGCGACCGGGTGCACCCCGGGCTGCGGCTGGCCGCCGCGTACGCATGGCGACTGCTGGCCGTCGGCGTGGCGGTGTATCTGGCGTTCACCGTGCTGGGGCGCTTTCAACTGGTGGCGGTCGCGGTGTTCCTGGCGCTGGTGGGCACGGCGCTGCTGCGGCCATTGGCCGATGTACTGGCACGCCGGCTGCCCCGGCCGCTCGCGGTGGCGCTGGCGGTGTTCGGGAGTCTGCTGGTGGTGCTGGGGCTGCTGGCACTGGTGGGCAGTGCGGCGGCGGGCGAGGCGGGCACGCTCGTGGGCGAGTTCCGCGGCGGGATCGGCCGGATCACGCTCTGGCTGGAGGGACCGCCGTTCCACATCCGGCACCGCACGCTGACCGGGCTGCACGACAGGATCGGCTCGTTCCTCTCGGCCCATCGCGCCACGCTCATCAGCAGGGCGCTCAACAGCGCGGGCCGGGTCGTGGAGGCGCTGACCGCGGCGGTGCTGGCGCTGTTCTGCTCGCTGTTCTTCGTGCATTCCGGCGACGGGATGTGGCGGTGGTTCCGCGAACAGCTACCGGAAGCGGCCCGCTCCCCCTGGGACCGGGCGGGCCGGGCGGCCTGGAGCACCTTCGCGGGGTACACCCGGGGGATCATCGTGGTGGCGGCCGCCAACGCGGCGCTGGTCGGACTGGCCCTGTTGCTGCTGCGGGTGCCGCTGGCGCTGCCACTGACCCTGCTGGTCTTCTTCGCCACCTTCATTCCGCTGATCGGCTCGCCGATCGCGCTGGCCGTGGCCACGGTGGTGGCCCTGGCCGGGCGGGGGCCGTTCATCGCGGCGGTGGTGCTCGCCCTCATCGTCGTGGTCGGGCAGATCGAGGGGCATGTGCTGCATCCGCTGGTGATGAGCTGGGCGGTGCGGCTGCATCCGGTGGTGGTGGCGATCTCGGTGATCGGCGGAAGCATCGTGGCGGGCGTGGTCGGCGCGATCGTGGCCGTGCCCATGGTGTCGGTGGCCTGGTCCGTGACCCGGGCGCTGCGCACCCCGCCCCGGTAAATTGCATCTGAGATTCGCATTATCTAATATGACGTCATGCGGCTGACGAAATCGACCGACCTGGCCCTCCGCGCCATCATGCGACTGGCGGTCAGCGGAGCCGAGCCGTGCACCGCGCGGCAGATCGCCGGGGAGATGCGGGTGCAGTACAGCCACTTGGCGAAGGTGGCCGCCCGGCTTCAGCATCTCGGCCTCATCGAAACGCGGCGGGGACGCGGCGGCGGGCTGGTGCTCACCGAGACCGGCCGCACCGCGTCGGTCGGGCAGCTGGTCAGGGAGCTGGAAGGACCCGCCGAGGTGGTCGACTGCGAGGGCGACACCCCGTGCCCGCTCCGGCAGGGCTGCCGGCTGCGGATGGCGCTGCGGCAGGCCCAGGAGGCGTTCTTCTCCTCGCTCGACCCGCTGACGGTCACCGATCTGGTCGCCTCCCCCACCGGGCCCGTTCTGCTCGGCCTGGTGGGACGGGGCCCGGGGGCGGACCGATGAACCCGCACACGGGGGCACCGGGTTTTGTCACGCCGCTGAATACGAATCCTACGTACCATTTAGGAGCCGGTGATGCTCTCCCAGAAGTCCGCTGACACCGTTCGCGCCACCCTCCCCGCCGTCGGTGCGGCCATCGAGTCCATCACCGAGCTGTTCTACGGCAAGCTCTTCGCGACCCATCCGGAGCTGCTGCGGCACATGTTCAACCGGGGGAACCAGGCCGCCGGGGTCCAGCGGCAGGCCCTCGCCGGCTCCATCGCCGCGTTCGCCACCGCCCTGGTCGAGCACCCGGACGTCCGCCCCGACACGATGCTGACCCGCATCGCCCACAAGCACGCGTCGCTCGGGGTGAGCCCGGCCCAGTACCCGCTGGTGCACCGCCATCTGTCGGCCGCGATCGCGGAGGTGCTGGGGGACGCGGTCACCGAGGAGGTCGCCGCCACCTGGGACGAGGTCTACTGGCTGATGGCGAACGCCCTCATCGAGATCGAGCGGCGGCTGTACGCCGAGCAGGGGGTGCTGGCGGGCGGGACCTGGCGGCCGTGGGAGGTGACCGAGCGGGTCCAGGAGACCGCGGACGTCGTCACCTTCCGGCTGCGGCCCGCGGACGGCCGCCCGGCACCGGCCTTCACCGCGGGCCAGTACGTCTCGGTCCAGGTCGAACTGCCCGACGGGGCGCGCCAGATCCGCCAGTACAGCCTGACCAACCCGCCCGGTGCGACGGTGCGCTCCATCGCCGTCAAGCAGGTGCGCGGCGGCACCGGGCCGGACGGCGAGGTCTCGGGCCATCTGCACGAGCACCTCCGGGAAGGCGACGTGATCAGCGTGTCCGCCCCGTACGGCGACCTCGTGCTCGACGCCACGGACACGCCGCTGCTGCTGGCGTCGGCGGGGATCGGCTGCACCCCGATCGTCGCCATGCTGGAGGACCTGGTCGACCGGGGGCATCAGGCCCCGGTCGTCGCGGTCCACGCCGACCGCTCCCCCGCCGCCCACGCGCTGCGCGCCGATCAGGAGCGGCTGGTCACCAAGCTCGCCCAGGGTTCCGCACACGTCTGGTACGAGCGGCCGGTGGACGGCTGGCCCGCCGAGCGCACCGGCCGGGTCGACCTGTCCGGGGTCGAGATCCCCGAGGGCGTCCACGCGTATCTCTGCGGGCCGCTGGGGTTCATGCGGTCGGTGCGCGCACAGTTGCTGGAGCGCGGTGTGCGGCCGTCGGACATCCACTACGAGGTGTTCGGCCCCGATCTGTGGCTCGCGCAGAGCTGACCCCGGGCCGCCCGACCGCCGTTTTCGGCCGCCCCGGCACCCCCGCCGGGGCCGGATCACGGCGTGAAGGACACGAATGGCCCAGGGCACGGTCGCCTTCACCCGGTCAGTCGTGGGACGGTACGCAGCACGGATTCCGCTCATCCCGGATGAATCACCGGAAATGGCCGTCGGTACCCCCGCACTCGACCGAGGAACCATGGATCGCGAAAAGATCACTCTCAGCGGTACGCAGGAGACGATGCTCGCCACGCTGTACGGCAGGGCGGTGGACAGCCGTTCGCCGCACTCCGTCCTGGGCGACCACACGGCCCAGGAGGCGGTGGAGCGCGTCGCCTACGACTTCGGCAAGACGGGCATGACGGAGACCACCGCGGTCGGTATCGCGCTCCGGGCCAAGCAGCTCGACGACTGGACGTCCGCGTTCCTGGCCGAGCATCAGAAGGCGACCGTGCTGCACCTGGCATGCGGTCTTGACACCCGGGTCCACCGGCTCGCCCCGTCGTCGTCGGTGCGCTGGCTGGATGTCGACTACCCCGACGTCATCGAGCTGCGCAGGCAGCTGCTCCCGCGGCCCTCGGGCAGTTACGAGATGATCGCCTCCTCGGTGACCGAGGAGGCGTGGCTGCGCGAGGTGCCCGACGACCGGCCGACCGTGGCCGTCTTCGAGGGGCTGACGATGTATCTGCACAAGGAGGAGGGCAAGCGCCTCATCCAGCGGATCACCGACCGGTTCCCCGGTGGACAGTTGCTCTTCGATGTCTACGGGTCACTGGGCATCCGCCTTCAGAAGATGGTCCCGGCGGTGCGCAACGCGGGTGCGACACTGCACTGGGGGCTCGACGACCCGCGGGAGATCGAGGGCTGGCACGACGGGCTGACTCTGATGGACGCGGTGCGCAGCGTCGACATGCCGGGGATGGAGGCGATGCCCACCACCGGGAGGATGAGCATGAAGGTGATGGCGCACCTGCCCGGTTTCAAGGACGTGGGCCGCATTCTGCGCTATCGCTTCTAGTACTACAGCCGTAGATCGTGATCTTCATGCTTGAGCGGCTTGACGCCGGTAGTGGCTGGTCTGGGATCGGGCCTGGTGGCGGCGTCGCCAGACGGACCAGCGAAGTCGGTGGACAGGGTCAAAGACGGTCCGGTTGACGAGCGTGATGAACAGTCGTTGGATCTCGTCACAAGTGAGCGGTATCAGCTCGTCGGGCGAGGGATGACCCTCGTGTTCGTTCGCGCGGAGGACAGCGAGGAAGGCATGCGCGAGCATGGCCAGGGTGACCCAGCGGGACCAGGACGGGTAGCGGCGGACCTGGTGCTCGTCCAGGGCCGCCAGGCCCTTGCCGGACTGGAAAAACTCCTCGACCCGCCACCTTGATCCAGCGACGCGCACCAGGGTGGTCAGCGGCACTGCGGCAGGCGAGTAGCAGCGGTAGTAGGCACGTTCGCCGGTGCTGCGGTTGCGGCGGACCAGCAGCTGCCGGCTCCCGGGCCGGGGATCGGTGAGGTCGATGACGGCCCAGTCGTAGAAGCGGTGGCCCTTGGCTCCGGCCCCTGCGGACAGCTTCTGCCAGGCCCTCTTGGGCACCTTCCTGGCCAGTTCTTGCGCGGCAGGTCCGACAACAGGCCGAGTACCAACTTCCGGGCCCGGCGTCGGGATTCGACCCGTCTCAAGCGTCCCGCTATCCGGCTCATCAGGCCCTCGAACGCTTCCTGCCAGCAGGCAGGGTCTACGCTGTGACCTGCGGCCACCGCATGATCGTTTGTCTTCACACACCGATGATCAACGGTGGCCGCACCCGTCTCCACACCGCGTCAGGTCGCGCAGCGTCTGCCTGCCGTCCTGTGTATCGGAGGGCTTGTGCAACGTGGCGAAGTCTGGTGGGTCCAATTCGACGAGCGGAGGTTGGTCGTACTGCTGTCAGGAGACGACGCGTCCGGGTTCCAGGTGATGCAGGTCGTCGCTCCGGCGGGCCTCGACATCAGCGGCCTGGGCATCGAAGTGACGGTCGGCGCCGGTGAAGGGCTGCCGCTCGAAGGCGTGCTGCGGCTCGCGTTCCCGCGTCCAGGCTTCACCCCGTGCACGTGGCTGACCACCGTGTCCCGGGACGACCTGATAGAGCGGGCGGCCGTCCTGTCCTCCAGGAAGCTCAGCGAGATCGACGATGCCCTCCGACTCGCTGAACAAGCACAGGAGCGGACCCCGGCAACGACCGCGAAGCTCAGCGAGATAAGGGACGCCCTCCGTCGCGGTGAACTCGGGTAGACGGAGAAGGAGCCGACGCCCGCGACGGCATGGGCGATCTCGGGCAAGACGATCCACGCTGGACACCTGCCGCCTCGACGCCCTTCACCATCGAGATCACGATCTACGGCTGGAGTACTAGTGGCTCGAAACGCATCGTTGACCGGGTAATTGGGTACAACGAGCGGGAGTTCGACGCGCTGGACCCAAAATGGAGCGGGGGACGTCGCCGCAAGATCGGTGACCGGATCCGCGAGTGGATCCGCCTGATCGCCCGGACGTCCCCCGCCGAGCCACTACGACCACCCGCCCGCCGACGGGCGGGTGGTGTGTGTCGATGAGTTCGGGCCGTTGAACCTGCTCCCGCGCAAGGACAAGGCGTAGCCTTGGCGTCAAGGCAGTGCGCGTCGACGATGTCAGTTCGACCTCGATCCCGGAGGCCGGTGCAGAATTCGAGCGGGTTAGCGGCCGAACAGTGACTTCAACTGCTCGGGAACGCGCCCGCCCTGGATATGAATTTGGGCTGCGGTCTCCTCGATGCGCAGCAGGTCACCGGGAGTCAGCTCGACGTCGAGTGCGCCTAGGTTCTCTTGTAGGCGGTGCAGCTTCGTGGTGCCGGGGATCGGCACGAACCACGGCTTCTGCGCCAGCACCCAGGCGAGGGCGATCTGAGCCGGCGTAGCTCCCTTGTCGTCGGCAATCTTCCGGAGCAGCTCGACCAGTGCCTGATTAGCCTGTCGTGCTTCGGGTGTAAAGCGCGGCAGGGAGCGGCGCAGATCGTCGTCGGCCAGCGAAGTGCTGGAATCGATTTTGCCGGTCAGATAGCCCTTCCCGAGCGGACTGTAGGGCACCAGACCAATGCCCAGCTTCTCCAAGGTCGGAATAATATCGGTCTCGTGCTCTCGCATCCAGAGCGAGTATTCACTTTGCAGCGCCGCCACAGGCTGCACAGCGTGGGCGCGGCTAATCGTCGTCGCGCTGGCCTCCGACAGACCGAAGTGCTTGACCTTACCTTCGGAAATCAGCTCTTTTACCGTACCGGCCACGTCTTCAATGGGCACGTCAGGATCGACGCGGTGTTGATAGAGCAGGTCAATGCACTCGGTTTGAAGACGCGTGAGCGAGGCCTCAGTTACTCGGCGGATCTGCTCGGGTCGACTATCGACCCCCGACATCGGGGTCGGCCCGTGTTCGCCGTGCTTGATACCGAACTTGGTGGCTATCACCACCTGATCGCGCACCGGCGCCAGCGCCTGACCGACTAGCTCTTCATTGATAAAAGGGCCATAGACTTCGGCGGTGTCAAAGAAAGTCACGCCGCGGTCAACTGCCGCCCGCAGCAGCTTCGTCATCTCGGCTGGGTCCGGGGGCGCACCGTAGAAGAAGCTCATGCCCATGCAGCCGAGCCCCAGGGCTGAAACTTCGAGCTGCTGTCCAAGTTTGCGCTTTTGCACTAGAGATGCCCCTTCGGGAAAGATCATCTGGCCCATTGCTTTCCCTGCGTTCAGCCGGGAACCACCACAGGTTAAGCAGGCCTTGCCTCCGGCAGGGAGACCCTGGTGATACAGGTACTGAGAGAGCCCCCCTTGCCTAATGGACTGGCACTCTGCGCATGTGGCGTTGCGGGCGGCCGGAGCAAAGACACGGCGGTCAAGGTGACGGCAGACCCTACGAGCAGATCTATTTGTCCGCGGCAAGTGGCTTCGCGCCAACGATTGGCGTGACGCGGCGCGACGACTCCGGGTCGCAATACAGATCAAAGCAATCACGAAAGTGACTGTCCGGCGTCGTCGCGCCGCGTCGCAGGAACGATTGTGGCAGCGCGAGTCAGCGCACCAGGCAAGGGGGCTCTCACAGTACCTGTATCACCAGGGTCTCCCAGACGTCCAAAACGCCTGTCAACCTGGCTGAGTCGGTTCCCAGCTACACCGAGGAGAAGTAATGGATCTGGGTTTGCATTACTGGAACTTTTCAGAGCCTCCCGATGTAGACCGTCATGAGATTACAACGCCATTCGGAAGACGGTCATTTATCCGAATTACGGGCAGGCACTCGAGAACACCGCACAATTTCTCACCGACGCCCGGCGGTACGCGGCGCTAGGTATTTCGCACCTCGATGTCCTACCAGACCGTCATCCGCTGGAATTCACCGAGCGTGCAGCCCAGTTGGTACCAACGCTTGCGGAGCTGCAACAAGACTCATTGGAACAGTTGCGCGGCTACCACGAATGCGCGACCGTGTCGGCGCATTCTTCCACGACAGAAGGGACGGAGGCCAATGGCGGACAACCAGTTCACCACTCACACAGAACTTTTCGAGCTGAGTGGGAAGTACGCACTTGTCACTGGCGGCACCAGGGGCATTGGGATGATGATAGCGCGCGGCCTTCTGCAGGCGGGCGCCCGCGTCGTCATCAGCTCACGCAAGGCAGACACGTGCGCGGAGGCACAGCGTCTACTGTCCGAATTCGGCGACGTTCAAGCAATCCCCGCCGACCTGTCCAGGCACGACGAGTGTCAGCGCCTCGCTGATCTTGTCAAGGTCGACTCGGAACGCCTGGACATCCTCGTCAACAACGCGGGAGCGATGTGGCGCGAGCCGCTGGAGACGTTCCCGGACGAGGCCTGGGACGCAGTGATCGACCTCAACCTCAAGTCGCCGTTCTGGCTGGTGCAGGCGCTGCTCCCCGCACTTCGCAGGGCGGGCACCGCCGATGATCCCGCGCGGATCATTAACATCGGCAGTATCGCCGCCATCCACGTCGCCGAGTCGCCCAACTACTCGTACGCCAGCAGCAAAGCGGCACTCCATCAACTCACCAGAGTGCTTGCCAGAGAACTGGGCCCACAGCACGTCACGGTGAACGCGGTAGCACCGGGACCGTTCCCGTCGCAGATGATGGCGTCCACTCTCGATGCCATCGGCGACACGATCGCGGCGAAGGCCCCTCTGCGCCGACTCGGCCGCGACGACGACATGGCGGGTATCGCCGTGTTCCTCGCCAGCCGGGCCGGAGCTTACCTCACGGGCACCATCATCCCGGTAGACGGCGGCATCGCGACGACCGCATCGGGTACCTAGGCAGTTTCGTTTGGATCAGCGTGCTGACCAAAGGAAGATGCCCGCGATGTGGAGTCCGGCCAGGTAGATGGTCGCGGTCTTCTCGTAGCG